>NZ_QYUO01000001.1:2009776-2679701 GCF_003591035.1 Noviherbaspirillum saxi
AAACTCAAATTCCTTTGAGGCATCCGGTCTGGTTTGTCGCACCAAAGTCATTTCAAGCCATTCCGTTGTGCATGTGCGTATTACTTGCCTTGTTTACCGGACAAGCGTTTGGTTGCCGTGCCGACTGCCGCTGCAGGTCGTGCATTCACCGGCGTGACCGTCTTTGCTGCTTTGACTGCAGCGGGCGCTGCGGCAACCGGCGCGCTCGAGCGATAACCCAGCCTGAACCCGCCCCAATGCTTGCCATTGACGTAAATTGGAGCAGACAGGTCATGCATCACTTCGCCGGTATCCCGTTTGTACGTCTGAAGCAGGAAGGGTTTGGTATTCGAACCGCAGCGCGAACCGGTGCGATCGTTGAACACACGTTTGGTCCGGTTGTTGACCAGGTCGGTTTCGTAGTCGCCGGTCAGCGGCTTGGAAAACTTCCTGTTATGCGTAGGGAAGTAGCCGTTATTGTCGACCGCGCCGGCATAGGCAAGCTGCGTCCATTGTTCGAGGATGCGTTCCTGAATCGCCGGCAATACGCGGTCGGTGAAATTGTCGAAGGTCGTCGTATGCTTTTGCGGATTGGTGTTCGGGATCGGCTTGTAGCTACGCTCGAACAGCGCGGCCTCGGTAATCTGACCGGTGGCGATCGCCTGCTCGAACAGCTTGCCGACCTCGTGCGCCGCATGCTGCGCGACCTCGCGCAGCGCATCATGAGACGTGCCGGCGTTGGAACGCGCCATCGCTTCGAATAGCATTTCGCCGCGCTCCGACAAGAGCATCGCCGACTGCGCGGCACGCGGCAATTCGTCTTCGGTAGCGAGCATGCCGTCGCGAATGCGAGACACCGCGTGCGCGATCGCATTCGTGGTCTCGACATGTTCACGGGACGCGCCTGCAATCTGCTGGATCTCGTTTTCCGATACACCAGCCGAGCGTTCGATGTTACCCAAAAAGCCATGCACACGTTCGACGTTCTGTGCGGCGTCGCTTACCTTGGCCGTCAGCGAACTCATGCCGGATGCCGCGCGTTCGGCTTCGTCGTTGATTTCCTTGACCATGATGCCGATATCGTCGGTGGCCGATTTGGTGCGCTGCGCCAGTTGCCTCACTTCGCCGGCAACGACGGCAAAGCCGCGGCCATGTTCGCCGGCACGTGCCGCTTCGATCGCTGCATTCAGTGCAAGCAGATTGGTACGGGCGGCAATTTCGTTGATCACTTCGGTGATCACATGAATACGCCGGGATTTTTCCTGCAGCGCAGCCATCAGCTGTGAAGCCGTTTGCGCATCCTGACGCGCATTGTTAATCCGTTGCAAACCCTGGTCGACTTCGGCCCGCCCGGCGACGCTTTCGCTGCGCACATCCGCGGCCACCTTGGACGCCCGCTCGGCATTGGCGGCGATCTGCTTGGTCGCCTCCGCCGTCTGATCAGCGCGACCGACGATGTCTTCGGTTATCTGAAGATCGAGGTCGACTTTTTTCTTGATGGAATCGACAAAATACGAGGTTTCGGCAGCGCCGATCATGATGTGATCGACCTCGTCGCCGACCGCGCGAAGAATATTGGCGGCACCGGAGCCTTGCCCGCGCCGCCCGAAGAATGCCAAACCGGTTGCCGTCACCGATGCGATGACGGCGGACACTACCGGGCCGACGCTGTCACCGCCGCCCCAGGCTGCCAAGCCAGCAGCAGCCGTGCCTGTAGCAACAGCGCCTGCACCGATGGCAAAAGAGCGCATCGGCATCTGCTTAACGTTAATCATTCGGCCTCCAAAGTTATTTTGGTTTCTGATTACTATCGATTTGGCGCCGTCTGGCAGGCTTGTCCTTGCCGGCCTTATATTCTCTTTATCGGCAGCACTTACCGCGATCTTAAGCGGATCGTACTGTTGCTTACGTCAAAACTCTTCCCAGTCATCGCCACTGGTGGCGGGCAGGCGCGGTGCCGGCTTGGCAACTTGCGTCGCGCTTGAAGCCGGCGCTGCCGGCCTGGTCCTTGTTACAGCCTTCGGCGCCGCCGGCGCACGCTGAACCGGCGCGGCAACCGCGACAGATGCTGTTAGCGGCGTCGATGCCATTTGGTGCATGGCTGCGTCGCCTTCGCGCAGCTTGAATACGGCAACTGCCTGCGCCAGGGCGCTCGACTGCGTCTGCATGCTTTCCGCGGTGGCGGCGGCTTCCTCAACCAGCGCGGCGTTACGCTGCGTCATTTCATCCATTTGGGTGATCGCCTGGCTGACTTCCTGGATACCGGAACTCTGTTCCTGGCTGGCTGCCGTGATCTCGTTCATGATGTCGGCCACATGCTTGACCGAGGTGACGATCTCGTTCATGGTCTTGCCGGCTTCGTCGACCAGCTTGCTGCCCACATCCACCTTTTCCACCGAGTCACCGATCAGCGACTTGATTTCCTTGGCCGCACCGGCCGAGCGCTGAGCAAGATTGCGCACTTCCGCCGCCACCACCGCAAACCCCCTGCCCTGTTCGCCCGCACGCGCAGCTTCCACCGCCGCGTTCAGCGCAAGAATGTTGGTCTGGAACGCAATGCCGTCGATCACGCCAATGATGTCGACGATCTTGCGCGAGCTTTCCTTGATCGAACCCATGGTATCGACCACCTGGCCGACCACCGTGCCGCCGCGCATCGCCACATCGGATGCCGACACCACCAGCTGGTTGGCCTGGCGCGCATTTTCTGCATTCTGCTTGACCGTCGAGGTCAATTGTTCCATCGATGAAGCGGTCTCTTCCAGCGAGCTGGCCTGGGATTCGGTACGCGACGACAGGTCTGCATTGCCTGCGGCGATTTCACGCGAGGCGACTCCAATGTTTTCAGTACCGGTACGTACGTTTCCGACAATTTCAGCCAGACTGCCGTTCATCTGGCGCAAGGCATTGAACAACTGGCCGATTTCATCCCGGCTGCTTTCGTCGATACGCGATGTCAGATCACCGGTCGCGACGCGACTGGCAACGGCCACTGCCTGATTGAGCGGGTTGGTAATACTTTTGGAAATCATGAGCGCGAACAATCCGCCAACAGCAAGCGCCACTGCACCCAGTGCAAACAGCAGTACCAGCAGACGATTATCGTCGGCCACGGAACCGCTGAGCACCTTGTTCGCCGCAGCCTGCTGCAACGCGACGAGCTTGTCCATTTCGACTACCGCTTGCTGGTTCAGCGGATCGATACGACTGGAAATGACCTTGGATGCGCCTTCGCTGTTAAAGGCAAGTGCCTGTCCGATCGCTTCCTTGAATGGCGCTGCAATTTCCTGATCGAGGCGGGCAATCTCGGCCAATATCTTCTTTTCTTCATCGGTCAAGCCGAGCGCACTGAGCTTGTCGCGTGCTTCAGCGTAGCGTTTGTTTTGTGCCTTGGCGCGGCTTTCTTCTTTTTGCATCGCGCCCACATCGGATTGCAGACCGATATTGCGCATGGCCACGCCGCCTTCCAGCAACGCGCTTTTCATTGTGACGGCAAGCTGCCCTTTGATATTCGAATGTTCGAGACCTTCGATCAGCTTCTTCTTGTTGTTTGTCGTGAGTACGTTACCAATCACGATACTGAGTACGAGAATGGCAAGGATTACGCCAAAGCCTACTCCCAGGCGTGCACCGATACGCAAATTTCGCAGATTCATCATGTACTGCCTCCGACTCAAGGGTGTTGTTATGTTTAACTCGTTTCAGGCGATTTCCGCTTACGGGAATCCATCACGACACGAGCTTTAAATATATTACCCTGAAGCAATGGGGCAAGCCATCAGAAAGCGGCAAAAATCCCTGCTTTCAGGAGAAATCCAGGCACTCCAGCCACGTTTTTTACGAACGAAATTTCTGCCGCTGTTAATAACACGTATTACGCGTGGCAAAAGGGAGGGAACACCAGCAAGACGCTCGTCGTGCGGTGGCATTGGTGGCGAACTCAGATATCAGTCTTAAGGATCTTGCAACTGTTATGAAAGGGCCAGACAGTGCACCGATGGTGCTGCGGGTGCGAACAATGAACGGGCAAAGAGGTGTCGCACGACTTCTTGCTGGAGGTTCTCGCGTTAGCAAAAGCCAGCCACTGCTTGCGACACCCCAGACCGATGCCCGTCCTGTTCAATTACATGGCATATCACATCCAAGGACAGGTATTAAAACTCTTCCCAATCACCAGACGCATTACTGGACAGCTTTCTTGTATTTGTTGCATTGCTCAATGCTGCAGCGCTGCGGGCCGCCGTTACAGGACGTGCGGCAAGCATAACCGGCTTAGCCAATACCGAGTCGGTACGAGCCGGTGCGGCAGCCGGCGGCTTCATACCGGAGGCATGGACCTTGAATACCGCCACCGCCTCTTCCAGCTTCACCGATTGCTCCTGCATGCTTTCGGCCGCCGCTGCCGCCTGTTCGACCAGCGCGGCATTTTGCTGGGTCATTTCATCCATTTGCCCGATTGTGCTGCTGACTTCGGCAATACCGGAACTCTGTTCCTGGCTGGCTGCGGTGATCTCGTTCATGATGTCGGCCACATGCTTGACCGAGGTGACGATCTCGTCCATGGTCTTGCCGGCCTCGTCGACCAGCTTGCTGCCCACATCCACCTTCTCCACCGAGTCACCGATCAGCGACTTGATTTCCTTGGCCGCACCGGCCGAGCGCTGAGCAAGATTACGCACTTCCGCCGCCACCACCGCAAACCCCCTGCCCTGTTCACCTGCACGCGCAGCTTCCACCGCCGCGTTCAGCGCAAGGATGTTGGTCTGGAACGCAATGCCGTCGATCACGCCAATGATGTCGACGATCTTGCGCGAGCTTTCCTTGATCGAACCCATGGTGTCGACTACCTGGCCGACCACCGTGCCGCCGCGCACCGCCACATCGGATGCCGACACCACCAGCTGGTTGGCCTGGCGCGCATTTTCTGCATTCTGCTTGACCGTCGAAGTCAGTTCCTCCATCGACGAGGCAGTCTCTTCCAGCGAGCTGGCCTGGGATTCGGTACGCGACGACAGGTCTGCATTGCCAGATGCAATCTCCCGTGCAGCCACCGACATCATTTCGGTACCTTGCTTGATATTGCTAACCGTGCTGACCAGATTCGCCTGCATCACCTTCAATGAATGCGAGAGACGGGCTGCTTCATCCTTGCCTGCGACATCGATTTGCGTAGTCAGATCGCCGCTGGCAATCGTGTCGGCAATAGCCGCGGCCCGTTGTAGCGGCACGGTGATCGTGCGCGTGATGTAAAGCGCAATGAAGGCGCCTAGCGCGAGCGTGATAATACCGACGGCAAGCATGCCCAGGCGCGTCGATGCAAAGTTTTCCTGAGACTCTGCATAGGTCGTTTGCATGGTTTTTTGCTGCTGCTCCGCCAAGGCCACCAGCGTCGTGGTCCATTTACTATGCGCCGGCAGGAAATCCGTCTTCAGCATGGATGCCGCATCAAAATAATTTCCGCCGGTTGCATGTGCCCGTATTTTTTCAATCAGAGGGAGAATTGCCTGTTGCTGCTCCAGCACAGGCACGAGCGCGGCACGGGAACCTGCGTCAGTAGCGGTCTTCTTGAAGGTGTCTTCCGCCTTCCTGTAGCCGTCCAGCAGCTCAGCCAGACGTTTGGATTCGCGTTCGCCCTCGGTGGCATCGGTAGGCGTTGCAATCATGCGCAAGGCCATTGCGATCGTCCAGCCGGCCTCACGCATTTCCATAGCGCTGGTCAGGCTGGCCACTTTTTCGGAAACGATCAGCTCGGTATTTGCATGCAACGCAGTCATGCGCCACAAACCGAGGATCAATAGCGCGGTTGCACATAGCAGCACGAGACCAAAACCAAGCGCCAGTCTTGCTCCGATCCTGAGGTTGGAGAGATTGAACATTTTGTGTCCTTTAATTTTGTTGGATACCGGGAATCGCTTCTTCGAAACGTATTAGATGCGGATTCAGTCTGACTGGCTCAATCAAAGCCGAGGCGGATTGTCCCGAGCAAAAAAGACGGTGCCTTGCCGTGACGGATACCACGACAAGATGGCCTCGGCAGCCCTCACGCAGCACCTTGCCCCGAACAAGGCGGCCGGCATCGGCGAACGGGTCACGCTCGAATCGCTCTAAGAATCGATGCGTGTGGTTAAAACTCTTCCCATTCATCGCCGTTACCGGCGCTCACCGGCTGAGTGGAGCGTGCCGCGGGCTGCGATACCGACCTTGTCTGGACCGCCTTGCCGGCCGAGGGGCGAGCCAAGGCTACGCCTGCTGCCGGTTTTGCCGGCGCGGATGCAACAGATGACGCAGGCGCCGCATGTTGCTGCATGGCGGCTTGGCCGGCCGGATCAAGTTTGAAAACGGCGACCGCCTGAGCAAGTGTGGAAGCCTGGATCTGCATGCTGTCGGCGGCGGCGGCGGCCTGTTCGACCAGCGCTGCATTTTGCTGGGTCATTTCATCCATCTGATTAATAGCCTGATTGACCTGCTCGATACCCGCGCTCTGCTCATCGCTGGCTGCCGTGATCTCGTTCATGATGTCGGCCACATGCTTGACCGATTCCACGATTTCACCCATGGTCTTGCCGGCCTCGTCGACCAGCTTGCTGCCCACATCCACCTTCTCCACCGAGTCACCGATCAGCGACTTGATTTCCTTGGCCGCACCGGCCGAGCGCTGAGCAAGATTGCGCACTTCCGCCGCCACCACCGCAAACCCCCTGCCCTGTTCGCCCGCACGCGCAGCTTCCACCGCCGCGTTCAGCGCAAGAATGTTGGTCTGGAACGCAATGCCGTCGATCACGCCAATGATGTCGACGATCTTGCGCGAGCTTTCCTTGATCGAACCCATGGTATCGACTACCTGGCCGACCACCGTGCCGCCGCGCATCGCCACGTCGGATGCCGACACCACCAGCTGGTTGGCCTGGCGCGCATTTTCTGCATTCTGCTTAACCGTCGAAGTCAGTTCCTCCATCGACGAGGCAGTCTCTTCCAGCGAGCTGGCCTGGGATTCGGTGCGCGAAGACAAATCGGCATTACCGGATGCAATTTCGCGCGAGGCCACGCCGATGGTGTCGGTGCCGATACGTACCTGGCCGACGGTATGCGACAGGCTGTCTGTCATTACCTTGAGCGCGGCCAGCAACTGACCGGTCTCGTCGTTGGATTTGATTTCGATCTTTTGCGACAGATCGCCAGAGGAAACGCTGCGTGCAATCCGGACGGCTTCGTTAAGCGGGTTCGAGATTGCGCGAATCAGCCACATGCCGATGAAGGCTGCAAGACCGACGCCCAGCACCATGGCTACGATGGAAATGTTTCGGACAGTAAGATAGAGCGACTGCGTTTTTTCGAATTCGCTGCGCGCAACCTTTTCTTCCATCTTGATCAGGCCATCGATATGCTCCTGAAAAACGTTGTAATGCTGGCTCATCGGCCCTTGCATCAACTCCATCGCCATTTGCACATTCGCTGCGCGCAAAGCCTCGACCGTCGGTTTCAAGCCATCGACGACATACTTCTTGCGGCTTTCCAGCGACTTGCCGGCCATGTTTTTTTCTTCAGCGCTCAGGTTGGCCGACATGAAGGTGTTCCAGATCTTGTCGATCTCAGCAGTCTTGCGATCCACCTCGTCCATTCGCTTCGTGACAACAGCGGGATCCCCGTTCATCGACTCGGCCACCGCCATGCGACTTTCCGACGCAATGCGCACAATGTGGTTCAGCTGACTGATGGGAACCATCCGGTCGTCGTAAATCGTCCGTAAGGAATTATTCGCCGAGCTCAGGCTCGATACGCCTACAACTCCACTGCCCACCAGCAGCAGAGAAAGGAAACTGATCACGAACACCAGCCGTGATTTGATCGTAAGATTTTTAAGCATTTGTCCCTACCCTCTATTGTTATCGGTCAGGCCGGTACGTTGCCGGCCTGCCTTTGTTGTCTCTCCGAATGGATGGTTCGGCCGTCTTTGCGGCCTTTGTTTTCTTTGTTGCCTTTGCTGCCTTTGTTGCCTTTGTTGCGTGCAACTACGTCGCTGTTACGCAGCGATCTTGTCGATGAGACCCATTTCGGCGCTGGACATCAGACGGTCGATGTCCACCAGAATCAGCATGCGTTGATCGATCGTGCCAAGGCCGATCAGATAATCGGTGTTGAGCGCTGTGCCCATTTCCGGCGCCGGCTTGATCTGTTCCGGCGACAAGGTAATGACATCCGACACGCTATCGACCACCATACCGACGACGCGCCCGCCGATATTCAGAATGATGACGACAGTGAACTGATCGTAGGTCGGTTCTCCGAGCTGGAACTTGATACGCATGTCGACGATCGGCACGATAATGCCGCGCAGGTTCACCACGCCTTTGATGAAGTCGGGTGCATTGGCGATACGGGTAACGGTTTCATAGCCACGAATTTCCTGAACCTTCAGGATATCGATGCCATATTCTTCCTTGCCGAGGGTGAAGGCGAGATATTCCTGGCCAGCGATATCGCGGTCGGATTTTTCACCGTTAATGGGAGTGTTCATTTGAATTGCTTGCGTCATGGCTAGGTCCCTTTCAGGAAAAAATGGATTCGTCAGCGAGCTGACGGCTGGATCGCAGCAGCGCTGCGACGTCGATGATTAACGAGACGCCGCCATCGCCGAGGATGGTAGCGCCGGAAATGCCTGCAACCTTGCGGTAATTGGATTCGAGATTCTTGACGACGACTTGTTGCTGGCCTACCAGGTCATCCACAAACAACGCTGCTTTCCTGCCCTCCGATTCGAGAATGACGACTATGCCTTTGGAAGGATCGGTAAAGCGCGGTTCGATGCCGAACATCTGATACAGAGGAATCAAAGGCAGGTAGTCGCCACGCACTTTGACCACGCGTCCCTGTCCGCTGATCTCCTTGACGTCGACCGGATCCGGCTGCAGCGATTCAACGACATAGCCGAGCGGCAGGATATAGATTTCTTCGCCGACCTTGATCGACATGCCGTCAAGGATCGCCAGCGTAAGCGGCAAGGAAATGGAAATCGTGGTCCCGAAACCCTTCGCCGAGCGGATGTCGACCGCGCCGCCCATGGCGGCAATATTGCGCTTGACCACATCCATGCCAACGCCACGTCCGGAAACATCGGTAACGGTATCGGCTGTCGAAAAGCCGGGCGCGAAGATCAGTTGCCACACTTCCGCGTCCGACATCGAATCCGGCACGGCCAAGCCTTGCGATTTTGCCTTGTCCAGAATTTTTTCCCGGTTGAGGCCGCCGCCGTCGTCGGTCACTTCAATCACGATATTGCCGCCCTGGTGTCCTGCCGACAGGGACAGCTTGCCGGTCTCGTTCTTGCCGGCGGCCCGGCGTGCTTCCGGCATCTCGATGCCATGGTCGATACTGTTGCGAACCAGGTGCGTCAGCGGATCGACGATTCGTTCGATCAGGCCTTTGTCGAGTTCCGTGGCCGCACCATGCGTGACGAATTCGATGCGCTTGCCGAGCTTGCTCGCGAGGTCGCGCACCATGCGCGGAAAACGCGAGAACACGTAGTCCATCGGCATCATGCGAATTGACATCACGGCTTCCTGCAAATCCCGGGTATTGCGCGTCAACTGGCTCACGCTATTCAGCAGTCGTTCGTGCAACATTGGATCAAGCGAACTGGTACGTTGCTCTATCATGGCCTGGGTGATCACGAGTTCACCGACAAGGTTGATGAGCTGGTCGACCTTTTCAATGCCGACGCGGATGGACGAACTTTCGGCATTGTGCGCGGCCTTGTCGGCTTCGCGCTTTGCCGCGGGTTTACGATCGACCATGGTCGTTGCCTGCTCCGTCGAGGGCGTGGGTACGGCAACGTATGCCGTCGCCGTCTCGGTCTTTACCGGCTCAAGCTCAGCCATGGCCGCGGGCGGCTCGAAGGGCTCGAAAAATCCGTAACCTTGCTTTTCTTCCTGCGCCGCCTTTTCGGCAGCCGCCTGCGCGGCATCCATTTCAAGCGGTTCGAAGAAACCATAACCCTGGGCTTCTTCCTGGGCCGCCTTTGCTTCGGCCGCCGTCAATGTTCGCGCCGGCGCCTGTTCGGTGATCCTGAGGTCGCTCGGATCGACGATGAACGAACAGATCGCAATGATGTCATCCCGGGATCCATTGCCAACGAGGTTGAATATCGTGCCTTGGCCAGCGCTATCCTCCTTGCTGATCTGTCCCAGCAAGCCGAGTTCGGCGGCAAGCGCCTCGACGTCGCGCGCCGGCACCTCGGGCAATTCGATACGGAAGTGCCGCCCCGAACCATCGCTAGGCGAGACAGTGGGACCCGGGCGCGGCGCAAGGTCCAGCGATGCGCTGGGCAAGGCTTTGGGCATCTCGCCTTCGGACAGCGACTCGAGCATCATCCTCGCATCGGCGACAGCTTCCTGATCGACCGGTGTATGCAGGCGATGTCCGTCGAGCTGCATCTTCAGGGCGTCCTTGGCCACCAGAAAAGCATCGACGTGCTCGGCCGACAGGGCCATCTCGCCTTTGCGAATCTTGTCCAGCAGCGACTCGAGTACATGCGTGACTTCGATCAGGTCATTCAGGCCGAAGGTTCCCGCGCCTCCCTTGATCGAATGGGCCGCGCGGAAGATCGCGTTCAGGTCCTCTTTGTCGGGAGAAGCGACGTCGATTGCCAGGAGCAGCTTTTCCATTTCTGCGAGGAGTTCTTCGGTCTCGTCAAAGAACACCTGAAAGAACTGGCTCATGTCAATGGTCATTATGGAACTCCGTCATCTGCGCTTTATACCAATCCTGACCCGTAACGTGACAAATGGGTCAGAATTGGTATTACATGGTTGCTTTGTGATTGCTGCGCAATCCGGCCTCAACCGATCACTTTCTTTACGACTTCAGTCAGGCGTTGCGGATCAAAAGGCTTGACCAGCCAGCCATTGGCGCCAGCGGCGCGCCCTTTCGATTTCATCTCGTCGCTCGATTCGGTGGTAAGCATCAAGATCGGCACTTTTTGATAAGTGGGCAATCCACGCAGCGAACGGATCAGCGTCAGTCCGTCCATGCGCGGCATGTTCTGGTCGGTCAGCACCAGATCAAATATCTGGCCTTTCGCCTTCTCAAGACCATCCTGTCCGTCGACTGCCTCGGTAACCTGGTAACCAGCGGCTCGCAGGCTGAACACGACCATCTGTCGCAAAGAGCCTGAATCATCCACCGCCAATATCGTTTTTGCCATCTTTGTAACTCCTGCAATTTTCATTTCCGGGTCAGCCCGGTTTTCTTTATGCCCATTCAGCGTCGCCCGGCATCGAACCGAGCGGCACTAGAACAATTCGATGTCGCCGCTTTCCATATGCGTCTGACATACCGCTTTCCACAGCGCGCTTTCCAGTTTGACGCTCTGCTCTTCCAGCACCGTGTTAATGGTATGCAGGGTCGCGACGATTTCCTCCGCATTGCTTTCGGAAATGCTGGCACTGCCGGCGCTCAGACCGCCCAACACCTCGCGCAGTCCGATCACGCGGCGCACGGTACGGCTGATCAACTGGCCGGTCATGTCCTGAAACTGCAGGCCGGTCACGGCAGCATTGACATGCTTGCCGATCTCGCCATGCCTGGCCTTCAGGTTTTCGGCTATTTCCGGTGTCAGGGTCGCGCCCGATAGCAGCAGGTCAATGGTTTGCTGCTGGGAGGCGATGGCTTCATGGATGGCCATGAAACTCGTTCCGAGCTTCTGGATTGCCTCGCCAAGAAGAAAGCTGGTCTGCACCAGGTCGGTCTCGACTTCGTTCAAGTGCTGCGTACCGTGATCCGACAGAGTGGATAACAGATGCTGCACCTGAGAGCCCAACAACTTTTCTTTAGTCATGAAAATGTCCTGTCTCCAACAGGGTTCGTCCCGCGACTTGCATCCGACATCCTTACTTCGCCGGTTCCGGCGTTGCCACGACGTTGGGCACATCCTGCCTGACTTCTGCAGCATTCATCACCTGCACGGTCCCGCCGTCTTTCGAGGCGGTTTCTTCCGCCTTCTTGTTCATCACAATAATGCTGATGCGCCGGTTGACCGGATTGAAGGCATCGCTCTTGTCGAACAATACGGCGGACGACAGACCGACCACCCGCAACACCTTGGTTTCATCCATGCCTCCGGCAATCAGCGCGCGGCGCGAAGCGTTGGCACGGTCCGCCGACAATTCCCAGTTGCTGTATCCCTTTTCACCGCTGGCATAGGGCGTGGCATCAGTATGCCCGGAAAGACTGATCCTGTTGGGCATATCGTTCAATGCCCGACCAATTTCGTACAGAATGTCTTTTGTGTACGGCTGCAGTTCGGCCTTCGCCAGGGCGAACATGGGGCGGTTCTTTTCATCGACGATCTGTATGCGCAAGCCTTCGGTGGTGATATCAATCAGCAGCTGGCTCTTGAACTGCCTGAGCGCGGGACGTGCCTCGATCGCTTCTTCGATGCGAGCTTTCAGCGTGCGCAGCCTTGCCAGTTCGGCACGTTCAAGCTGGGCTTCTGCTTCCTTCAGGTGGGCGGCCTGCAGGTTGTAGGTCTTCTTCATCTCCGGGTCGTCGCCCTTCTTGACCTGCCCTTCCTTGCGTGTAAGGTCCTTGCCGCCGCCCTGCACGATGCTGGAGCTGTCGCCGGAACCTGAGCCGCCCGACATCGCCACCTTGAGCGGGGTCTTGAAGTATTCGGCAATACCCTGCAGTTCGCCCTTTGCGGTCGAGCCCAACAGCCACATAAGAAGAAAGAATGCCATCATCGCCGTGACGAAGTCGGCATAAGCGATCTTCCACGCGCCGCCGTGGTGACCGCCACCGCCTTTTTTCACCCGCTTTACGATAATTGGGCGTAAGCCTTCGTCGGCCATTTCTCTTCCTGCCTATTCAGGGTTATCGGATCAGGATTGCCTGATTCTTATTTGGATTTGGACGATTTGATATGCTCTTCCAGTTCGCTGAATGACGGCCGCTCGGTCGAGAACAGCACTTTGCGGCCGAATTCGACCGCGAGCGCCGGTGCATAGCCATTCAGGCTGGCAAGCAGCGTCACTTTCACGCACTGGTACATCTTGGACGACTCGTGCAGCTTCTGTTCCAGCAGCGCCGACAGCGGGCCGACGAAGCCATACGCAAGCAAAATGCCGAGGAAGGTGCCGACCAGAGCGTGAGCAATCAGCATGCCGAGTTCCGACGGCGGCAAACCAACCGACTCCATCGTGTGCACCACGCCCATCACCGCGGCGACAATGCCGAACGCCGGCAGGCCATCACCCAGCTTGGCTACGCAGTGCACCGGCACTTCGCCTTCGGCATGATGGGTTTCGATCTCATTGTCCATCAGGTTTTCGATCTGGAAGGCGTCCATGTTCCCCGACACCATCAGGCGCAGGTAGTCGGTCATGAATTCGACGATGTGGTGATCGGCAAGAATGCCGGGATACTTGCTGAAGATAGGACTTTGCTCGGGATTTTCGATGTCGCCTTCGATCGACATCAGGCCTTCCTTGCGTACCTTGCTAAGGATTTCGAAGAGTAGTGTCATCAACTCCATGTACAGCGCCTTGGTGTACCGGGAGCCCTTCAGAACCGTGGGCAACGCCTTGAGCGTGGCCTTGATCGACTTGCCATTATTACCGACGAAAAAAGCGCCGGCTGCCCCGCCGCCGATCATCAGCAACTCAAGCGGCTGGAACAATGCGGCGAGATGTCCGCCAGCCATGGCGAAACCACCGAACACGGAACCACAAACGACTAGATAACCAACGATAACTAACAAAGGCGGCTCCGGGATACTGGACTACCCGACAGCCGGAATCGGACTGCGCCTTGCCGGCTTGGTCGCATTCCTCATATCGGATACTCCTGATTAGACTTCTTTCTTCACGCCAACCATTTTGCCAATTCAACGGGCGCTTAACAACCAGTATGTGTGCTGATGTGGCCAAACTGGCGCCGAATGGTAGCTTTCACCTAAAGTTACGACGGAAAATCGGAAAACTTGACATGTCGGCGCAGATTTGGCGCGCTTCCAAACTACATGTACCAGCCGTACAACTCAGGCCCCCCCTCTTGCGGATGAAGCATGAGCTGCGGCTCGGCACCGGGAACCGGAAATTCCAGGCTGAGCAACAGGCTCCCGCTGTGCATTTCCGCGCATGCCTTGTGCCACAAGGCGGGCATTGCCGCCGGCGACAGGTAGGCAAACACCACGTCATACGATGCGAGCGAAAGGTTTTCGTAATCGCCACGCATGAAGCGGGCCGGATTGCGGCGCAAGCGGGCGATCAGCCGGCTGGCCAGCCACGGCAGCGGCGCCAGTTCGATGCCCTGAAAATCTCCGCTGGGGCGATGTTCCGCAAGATGCATGACCATGCCGCCGAAACCGCTGCCGATGTCGATCATTCGGATGTCGGACTTCGATGGAAGAAGCTTTTCGACGGCCAGCCACGTAGCGCGGCCCGATGGGTAGAACGGAACTTGTGTGCGAAAGGTGGTCCAGTACAAGGGCAGCAGCACCAGGAAGGCACACAAAAAGATCCAGGGCGGCAGCCTGACGGCCAGCAGAACAACTACTGCGACCGGAAACAGGAATTGAATCGGAAGCCACCAGGCGGCAAGGCGGCGCCAACGTGACAGCGCTGCAGCGGCAGCGCCTTGCAGCAACGTCGCAGCAGCAACGCTGACCTCTACGCCGGCAGGTGCAACAAGCAAAGCCAGCGCAACCACCAGGACAAAGGAAAAAGTTTGAATGATCAGTGCCTGCACTGCAGGCGCACGTAGTATGGCTATGCGCGGCGCTGTGCCCGGGCGTGCATGCACACGTGACATGAAGGCGGCCGACGAGCGGGAAGTGAAGCGCTCAGGCCTGCACGGCGGCAGGACCACCTGCGGCGGCGGCACCGGCGGCTTCTTCTTTCAGCTTTTTGGTTTTGCCTGCGCGTGAAGGCATGTGGCAAAGGCCACACGTATAGTGATTGTTCAGGTCGAGCCGATGCACGACGAAGTCGCCACCGCATTTGCTGCAGCATGCGGTTTCGAGCATCTTGCTTTCAAAGAAGCGTACCAGCGTCCAGGCGCGGGTCAGCGACAATACCGGCTCTCCCGAAGCATCGGGCTCGACCTGCTCCAGATAGAGCTTGTAAGCCTTCATGATGGCCTCGATGCCGGATATCTGTGCGTGCTCGACCAGATACTTGTGAATGTTGATGAAGAGTGAAGAATGGATGTTCGGTTGCCAGGTGATGAACCAGTCGGTCGAGAACGGCAGCATACCCTTGGGCGGCGAGACGCCTTTGAGTTCCTTGTATAGCTTGAGCAGGCGCTCGCGGGACAAAGTCGTTTCGGATTCAAGAAGTTGCAGACGGGCGCCCAGTTGAATGAGCTCGATTGCGAGCTGAATTTCCTGTGCTTCCGTTACTACACTTTTCTTCGCCATGTTCGTCCCTAGTACTTGCACATCACCCGAGCGGCGGTTGCCGTTCAGGACATCTCTTCCGACTTCTGTCCTGCCATCAGGATAGCGGCATGCGAATGCGCCAGACCGCGATCCTTGTGATAGTTGGTCAGCATACCAAGGATGGCGCCATCGTCGAAGCGAAAGCGCGCAAGCATCATGTTGCTGCCGGCCAGTTTCAAGATTTGGGAATTATTCAATCCTTCGAGCAGATCCGCAATCTCGCTGCTGATACCCAGTCGGAATACTGCGGAGGCTTTGTCGGAACGGATCATCTGCTGTGCAAGCATCAGATAGCTCAGGTTGGCATCGCGAATCTCGGCCAGCATGTCGTTTGTGTTCATCGTACACCCCTATCCGTTAAAACTGTTGCCTTATGGCATTGCAGTGAAATGGATTCTGAACCCGGAGGATGATCACGCAAATCGGCATACGCCCATATTTTGCGTCGGATGGATGACGACAGGACCTGTAGGAGTTTGTCCTACATTGCGCGGAAATGCGCAACTCCGCGCTTCTTTCGAAGCCCGGAAAGTGGCTTGGCAGCAAGGTTTTAGGCAAAACAGCAACGCCTTTACATTTTCCTTCGCCGGAAGGAATTGTTAAAAAGCTTATTCTTAATGCCAGCAACCTGGCCGCAAAAACCTAAAGTTATGCGTAGTTACATGCATCGTTCCAAGTTGCTGTGTTGTTTAACGACCGCAATTTTCCAAACTTTAGGGTTGACGCAAAGAATATTTGTGATTCTTTCCGTTACTCAGCTTGCTGGTTCTGTTATCGACAAAGCGGATGCGGAATTTAGGGTGTGAACGAAATAACTTCACTTTGAGTTCCGCAAGCACGCCGTGCTTGCAAAACATGCAAGCTGGAAAATTTTTCCTAGCGGGGCGGGCACTTTCGAATTGCCGGCGTGTCTGCAGCAAGGCGCGGTGCCTTGCCCTGCGTCGCATCGGACCACGGTGCTTTCATTCCCATTGCATGCGGGCTGAGATCGAGCGAAGGACTACGCTTCGGACATACCCGCTCACCTTCCCAAGGACGAGATTCATGAGTGCAGTTCTCCAGCCCCAGCATGATCAGTTTGATACCGCCGATATCCTTCGCGGCTTATACGGCGACGGAATCATTGGCCTCAAGGGCGCGTTCGACCGCCACTGGGTTCAGCATCTGCGCGCCGACATCGACGACTTGTTCGAGGAGGCCAGGCAGCGGCCAGGCGGCGCGCTTGGCCGCGGTCCCAACCGGTTCTATGTCGAAGTCCATCCGGAACGCATACGCGGCTTCCTGGACCTCATTACCCATCCGTGGGTAGTCGCCGTGTGCGAGGCGGCGCTAGGGCCCGACTACCAGGTTGTCGAAGCCGGCTTCGACGTTCCCGGACCCGGCGCTGCCAATCAGCCATGGCATCGTGACTTTCCGATGCCGGATGCAACACGTTTGGGCCGACGTCTGAATTCGCTTGCATTCAATATCACGACTGTCGATGTCGAAGAAGACATGGGTCCGTTTGAAATCGCGCCGGGCACGCAATGGGACGAATTCACCGGCTGCGAAAAAGGCATGTTCCCTCCTCCATCGCTCTACCAGCGCTACGAAGCGCGCGCGCAACGCAAGTATCCACGCATGGGCGACATCTCCGCGCGCTCTGCACTGACCATCCATCGCGGCACCGCAAATCGCTCGAACAAGTCGCGCCCCGTATTCGTGCTCGGCGTCGATGCGCCGGATGCCAACAACTCAAAGCGTCACGACTTTCAGATGACGCGTCGATATTACGCGTCGCTGCCTGCCGAAGTACGGTCCCACCTTACCTGCAGGATCGTCGATGAGCTTGAACATATCGTTCAGGCGCATACCATCGAAGGGCTCGTGCGTGGCGTTGACTAAGGCAAGTGCAAACCTCATAGCCCCTCATCCGAGCCTCCGTGCACATGGCGCCGCTTAAAATGATGAGCACCTGACGGCATTCGTCCAAGGCTGAATGCTTGCACGATGCATTCGTCAACGTTGATTGATGATAAATTTAACGGTGTGTGTCGAATGGCAAGTCATGCCGGCAATAAAAAGCCATTAAGAAAGGGCTTTTTATTATTGGTGCCGTAGCAAGGATTCGTGCATTGCGCAGACCACAGGCAGGAAGCAAGCGCGCGCGCATGGCCGCAGGTTCCGTTCGCGCAAAAAAAATGCCCCATCCGGGGCATTTTTGATTTCTGGCGGAGACGGAGGGATTCGAACCCTCGATACAGGTTTAAGCCCATATGCTTCCTTAGCAGGGAAGTGCCTTCGACCACTCGGCCACGTCTCCACACGTCAAGCGGTGTTGCCACACGCTTTAGTGAAGTCCCGCATGATAGCTGCTCATGCAGACTTGGTCAATGGAACATTGCAATCAATGGAGTTTGGTCAAGCTTTTTCCAGGTCGAATGCCTTGTGCAATGCGCGGACCGCGAGCTCCATGTATTTCTCGTCGATCAGTACCGAAATCTTGATTTCGGACGTGGAGATCATCTGGATGTTGATACCCTCTTCCGACAGCGTACGGAACATCTGCGATGCGATACCAACATGGCTACGCATGCCCACGCCGACTACCGATACTTTCGATACCTTGGTGTCGCCATTGACGTTGGCGGCGCCGATGTGTTCTTTCACGCTCTTGTTGAGCACATCCATTGCTTTTGCGTATTCACCACGCGGCACGGTGAACGTGAAGTCGGTCTTGCCTTCGACGGACTGATTCTGGATGATCATGTCGACTTCGATGTTCGCGTCGGCGATCGGGCCGAGGATCTGATAGGCGATGCCCGGCTTGTCGGGCACGCCGAGGACGGTGATCTTCGCTTCATCGCGATTGAAGGCGATGCCGGAAATGACGGCTTGTTCCATGTGTGTATCTTCCTCAAACGAAATCAGGGTGCCGGAATTGGCTTCTTCTTCCAGCGACATGAGCGGATCCGTCAGCGACGACAGGACGCGCGTCGGGACCTTGTAGTTGCCTGCGAATTCAACCGAGCGGATCTGCAAGACCTTCGAACCCAGCGAGGCGAGTTCCAGCATTTCCTCGAACGTCACGGTCTTCAGACGGCGCGCTTCGGTGACCACGCGCGGGTCGGTCGTGTAGACGCCATCAACGTCGGTGTAGATCAGGCATTCCTGCGCCTTCAGCGCTGCCGCCACGGCGACGGCAGAAGTGTCGGAGCCGCCACGGCCCAGCGTAGTGATGTTGCCGGCATCGTCCATACCCTGGAAGCCGGTAATGATGACAACCTTTCCTGCATCGAGATCCTTGCGTACGCGGACATCGTCGATCGACTGGATGCGAGCCTTGGTAAAGGCGGAATCGGTCTTGATAGGCACTTGCCAGCCGGCGTAGGACACAGCCTGCTTGCCAATGCTCTGCAGCGCCATCGACAGCAACGCGACCGAGGCCTGCTCGCCGGTTGACGCCAGCATGTCGAGCTCGCGTGGATCCGGCTGAGGCATGATCTCTTTGGCCAGGCCGATCAGGCGGTTGGTTTCGCCGGACATGGCCGACGGCACGACGACGATTTGATGACCTGCGTCATGCCATTTGGCGACGCGCTTGGCGACATTCTTGATGCGCTCGGTCGAGCCCATGGAGGTGCCGCCATATTTGTGGACGATTAATGCCATAAGGGTGAAAAGCTACGCTAAAAAAGAAGAAATTTTGATAAAAATCAACCCTTTACTTTACCTGCTCAGGGCCTTGAAGGCAAGCCCACGCCATGGAAATATCGCTGACCAGCGCAAAAAACCGTTAAAAATCCGGCGATTTTTGAATACGGTCTTGTTCCCAACGCAGTCGAACAAAGTTTCGACTGTTATCAGCCTCAGACGATGAGATTTCCCAATGCATGCCGATGCCTGCGGCAAATACCAGATGCTGGTCCGACATGACCAGAGGCAGGCGCAAGCGTTGCCAGTGTGGGATATCCAGCGCCTGGTAATGGTACTTCAGCGCTCGGCTGGGGCGATTCGCCGCGAGCCTGAGTCGCTCGCCGCCGCTGCGCAAGCGTATCTGCAGTTTCTGCCCTTGCAGCCAGTCGGCATTCACGCCCTCTTCCGCATGCTCGAAATGCAGCGTGCCCTGAAATGCAGCGAAGTGTATCGATGCCTCGCCCTGCCAACGAAAGTGTATCGGCGCCACATCCAGATCGGCATCGTCATGCCGCGGCGTGATGAAGACGTGGTCGCGATGCCGGCGTATTTCGCAATCCGCATGGGTAACGCGAATACGGGCATCTTCCTTTGCATTGAACAATTGCGCACGCATCTCTTGCAGCCATGCGGTCGCCGGCATGCGCACGCCGCGCGTTGCAAACCAGTAGCGCAGGACGTTATCGATACGGTCGCCATTCAATTTCTCCAGGCGGCCCAGGGCGATGCCTTCACCGTCCCTGCAAGCCGCGAGATCCTGCGCAGCCAGTTCATCGAGCAATCGCTGAGCCGATTGCGCATGCTGCGCCGAGCGCGCAAAACGTTGCTGAAAGCCAGGGAAATTCGCACTCAGCACTGGCATGACCTTGTGCCGCAAGGCGTTGCGCGCATAGCGCGGATCCTCATTCGATTCGTCTTCTATGTGGCGAATACCGCATTGCCTCATGAATTGTTCAAGGCGACTGCGCGAGACATCAAGCAACGGGCGCCCAATCATAAGCCTATCATCGCCGAGCAGGCCGGGAGCTGTATTGACCGGCTCCATGCCGGACAGGCCGGCGACACCCGAGCCCCGCAATAGTTGGAGCAGGACGGTTTCCGCCTGATCATCCTGATGATGGGCAGTGAGCAGCAGTGCAACGCCATGCTCACGGCAAAGCTGGCCCAAGGCGGCATATCTGATGAGGCGGGCCGCCTGCTCGGTGCCCTGCTTTTCGCGGCCGGCCACCTGCACACGCCGCACATCGAAATGCACCGACAATCGCGCACATTCCTGTTCGCAGTGAGCGCTCCAGGCGTCCGCATTCGGGCTCAGGCCATGATGAATATGAAAGGCATGCAAACAGATGCGGCGCGTGGAAGTGTAATGCCGCGCCAGGTGCAGCAAGACTGCGGAATCAAGTCCGCCGCTATAGGCTAGGGCGATTGATATAGGGGGATTGACAAATGTCGCAGGCGGTTCCTGCGGCAACGCATCTGGAACAGCAACGCGCGCCAGGATGACTTCCAGCGCACGTTCAAAAGTTTCGTTCAGGGCTAACGGGCCGTTCGACGTCCCGGTGACATCCATGATCTTATTCCGGCGAATTGATTTCCTTGAACTTACCGTAGCTGAGCAGCTTTTCGTGACGCGCAGCGATCAGGTCCTTGGTCTTTACGCCCTGGAACTGGCGTAGCGAATCGGCCAGTGCACGCTTGAGCATCACTGCCATTTGTTTGGGGTCGCGATGTGCGCCGCCCAGCGGCTCGTTGACGATCTTGTCGATCAGGTTGATCGCCTTCAGACGGTGCGCGGTCAAGCCAAGTGCGTCGGCCGCATCGGAGGCGCGTTCCGAGGTTTTCCAGAGGATGGAAGCGCAGCCTTCCGGCGAGATCACCGAATAAGTCGCATATTGCAGCATCAGCACGACATCGCCGACCGCAATCGCCAGCGCGCCACCGGATCCGCCTTCGCCGATGATGGTGGCGATCAGAGGAACCTTCAGTTCTGCCATCACATACAGGTTGTGGCCGATCGCTTCGGACTGACCGCGTTCTTCAGCGTCGATGCCGGGAAAAGCGCCTGGAGTATCGACGAAGGTAAAGATGGGAAGATTGAATTTTTCCGCCAACTTCATCAGGCGCATGGCCTTGCGATAGCCTTCCGGCTTGGGCATGCCGAAGTTGCGCATTGCCCGTTCCTTCGTGTCGCGGCCTTTCTGATGACCGATCACCATGCAGGCCTGGCCATTGAAACGTGCAAGTCCACCAACGACGGACAGGTCGTCCGCATAGCTGCGATCGCCGTGGAGTTCGTGGAAATCGGTGAAGATTTCGTTCACGTAATCCATGGTGTAGGGACGCTGCGGATGACGCGCGATCTGCGACACCTGCCACGGCGTCAGCTTCGCATAGATATCCTTGGTGAGCTGCTGGCTCTTCTTGGACAGGCGATCGATTTCTTCCGAGATGTCGACTGCCGAGTCGTCTTGCACGAAACGCAGCTCTTCGATTTTTCCTTCGAGTTCAGCAATCGGTTGCTCAAATCCGAGAAAAGTTGTCTTGCTCATCGTGCCTCCTTATATCAACACGAGTTGAATATTCATTCCGGGTCAGCTCGGTCTGCCGCATCGGTCAGGACATGACAGGCGCAGCATCCAGGCTGCGCCACAGGTACCAGGTTGCGACAGTACGCCAAGGCTCCCAGTTGGCCGCAACTTCACGTGCGTCGCTGCGGGAAACCGGCTCACCCGAAAAATAATTGACGCTAATGCCTTTGAGCAACCCGAGGTCGTCCAAAGGCAATATATTCGGTCGGAGCAAATTAAATATCAAAAACATCTCGGCTGTCCAGCGTCCGATGCCGCGGATCTGGATCAGTTCCGAGATGACTTCTTCGTCTTCCATCTCCATCCATTTGTCCGCGTGCACTCGTTTGGCCTTGAAATGATCGGCCAAATCAATGACATATTCCGCTTTCCTTTTTGACAAGCCGCAGGATGCGAGCTTCTCCGGGCCTGCTTTCAAGACCTGGGCTGGCGTGCATTTCGGACAGGCTTCAAGAAAGCGCTGCCAGACCGCATCGGCGGCCTTGACCGAAATTTGTTGGCCGACGATGGAGCGGGCAAGCGTCGTGAATGCTTCGCCGCGTCCGATCAGATGCATGGCGCCGAACTGAGGAATGAGCTTGCGCATGATGCGGTCGCGCTTCATCAGTTCTTCCTTGGCGTCGTGCCAATACGCCGGCACACCAATGCCCATGGGAGGCTGCTCCATCACGGCCATGCTGGTCACGCCCTTCGCCACTCTGTGACACCGCCCGGTTTGTCTTCGAGGACAATGCCGGCCGCCAGCAATTCACCGCGAATGCGGTCTGCATCGGCAAAATTCTTTGCTTTCTTCGCCGCTGCGCGTGCAGCAATCTGCGCGTCGATTTGCGCTTCGTTAAGACCGCCCGCCTCCACATCCGCCGGCCCTGCATGCAGAAATTCCTGCGGGGCGCGTTGCAGCAAGGCGATGATCGCAGCCAGCGATTTCAGTTGCCGCGCAAGCTCGGGAGACTTCGTCTTGTTGATTTCATTGGCAAGGTCGAACAGCACGGCAATCGCAATCGGCGTATTGAAGTCATCATTCATCGCTTCCGCAAAGCGAATCGCATGCGCTTCACCCATATCGAGCGGCATGCCATCGGCTTGCACTTCCTTCAATGCGGTGTACAGACGCGTCAGCGCATGGCGCGCATCGTCGAGGTGGGCATCGGAATAATTCAGCGGGCTGCGATAGTGCGCGCGCAGTATGAAAAAGCGAACGACTTCAGCGTCGTATTTTTTCAGCACATCGCGGATGGTGAAGAAATTACCGAGCGACTTAGACATTTTCTCGTTGTCGACGCGTACGAAGCCGTTGTGCATCCAGTAATTGACGAAGGTATGCTGATGAGCGCCCTCGGACTGTGCAATTTCATTCTCATGGTGCGGGAACTGCAGATCCTCGCCGCCGCCATGAATGTCAAACTGCTGGCCAAGCAGTTCGTTGCTCATTGCAGAGCATTCGATATGCCAGCCCGGTCGACCCTTTCCCCATTTCGAGTCCCATTTCACCTCGTCGGGTTCGGACTCCTTGGACGCTTTCCACAATACAAAATCCAGTGGGTCGCGCTTGCCAGTGTTGAGTTCGACTCGCTCACCGGCACGCAGGTCGTCGAGTGACTTGCCGGACAGTTTTCCGTAGGTGGGGAAGTCGCGCACCGAGTAGTTGACGTCACCGTCGGATGCCTTGTACGCGAGGCCATGGCTTTCGAGTTTCTCAATCAAGCCAAGCATCTGAGGCACGTACTGTGTAGCGCGCGGCTCGTGATCGGGTTTTTGCACGCCGAGTGTGCCTGCATCCTCATCCATCGCGTCGATGAAACGCTGAGTCAGACGGGTAATCGATTCATTGTTTTCCACCGCCCGCTTGATGATCTTGTCATCGATGTCGGTGATATTGCGTACATAAGCTACGTCGAAACCGGATGCGCGAAGCCAGCGCTGCACCATATCGAAAACGACCATTACCCGCGCATGCCCGAGGTGGCAGTAATCGTAGACCGTCATTCCACAAACATACATTCGAACCTTGCCCGGCTGCATGGGGACGAAGGCCTGCTTGTCACGCGCGAGGGTGTTGTAAATCTTGAGGACGGTCATGGGTGGTTTTCCGTTTCGGCTATGGACTTGTCACGCGATTGGCCTGTTGCTGCACACACTCTTCCGCGGGTACGGATGACGGATTGCAATAACGGCGCCGAAACCCTTTTGTAATGCTTATTTTGATAAAATGCACGGTTTCGCTGCAGTATAACATCGATGCCCCTTCTCGCCGGTCGGGTACTGCACGCGGGCAAGGGCCATGGAAGATACACAATCGGGATTTTCCTGTAAAGAGAAAAGGAAGCTTCATGCCATCTTCACGTCGACATTTCATCCAGTTGCTTGCAGCGCTGTCTATGACAGCCGCCATGCATGCAGCGTCTGCCACCGACAATCCGCAGGTTGTGCTGAAAACTAGCATGGGCAATATCGTGCTCGAACTCTATCCCGAGAAGGCGCCAAAGTCTGTCGCCAATTTTCTGGAGTATGTAAAGAAGGGCCACTACAACGGTACCGTATTCCATCGCGTCATTGAAAACTTCATGATCCAGGGCGGAGGCTTCGACAAGGACATGAAGCAAAAACCGACCAACCCTCCGATCGAAAACGAAGCCAAGAACGGTCTGAAAAACGAGCCCTATACGGTCGCCATGGCGCGGACGATGGCGCCGCATTCGGCGTCGGCGCAGTTCTTCATCAATACCAGAAACAATGGATTCCTAGATTATCCCGGTCAGGATGGCTGGGGTTATGCAGTATTCGGCAAGGTGATGTCGGGCACTGATGTCGTCGACAAAATCAAGGCGGTCGAGACTTCCAACAGCGGCATGCATGCAAATGTACCGGTCAAGCCAGTCATTATCGAATCCGCTTCCATCGTCAAATAAGATCAACCTATATAAAGGACTATCATGGCTGTCATTCTTACCACTAACCACGGCACCATCAAGCTTGAACTCGACGCCGACAAGGCACCGAAGACCGTCGAAAGCTTTCTCGACTACGTACGTTCCGGTCACTATGACGGCACGATTTTTCACCGCGTAATCGACGGTTTCATGATCCAGGGCGGCGGTTTCGAACCCGGCATGAAGCAGAAGCCAACCAAGGATCCTGTGCAAAACGAAGCGAAGAACGGCTTGAAAAATGAGCCCTACTCCATCGCGATGGCACGCACTTCCGATCCACATTCGGCGTCTGCGCAATTCTTCATCAACGTGAAGAACAACAGCTTCCTCGACTATCCGGGACAGGATGGCTGGGGCTACTGCGTATTCGGCAAGGTGGTCGAAGGCACTGACGTCGTGGACAAGATCAAGTCCGTCAAGACAACACGTGCCGGCATGTTCTCTGACGTGCCTGTCGAAAACGTCGTAATCGAAAAAGCGGAAGTCGTGTAAACGATTTTCTGTGTTTTCAACACCCTTTCTTCACTATTGATATCGTCGATGACCATTACATCGAACAAGGCGCAATCGAATCCGGTTGCGCTTTTTGTTTCGGACGTGCATCTACAGGCTTCGCTACCGCGCACGACCGAGGCATTTCTACGCTTTCTGGATCGACATGCGATAGCGGCGCAACAGTTGTACGTGCTGGGTGATCTGTTCGAATACTGGGCCGGCGACGACGATCTCGACACTCCCTATCATCGGAAAATCGTCGAAGCGATCCGGGTTGTGCATGACAAGGGCGTAGCTGTGTACTGGGTAGGCGGCAATCGCGATTTCCTGATCGGATCGCGTTTCGCTGAAGCTGCAGGTATGACCATACTGGACGAACCCTTTGTTACCCAGATTGCCGAACAGCGCGTCGTGCTGTTGCACGGTGATGCACAGTGCACGGACGACAAAGCGTACATGGATTTTCGGCGCATGGTGCGTGCGCAAGAGTGGCAGCATCAGTTTCTCGCGATGCCGCTTGCGCAGCGCAAGACCATCATCGACAGCATGCGTACCGGCAGCCGCGATGCACAACGCAACAAGGCGTACGAAATCATGGATGTCAACAGTGCGGCGATTGACGCAGTGTTCGAATCGACGCAGGCATCGCTCATGATTCATGGGCATACGCATCGCCCGGCATCGCATATGCATGTAGTCGGTGGCACGCAGCGCATACGCCATGTATTACCGGATTGGGACTGCGATGCCGAGCCGAGCCGTGGCGGCTGGATCGGCTTGTATCCTGACGGATCGGCTCAGCGCTTTGGCGTGGATGGACAGCCGCTGTAATAGCTACGAGCGACGGTTATTCAAACTGCTTTCGAAATTCTGCGAATTGCGCGGTCAGCGCATCGATTTCATTACGCAACTTGAGCACTTCGGCTTCCAGTTGCGCGATCCGGTCCTGACGTGGCATTTCTACTCCGGAGGAAAAACTCGCGGCGACTTCCTGACGCTCCAGAACTTCATCTCCCGATAGCAGATGCGCATAGCGCCCTTCCTTGGTTCCCGGCGCTCGCGCAAGTTTCGCGACGACAGGCGGGTATTTATCGATCAGGAACTGCAGTGCCGTTTCGACATCCGCAACCGATCCAAAATCATGCAGGCGTCCGCTACGGGCGCGAATTTCGCCTGCGGTCTGGATACCGCGCAGCATGAGGATAGTAAGCACCGCAAGCTTTTCCTGTTCGAGCGACCATTTCATTCGCATCCGGTGCTCGTACTTTGTCACGCGGGCGCCCGCTTGCCGGACTTCTGCAACCAGCTTTTTTTGCACCAGGCGATCGAGGATGTCCTGGACTGTTTCTTCGGAAATCGACATTACCGGATCGCGGCTGGACAACTGGTTGCAGCCGTTGGTCAGTGCATTGAGCGACATCGGATAGTTATCCGGAGTCAGCGCCTCTTTTTCTGCGAGCACTGCAAGCACTCGAACTTCGAATGGATCGAGCACATCCACGCCCTGCTTGCCCGCTGCGGCATTTTCATTCATTTCAGTCATACCGATTCTTTCAGTCGACCAGCTTGTTCAGCTGCTCGGGGTTGAGGCGTGCGGCATCCGCCAGCACTTCACAGCTGACACCGGCATTATTGAGTGCTGCAAGAATTTTCTGCATCTGCTGTTCCTGTGCACCCGCATGGTCAATGAGTTTATGCAATGCGGTAGCCAAAGGGTCGTCACCGCTATTGAGGGTGACGCCGTAAGCGGCAAATACACGCGCGGTCGCTTCCTCGCGCTGCTTGCCAACGTCTTTCTGCACGATATGGGCCGGATTGCCGACAGCGGTGGCTCCTGCCGGTACTTCCTTGACCACAACGGCGTTCGATCCTACCTTGGCGCCCTCGCCAACCGTGAATCCGCCAAGCACCTTGGCACCCGCGCCAATGATGACGCCGCACTCAAGTGTCGGATGGCGCTTCGCTCCCTTGCTGAGCGAAGTGCCTCCAAGGGTCACGCCCTGGTAGATCGTGCAGTCGTCGCCGACCTCGGCGGTTTCACCGATCACTACGCCGAAACCATGGTCGATGAAGACGCGTCGCCCCACCGTGGCGCCGGGATGAATCTCGATGGCCGTGAGCCATCGTGCAATGTGCGAAATGAAGCGTCCCAGCCATTTGAATCCATGCAGCCAGCACCAGTGCGCCCAGCGATGCATGATGATGGCATGCAGTCCCGGGTAGCAGGTCAGCACTTCCCAACGGGTGCGAGCGGCAGGATCGCGTTCAATGATGCTGGCGATGTCTTCACGGATACGGCTAAACATGGAAGCGTGGATCGTATTTGAAAATCGAAATGGAAGCGCGATAATCGTGCCCCATCGCCGCTAGCGCGTTGCGGCAATACGCTGGCGCCGCGCTTCATACAGGCAGACGCCCGACGCCACCGATACGTTGAGACTTTCGACTGCGCCATGCATCGGAATACTGACAAGAATATCGCAGTTTTCACGGGTGAGACGACGCATGCCTTCCCCTTCGGAGCCCATGACCAGGGCCGTCGGTCCGGAGAAATCGCCTTCATACAAACCTTTTTCGGCATCGTCGGTGGTGCCGATCAACCAGATTTCGCGCTCCTTGAGTTCCCGCATGGTGCGCGCGAGGTTGGTCACGGTGATATAGGGAACGGTGTCGGCCGCGCCGCTGGCAACCTTGGCGGCCGTGGCATTCAATCCGACCGCACGGTCCTTAGGAGCGATCACCGCGTGCGCGCCGGCGCCATCGGCCACGCGCAGACATGCGCCGAGATTATGCGGATCGGTCACGCCGTCCAGAATCAGCAGCAGTGGCGGGCCTTCTATCGCATCGAGAAGTTCATCGAGATTTCTTGCCAGAGAGAGTTCGCCAGCCTTCGCCACGACACCTTGATGTCGCCGAGTGCCGACCATGCCGTCGAGGCGCTGATCGTCGGCGTGGATGATACGTACCTTGGCGGCTTCCGCAGCACGCAGCAGTTCCTGCATGCGACGATCATGGCGAGTCGCGTCGACATAGATCTCTTCAATCGACGACGCATCATGGCGCATACGTGCTGTAACGGCATGGAAACCGAATATCATTTTACTTTTCATCTTATCTTTTCCTCTTGCCGGTTTTAGCGCTTGCCTTGGAGGCTCGTGTCGTCTTGCCCGTCTTGCTGGCCGTGCCGGCCGAACGCGATGTGCGGCTCTTGCCTGCTTCGGCAGGTTTGGTCTTCTTGGCAGCGGGCTTAGCCTTGGCCTTTTTCTCCCGCCCCTGTTCGGCGTCCGCACGGCGCGCCTCGTTCTTGAGGGTGGTGTGGATATCGGTTTGGTTGACCAGGCGTAGGTCGATTTTGCGGGCGTCGAGATCGACCCGGCTGACTTGCACGGTGACGCGATCGGTCAACTGGTAGCGAATGCCGGTACGCTCGCCGCGCAACTCATGGCGCACTTCATCGTACTGAAAATAGTCTGCACCGAGTTCGGTGACATGCACCAGGCCTTCGATAAACAATGCATCAAGCTGAACGAAAATGCCGAACGGCGCAACGCCGGAAATCGTGCCGGTAAATTCTTCGCCGAGTTTGTCACGCACAAAGTAACATTTTAGCCAAGCTTCGACATCGCGCGAGGCCTCGTCGGCCCGCCGTTCATTGGCCGAGCAATGAATGCCGAGCGCTTCCCAGACCGCGAGATCGCCCTCTTTCCTTTTCTTGCCGTTAGCCTTGTCCTCGGCAGCCATCCGGCGTGCCGCTGGCGAGAGCATGGTGTTCAACTCGCTGGTTTCGATGCCCTTGGGTTCATAACGCTTTCCCTGCAGGATGGCCTTGATCGCACGATGCGTCAGCAGATCGGGATAGCGTCGGATCGGACTGGTGAAGTGCGCATAGGCTTCATACGCGAGACCGAAATGGCCGATATTGTCAGGACTGTACACCGCCTGCTGCATCGAGCGCAGCAGCATGGTTTGCAGCAATACCGCATCGGGCCGCAGCTTGATCTTGGGAATCAGTTCAGCGTAATCTGATGCGGCAGGGGCATCGCCGCCACCCAGATGCAATCCCATTTGCTTCAGGAAGGTACGCACCTGGTTCAATTTTTCCTTGGACGGACCTGCGTGCACCCGATACATGCCTGGATGCTTGTGACGCGCAAGCAGATCCGCCGCACAGACGTTTGCGGCCAGCATGCACTCTTCGATCACACGATGCGCATCATTGCGTGTACGCGGCAGGATTTTCTCAATCTTGCCGGCCGCATTGCAGACGATATAAGTCTCGGTTGTTTCGAAATCGATTGCACCACGTGACTGCCTGGCCTGAAGCAAGGCATGGAATACGTCATTCAGGTTTAACAGGTGCGGCACGAGCGTTTGCAGCTTCGCGGCTTCCGGCCCCTTGGTATTGGCGAGAACGGCAGCGACTTCGGTATAGGTCAGACGTGCAGCGGAGTGGATCACCGCCGGATAAAACTGATATGCCTTTATTTCGCCTTTTGCCGTAATCACTGCGTCACACACCAATGTCAGGCGATCGACCGCCGGATTCAGCGAGCACAGGCCGTTGGACAGCTTTTCCGGCAGCATGGGGATTACGCGCCGCGGAAAATACACCGAGGTGCTGCGCTCCAGCGCGTCCTTGTCGAGCGCGTCATTCGGTTTTACGTAGTGGCTGACATCGGCAATCGCGACAATCAATCGGTATCCGTTATTACGTCCGATCTTTACAGGCTCGCAATACACGGCATCATCGAAGTCACGCGCATCTTCGCCGTCTATCGTGACCAGCGGGACATCGCGCAGATCGACGCGGTCGGCCAGGTCGGCATCGCGCACCTCTCCCGGTAGCTTTGCAGCCAGCTTCTTTGCGGCCTCGGAAAATTCATGCGGCACACCATATTTGCGCACCGCGATTTCAATCTCCATGCCGGGATCATCGATATCGCCAAGGACCTCGACGATCTTGCCGACCGGCTGTGTGTAGCGCGAAGGCTGCTCCAGCAATTCGACGCTGACGACCTGGCCGGTCTTTGCCTGCCCCGGCGCACCGTGCAACAGGATGTCCTGACCGATGCGCTTGTCTTCGGGCGCAACCACCCACATGCCATTCTCATTGAGCAAACGCCCGATAACATATCTGTTCGCGCGCTCGATCACTTCGACAATGGTGCCTTCGGGCCGTCCACGACGGTCGGTGCCGATGATACGGATTTGCACGCGGTCGCCATGGAGGACCTTCTGCATTTCCTTTTCGGGAAGGAAGATATCGCCGCTGCCATCTTCGGGCGCAAGGAAGCCATATCCTTCGCGATGGCCCATCACACGGCCATCGATGAAGTTGGGCTGATGCGCAAGCTGATACTGGCCGCTACGACTCGGTTTGATCTGCCCGTCACGTTCCATTGCGTTGAGACGGCGTGTAAGGCCATCGATTTCGTCGGGCTTTACGTTGAGTGCCGTGGCAAGGGATTGCAGGTCCTGCGGCGATGAGGCCGTACGCAGGATGCCGAGAATTTCCTCCCGGCTGGGTATGGTGTAAGAAAATTGGCTCAACTGGGTGTTTCAGTTCATTGTTAATTTATTTAGCGGTTAGTGTAACGGAGTACCGTTGTATTTACCTAACGCTGTGCTTGCCTGCTCATTTTTTGCCTTCGTCACGTTCAATTGACACAATCCATTTTTCAGCTATAATGTTGGTCTTTCGCAGCCCAGATGGCGGAATTGGTAGACGCACTAGGTTCAGGTCCTAGCGGTGGCAACACTGTGGAGGTTCGAGTCCTCTTCTGGGCACCAAGTTGTTAGAAAAGGTCCGCATATGCGGACCTTTTCTTTTTCCTGGCTCGAAAACTTCAAAAGAAGTTTTGCTTGCCCCCGGCAAGCCACATCCGAATCCTCAATCCCACAATCCTGCATCGCCTCGCGCAGAGTCTTTTTCCTCTGTGCTTAATCCGCACATCACCTTGCATCCATGCATGCGTTCAAAATCACGTGCAACGTTTTGCGACCGGAATGGCTTGTCTCCGCCCAGGCCGCTCCATGCAAAAAAAAGCCCGTTGGTGAATCCAACGGGCTTCCCATGCATCGCCATTCTGATTCGCCAGCCTATCAACCAACGCGTTCGACGCTATTTTGATTATGAAAAACTTGGCAAGTTCAGAACACTATGTTGTCATCCGACTTCACCCTTCTTCAACCAGGCAGCGAGCTGATGCGGCCGTAGGCTGTCATATTCTTCAAACGGCTGATGTATCCATGGATTACTCGCCAGGTACTGCAAGTAATAATCGGGGCGCACCGATGAACAAGCCTTGCACCAGATTACCGCGGACTTTACTTCGGTAATGGCTGGAAAATTTTCTTTCAGGTGGGTCTGTACCTTTTCGAGCGTTACACCGGAATCCACCAGATCGTCCAGCAGCAGTACCTTGCCCGCAAGACTGCCACGCGTCATCGTAATATGCCGGCCAATATCGAGCGAACCTTGTACCTTGCCGGCTTCCTCCCTGTAAGAACTGGTCGAAAGAATTGCCAGCGGTACATCAAAGATCCGGGAAAAGATGTCGCCCGGCCTGAGTCCGCCGCGCGCCAGGCACAACACCTGATCAAACTGCCAGCCGGATTCGTGCACCATGCGTGCGAGTCCGACGATGGCGTTGTTGTACTCATCCCAGGAAACCCAAAGATCCTTATCGTTAGACATGAGGATGTTGCCTTCTGTAGTTTTATCCGTCTTACGCAAAAGGATGGCGCAAGACGATAGTCTCTTCGCGATCCGGCCCTGTGGATACCATGTCGACCGGCACGCCAACCAACTCTTCGATTCGTTTGATATAGGCGCGCGCGTTAGCCGGCAGCGCGGCCAGGGATTTGGCGCCCACTGTCGATTCGCTCCAACCCGGCATTTCTTCGTAGATCGGTTCGCAACGGGATGCGTCTTCCGCACCCACAGGGAAAATCGCAACTTCCTTGCCATCAAGCCTGTAGCCGGTGCAAAGCTTGAGGGATTCCAGTCCATCCAGCACGTCGAGCTTGGTAAGACACATGCCGGAGACACCGTTGATCTGTACCGAACGACGCAGCAGCGCGGCGTCGAACCAGCCACAGCGGCGTGCCCGGCCAGTGACGGTACCAAACTCGTGGCCGACGCTGGCCAGGTGCTTGCCAACGCCCTGGTCTGTCGGAAGCTCGGAGGGGAACGGACCGGAACCGACACGCGTGGTGTAGGCTTTGGTAATTCCCAGGATGTAGTGCAGCATGTTCGGGCCGACACCGGAACCGGCTGCGGCATTGCCGGCCACGCAATTGCTGGAAGTTACAAATGGGTAGGTGCCATGGTCGACATCAAGCAGGCTGCCCTGAGCGCCTTCGAACAGAAGGTTTCCGCCCGCCTTGTATGCGGCATACAGTGCGCTCGATACGTCAGCCACCATTGGCCGAATGCGCGACACTGTGGCCATTGCATCGTCATAGGTCTTCTGGAAGTCGACCGGGTCAGCCTTCAGATACTGCGACAGAACGAAGTTGTGATAGTCGAGGTTTTCCTTGAGCTTTTCACTGAACCGTCCTTCATTCAGAAGGTCCGCCACGCGAATCGCGCGACGCGCAACCTTGTCTTCGTAGGTCGGTCCGATGCCCTTGCCGGTCGTGCCGATCTTGGCAGCTCCACGAGCCATTTCGCGTGCCGCATCCAGTGCGGTGTGATATGGGAGGATTACCGGGCAGGCTTCCGACACCTTCAGGCGCGACACGACCTCCACGCCATTGGCCTGGAGCTTGTCGATTTCACGCAGCAGATCGGGAACGGACAGCACGACGCCATTGCCGATATAGCAGGCGACGCCCGGGCGCATGATGCCCGAGGGGATCAGCTGCAACGCGGTCTTCTGACCGCCAATCACCAGCGTATGGCCCGCATTGTGCCCGCCCTGAAAACGCACAACACCTTGCGCGTGATCGGTCAACCAGTCGACGATCTTACCTTTACCTTCATCGCCCCATTGGGTGCCGATGACAACGACATTCTTTGCCATGCTTTTAACCTAGTGTTTTAAGAATCCAGTTTCCATTTTCAAAAACGACGGAACGATTGCATTCGAACTCGTCCTCTTCGTTTTCATGACCGGGCAAGGCCTGGATGACGACCTCGCCGGCCCGGCGCAATTCATTGATTTTTTGACGCAAGTCGGGCTCGGTGCCCCATGGTGCACGTATTGCCTGCCTCCGCTCGGCGCCCGGCATCAGGCGCGCCAGTTCACGCAGATCCAGCGAAAATCCAGTGGCGGGACGTGCACGTCCAAACGCCTCGCCGACGTGATCGTAGCGACCACCCCGCGCAACCGCGTTCGGCAGTCCCGGCACGTAAGCCGCGAACATGACGCCACTGTGATAATGGTAGCCACGCAAATCGGCCAGGTCTACCGTTACCGTTGCTTCGCCCGCCTGCCTGATCAACAGGGCAAGCTCGTCCAGCGCCTGTGTAATACCAGCAAGCTTAGGCAACACCTGACGCGCGCGATCGATAATTTCCGCATTGCCATAGAGATTGGGCAGCGCTAGCAGAGCGTCACGGGTCTCCGGGCTGAAATCCGAGGTTAGCGCCTTCAAGCCGGGGATGTCTTTTGATTCAAGCAAGGTAAACAGAATCGCATCCGACTTTGCCGCCTTCGGATCATTGGCGATAATTGCGCGGAGGACACCGACATGGCAAAGGTCGAGGCGAACCTGGGTTATCCCTGCCAGAGCCAAAGACGCCAAAGTCAGCTCCTGGACCTCCGCATCCGCTTCCAGTCCGGCATGACCGTAGATTTCCGCACCGATCTGCAGTGGCTCGCGGGTGGCATACAAGCCGGAAGGACGGGTCTGCAACACGCTTCCCGCGTAACACAGACGCGTCACGGAGCGACGATTCAGCAGATGAGCATCGATCCGTGCCACTTGTGTGGTCATGTCCGCACGCACCCCCATGGTCCTCCCGGACAACTGATCGACCAGCTTGAAGATCCGCAGGTCCATGTCCTGCCCGGCACCGGTCAGTAGAGATTCAAGATACTCAAGCATCGGCGGCATGACCAGTTCGTAGCCATACGAGCGGAAATTATCAAGCAGCGTACGACGCAACTCTTCGATCTTGCGCGCTTCCGACGGCAAAACGTCGGCGATATTTTCGGGAAGGAGCCAATTTGGCATGACGGGAATGAAACTACGTTCTAAAAATAAATATGGGTCCGCTTTGGCATAGCAAGCATGCGCGAGAAATCAATCTGTCAAACAGATCGCCGTTCAAGCGAAGTTATTGACAAGATGTTTCCTCTGCACAGCAAAGAGGAAGGGAATGATACCTTTCTGCAAGGTATCATTCCCATGTTTCAGCAAGCCGGGCGTGTATTTTCCTGCTATTTCTTGACTGGTGCTGGTGCCGCCGTTGACGCCGGCCCCGTGTTCCTGAAGTATTTGAAGAACTCCGAGTTGGGGTCGAGCACCATCATGTCACTGCGACTCTTGAAGCTTGCACGATATGCTTCAAGGCTACGGTAGAACTTGTAAAACTCCGGATTCTGCCCGAATGCCTGCCCGTAGATCTGCGTGGCCTTGGCATCACCATCACCGCGGACGCTTTCGGCATCGCGATAAGCTTCCGCAAGAATGACTGTACGCTGACGGTCAGCATCCGCGCGAATCTTTTCCGACTCAGCAGCGCCGGTCGAACGCAATTCATTTGCGACACGTACACGTTCGGCCTTCATACGGTCATACACCGAGGCATTGATTTGCTCGACGTAATCCACCCGCTTGAGTCGGACATCGACAATTTCGACACCAATCTGTTTGGCTTCGTCAGTGACTTTTTTCTGGATGGAACTCATTACCTTGCCCCGTTCGCCAGAAATCACCTCGCGCACCGTGCGCTTGGTTATTTCCTCGTTCAAGGCAGCCTTGATAATTTGTGACATGCGGTCCTGTGCACGCCGTTCATCGCCGGTAAAGCTCACAAAATACAAGCGCGGATCGACAATGCGCCATTTGATATAGGCATCGACAAGAATATTTTTCTTTTCGGCCGTAATGAAGCGGTCGGCTTCAGGCGTGTCGAGCGTCAGTATCCGCTTGTCGAGGAATACGACGTTCTGAAACGGGGGTGGCAGTTTGAAATGCAATCCCGGCTCGCTGATAACCTTCTTGACTTCACCCAGCGCGAAGACGATAGCATACTGCCGCTGGTCAACAACGAAGAGTGTCGACATCAGCGCCGACAAGATGATCAGCGCAGCGATCGAATAAGAGACGAGACGACTCATTATCTTGTCTCCCGCTCGCGGGAATCACGGCCGTCACGGCTGCGCGATTCCTTCTGTCTTTGCATGTCCATCGATTGTAGCGGCTCGGTTGCCGAGGAAGTTCCGGAAGACTGTTGACTTTGCGTCCCGCTACCCGGCTTGGCAAGCGACGGATCAGTCGCAGTCTGCGCGATCAATTTGTCCAGCGGCAGATATAGCAAATTATTGCCGCTCCGGCTGTCAACCATGACCTTGGTAGTGTTGGAAAAAATCTGTTGCATAGTTTCGATGTAGAGACGATCGCGCGTCACTGCAGGCGCCTTCTGATACTCGACCAGCACTTGCTTGAAACGCTCGGCATCGCCCTGGGCATTGGCAACCACGCGGGAACGATATGCCTCCGATTCCTGAAGCAGGCGGGACGCTGCGCCACGTGCGCGAGGAATGACGTCATTGGCGTACGCCTGGCCTTCGTTTTTCTGGCGTTCGCGATCCTGGCCCGCCTTGACCGCATCGTCAAATGCGGCCTGGACCTGCTCCGGCGGCTGCACACCCTGCATGGTAACGTTGGTGATCTGCACACCCGCCTTGTAACGATCGACGATTTGCTGCATGACTTGGCTTACGTCGAAAGCGACTTTTTCGCGACCTTCGTATAGGACGAAATCCATCTTGCTGCGCCCGACGATTTCACGAATCGCGGTTTCCGCAACCTGACGCACCATTTCTTCCTGGTCACGGTTATTGAAGATCCATTCTGAAGCATTCTTCAATTTGTACTGGACCGCAAACTGGATATCGATGATGTTTTCATCGTCAGTCAGCATCAGCGATTCCTTGGCCTGCTTGTTCTTTACGCTGGATCGATAGCCGACCTCCACAGTTCGCACCTGTGAAACATTGACAATTTCGTGGCTTTGAATGGGAGCCGGCCAGCGCCAATTGAAACCAGCCGGCGTCATGTGGTCATATTTTCCGAATGTCATGACGACAGCGGTTTGCCCTTCCTGCACAATGAAGAAGCCGCTTATCAGCCATAGAAAAGCAATAATCGCCGCGATCAGGCCAAAGCCGATACCGGCGCCCTTCATGTCGGGGGTGAATCCACCATCACCGCGCCCTCCTCCCCGATTACCGAACAATCGATTGAGACGCTGATTGAACTCCCGCCATAATTGGTCAAGGTCGGGGGGGCCATCATTCGGGCGCTTGCCATCCTGATTTTGATTTTGTCCATTGTCCTGGGAACCACGTCCCCAGCGCGGGTCGTTCAATGAAAATTTGAGGCCGATTTTTTTAATTAGAGGAACAGGCATTCTCTCGCTATCCGGCTTATGTTAATAATTTGCAATGTTAGAGGGTGATTATCAATTTGCACAGCATCGAGCATGGTGGTCCACTGCCTTGCTTTGAACAACGCAACTCTCTCTCGCTCGCTGCATGGAGTCTGGCTACGGCCTGCCCGCGCTGGTGACGCCTGCAAACGGAACGGGACTTGGTTCTTCGCGTTTATCCGATACCGGCAGACGGTCAATTTGGGCAACCGCATCTTCCTTCGCAAACTCGGTTACTGCCTCGCGTAGCAAATCAAGGCCTGTGCCGGTCTGGGCGCTTATGAAAACACGGCGGATTTTATCATATTCATCACGCTCTAAAGCCGGCTCCAGGCCAGCGACGTCAATCTTGTTCCAGACCAGAATCTGCGGAATATGGTCAGCGCCGATTTCGGCAAGAACATTATTGACCTCTTCAATCTGTTCCATCCGTACCGGACTGGCGCCATCCACTACATGCAGGAGCAGATCGGCGTGAACGGTTTCTTCCAGCGTGGCCCGAAACGACGCAACCAGTTGGTGAGGCAACTCGCGGATGAATCCGACAGTATCTGAAATCACGACATTTCCAGCTTCACCTAGATAGATGCGGCGGGATGTCGTATCGAGCGTTGCAAACAGTTGATTTGCCGCGTAAGCCTGCGCCTTGGTCAATGCATTGAAGAGCGTGGACTTGCCGGCATTGGTATAACCGACGAGTGATATCGAGAAAGTATTGTTACGGCCGCGCGCACGCCTCTGCGTCTGGCGTTGACGATGCAGCTTGTCCAGGCGGGTACGCAATGCCTTGACCCGGTCGCCGAGCAAGCGGCGGTCTGTTTCAAGCTGGGTTTCGCCGGGTCCGCGCAAACCGATACCACCCTTTTGGCGTTCCAAGTGAGTCCATCCGCGAATCAGCCGGGTTGCAAGGTGCTGGAGCTGCGCGAGTTCCACCTGAACCTTACCTTCGTGGCTTTGCGCGCGCTGGGCGAATATGTCGAGAATGAGACTCGTACGGTCAATGACACGAACCTTGAGATGGCGTTCGAGATTACGTTGCTGCGCTGGTGAAAGCGCATGGTTGAATATCACCAGGTCAAGCTTGTCGCAAACCACGGCATTGGCGATTTCGTCTGCCTTGCCAGACCCGACAAACAGAGCCGCGTCGGGACTGGAGCGTTTTCCGGTGATGGTTGCAACTGGGTCTGCTCCTGCGGACTTTGACAGTAACGAGAGCTCTTCCAGGCTTGCGGCAAAGTCTCCTTTGCCGAAATCGACGCCGACTAATGCAGCGCGCATGAGGGATGTGGACGAAGTAGTGATCTCTTATTCCGCGTCAGATTCAACATTGATATTCACTGCTCGCGCCGGTACCACGGTGGAAATGGCATGCTTGTAAACCATCTGCGTAACGGTATTGCGGAGCAGTACGACGTATTGGTCAAACGATTCGATATGACCTTGGAGCTTGATGCCGTTCACGAGATAAATCGAGACGGGAACGTGCTCTTTGCGTAAGGCGTTGAGGAAGGGGTCTTGTAACAGTTGCCCTTTGTTGCTCATGACAGCTCCGTGATGTTGTTGTGATGTGGAGTTGGAGGCGACCTGAGAATTTTCAAGTGCCTCTCTGATAATGTATTTACGACTGTAATCGATTTCCGCGCAGTTTGCCAAGCATGACACAAAGACAAGCGCTATTTTTCATCCCTGGCAAACGGATTCTTGCTAGAACGCAGTTCGATACGTAATGGAGTGCCTACCAGTGAAAAAGTTTCGCGGAAGTGTTTCTCCAGATAACGCTTATAGCTATCGTCGATAGCGTCCAGCGCATTACCGTGGATAACCACGATAGGCGGGTTCTGCCCACCCTGGTGCGCATATCGCAGCTTGGGTCGGATCGAGCCCTTGCGTCGCGGCTGCTGGTGTTCGACGGCCTCGATCAGCGCACGTGTCAGGCGCGGGGTTGACAGCTTCGCCATCGCTGCGGCATAGGCGGAATCGATGGATTTCATCAGTGGGCCGATGCCACTGCCTTTCAGCGCCGAGATGAAATGGAACTTGGCGAAAAAGAGAAAACTCAGCTTGCGTTCCATGTCCATCTTGATCGCATCTCTTTTATCCGCGTCCAACCCGTCCCATTTGTTGACCCCGACCACCAAAGCGCGGCCTGACTCCAGGACAAAACCGGCGATATGTGCGTCCTGTTCGGAGATATCTTGCTGCGCATCAAGCAGAAGCAGTACGACATTGGCTTCCGAAATCGATTGCAGGGTTTTGACTACCGAGAATTTTTCGATCGCTTCGAACACCTTGCCACGCCGGCGGATACCAGCGGTATCGATCAGGGTGTAATGTTTGCCTTCACGTTCGAAAGGAATTTCGATCGAATCGCGCGTCGTACCGGGCATGTCGAATGCAATGACACGGTCTTCGCCGAGCAAGGTATTTACCAGGGTTGACTTTCCGACATTCGGACGACCGACAATGGCAATCTTGACACCACGACCTGCTGCGGCTTCGGTTTCGGGTTCCGGCGCACGCTGGGCAAATGCGATATCCAGCGACTCATTAACGAGGTCGACCACGCCGTCGCCATGAGCGGCGGAAATGACGTATGGGTCACCCAGCCCGAGCTCATAGAAATCGGCAGTGACCGAGGTGTACTTCATCCCCTCGGCCTTGTTCACGACCAGCATGACCTGACGGCCGGCCTTGCGCAAAAAATCGGTGATGGTCTTGTCGTGCGGGGTCAGTCCCTGCCGCCCGTCGACGATAAACACCACGACATCAGCTTCGGCGACGGCCTGCTTTGTCTGCTTGGCCATCTCGTACATGATGCCTTCCTTGGCTACCGGCTCGAAACCACCGGTATCGATCACGAGGAAAGGACGTTCACCTACCCTGCCCTCGCCATAATGGCGGTCACGGGTAAGTCCAGGAAGGTCTGCGACCAGGGCATCGCGCGACCGGGTCAGCCGGTTGAACAATGTGGATTTGCCGACGTTAGGTCGGCCGACTAATGCAATTACCGGCTTCATTTGTTTTTACTCGGTTGCAAGTGCAACCACTGTTCCTGCTTGTGTTTGAAAAACCGCACGATTTCCGGTTACCGGCGCGGTGCCGGTAACCGGACTGCCGTCCGTGCTTACGCGTGCGACCAGAGAGCCGTCATCACGCGATAGAAAATGGATATATCCCTGACCGTCACCAACCGCAACGGCGGGTCCCAGAGGTACCGGAGCGGAAAGTCGACGATTGGCAAGTTTGGTATTGCGCCATGCTCCCGAGCCGGATTCACGCGTCAACGCAGTGACGGCCCCGCGCTCGTCGGCCGCGAATACAAAACGCTCGTCTACACCGAGACCTACATCGCTGGACAATTCCTTGCCCCAACGCGGTGCGCCGTTGGTCGCATCGAAGCATGCGACCCGCCCTTGATAGGCGACCGCACACACATCACGCCCCGCAGCGATGGGAGAGCCGGACAAATCCGCAATACGTTCCAGTTCCGTGGTCCCACGGGGATCGCCGACCGCCACTTCCCAGCGCGCACCGCCGTTGGTAAGGGCGAGCGCCAACAGTCGGCCGCCCGGGAGCGCAACGTATGCATTCGGCCCGGCAATCGTGATGCCAGGCGCAGTGCGCAAAGTCAGCGAAGGTGACGGCCGTTGGGCGACCCAGCGCCGGCTTCCGGTTTCCGCGTCAAAGGCGGCAATGCGATTGTCCACGCTGCGAACGACGACAAGGCCCTGTCCGACCGCAGGCGCAGACAGGATTTCACTCGATGCCTGTGCCTTCCAGCGCAACTTGCCGTCGCCGCTGAAGGCCATCAGCATACCTTTGTCGGCGCCCACAGCAACAGTCGTCCCATCGCTGCCGACTCCAGCCGTCAAAGGTGTGCCAACGTTGATGCGCCAATCGGCACGGCCGCTGGCAGCGTCGATGCGCGACAACGTGCCATCCGCAGCCGCAACGAACACGCTGTCTGCAGTAACCGCCGGCGTAAAGACAAAATTGGCGGCGCTGCCGATCGATGTCGACCATGCGGTACGGACCGGTAAAGTCTGCTTGAACTCTTCCAGCGCAGCCGGCGGATTGCGCGGCGCGGGCTTGCTGGCGAAAGGATTGAGCGATGAACAACCAGCCAGAACGGCGACCATCCCTACTGAGGTGAGTTTGACGGCAATACGCATTCTTTCCCCTTGTTATTTGACTTATGCTGCGTGACTTATGCTGCGGCTTTTGCAGAACCGCCGATTGCATCGAGCTTCAGCTGGATCAACTGGCGTGCCGGGTTTTGTTCACCGGTTTTTTCCAGAGCCGTCTTGTAAGCCGCCTTGGCGTCTTCGATCTTGGACTGTGCGGTTAGAATATCGCCCTTGCGATCCGCAACCGCGCCGGCAAACTGCTCGGGAAAATCACCCGACAGTACCTTGAGTCCTTCATCAAAAGCCTTTTCATCGAGCAGCACACCTGCCAGGCGAAGCTTGGCGATCGCCTTGTACTCGTCGCTGGCGCCATTGTCGATCACCCATTGCAGCTGGGTTTTGGCCGTTTTCAGGTCGCCGTTGTCAAACGCGCTCTTGGCGGCAGCAAGTGCCCCCATCTGTGCGTACAGTGTCTTGCCGAACTTGGAGGTGACATCCGCGGCGGCGCGTTGCACCCTGGCGTTATCCTTTGCAGTCACGCCCTTCTGCAACTCTTCGTACAGCAGCGCAGCCTGTGCGGCCTGGTTGCGTTGGTAGGTCTTCCAACCGGTCCAGCCGGCGTAAGCTGCAAGTGCGATGATCAGCACCCAGGTGATGAGGTTGCCGTACTGCTTCCACCACGACTTCAGGGAGGCCAGCTGTTCTTGTTCTTCGAGATCGTATGCCATGATGTTTCTAATCAGTGAAGGTGGTGGTGGGTGGGATCGTCGCATTCATCGCCGCAAACGATCTGGTCGAGGACATGCGCGGCAACCGACTCCAGCGGGACGGTAACCTGGTTGTTGTCGACATCTTCCGCGCGCAGGTTTTTGACAGCCGCAACGCCTTTGGCAACTTCGTCTTCGCCGATGATGACGGCGAAGCCGGCTCCACTGGCATCGGCACGCTTCATTTGTGACTTGAAGCTGGCGCCGCCACTTGGCGATGTACAGTTGAGAACCACATCCAGCCCGGCATCGCGCAGGCGCTCGGCGACGACGAAGGCCTGTAGCTGCGCTTCCTCGCCCTGGTGCACCACGTAGACATCGCATTGGTTCGGTGCGTACTGTTCTCCGCTGACCTTGAGCAGCTCAAGCAGGCGCTCGACACCGATCGCAAAGCCGCAAGCAGGCGTCGGCTTGCCGCCGAACATTTCGATCAACGGATCATAACGGCCGCCACCGCAGACGGTGCCTTGCGAACCGAGCTGATCGGTCACCCATTCGAACACGGTACGATTGTAATAATCCATGCCTCGTACCAGCCGAGGATTGATGGTGAATGGAATGCTGTTGTGCCGAAGGATTTTTTGCACGCCCTCGAAGTGGGAGCGCGACTCTTCGCCAAGGTAATCGAGCAGCTTGGGAGCAGCATTAACCATGGCCTGCATTACCGGATTTTTCGTGTCCAGGATACGCAGCGGATTCGAATGCAGGCGACGCTGCGCGTCGGTATCCAGCAGTTCCTTGTGCTGTTCGAAGTAGGCGACCAGATCCGCGCGGTGACGGCTACGCTCTTCCGCATTGCCAATGGAGTTGAGCTCAAGGCGGATATCCTGCAGACCGAGATCGTCCCACAGGCGCTGGCACAGCATGATCAGCTCGGCATCGACATCGGGACCGGTGAAACCCAGCGCTTCGGCACCGACCTGGTGAAACTGGCGGTAGCGGCCGCGTTGCGGCTTTTCGTGACGGAACATCGGACCCATGTACCAGAGCCGCTTCGGACCGTCGTAGGTCAAATTGTGTTCCAGCGCAGCACGCACGACACTAGCAGTGCTTTCCGGACGCAGGGTAAGCTGGTCGCCGTTCATCGAATCGACGAAGGAATACATTTCCTTTTCAACGATATCGGTTACCGCGCCCAGTCCTCGCGCGAACAAGGCGGTGGGTTCGACGATAGGTGTGCGAATCTGCTGGAAGCCATAGCTTTTGAGTACCGATTGCACGGTATTTTCAAATAGCTCCCAGAGCGGCGCATCGCTCGGCAGGATGTCGTTCATTCCTTTTACGCCGACGATTTTTTCTGCTTTTTTGATTTCTGACATTCTGATAACGCTTTACATGCGATGGCCTAGACGGCCACCGCTTCTTTTCCATAACGGTTTTTTACATAGTCCAGCACGATGTCCTGGAACTCTTCGGCAATCCGTTCGCCACGCAACGTGACTTTCTTTTCTCCGTCAACGAATACCGGTGCAGCCGGGGATTCCCCGGTGCCCGGCAGGCTGATGCCGATATTGGCGTGTTTCGATTCGCCCGGGCCATTGACGATGCAGCCCATCACGGCGACGTTCATGTTTTCGACGCCGGGATATTGCTTTTTCCAGACCGGCATCTGGTCGCGCAGATAGGTTTGGATCTTGTCGGCCAGTTCCTGGAAAACGGTCGACGTGGTCCGGCCGCAACCCGGGCAGGCGATCACCATGGGCGCAAACTTGCGCAGCCCCATGGTCTGGAGAATTTCCTGTGCGACGACAACTTCCTTGGTGCGGTCACCGCCGGGTTCGGGCGTAAGCGAAATCCGTATCGTGTCGCCGATACCTTCCTGCAGCAGTACCGACAGCGCGGCGGTCGATGCAACGATACCCTTGCTCCCCATGCCAGCCTCGGTCAGGCCGAGATGCAGCGGATAATCGCAGCGGCGCGCCAGTTCACGGTAGACGGCAATCAGATCCTGCACGCCGGAGACTTTACACGACAGGATGATCTTGTCACCTGCGAGGCCCACTTCTTCGGCACGTTGCGCATTTTCGATGGCGGAGGTCACCAGCGCTTCATACATGACAGCCTGCGCAGTCCATGGCTCGGAGCGGCGTGCATTTTCATCCATGATACGCGCCAGCAGCGCTTGATCCAGACTTCCCCAGTTCACGCCGATGCGGACCGGCTTGTCGTACTTGCAGGCGATTTCGATCATCTGCGCAAACTGCGTGTCGCGCTTTGCACCCTGCCCCACGTTGCCGGGATTGATACGATATTTCGACAGCGCCTGCGCGCATTCCGGAAAGTCGGATAGCAGCTTGTGGCCGTTGTAATGGAAGTCGCCCACCAGCGGTACGTCGACGCCCATCTTGTCGAGCTGTTCGCGGATGGCGATCACCGCCGCCGCCGCCTCGGGATTGTTGACCGTAATGCGTACCAGTTCCGATCCTGCACGGGCCAAGTCCTTGACCTGAATCGCAGTGCCAACGGCATCGGCGGTATCGGTATTGGTCATCGACTGCACGACGACCGGCGCATTGGCGCCGACCAGGACTTCTCTCGCGCCGTAGCGAATTGAAACGCCGCGGGCATTTCGACGCGCGAGCGGTCCTGAGGCGATTGGATGGGTAATTGTCGACATACGAGATCTTATTTCAGCGTTAGCCGGGCAATGTTGCCATTGCCCGGCACCTTGAGTTCTATTGCCGATCCGCGCAGGCTGGCATCGACCCCGGCCGCATTTCCGAACACGACCGACACCGGTTCGGTGACCTCGACGGATGCGGACTCACCGGCCTTCAAAAGGCGGGACAGCATAGGCTGACTGCCGCTTGTTCGCTTGATCTCGACCCATGAATCCTGACGCGCGTTGATGACGAGCGCATCCTTGCCAGCTGCCACGGCAGGCGTTGAAGATCCGGTCGTAGCGCCGGCACTTTGAGCGGACTGAGGCAGCGCAGCGGACGCGTTGGGCGTGGTCGCGGCTTGCTGTCCACCGGTCGTCGGCGCAGTCTCGCTATTTGACGGGGGAACAGGAAGTGGCTGCTCCACTACCGAACCCAAATCGGCCAGAGGGGCGAGCGGAACAGCAGGCTCGGCCGCCGGGCTTGGCTGTCCCGGCGCCGTCATCTGGGCAATGCCGTCCTTGACCTGCGAAGTGGCGGCCTTCGACATGTCCGCAATATCCTTGTCATTCAGGATCACCCAGCCGGCGGCACCTGCGAGAACCGCCGCCAGCACACCAAAAATCCAGCGAGAGGAAAATGCACCATGACGTTCAGTCATCGATGGCAGACGGGCCTCGGAAAATGGTGTTGACAGCGACTGGCGCGGACGAATCGACTCCTGTGCCAGCACGGTCTCACCGCCAAGCGACGCGAGTAGCGGAGTCGCATCGATCTTCAGCAGCTTGGCATACTGACGAACGAATCCGCGCACGATCGCCATACCGGGCAGCGACGGGTAATCGTCCGCCTCGATAGCAGCCACCTGGCGCGGAGCGAGATTCAGCTGGCTAGCAACCTGCTCAATGCTCCAACCGCGCTCCTGCCGATGGGCAGCCAGTTGCGCACCCGGCGAAACGAGAATCGGATGACCACCAGACGGGTCACCGGACATTGCCGCATCGTTGATGCCTGCGTCACTCATTGAATGCTCCACGTTGATATGCGGCATATTCCGCAGACCCCGCATGGCGACGGCGCAGCTGGGTGGCCAGACTCGATTCGGCGGCACGATCGCCTAGCTTGCGTTCGATCCTGATGGCAAGCCAAAGCACGTCCGCCGTCATGACATCGGCTTTCATCACGCGACTGATATAGAATCTCGCCCGATCAAAATCCTGCCGATCGAAGTAGAGCCGCGCAAGATTGACATTGGTCGACGGGTTGCCCGGATCATATTGAAATGCCTGCGAAAAATACCGCTCGGCCGCAATCCTGTCTTTCAGCTTGAGACTGCACGTACCCGCATTATTGAGTGCCTTTGCCGGAGACTGATAGGCACGATTCTTTAACGCGGTTTCAAAATAGGAAATCGATTGCTGTTCCCGCCCGTTCTGGCAGAGGAACCAGCCATAGTTATTGTTGAAATCAGGCGAATTGGGCGCGAAACGGAGCGCAGTCAGAAAGTTATCTTCCGCCAGCCGCAGCTCGCCCATCTCCATGTAAATCAGGCCGCGCATGCTGTAGGCATCGGCGAAATCCGGATCGGCAGCCAGCGCCTGCTTGATTTCATCCAGTGCCACGGCGGGCTGACGCTGCTCGTAATAGCCAATTGCCAGCTGCAGACGTATGCGTGCCCGTTTCTGGTTATCGGTCTGATCGGAGCTTGTCAGCAGTTCGGCCCGGCCGCTGGAACCAGGCGTACTGGCGCATCCCGCCAGCAGCAGCACTATGGCTGCAACCGAAGCGCACCAGGCAAACTTGGCAGTGCGGCTCACCGAGACACCTCGACAATTCGACCAAAGTCCTTGCCAAATTTTTTCTGGTACTCCGCCATTTTTTGCATGCGCTCCTGCACTCGCGTGCGATCCTGAACTTCCCCGGCCAGTTGTCCGCATGCTGCATCAATGTCATCGCCACGCGTCTTGCGCACGGTAGTGACAATACCCGCATCCATCAGTATTTGGGCAAATGCCTTGATGCGCGGATTGTTCGACCGCTTCAGGCCCGACTCCGGGAAAGGATTGAAAGGAATAAGGTTGAACTTGCAAGGCACCGGTTCGCTTCCGCCTTGCACCAGTGCGATCAATTCGCGTGCATGCGCGTCGGTATCGTTGACGCCGTCGAGCATGCAGTACTCAAAAGTAATAAAGTCCCTGGGAGCGAACTCAAGATAGCGACGGCACGCGGCCATCAGATCGGCCAATGGATATTTCTTGTTCAGAGGCACCAGACCGTCTCGCAATTCATCGTTCGAGGCATGGACGGAGACAGCAAGCGCTACCGGACATTCCTGCGACAGTTTGTCCATCATTGGCACCACGCCACTCGTAGACACGGTCACGCGGCGGCGGGACAAGCCATAGGCATTGTCATCCAGCATGAGCTTGAGCGCAGTCACTGTGGGCTCGAAATTCAGCAAGGGTTCGCCCATACCCATCATCACCACGTTGGTGATTTGACGTTCGCCTTTGTGCCCTGGCTCGATTCCCTTGGTACGGCGCAATTCAAACTCCGCCATCCACAACTGGCCAATGATTTCGCCTACCGTGAGGTTGCGGCTAAAGCCCTGCTTGCCGGTTGAGCAAAACCTGCAATTGACCGCACATCCTGCCTGCGTAGAGATACACAGGGTGCCACGGTTTTCTTCGGGAATGAATACGGTTTCGACCGCGTTGCCTTGCCCGACGTCAAGCAGCCATTTGCGGGTGCCATCGGCAGAGGTGTGGTCACTGATAATGGAGGGGGCGGAAATCGTTGCGCGGGTTCTCAGCTTATCGCGCAAGGACTTCGCGAGGTCGGTCATTGCATCGAAATCGCTGGCGCCGAACTGGTGGATCCAGCGCTGCAATTGTTTGGCGCGAAACGGTTTCTCACCCAACTCGCCGCAATAGGCAACGAGTTGCGCGGGATCGAGATCCAGCAGATTGGTGAGGTCCGTCATGGCAAGTCTTCATCATGTTGTTTGCCCTGTTCACGACAGGTGGCCAAGGCAAACGGATTTTAAATTAGCGGGAGTAGACGTTCAGCGCAGGGAAGAAATACGAGATTTCAACCTTTGCAGTCTCTTCTGCGTCGGATCCGTGTACTGCGTTTGCATCGATCGAATCGGCGAAGTCGGCGCGGATCGTGCCCTTGTCTGCCTTCTTCGGATCGGTTGCACCCATCAGCTCGCGGTTCTTGGCGATTGCGCCTTCACCTTCGAGGGCCTGGATCATGACCGGGCCGGAAATCATGAAATCGACGAGGTCCTTGAAGAAAGGACGTTCGCGGTGAACAGCGTAAAAGCCTTCTGCTTCGGTGCGGGACAGCTGCGCCATGCGAGCGGCGATAACTTTCAGGCCGGCGTTCTCAAAACGGGTATAAATCTGACCGATCACGTTTTTTGCTACTGCGTCCGGTTTGATGATCGACAGGGTGCGCTCGATTGCCATCTGTAAAAACTCCAATAAAAAGAAAGGGTTAAGATTGATAATTGATAAAGCAACTAACCTTCTATTTTAGCATGAAAGCCCCTTATCAAGGACTTTCCTCAAAGCCAGCGCGTTTTGAGGGCGTGAACTTCGCTTGGTTCCATCTATCCCAAGAAAATGCGTATTGATGCGTGCTATGCTGTCAATACATGGCAAGTAATCCGAATGGAGGAAATATGGAGCACAAGCTTCCACATACTTTTGGTGCGTCAACCGATGCACTTGTGGTACGTAACCGCGTACTGAGAAACACCTATTGGCTGCTTGCCATCTCAATGCTTCCCACAGTGTTGGGCGCATGGGTAGGCGTGCAATTCCGGTTCAACCTCTTTTCCGGCAGTCCGGTCATCGGCTTCTTTCTCTTCCTGGCAATTGCATTCGGTTTCTTTTATGCAATTGAGAAAACCAAGAACTCTGGCCTTGGCGTAGCCATCCTGCTAGGCTTTACGTTTTTCATGGGCTTGATGCTATCCCGCCTGATCAGTTACACGCTCGGATTTTCCAATGGCGCCTCGCTGATCATGACGGCATTCGGTGGAACCGCCGCGATTTTTGCCGGCATGGCAACCATTGCGACTGTATCCAAGCGAGACTTTTCCGGTCTCGGCAAATGGCTGTTTGCAGGAGTTCTGGTGATACTGGTTGCCGCGCTCGCGAATATCTTCCTTCAGATGCCGGCCCTGTATCTCGTGGTTTCAGTGCTCGCGATTGTCATTTTCTCCGCCTACATTCTGTATGACGTGCAGCAGATCATCAACGGCGGCGAAACAAACTATATCTCCGCGACGCTGGCAATTTACCTCGACGTGTATAACATTTTCACCAATCTACTCGCTTTGCTCGGCATCGCCGGAGGTAGTCGCGAGTGACACGGGTGTAGTTGCAACTCAAAAAGCCGACGGACACGTCGGCTTTTTTATTTGGTCGCCGTCTATCAGGCCGCGTCTGATTCAGGCAAGTCGAATACCGCAATCGACTCCACGTGCGCGGTATGGGGAAACATGTTCACGACGCCGGCCTGGCTGAGCCGATATCCACCTTGATGCACGAGATACCCTGCATCGCGAGCAAGCGTTGCAGGACTGCAAGAAACGTAAACGATGCGTTTGGGCTGCATTTCGGGATGGGATTCCTTCAAGCCGACGATGGCCTGACAGACATCCAATGCTCCTTCACGTGGGGGATCGATCAGGAGACGGTCAAATTTGCCCAACGCCACGAAGTCTTCCGTCTTTGCCTCGAACAGATTACGACAGTAAAAACTGGTCTTGTCCGCAAGGCCATTCAACTTGGCATTTTCCAGTGCCCGCTCGGTCAGGGCCGTACTTCCTTCGATACCGACCACCTCCCGCACCTGGGTCGCGATCGGAAGCGTAAAGTTGCCGAGTCCGCAAAACAGGTCGGCCACACGTTCATGCGGCTGGGCATCCAGCAGACGCAGGGCGCGCGCTACCAGCACGCGGTTAATGTGATGATTTACCTGGGTAAAGTCAGTCGGCTTGAACGGCATGGTGACGCCGAATTCCGGCAACAGGTAGTTCAGTTGCGCGTCGAGGGGATAAAACGGATATACCGTGTCGGGGCCCTTGGGCTGCAACCACCACTGGATGCGGAATTCATCCGCAAACGACCTGAGCTTTACCTCGTCGTCGGCAGTCAGCGGCCCCATGATGCGCAATACCAGTGCGGTTACGGTTTCGCCGACCGCCAGCTCGATTTGCGGCATCTTGTCGAAAATCGACAGCGACTCCACCAGACGGCGCAGGGGTACCAGCATGGCCGACACATGTGGCGGAAGAATTTCGCAGGTCTTCATGTCGGCAATAAACGAAGATTTGCGCTCATGAAAGCCAACCAGCACCCCGCCCTTCTTCTGCACGTTGCGTACCGAAAGACGCGCACGATAACGGTATCCCCAAGTCGGGCCGTACATGGGCCGCATCATGCGCTCGGCACGGACCTTTCCGATATGCCATAGATTGTCTTCAAGAACGCGCTGCTTGATCGCCACCTGGGCGGATGGCTCAAGGTGCTGCATCGCGCAGCCGCCGCAGGTTCCGAAATAGACGCACTTCGGCGTGACCCGCAATGCGGATTCGTTGTGCAATTCGGTCAGGGTCGCGGCTTCCCATTTCGGCTTCTTCCGGAACGAGTGAAAACCGACCCGCTCACCGGGCAAAGCGCCTTCCACAAAGATGACCTTGCCGGGCGTGCCGTCTTCATTCTGTAAATGACCAACGCCCCGACCTTCCATGTCGAGGGATTCGATAACGATCGTGCTGTGCTGCATAGAAAAATTTGAAATGTCGGACCGGCGGTCCGAGGTGTAAGAGAAGATGCGCAGACGCTCAGATTACCACGCGGCCAGATATTCCTTCCAGTGCGGCGCGTCCAGTTCGGCCAGCGAAGAGCGGACCAGGGCCACTTCTTCTTCGTAGGATTCCTTGGTCATCACACCGCGCATCAGCAGGAAGCGGCAATACACGAGATAGGTGTTGACCACGTCGGTCTCGCAATAATCGCGAATTTCCTTGAGTCTTCCTTCGGAAAACAGCGTCCATACCTGGGAGCCGTCCACGCCCAGTTTGCCGGGGAAACCACAGAGCTTGGCAAGGTCGTCGAGCGGCGCATTAGCGCGTCCGGTATAGAGCGCCAGCAAATCCATCAGGTCCATATGCCTGGTGTGGTAGCGACTCAGATAATTGTTCCATTTGAAGTCACGGTCCTCATCGCCCATTTCCCAGTAGCGGGACGCAGTGACGCCATGGATCATGGCGCGATAATGCAACACCGGCAAATCGAATCCCGACCCATTCCACGAGACCAGCTGAGGCGTGTAACGGTCGATGATGCGAAAGAAATCATGGATCAGTTTGGGTTCGGCCTCTTCCAGCGTGCCAAGCGAACGAACGCGAAAGCCTTCGTCGTCGCGAAACACGCAGGAAATCGCGGCGACGCGATGCAGATGATGCGGGAGAAAATCCGACCCGGTCCTCTCACGGCGCGCAGCAAAGGCGGCGGCGGCAACCTCGGCATCGCTGGTTGTTGCAGGATGCTCTTGCAAGGCGCGCAAACCCGCCACATCGGGAATCGTCTCGATGTCGAATACCAAAACCGGGATCACAACAAGGCGTCCTTGCCGACACCGCGAGCGGTTAACGCTCTCTTGAGTTTGACCAGGGCTTCCTGCTGAATCTGGCGCACACGTTCACGCGTGACGCTCATCTCGGATGCAAGTTCTTCCAGGGTCGCCGGATCATCGTTATCAAGGCCGAAACGCCGCACGATCACGACGCGCTGCTTATCCGGCAGTTTCTTGAGCCAGTCGCGCACCAGCACCATCATCTCATGGTGCTCCGCCCTCGAATCCGGTCCGTCGTCCGCATCACCCGGCAACATATCCATCAGGCTGGCCTGAGGATCGTTATCGAGCGGTGCATCCAGCGAGGTCGCATGCTCGGACAACGCCAGAATATCCTGCACATCCTCTACCGGGCGGTCGACGAGATGAGCGATGTCTTCGGCTGTCGCATCCTTGCCGTCATGATGCTGAGCTTCAAGGTGATATTTTGCACGCAGGATCTGATTAAGCTCGCGCACCATGTGCACCGGCAGACGCACGGTACGCGCCTGATTCATGATCGCCCGTTCGATGCTTTGGCGTATCCACCAGGTCGCATACGTGGAAAAACGGAATCCTCGTTCCGGTTCGAATTTATCGATGGCTCGCATCAGGCCGAGATTACCCTCCTCGATCAGATCGAGCAGCACCACGCCGCGATTGATGTAATGCTTGGCGATCGAAACAACCAGCCGCAGGTTGTGCTCGATCATTTTCTGGCGCGCTTCGAAATTTCCCTGCTTGGCCAGCGTCGCGTAATGCACTTCTTCCTGGACCTTGAGCAACGGACGCGCTCCGATCTGGTTCAGATAGTGCTGCGTCGTATCGGTCGACAGTTCGGCCGCCAGTACGGTTTTCAACTCGTCGACAGGGTCCGCAACGGGCACAACCACTCCCTGCTCGGCATCGGCTTCGTCGATCAACGGTCCGTCGCCGGACGCGTTGAGCGACATGCCTTCGGACATGTCATCCGGCGACGCATCATCATCCAGAGGGTCGTGAGGGTTGCGGTTCATTTAGCGGTTTGGCAAAAATTTAGAGGGATCGACCGGCTTTCCTTGCTGACGTATCTCAAAATGCAGTTTCACCTCATCGGTGTCGGAGTTACCCATCTCTGCAATTTTCTGGCCTTTGCTGACATTTTGATCTTCTTTGACGAAGATGGTTTTGTTATGCGCATATGCGGACAACAGATTGTTGGTGTGTTTGACAATCACCAGGTTGCCATAACCACGAATTCCGCTGCCAGCATACAGTACTTTGCCCGAACCCGCCGCCAGAATGGGTTGGCCCATCTTGCCGGCAATATCGATGCCGCGCTTTCCTTCAGTGAATGCGGAAATTACCTTGCCGTCCGCCGGCCATATCCATGCAATATTTTCCTCATCCGGGCCCTGCGCAGGTGCGGGTTCCGGCGACTTGTCCGCCGTCTTCGGCGGCTCTGCCTTCGGCACCGGCGCAGCCGGCGCCGAATTTGCCATGGAATCGGGCTTTTGCATTTCCGCCAGGGTAGCGTCTGAATATGGCCGCTTTTCGCCGCGTGGTCCGGACTTGTGCGACAGTGCGCTGCCAGCAATGGATGCCCCGGGCGTAAGCGGCCGAACTTCCACGCCCGTTGCAGCCGTTACGCTACCGGTTTGCGGTGCTCCTTCCGGAGGCATGACTCGCAACACCTGATCCACCTTGATGTCGTTCGGATTGGCAAGATTGTTCCAGGTGACGAGATCGCGGTAATTTTGCCCAAAGTCGAGAGCGATTTGCAATAGCGTGTCGCCTTTGCGTACCGTGTAGTAGCCTCGGTTGTCAGTTCTTTGCCCCGGTACGGTGCTCGGCTGCGCTGGAACGGTCACCGGAGGCTTGGGCGCTTCGGCGACCCTGGGAACAACCTGCCGATCCACAACAGGAGCAGGGCCGCGTCCCGTGGTACAGGCAGCGATCAGCAGGGGCATTGCAACGATAAACAGGAAACGTGTTTTTCTCATTCTCATACTATTAACATTTGGCGACAGCGGCCGCTGTCTGTCCATACCGTGTCCGCACGATGCTACATGACGCCGGGGCGCAAGGGGACAAAGTGACAATCTTCAAGCGTCGTTTTGGTCCATTCGAATTTGCTGACGCGTTCGATGAGCTGCAGCACCTGATGACGCGCACCGACCGGTGCCACCAATCTGCCGCCGACGCTCAACTGATCCAGCAATGCCTGCGGCACTTCCAGTCCGGCGGCAGCCAGGATAATGCCATCGAAGGGTGCCACTTGCGGAAGTCCAAGCATACCATCTCCATACTGCAACCGGATGTTGGCAATCCTCAAGGGGCGCAGATTGGCTTTGGCCAGTTCATGCAAGGGTTTGACGCGTTCGATCGAATACACTTCCTTTGCCACCAGCGACAGCACCGCGGCCTGATAGCCGCAGCCGGTTCCGATTTCCAATACTTTGTTCAGTGCACCGCCGTTGCCGTTCGTACGCATGACTTCGATCATGCGCGCAACGATGTACGGCTGCGATATGGTCTGATGGTGGCCGATCGGAAGGGATGCATCGATATAGGCCTGTCCCGACAAACCGGGTTCGACAAACATATGCCGGGGCACCGCTTCCATCGCGGCGAGCACCTTTGCGTCCTTGACGCCCTGCTTGGCGACACGCGCTACCATTGCCATGCGCACGGCGTCGGATACCAGCGGCGTCGGGCGGTTCGCCTGAAGCGGCTGGGCAGCGGGGCGCGCTGATTGGGAAGTTTGCGAGTCAGAGGAGAACGCGCCTCGCTGGATATGGCGCGCGGCATTTTGTGTCGCAGTCTGCGGCGTCGCTACCTTTGCCGAGGATGAGGTGCCCGCCGCGGGCTTGCGATTTTTTTCAACGACGGATGACAATGGCAACGGAAAGCGCTTGTCCTTGTCGATCATGACAGGCCTCGTCTGAGCAGATCAAGTTGCGCTGTATGCGTCAGATCTATCTGCAGCGGCGTAACGGATACGAAACCGTTGATCACGGCATGAAAGTCGGTACCCTGCCCCGAGTCCTTGGCCTTGCCTGCCGGGCCGATCCAGAAAATCTCGCGTCCATGCGGATCCTGCGTTCTGATTACCGCCTCGGACTCGTGCCGCTTTCCGAGGCGGGTCGCTTCCAGCCCCTTGATCTCTTCGTAAGGCAGATTCGGAATATTGATGTTCAACAGATATGGGCCCGCCAGAATGTCGGCACGCTGTTCCACGAACTCGCGCGCAATGCGTGCCGCCGTGTCGATATGCTCCCATCCCTTTTCCACCTGCGAGAACGCAATGGCAGGGATCCCGAACAGAAACCCTTCGGTTGCAGCAGCGACGGTGCCGGAATAAAGCGTGTCGTCACCCATATTCTGTCCCTGGTTGATGCCGGAAACGATGAGGTCGGGTTTGAAGCTCAATCCGCCTGTCAGCGCCACATGCACGCAATCCGATGGCGTGCCGTTCACAAAATAAAAGCCGTTCTCCGCGCGATAAACAGAAAGAGGTCGATCGAGCGTGAGTGAGTTGGAGCTGCCCGAACGATTGCTATCGGGAGCAACAACGGTAATTTCTGCGATCGGGCGCAGCGCCTCAACCAACGCTAAGATACCTGGCGCCAGGTATCCGTCGTCGTTACTGACAAGAATTTTCATGATTGAATTTTACCCGATGCAATGCTGCGACCATGTTGCATAGGCCGCCTATATTGACATTTTGCGGTATAAGCTTAGAATAAAACGACCGTTCTTTTTTATGAATTACTGACAATATAAGGAGACAAGATGAAAGCCATCCTCTGCAAGACATGGGGACTTCCCGATACGCTGGTTGTAGAGGATTTGCCAGATGTTGTACCTGGCCCCGGCCAGGTGACGATTGATGTACAGGCCGCCGGCGTCAATTTCCCGGATGTGCTGATCATTCAAAACAAGTATCAGTTCAAGCCTGAGCTGCCATTCACACCGGGCAGCGAACTCGCCGGCATTGTCCGCGCGGTCGGCGAAGGCGTCACGAACGTCAAGGTCGGCGACAAGGTCCTTGCGTTCGTCAGCCAGGGCGCATTCGCGCAACAGATCGCCGTGCCGGCTCAGCTGGTCATGCCCATGCCGCCAGGCCTGGATTTCGATACGGCGGCAGCAGTCACCCTGACCTATGGAACTTCCCATCACGCCGTTGTGGACCGTGCGCAATTAAAGGCCGGCGAAACAATGCTCGTGCTTGGCGCTGCGGGCGGCGTCGGGCTTGCTGCTATTGAAATCGGCAAGGCGCTCGGCGCACGTGTCATCGCAGCTGCATCCACCGACGAAAAACTCGCGGTATGCAAGGATCATGGGGCTGATGCCACAATTAACTACACCACGCAGGATTTGCGTGAAGCCATCAAGGCAGAAACCGGCGGCAAAGGCCCGGATGTGATCTACGACCCCGTTGGTGGTGTGTATGCCGAACCGGCATTCCGCTCGATCGGATGGCGCGGCCGTTATCTTGTGATCGGCTTTGCCAACGGTGAAATTCCCAAGCTGCCGCTGAACCTGCCGCTGCTCAAGGGGGCATCGCTAGTTGGGGTATTCTGGGGCGAATTCGCGCGACGCGAGCCCAAGGCCAATCTCGCCGCCATGCGCGAACTGATGGGCTGGATGGCGGAAGGGAAAATCCGGCCGCATATTTCCGGACGCTATGCACTTGCCGACACGGCGCAAGCCTTGAACGATATGGCGGCACGCAAGGTGACCGGCAAGGTCGTGATTCAACCGCAGAAATAAGCCGAAGCACAGAGTAGGCGCAGATGGACCGGAGCGGCTTGCTGCTCCGGTCAGTCCCCTTCTGCGAGGGTCTGGTGCACAAACGCCGACAGAATCAGCCGGTCGTGAATCGACACGTCGACAAATTCAAAGCCATGCTTGAATCCGTCACCATTTTCGGACGGTGCTACCGACCGCAACACGGTCTTCAGATTGAGGAATTCATCCTGGCCGGCGGCATGGACCTTGAACTTGATCTGGCCCTCTTCCCCTTTGGACCCGAGAATTTGTTTGATGGTGGCGGAAGCCCCGCCCATGCTGAGGTCGGTCACGATTGCCGCGCCGGCCCGTCCTGGCGCGCCGAGCGACACTGCGGCGATGATTTCCACTTCCGCTCGTACTCCCTTGCGCACCACCGTGCAACGAACTTCCTTGGGATACGCAAGGTGAAGATAGGGATGCGGCGTATGCATGGATTTGACGGCCACCGTGACGAACGCATATGCCTTCTTTCCTGAAAATGCGCGTACGACGAAGGTCTGTCCTTCCCGGATAAATTCAAACTTCCCGTCGATGGCGGGTGCGGTGACAAACACTGTCTTGTTCTTGACGAAGCCGATCATGCGCACGGTATAGCGCACCGCGGGATTGTCGATCAATTGCAGGTAGAGCGTTTCGCCGACATACCAGCGTACGTCGTCCATGCCAACGATGACTTCCTTGCTCGCATTCGGGTCTTCCCTGGGAATCTCTGGAGCGGGCTTTTTCGGCGGCGCGGAGACAAACGGTTGACGCGACGGAGGCAATGATGAGGCAAGATCCCAGGATGCATCCTTGATGAATCCATTCTCTATCAGACCATCAAGCTGGGTCTGGCTTTCAATCACATAGCCCGCTGCAAGCAGTACCTTGCCGTGCCAATCATAAACTGCTTCCCGTAACGGCTTGCCGACAGCAAGGTCGGCGGTACGCAGCGGGACTAATGAAACAACAGATTCTGGCATGGTTTCTCTTCGGACGTAGGCAGAATGCGGCGGCTCCGCCAGTATAGCGAGGTTTGCCGCCGATATGCTCGGCAGCATAACCTATGTGCGTCCGCGCTATGCAGGCGTGGCCTGTCCTGCATCGGCCTGGACCGGTTCAAAAAACGCCTTCGCCATGGCAGCGTCGCGGGTGCGCCGGAACGGCGGCAGGCTTTGCCAGATACGGCGTCCATAAGGTTTGGAGATCAGGCGGGGATCGCAGATCATCAATACGCCGCGATCCCGCTCATCGCGTATCAGGCGGCCGGCGCCCTGCTTTAGATTGATGATCGTTTCCGGCAACTGATGATGAACGAACCCGTTCAATCCCTTCTTTTCCATCGCATCGATACGCGCGGCCAGCACCGGATCGTCGGGCGGCGAAAACGGCAGCTTGTCGATAATCACCAGCGACAAGGCATCGCCGCGCACGTCCACGCCTTCCCAGAAGCTCTGGCTTCCGATCAGGACAGCGTTTCCGGCGGCACGGAAGCGATCGAGCAGTTCGGTGCGTCCCGACTCGCCCTGGACCATGAGCGGGAAAGGAAGCTTGCGCTTTTCGAATTCCTCGCGCAGCCGGTCCGCAGCCCGATTGACCGCGCGTATCGTCGTGCACAGCAGGAAAGTACGGCCACCAGCTGCTTCTATCATCGGCAAGGCGGCGTCGATGACCGCATCGGTATAGTCGAACGAGTTCGGTTGCGGAAGATTTTCCGGCACGTACAGCAAACCCTGGTTGGGGTAGTCGAAGGGGCTGGGCCACGACTGGGCGGGCTCGTTCCACAAGCCCATTTGCGAGGTGTAGTGATTGAAATCGTTCTTGACCGCCAGTGTGGCGGACGTGAAGATCCAGGATCGCGGCGAACCTTCGCGCTGCTTGCTGAAGATCGGTGCGATCGACAAAGGCGTCTGATGCAATTGCAGGGAAGAGGAAAATGCCTCGACCCACAGCACCTTGTCGTGTGCACCATCGCCGGCACCAGCCTCGGCGCCGCCTGCATTGTTGGCGCTGCTCCATGCAGAAAGTTTGTTGCCGAGTTCAACTGCGCGCGTGCGGCACTGCTCTATCGTTTCCGCGCGTTCGGCCTGCGTCTCGAGCACGGCGGTCATCCCGTGCAATTCGTCGCGCAGCGTGTCGAGCGCCGGGAAGAATGCGCTGGACGGAGCGATCTGATTGACGGCCAGTCTGACTATATCCTGCGGAAACGCCAGCCTGAGGTCGCGTGCAGCACGCTCCACGGTGGAGACCACTTTGGCCCAGTCCGCACCATCGCGTGCATGCGCAAGTCCCTCAGCGAGGACGTCGCGGCACAATTCCAGGACCTGGGAGGTCGACACCGTTTCGCCGAAGAACAGCGTGGCGGTGTCCGGCAATTGGTGTGCCTCGTCAAAAATCACAGTATTTGCGGTCGGAAGCAATTCCGCAACGCCCGTATCCTTGAGCGCGACATCCGCAAAAAACAAGTGATGATTGACGACGACGACATCGGCCTGCTGCGCCTCTTTCCGCGCCTTCATGACAAAGCAGTCCTGGTAGTACTGACATTCGGCGCCCATGCAGGTGTCGCGGGTCGAGGTAACCAGATTCCACACCGGAGCCGTTTCCGGCACCTTGGACAGCTCGGCCTTGTCACCCGAACTGGTAGTCTTCATGAAGCGCGATATCTCACGCAAATAGCCCACATCGTCGCGCGATGTCAGGCGACCATTCTGCAATGTGCGTTCAAGATGAAAATGGCATACGTAATTGGCCCGCCCCTTGAGCAAGGCAACGGAAACCGGCGCATTCAGCGCTTTGCGCACGGTAGGTATGTCACGCAGGTAGAGCTGGTCCTGCAAATTCTTGGTGCCGGTGGAGAGCATGACCTTGCCGCCCCACAGCAAGGCAGGCACCAGGTAAGCGAACGTTTTACCCGTGCCGGTGCCGGCTTCCGCGATCAGCGTTTGCCGGCCGGCTATCGCGTTAGCGATGGCCTTTGCCATTTCGGTCTGGGACTGGCGCGGTCTGAAACCGCCGACTGCCTGGCTGAGCGGGCCCGCCACGCCAAACAGCTTGTCGATGTCGGCGTCGTGGTTTTCCGCGGCCGGAATGAAATCTGAAGAAACAGTGTGGTCGGTCAAAGCAGGCAATCGGAAGGCAATTCTGATTTTCCTAAGCGGGGACGTCAGGAATTAGTTGCATTTTCAACAATGTTATATGATCCTTGAGCTGTAGCTTGCGCTTCTTTAAACGCCGCAGCTGGAGTTCATCATGCAGGGCATCGCGGGTAAGCAAATCGATGACCGCATCGAGGTCACGATGCTCCACTTCTAACTCGATAATACGTCGTTGAATGTCTGCAGTTGGAATCATGGCCAATAGAGGAAATGCGGTAACCCGTTATTTTAAGAGGGAAAAGGCAATGCGCCTAGCAATGCAGCCGTACGCCCATATTAAAACTGAAAGACGATGCTCGAATGAAACAGGATAATTGAATGAAACATTGCAACACACAACAAAAGGCTGAGCACCACATCCCTTAGCCACAGGAGATGTAACAAATGCCTACAAATAGTAAGACGAAGTTTTCTGCATGCAATAATTTTTTAACGAGACGTTTCCTCTACTCCTAGGTATGAGCCAATACAAGATTGAAGCAGGGACAGCACAGCATATCGGCGATCGCCACGAACAGCAGGATCGTACTGGCTTGTTCACGGCCCCCAAAGCGCCCGGTTACGTGATGGCGGTGCTGGCTGACGGCATGGGAGGATTGAGCGGCGGCGCGCTTGCGGCCGAGCAGGTTCTGCGTACCGCAAAACAGGCTTTTGATCTGTTTTCACCGCAAACCGACGATGTGCCAACCATGCTTGCGACGATTGCACGTGATGCGCATACGATTATCAAACTTTCTGCATTTTCCTCGGAAAAGAAACCCCACAGTACGGTTGTTGTTCTTGTGATCACACCGGAGCGAAGCGCCGTCTGGGCACATGTCGGCGACTCACGGCTCTATCGCTTCGACGGACCTAACTGTGTGGACCGTACGATCGATCATTCCTATGTGGAAGGCCTGATCAAGGAAGGCAAGCTTTCCCGCGCCGAAGCGCGTGACCATCATCTATCAAACGTGTTGCTCAGCGCATTGGGATCGCATGACAGCGAACCTGAAGTAACCGTCGCCCGCTATGACGGCTTGAAGGCAGGAGATGCTTTTTTATTATGCAGCGACGGCCTTTGGCATTATTTCACCGATGCCGAATTGGGCGCAGCGATTGCCGTCAATTCGCCGCGAAAGGCATCAGAGCTACTGATCACCAAAGTACGCGAACGCGCTTCGGGCCAGTCCGCTGATAATTGCACATTGGCTATTGTCAAACTTGCCGAACCCGTGACGGAAACCAAGTCGTACACAGCGGAAAAGATGCGAAGAGCTGTTTGAGCCGGACAGCTTTTGACTAAAGGCGACGCTAGCCAAGGTCGATTTCGAATCGACCCCGTCGCGTTCGATATCAATCGGGAATGTTCATTTTGCGGCGCCAGCGGCAGCAGGAACGGGGGCAGGCGCTGATGGCGATGTTTCCGCCGGCGCGGCCTGGTTCTTGAGTTGTCGCTTTTCTTCGACTTTCTGCTGCTTCTCCGCCTTGCGCCGGGCAATTTCCTGTTGGCGCTGTTCGGATGCCTTTACCTTCTTTTCATAGTCGGCGATGTTTTGTGCGCGCTTTGCGGCATTTGCTTCCTCTTCTGCCCTTGCCTGCTCTTGACGACTCTCATGGCGCGCGGCACGATCTGGTGACGGTTTTCCTTGTGCGTGTTTCGGCTTGTTCTTTGGCGCTTTTTCCGATGGTTCCTGAACTGCCTCGTTCCCCTTTGCTGCAGAAGTCGGCGGAGTTGACGACATCGGCGGAGTCGCGGAGTCGCGATCGATGCCTGCTGCAGCATCCTTTTGCCGCTTCGTGGCGAGCGCCTCATCCCGTGCCGTTACGCGGGCCTGTCGCTTGAAGGTATTTGCCTCGATTTCCACCGGACGCAGCTTGAGTTGAGCGCGACGTCGTCTTTCCTTGGCGTCTTCAACACAGGAACTGGCGAAGAATTTCGGATGACATGCCTGCTCTTCCTGGGCAAACCGCGCCTGAATTTCAGCACGCTCCCTGTTCGCGTCGGCAAGTGCAGTATCTGCCATCTCGATCGATTTGATGGAGCCCGCCGGAAAGCGGCTGACGACACTGTTTGGGTCAGCCGATCCGGAAGACGGATTGCCGGCTTGCTGGGCCGATACCGCGCATGATGCTGCGAAGGCGCCGGCTGCAACCAGGAAACAAAGCGTACGTTGCAAGGCTTTCATCTGAATTCTCGTTTCGGAAGATTCGGTCACGCAATCGAACCCGCAACATCGCGGCGCTCGCTTTGCATGTACTCGGAGGACTGCATCTCGATGATACGCGAAACGGTGCGATGAAATTCGTTGGCGAGCATGCCTTCCGTATAGAGCTGGTCAGGCACTACCTCGGCAGACATGAGCAGCTTCACCTTGTGGTCGTACAGGACGTCGATCAACCAGGTGAAGCGCCGTGCTTCGGACGACATCGCGGCCGACATCTGCGGCACGCTCGACAGCACGACCGTATGGAAGCGGCTGGCGATCTCCAGATAATCGTTTTGCGAACGAGGCCCGCCGCACAAGGTGGCGAAATCGAACCAGACGACGCCGCCGGCACGACGTAAAGCCTTGATTTCCCGCGCTTCGATATGAATGCGCGGATCTTCGTCGGCAGTTTCGGCGATGTTGGCGAAGGCTGTGCGCATTGCCTCATCTGCGGTGGCCCCCAGGGGCGTGTGATAGGCATCCACCTGTTCAAGAACGCGCTTGCGATAGTCGAGGCCCGCATCGACGTTCAGCACATCGAGACGACTCTTCAATAAGGCAATCGCGGGCAATATCCGATCTCTGTGCAGCCCATCGGGATACAAGGCGTCCGGCACGTAATTCGATGTCATGATGAAAGACACCCCGTTTTCGAACAGCGCCTTCAACAGGTTGTACAGGATCATCGCATCCGCAATGTCGGACACATGGAATTCGTCAAAGCAGATCAGCCGGTGTTTCTTGGCGATGCGGCGAGCGACCTCATTCAGCGGATCGGCGACGCCTTTCAGGTCGTCCAATTGGCGGTGCACGCCGCGCATGAATTCATGGAAATGCAGCCGCGTCTTGCGCACGACCGGCACCACCAAGTAGAAGCTATCCATCAGGAAGGACTTGCCGCGTCCGACGCCGCCCCACATGTACACGCCGCGCGGCACCTCGGGGCGGCTGATAAGACGACGCAAAGTACTGGAGCGCTGATTCTTGTAGCCGACCCAGTCTTCGTATGCCTGCTGCAAGCGATCGACCGCCCGTCGCTGCGCTTCATCGGACTGATAGCCGCGCTGGGCAAGTGCGTGCTCGTAAAACTCCCTGACGTTCATATCGTTTTCACTCTTGGCCTCTGCCGCGCAACGCGAAGCATGTGGCAAACATGAAAATGGGCGAGACCGGCTCGCCCACTTCTAATTCCAACTAAACCGGATTGCACCCGACGCATCTCACCATCGGACAGCTTGCCAAAACAAAGGCAGTCCTTGCATCGTTCGCGATTGATTGCCTTAGCAAACAGAACTGCACTATTGCGGATTCATATCGACGGTCACGCGTGATGGATAGCTTCCACCACCCAGCCGTATCGGAAAACTGAGTCCGACACCGACGCCGACATGACCACCTCCACCGCCGGCTCCCAATCCCACGCTGGAACCCAATGGATTGGATGGTCTGAAGACCATCTCCGATGTCCGGTAACCGCTCTTGTTGCAGATGACGCGCAAGTCGCCGTTGGGACTGCCGACATTAACCGTTGCAGGGGTTAGGACATTCCAGTTTCCCGCGTTGGTGCTGACGATACAGTTCGCACCCGGCAATGCCTGACCGCCGGCAGCAGTATCGATTGCAATGCCGCTGCCGCCTGATCCGGTTGTTGCGCATGCAGCCAGTGCAAGTGGCAGTAGCAGGATCAGGTGGCGCATGTGGCAGCTCCTAGAAGTTCAGCGAACGCTTGTCAACGGCAAGTGCGGCTTCCTTGGTCGCCTCGGACAGGGACGGATGCGCGTGGCAGATACGTGCAATGTCTTCCGCCGAAGCGCGGAATTCCATTGCCACGACAGCTTCGGAAATCAGTTCCGACGCCATCGGGCCTACGATGTGTACGCCGAGGATTTCATCGCTCTTGGCATCGGCCAGGAACTTCACCATACCCGAGGTATCTCCGAGTGCGCGAGCACGGCCATTAGCCATGAAGGGGAAGGTACCCGCCTTGTAAGCGACGCCTTCGGCCTTCAATTGCTGTTCGGTCTTGCCGACCCATGCAATTTCCGGAGATGTATATATGACCCAGGGAATTGTATTGAAGTTCACATGCCCATGCTGTCCGGCAATGCGTTCGGCAACCGCTACACCCTCTTCTTCCGCCTTGTGCGCCAGCATCGGCCCGCGGACCACGTCGCCAACGGCCCAGACATTCGGCAAGCTGGTCTTGCAGTCGCCATCAACCGCGACGAAACCACGTTCGTCCAGCTTCAGGCCGACGCCTTCTGCGTTCAAACCGATAGTGTTAGGCACGCGGCCGATCGACACGATCAGCTTGTCGAATACCGCCTTCTGTGCCGCACCCTTGTTGTCGGTGTATTCGACAGTGACGTCTTTCTTGCCTGTGGTAACGGCACCGATCTGCACGCCGAGGCTGACCGCCAAGCCTTGCTTGGTGAAGAGCTTGTTCGCTTCCTTGGCGATTTGTTCGTCGACCGCGCCGAGGAAAGTCGGCAATGCTTCCAGCACAGTGACTTCTGCACCGAGGCGGCGCCATACGCTACCCATCTCCAGACCGATCACGCCCGCGCCAATCACGCCCAGCTTCTTTGGCACCGCGTCGATCGCCAACGCGCCACTGTTCGACAGAATCAGTTTTTCATCGAACGCTGCGTTCGGCAATGCACGTGCATTCGAACCGGTCGCAACAATGATGTGCTTGCCGGTAATGCTTTCTTCGGTAGCGCCAGCCACCTTGATCTCGTAACCGTCGGCGCCTGCCTTGACGAAAGAACCGCGACCGTGGAAGAACGTCACTTTGTTTTTCTTGAACAGGAACAGGATGCCGTCATTGTTCTGCTTAACGATGGTGTCCTTGCGTGCCAGCATCTGACCGAGATTCAGGCCGAGTCCCTTAACCTCGATGCCATGGTCTGCAAAGGAATGACCGGCGTGTTCAAAATGTTCGGACGACTGCAGGAGCGCCTTGGAGGGAATGCAGCCGACGTTGGTGCAGGTACCGCCCGGTGCCGGGCCGTTCTTGGCATTTTTCCATTCATCGATACACGCAGTGCTGAAGCCGAGTTGCGCAGCACGGATCGCTGCGATATAGCCACCGGGACCGCCGCCGATGACAACCACATCAAAATTTTTCGACATATACCTAACCTATTTTTCCGCAGGATGGACAAGGCACACGGAGCAGGAAATCTTCCCTGCCCCGTGTACTCAGCGCATGACTTTTTACAGGTCCAGCAGCAAGCGTGCCGGATCTTCCAGTGCTTCCTTCATCGCCACCAGGCCGAGCACAGCTTCGCGACCGTCGATGATGCGGTGGTCATAGGACATAGCCAGGTAGTTGATCGGACGGATCACGATCTGACCGTTTTCAACGACCGGGCGGTCCTTGGTTGCGTGCACGCCCAGGATTGCGGACTGCGGCGGGTTGATGATCGGTGTCGAGAGCATGGAGCCGAATACGCCACCGTTGGAAATCGAGAAGGTGCCGCCGGTCAGGTCGTCCAGCGTCAGCTTGCCGTCCTTGGCCTTGACGCCATACTCGGCAATCTTCTTCTCGATGTCGGCGATGCTCATCTGGTCAGCATCGCGCAGGATAGGCACGACCAGGCCGCGCGGCGAGCCGACCGCGATACCGATGTCGAAGTAGCCGTGGTACACGATGTCGTTGCCATCGACGGAAGCGTTCAGGATCGGGTATTTCTTCAGTGCGGCAACCGTGGCCTTCACGAAGAAAGACATGAAGCCGAGCTTCACGCCATGCTCTTTCTCGAACTTGTCCTTGTACTTGTTGCGCAGGTCCATGACCGGCTGCATATTGACTTCGTTGAACGTCGTCAGGATTGCATTAGTCGATTGCGATTGCAGCAGACGCTCGGCGATACGTGCGCGCAGGCGGCTCATTGGCACGCGCTCTTCCGGACGATTGCCGAGGTTGGGCCCGCCGGGAGCGGCAACTTGCTGCAGCGCCGGCTTGGCAGCGGGCGCAGCGACAGGCGCCGGTGCGGCCGGCTTGTTTTCCAGGGCAGTGATCACATCACCCTTGGTGACGCGGCCATCGCGGCCAGTGCCGGGCACCTGGGCTGTCGTCATTTTGTTGTCGGCCAGCATCTTCGCAGCCGCAGGCATTGCGACACCGGCGGCGGCATTCGAAGCCAGATTCGAAATGGCTGCAGCCACCGGGTCACCAGCAGGGGCGGCTGCAGGCGCAGCGCCTGACGCTGCCGCAGGAGCTGCGACGGCGCCGGCCTTGGCTTCGGTATCCAGCTTGGCGATGACTTCGCCGGCGACAACGGTGCTGCCATCACCCTTGAGCAATTCAATGATCACGCCGGCGTCGGGCGCGGGCAGTTCGAGCACTACCTTGTCGGTTTCGATATCGATCAGGTTTTCATCGCGGGCGACGGCTTCGCCAACCTTCTTATGCCAGGCCAGCAGGGTCGCTTCCGCGACGGATTCCGACAGTTGCGGAACTTTGACTTCAATAATTGCCATGTAACTCTCCGTTTCGGTGTGTTCATTCGGCGCGCCAGCTTCTAGCGCGCCGACGGGTCTTTATTTTGTAAGGACGAAGCCTTTGAGCTTCGAGAACGCGGTGTCGATCAATGCCTTCTGCTGCGCATAGTGCTTGTCGTAGTAGCCGACAGCCGGCGACGCACTGGCCGGGCGGCCGGCGTACGCCAGTTTCTGGCCGTCTTCCAGGTTCTCGAAGATGTTGTGCTGGATCTGGAACCATGCGCCCTGGTTCTGCGGTTCGTCCTGCGCCCAGACCAGTTCGACAAAGTTCGGGAACTTCTTCAGTTCGGCAGCAAACGCCTTGTGCGGGAACGGATACAGCTGTTCGACGCGAACGATCGCCACGTCGGAGACGCCGCGCTCCTTGCGTGCATTGACCAGGTCGTAATACACCTTGCCCGAGCAGGCGAGCACACGCTTGACCTTCTTCGGATCGATCTTCTCGTCGACTTCGCCGATCACGGTCTGGAACGAGCCCTTGGCCAGTTCGGACAGCGGCGATCCTGCATCCTTGTTACGCAGCAGGGACTTCGGCGTTGCGATCACCAGCGGCTTGCGGAACAGGCGGATCATCTGACGACGCAGCAGATGGAAAATCTGCGCAGCAGTGGTCGGCTGCACCACCTGCATGTTGTTGTCGGCGCAAAGCTGCAGATAACGTTCGATACGGGCGGAAGAGTGTTCCGGACCCTGACCTTCATAACCGTGCGGCAGCATCATGACCAGACCGGATGCGCGGCCCCATTTCACTTCGCCGGAGCTGATGAATTGGTCGATGACGACTTGCGCACCGTTGGCGAAGTCGCCGAACTGCGCTTCCCAGATGGTCAGCGTATTCGGTTCAGCAGTCGAGTAGCCGTATTCGAAACCGAGCACCGCCTCTTCCGACAGCACCGAGTCGATGACGGCGAACGGCGCCTGATTGTCGGACACGTTTTGCAGCGGAATATAGGTACCCGCATCCCAGCGCTCGCGCTTTTGATCGTGCAATACGGCGTGACGGTGAACGAAGGTGCCGCGACCCGCATCCTGACCAGTGAGGCGGATTGCATAACCCGACGCCACCAGCGATGCATAGGCCAGGTGCTCGCCCATGCCCCAATCAAGATTGAGTTCGCCGTGACCCATGGTAGCGCGATCAGCAAGCACTTTTTCGACCAGCGGATGCACCTTGAAGTCTTCCGGCACTTTGGTGATGCGCTCGGCCAGACGCTTGAGCTCCGCCAGCGGCACCGCCGTGTCCGCAGCATCGGTCCACTTGCGATTGAGGAAAGGCATCCAGTCAACCGCGTACTTGCTCTTGAAGTTGGAAATGACCGGGTCGACCGTATGCTTACCCGCATCCATCGCGTCGCGATAGGCCTTGACCATGGCATCGCCCGTATCAGCAGAAATGGTGCCCTGAGTCGCCAGTTTGTCGGCGTACACCTTGCGCGTGCCCGGGTGCTGACCAATCTTCTTATACATCAGCGGCTGGGTCAGTGCAGGTGTGTCCTGCTCGTTATGGCCGAGTTTGCGGAAGCAAATGATGTCGACCACGATGTCTTTTTTGAATTCAAGACGGTAGTCCAGCGCGATCTGGGTCGCGAATACGACAGCTTCCGGATCGTCGCCATTGACGTGCAATACCGGCGCTTCGATCATCTTGACCACGTCGGAGCAGTACAGTGTCGAGCGCGAATCGCGCGGATCGGACGTGGTGAAGCCGATCTGGTTGTTGATGACGATGTGAACGGTACCACCTGTGCCGTAGCCGCGTGTCTGGGCCAGGTTCAGCGTTTCCATCACTACGCCCTGACCGGCAAACGCGGCATCACCGTGCACCAGGATAGGCATGACTTGCGAGCCGTCCTTGTCGCCGCGGCGTTCCATACGCGCCTTGACCGAACCTTCGACCACCGGGTTGACGATTTCGAGGTGGGATGGGTTGAACGCCAGCGACAGGTGAATCGGACCGCCAGGTGTCGAGATATCGGAGGAGAAACCCTGGTGATACTTCACGTCGCCTGCAGGCAGGTCGTCCGCGTGCTTGCCTTCGAATTCGGCGAACAAATCTTGCGGCATCTTGCCCAGGGTGTTCACGAGCACGTTCAGGCGGCCGCGGTGCGCCATGCCGATAACGATTTCCTGCACGCCCTTCTCGCCTGCGCGCTGGATCGTTTCATCCAGCGATGCGATGAAGCTTTCGCCGCCTTCGAGCGAGAAACGCTTCTGGCCGACGTAGCGGGTATGCAGATAACGTTCGAGGCCTTCGGCCGCAGTCAGGCGATCGAGGATGTGTTTCTTTTTCTCGGCGGAGAAATTCGGCGTCGAGCGAACCGACTCAAGACGCTCCTGCAACCAGCGCTTCTGCGTGGGGTCGCTGATGTACATGAATTCGGCGCCGATCGAACGGCAATAGGTGTCGCGCAATGCCTGGAGCAAGTCGCGCAGCGAAGCGGTTTCGGGACCGAAATAGGTATTGCTGATATTGAACACGATGTCCATATCGGCATCGGCGAAACCATAGGAACTCGGATCCAATTCCGGAATCGGCGGACGTTCCTGGCGCTGCAGCGGATCAAGGTTCGCCCAGCGATTGCCGAGGAAACGGTAAGCGGCGATCAGTTGGGTGGCAGCGACGCGCTTGCGGCCCATTTCGACGTCTTGCGAAGCCACAACGGTGCGGATCGGACCCTGCTTGGCGCGTTCGGCGAACGAAGCGATCACGGGAGCATGTGCAACATCGGGCTTGGTCGTGCCATCCACGGCAGGAACATGCTGCATTGCATCGAAATATGCACGCCAGTTGTCAGGCACGGAGCCGGGATTGTTGAGGTACGCTTCGTACAGTTCTTCAACGTACGGTGCGTTGCCTCCAAACAGGTAGGAATTGGAGAAGTACTGCTGCATCATCTTGCTCACCTTTCTTCGCGTTTCGCGAGATTAGCGGGTTTATATAACCTTCCGCGACACGGCCTGACCGGTTAGCGGATCGCACATCAAGTTGTGGGGAAGGGCTACGTGACGACCTGAGGTGGTACCAGAATTTTTGGAAACGCTAGCATAGCATAGAACTTACGCCATCAATATCGACTAAATGCATTAGGGCAAAATGCTGTGCATGCCCGTCGAGGCTGGAGGCTGGCCCTGCCCTGCCAGCGGACTCACACCTCGATGCGGACAAAGCTTCACGACAAATGTGTTCAGATAAGGTCGAATAGATCGCGAGTTTCACGTGTGAAAACCATGTGGAGCAAGTCAGGCATGAACAGTTTTGCAACATAGCCATCGCGTTCCTGATCGGTAGCCCTATTCTGCAGCGCAGGAAATTTCCATGGCCGGAACCTGCTGGATGAAAAATCTGCTGGATGAATATGGATAGCGCCATTCATTGTCAATTTTCAGCACATAAAAAAAGCGAGCCCGCAGGCTCGCTTTTTTGACGGCAGATACGATTAACCGCGCTGTGCCATTGGTGGCACGTCGCGCTTGGCCGAGCCGACGAACAACTGGCGCGGGCGTCCGATCTTTTGCTCGGGATCGGAAATCATCTCATTCCACTGGGCGATCCAGCCGACCGTACGAGCCATCGCGAAGATACCCGTGAACAGCGAAACGGGAATGCCCAGTGCGGACTGGACGATACCGGAGTAGAAGTCCACGTTCGGATAGAGCTTGCGGCTGACGAAGTATTCGTCCTCCAGCGCAACCTTTTCCAGTGCCATCGCCAGCTTGAACAGCGGATCGTCCTGCAGGCCGAGTTCGTTCAGCACTTCATGGCACGTTTCACGCATCAGCTTCGCGCGCGGGTCGTAGTTCTTGTAGACGCGGTGACCAAAACCCATCAGCTTGACGCCGGAGTTCTTGTCCTTGACCTGCTTGACGAATTCGCCGATCTTGTCGACCGAACCGATCTCGCGCAGCATGGTGAGTGCCGCTTCGTTCGCGCCGCCGTGAGCCGGGCCCCACAAGCAGGCGATACCGGCAGCGATACAGGCGAACGGGTTGGCGCCCGACGAACCGGCCAGACGGACGGTCGAAGTCGATGCGTTCTGCTCGTGGTCTGCGTGCAGGATCAGGATGCGGTCCAGCGCACGCACCAGCACGTCGTTGACCTTGTACTCTTCGCATGGATTGGAGAACATCATGCGCATGAAGTTGGCCGAGTACGACAGGTCGTTACGCGGATAGACGAAAGGCTGACCGACGGAATACTTGTATGCCATCGCAACCAGCGTCGGCAGCTTGGCGATCAGGCGGATTGCCGATACTTCGCGGTGGTGCGGATCGTTGATGTCGAGCGAATCGTGATAGAACGAGGACAGCGCGCCGACGGTACCGACCAGCACCGACATCGGGTGCGCGTCACGACGGAAACCACGGAAGAAGAACTGCATCTGCTCGTGCACCATCGTGTGATTCGTCACGGTGGTGACAAACTTCTTTTTCTGCTCTGCGTTCGGCAATTCGCCGTTCATCAGCAGGTAGCAAGTCTCGAGGAAGTCGCAATTGACCGCGAGCTGTTCAATCGGATAGCCGCGATACAGCAGCTCGCCCTTGTCACCATCAATATAGGTGATCGACGAGTTACAGGCCGCGGTGGACATGAACCCCGGATCGTAGGTGAACTTGCCGGTAGCGCCGTACAGCTTGCGGATGTCGATGACGTCCGGGCCGATTGTGCCTTTGTAGATCGGCATATCCAGCGACGGAGATCCGTCGGAGAACGACAGGGTTGCTTTGGATTCAGAGTTTGTCATGTCTCTTCCTTCTAGTGAGGAGGGGTGAGTCGATTGTAAAAAAAACCGGATAACTTCACCTGGTTCAGCCTGTAGCCGGCTGTTTTCAGGCAGCGCGCAGTCTCGCTAGCAACGCGTGAACGTGCGGAAGATCCGCGTCGCCCTCGGGTTCCTTGCGCGCCAAAAGCAAGTCCATCAATTCATTGTCAGACAGTTCCATCAGGCGCGAAAACGCATCGACTTCCTCGTCGCTCAGCGTAGCTTCGTGGGCGTCCAGAAAGCGCGTCACGATCAGATCGTTTTCGAGCAAGCCACGGCGGGCGCGCCAGCGCAAACGGGCACGCTTGATCGGATCGGCTTGATGGGTGTTAGACATAGTTTTTTGTTCACTCTATTTCATCAATGGACTATCGGCATCGGTCAATACCTGCAACGACAACCCACTCATGAAATAAGGCGGAAGCAATGCTTCCGCCCTACCCTGATACTGACTTATACCGCGCGGCGAACCATCAGTTCCTTGATCTTGCCAATGGCGCGCGTCGGGTTCAAACCCTTCGGACACACATCGACGCAATTCATGATGGTGTGGCAACGGAACAGGCGATACGGGTCTTCGAGGTCGTCGAGACGTTCGCTGGTCGCCTGGTCACGGCTGTCGGCGATGAAGCGGTAGGCTTGCAGCAGACCTGCCGGACCGACGAACTTGTCCGGATTCCACCAGAACGACGGACACGATGTCGAGCAGCAGGCGCACAGAATGCACTCGTACAGGCCATCGAGCTCTTCGCGTTCCGCCGGCGTCTGAAGACGCTCCTTTTCCGGCGGAATTGTTTCATTGATCAGGTAAGGCTTGATCGAGTTGTACTGCTTGAAGAACTGGGTCATGTCGACGATCAGGTCGCGGATGACCGGCAGGCCAGGCAAGGGACGCAGGATGATCGGCTCTTTCAACTCGTTCAGGTTGGTGGTACATGCCAGACCATTCTTGCCGTTGATGTTCATCGCGTCGGAGCCGCACACACCTTCACGGCAGGAGCGGCGCAATGCCAGCGAGTCATCGACGTCGGCCTTGATGCGTTGCAACGCGTCCAGCAGCATCTTGTCGGTGTCCTGCAGGGTGACTGTCAGGTCCTGCATGTACGGCTTCGCATCCTTGTCCGGATCGTAGCGATAGATTGAAAATTTCAGGGTACGTGCCATGTTCCTACCTTAGAAAGTACGTGCTTTAGGCTTGAAGGTTTCAACGGTCAGCGGCTTGGTGTTGACCGGCTTGTAGTCGAGGCGGCAGCCTTCGGAGAACCACAGCGTGTGCTTCATCCAGTTTTCGTCGTCGCGCTTTTCATAGTCGCGATGGGCGTGGGCGCCGCGCGATTCCTTGCGGGCTGCTGCCGACGTGATCGTTGCCTTCGCTGTCTCGATCAGGTTGTCCAGTTCGAGCGCTTCGACGCGTGCGGTGTTGAAGACCTTGGACTTGTCCTTGAACGACACGTGCTTGCGGCGCTCGTCGAGTTCCATGATTTTCTTGAAGCCGGTCTGCAGCAGTTCGTCGGTACGGAATACGCCACAATATTGCTGCATCGTCGAGCGGATCGCGTTGGCGACATCCTGCACGCGCTCGGAACCGGTGCTGGTTTCCAGACGTGCCAGGCGCGACAAGGCGACATCGGCGGCGTCGGCAGGCAAGGGCTTGTGGTCCTTGGCCTTAAGGTTGCTGGCAACGATATGGTTGCCAGCAGCGCGACCGAACACCACCAGGTCGAGCAGCGAGTTGGTACCCAGGCGGTTTGCACCGTGTACCGATACGCAGGCGCATTCGCCGATGGCATACATGCCATTGACCACTTCGTTCGGGATGCCATTCTTCGGCACCACGACCTGCCCGTGGATATTGGTCGGGATACCGCCCATTTGGTAGTGGATGGTCGGCACGACAGGAATCGGTTCCTTGGTCGCATCGACGTTGGCGAACTTGTGGCCAATTTCGAGAATCGACGGCAGACGCTTCTTGATCGTATCGGCGCCGATGTGACGCAGATCGAGCAGCACGTGATCCTTGTTCGGACCGCAGCCACGGCCTTCCTTGATTTCCTGGTCCATCGAGCGAGACACGAAGTCGCGCGGCGCGAGATCCTTCAGCGTCGGCGCATAGCGCTCCATGAAACGTTCGCCGTTGGAGTTGATCAGGATACCGCCTTCGCCTCGTACGCCTTCGGTAATCAGCACGCCAGCGCCGGATACGCCGGTCGGGTGGAATTGCCAGAACTCCATGTCCTGCAGCGGCAGGCCGGCGCGTGCCGCCATGCCCATGCCGTCGCCGGTATTGATGAAGGCATTGGTCGATGCGGCGAAAATGCGCCCTGCACCGCCGGTTGCAAACAAGGTGGTCTTGGCTTCGAGAATCATCACGTCGCCGGTTTCCATTTCCAGCGCAACCACGCCGAGCACGTCGCCGTCCTGGTCGCGGATCAGGTCGATCGCCATCCACTCGACAAAGAAATGGGTCTTGGCGCGCACGTTACGCTGGTAGAGCGTGTGCAGCAGCGCGTGACCGGTACGGTCGGCCGCTGCGCAGGCGCGCTGCACAGGCTTTTCGCCGAAGTTTGCGGTATGGCCGCCGAACGGACGCTGGTAAATCGTGCCGTCAGGATTGCGGTCGAAAGGCATGCCGAAATGTTCGAGTTCGTACACGACCTTCGGCGCCTCGCGGCACATGAATTCGATGGCATCCTGGTCGCCCAGGTAGTCCGAACCCTTGACGGTGTCGAACATGTGCCAGTACCAGTTGTCCTCGGACATGTTGCCCAGGGATGCACCGATGCCGCCTTGCGCCGCAACGGTATGTGAACGGGTGGGGAATACTTTTGACAATACCGCGACGTTCAGGCCGGCTTCAGCCAATTGCAGCGAAGCGCGCATGCCGGAACCGCCGGCGCCGACGATAACCGCATCAAAACGACGGGTAGGAATAGATTGTTTGATTGCTGCCACGATTACACTCTCCAGATAATCTGCGCCGCCCAACCAGCGCAACCGACCAGCCACAGGAGTGTGGCAACCTGCAATACGAGACGCGCCGCAACCGACTTCGTCACATAATCCATCCAGATGTTACGCATGCCGACCCAGGCGTGGTACAGCAGCGAAACGAAGGTGACGAATGTTGCGAGCTTGAACCACTGATGGGCGAACAGCCCGGCCCAGCCTTCGTAGCTGAAATTACTTCCAGTCAAAAATGCAACCAGCAGGATGATGGTGTAAATGGCCATCACAATCGCAGTGACGCGCTGCGCCATCCAGTCCCTCAGACCGTAATGCGCGCCGACGACGAGCCGCTTCGGCCCGATGTTGTTGTTTTCCATTTAGAACGCTCCGAACAATTTCAATGCAACCAATGCGGTCGGCACCAAGCTGATGACGAATACGATCACCGAGCTCTTGCGACCGCTTTCCTTGTCGACGCCAATATGGAAGTCCATCAGCAGATGGCGGAAGCCGGCAAAGAAGTGATGCAGATATGCCCAGACCAGGCCCAGGATGATCAGCTTGACGAACCAGCCTGAGGTGAAGCCCTTGAAATACTCAAAGGAAATCTCCGAAGTGAGGCTGCGGTCCAGCAGGTAGAGAATGAAAGGGAGTAATGCAAACATCATCGCGCCGCTGATGCGATGAAGAATTGAAAGATAGGCCGCCAACGGTAGCTTGTAATGCGCTATATCTGCAAATCGCATCACGCCAAATTTTTGCCGATTTTTCTGTACGGCTTCCGACATGAGAGAACCTCCCTGAGCTTAATAATCCCGTAATTTTCGCCGATTTTTGTGCGGCACACCAATACATATCTTCACCGAAGACAATTTTCCGTTCGCCAAGCGACCATACCCAGAACGCATTTCCAGCCTTGAATTTCCTTCAACTCAGGTCATTCTGGTAGTGATGGTTTTCGGTCAGGTACAGTCCGCGCCGCACTTCCACCGGCTTGTCGCCGTAGGTGTAGGACACGCGTTCGACACTGAGCAAGGGCGTATTTTGCGCGACATTGAGCAACTCCGCAGTGGGCTCATCGGCCGCCACCGCACGAATACGCTCGGAAGCGCGAATCATGCGCGTGCCAAACTCGGTTTCGAACAGGCCGTACATCGGCCCCTTGTACTCGACCAGACGCTCCGCCGTCAGCCCCTTGAAGATCACTCCAGGCAGCCACAGCTCTTCGACGATCGTAGGCGCGCCGTCGAACGACTGCACGCGTTTGATGAAAATAACGGAATCACCCGACTTGATATCCAGTTGGCGCGCCACTTCTGCGGGCGCGCGCAGTCTCTTGACCTCAAGGATGTTGTTGTCGGCATAGTGCGGTTCGCCGGCATCCGGCATCAACCGCAGGAATCGGAATTGCGCGCGCGCCTCATGGTGCGTCGCGACGAAGGTACCCTTGCCCTGCCTGCGCACGACCAGATTTTCGGCAGCCAGCTCATCGATGGCTTTGCGCACGGTGCCCTGGCTGACCTTGAAGCGATTGGCCAGCTCGACCTCGCTCGGAATCAGCTCGCCGGGCTTCCATTCGCCCGACTGCAGGCTTTGCAGGATGAGCGCCTTGATCTGCTGATAGAGGGGGCTAAAGGTCGGTGAAGTTCCGGGAGCAGCGGCTCCCGCGCCTGCTGAAGGCGCACCATTGGATGTCGGATTGGACGTAGCGGAACTCATGACAGGATTTCACCACAAAACCCACCTTGCAGTCCAGCAAAAACTGCCATGACATATGTCTTATATAAGATATAAGATACTCATTGACAGACCGCCAATGGAAGCCTACACTCGCGTGCAATATTGGCAGGACGCAAGCCGCACAGGAAGCCTGTTTGCAGCGCACGCGAATCCGGTGGAAGACCTCGGTTGGCTGTCGTTGAAGAGCTTTCGACGGTATTATTACAGGCTTGCAGAAATTTTCGTAAAAAGTTTCGTCCGTTTTCTTTCCCACTTTGGAGATTCACCATGGCTAAAGCCCCAATGCGCGTTGCCGTTACCGGCGCCGCCGGTCAAATCGGCTACTCACTGTTGTTCCGCATCGCCAACGGCGACATGCTGGGCAAGGACCAGCCGGTTATTCTGCAGTTGCTCGAGATCCCGGATGAAAAGGCCCAGAAAGCGCTCAAGGGCGTGATGATGGAAATCGACGACTGCGCATTCCCGCTGTTGGCCGGCATGACCGCGCACAGCGATCCGATGACTGCATTCAAGGACATCGATGTTGCCCTGCTGGTCGGCGCACGTCCGCGCGGCCCGGGCATGGAGCGCAAGGACCTGCTCGAAGCCAATGCACAGATCTTCACCGTACAGGGCAAGGCACTCGACGCAGTCGCGTCCCGCAACGTCAAGGTGCTGGTGGTCGGCAACCCGGCCAACACCAATGCCTACATCGCGATGAAATCGGCACCCAACCTGCCCGCCAAGAACTTCACCGCCATGCTGCGCCTGGACCACAACCGTGCGCTGTCGCAACTGGCTGCCAAGGTCGGCAAGCCGATCACTTCGATCGAGAAGCTGTGCGTCTGGGGCAATCACTCCCCGACCATGTACGCCGACTTCACCCATGCCACCATCGACGGCCAACCGGCCAACACACTGGTGAACGACCAGGCATGGATCAAGGACGTATACCTGCCCACAGTGGGCAAGCGCGGCGCAGCGATCATCGAAGCACGCGGTCTGTCTTCCGCAGCCTCGGCCGCCAACGCGGCGATCGACCACGTCCGTGACTGGGTGCTCGGCACCAACGGCAAGTGGACCACCATGGGCATTCCGTCCGACGGTTCCTACGGCATTCCGGAAGGCACCATGTTCGGCTACCCGGTCACTACCGAGAACGGCGAGTACAAGATCGTTCAGGGTCTGGAAATCGATGCATTCTCGCAAGAGCGCATCAACCTGACACTGAAGGAACTGCTCGAAGAGCGCGAAGGCGTCAAGCACCTCGTCGGCTAAGCCTCACAGCGACAGGACAAGTGATGCGCGCCGGCGCATTCCAGCGGCGTCACTTGTTCCTCCGTTCACCGCAACACAACTGAAGTACGCAACGCTGCACATGCACCCTTCCGAGGTCTTATTCCAGGGCACGCACATGCCGGTTTCCATTCCGGTCTGCGACCACTATGCCGGCTCCGAAAAGCTGATGCAAAAGTCGATTGCCCTGCAACAAGAGCTTGGTCCCGTTTTCGATATCACTTTCGACTGCGAAGATGGCGCCAGCGCCGGCAATGAGGAAGCGCACGCCCGCCTGGTCGCGTCCCTGATCGCCGGTGAAGGCAACCGCTTCGGCCGCATAGGTGCCCGGGTTCACGACACCAGCCATCCCTGTTTCGAACAGGACGTCGAGATCATCTGCAAGGGCGCAGCCCAGCGCCTGGCTTACCTGGTACTGCCCAAAGTCAACAGCGCGGCTGAAGTCAAACGTGCAATCACCATCATCAAGCGGCACGCCAAAAAGGCGGGCCGCGACAATCTTCCGGTACACGTCCTGATCGAGACGCATGGCGCGCTGGCCGAGGTGCATGCGATCGCCGCCCTGCCCGAGGTCGAATGCCTGTCTTTCGGCATCATGGATTTTGTGTCATCCCACTTCGGCGCAATTCCAGGCAATGCGATGCGTTCCCCGAGCCAGTTCACGCATCCACTGGTGGTACGCGCGAAGCTTGAGATGTCCGCAGCCTGCCATGCGCACGGCAAGGTTCCGTCACATAACGTCACCACCGAAATCAAGGACACCGCGGTCGTTGCCAATGATGCAAACCGCGCCGCTGCCGAATTCGGCTATACGCGCATGTGGAGCATCCATCCCGACCAGATCAAGCCAATTCTGAAGGCGCTGTCGCCGCGCAGCTCGGAAGTCCATGAAGCGATCAATATCCTGACCGATGCGCAGGCTGTGCAATGGGGTCCCATCCAGCACAACGGCAAGCTGCACGACCGAGCAAGCTACCGTTATTACTGGACGATTCTGCAACGCGCCAAGGCGAGCGGCATGCCAATTCCCGATTCAGCTGCAACTTTGCTCTAGGCTGTTGTAGGATACGCGACGCTGCATGCATTCATGCACTTACTTGATCAACTTGGCGCGCACTAAAGGAAACACCCCCATGAAAACCGTATCAGCAATCCTTCTTCTGGTCGCCGGCATCGGCTTCGTCATGCCCTCGATGGCAGAGGAAACCAAGCCTGCATCCCCCGCCAAAACCGCCAAGCCCGAGAAGAAGGCGCCTGCAAAAAAGGCCGCTGCTACCCCCAAGGACGCGCATTCGTCCCATGACGACGACAAGGAGCCGGACGTCACCGGTCTGAGCGGCACCCCCTACGATTGCGAACTGGGCAACAAGCTGACGATTTACCAACTCGCCGACAAGGACCAGATCGCCTTGCAGTGGAACAAGCGCCTGCACCACATGGACCGCGTCACGACCACGACCGGTGCCAACCGCTTCGAGAATACGAAAAAAGGTCTGATCTGGATCGGCATCCCGGCCAAAGGCATGCTCCTCGATTCCAAGAAGGGCCAGCAGCTGGCAAACGAATGCAAGAGCCTGGAGCAGATGGCGCCCAAATCTGCCGACAAAAGCTGACGGTAAGAGCTACAGTGAAAGAGGCAGCGCGCCCGGACACGGTCGCGGCGACGATTTAGTACCCCATGTAAATAACCAAACAGTTCAGTACCAACAAAATAAGGAGAGGTTATGTCCCGCAATACTTTGAACACGCTGAAGGAATTCAAGATCTCGGATTCCAAGAAAGGCAAGTTCTACTCGCTACCCGCGCTGGAGAAAAAGCTTGGCGTGAACATTTCACGCCTGCCGGTCTCTATCCGCATCGTGCTCGAATCCGTGCTGCGTAACTGCGACGGTAAGAAAGTGACCGAAGAACATGTTCGCCAGTTGGCGAACTGGGGTCCGACGGCAGCCCGCGTCGATGAAATCCCCTTCGTCGTCGCGCGCGTGGTATTGCAGGACTTTACTGGCGTTCCGCTGCTGGCCGACCTGGCCGCCATGCGCAACGTCGCTTCCAAGCTCGGCAAGAAGCCGAAGAACATCGAGCCGCTGGTACCGGTCGACCTGGTCGTCGACCACTCGGTGCAGATCGATCACTTCCGCGAAAAGAAGGCGCTCGACCTGAACATGAAACTGGAATTCCAGCGCAACAACGAGCGCTACCAGTTCATGAAGTGGGGCATGCAAGCATTCGACACCTTCGGCGTCGTTCCCCCGGGCTTCGGCATCGTGCACCAGGTCAACCTGGAGTACCTGGCACGCGGCGTCCACAAGAAGCAGGACGTCTACTATCCGGACACCCTGGTGGGCACCGACTCCCACACCACTATGATCAACGGCATCGGCGTCGTCGGCTGGGGCGTGGGCGGTATCGAAGCCGAAGCCGGCATGCTCGGCCAGCCAGTCTACTTCCTGACGCCGGATGTGGTCGGCGTCAACCTGACCGGCGCACTGCGCGAAGGCGTCACCGCAACCGACCTGGTGCTGACCATCACCGAACTGCTGCGCAAGCAAAAGGTCGTCGGCAAGTTCGTGGAATTCTTCGGCGAAGGTACAGAGTCCCTGACACTGACCGACCGCGCCACCATCGGCAACATGGCACCGGAATACGGCGCAACCATGGGCTTCTTCCCGGTCGACGAAGCCACTATCGACTACTTCAAGGGCACGGGCCGAACCAAGGCCGAAATCGACGCATTCGAAGCCTATTTCAAGGCACAGAAGCTGTTCGGCGTCCCCAAGGTCGGTGACATCGACTACTCCACCGTGGTCGAACTCGACCTCGGCACGGTTGCGCCGTCGCTCGCAGGTCCGAAGCGTCCGCAAGACCGTATCGAAATCGGCAACGTCAAGTCGACCTTCGCCGACCTGTTCTCCAAGCCGGTGTCCGAAAACGGCTTCAACAAGAAGGCAGAAGACCTCGAAGCACAGTACGAAACCACCAATGGCGTCAAGGTCAAGAGCGGTGACGTGCTGATCGCAGCGATCACTTCCTGCACCAACACCTCCAACCCGAGCGTACTGCTGGCCGCCGGCCTGCTCGCCAAGAAAGCGGTGGAAGCCGGCCTGAAGGTCGCTCCGCACATCAAGACCTCGCTCGCTCCTGGATCGCGTGTCGTTACCAAATACCTGGAAGCGGCCGGCTTGCTGCCCTACCTCGAAAAGCTCGGCTTCGGCGTGACCGCATACGGCTGCACCACTTGTATCGGCAATGCCGGCGATCTGACGCCCGAGCTCAACGAAGCGATCGTCCAGCACGACATCGTGGCATCCGCGGTGCTGTCGGGCAACCGTAACTTTGAAGCGCGTATCCACCCGAACATCCGTTCCAACTTCCTGGCTTCCCCGCCGCTGGTCGTTGCCTACGCAATCGCCGGCAATGTCACCCGCGACCTGATGACCGAACCGGTCGGCAAGGGCAAGGGCGGCAAGGACATCTACCTGGGCGACATCTGGCCGACATCGGCAGAAATCAGCAAGCTGATGAAGTTCGCGCTGAACGGCAAGACCTTCAAGGACAACTACGCCGACGTCAAGGGCGCTCCGGGCAAGCTGTGGGAACAGATCAAGGGTGTCGCCGCGGGCGAAGTCTACAACTGGCCTGCATCGACCTACATCGCCGAACCACCGTTCTTCAACGACTTCGAGATGGAACCCAAAGCCGCTGCAACCGGCATCGCCGGCGCACGTGCACTGGGCGTATTCGGCGACTCGATCACTACCGACCACATCTCCCCGGCCGGCTCGATCAAGGAAACCAGCCCGGCAGGCAAGTGGCTGCTTGAAAACGGCGTGCTCAAAGCAGACTTCAATTCCTACGGTTCGCGTCGCGGCAACCATGAAGTCATGATGCGCGGCACTTTCGCCAACGTGCGGATCAAGAATTTGATGATCCCGGCGAAGGACGATGGCTCCCGCGTTGAAGGCGGCCTGACCGTGCACCAGCCGAGCGGCGAGCAAATGTCGATTTACGACGCTGCAATGAAGTACGTCAACGACGGCGTGCCGACCATGGTCTTCGCAGGCGAAGAATACGGTACTGGCTCATCGCGTGACTGGGCTGCCAAGGGCACCCAGTTGCTGGGCGTAAAGGCCGTGATCGCGCGTTCGTTCGAGCGTATCCACCGTTCCAACCTGGTGGGCATGGGCGTACTGCCCCTGCAATTCCTGGGTGACGACAGCGTACAGTCGCTCAATATCACCGGTGACGAGTCCTACGACCTGAAAGGCATCGAAAACGACATCAAGCCGCAGCAGACCGTGACACTGGTGATCAATCGTGCTGACGGCACCCAGCAGGAAGTGACCGTCCTGCTGCGTATCGATACGCCGATCGAAGTCGACTACTACAAGCATGGCGGCATCCTGCCGTTCGTGCTGCGCCAGCTGCTGGCCGCTTAACGCCGACTCTCCGGCATCGCCTGCATATGTCGCAGGCGATGCGCATGGGAAGTTTGCAAGGCAGCTGTAAGAATGCCGTAGTACTCTTCAGTCAAGAAAAACGCCGGAGTTTTCCGGCGTTTTATTTATGGGGTTTATCACACCTTTGATTTTTTCTTAGAACTGATCTGGAGACTTGCCATGTGGAAGATTTTTGTAGCCTTTATCGCGTTTGCTTTGCTTGCCCTGTTCGTCATCATGAAAGGCGGCGACAAGATCGATATGCAAGGTGAAACCGCAGGCCATAACCCGACCGAAGTACCGGCGTCCGCCCATGGCTCTGCATCCGCTCCGGCCACACCTGCAACGCCTGCGACGCCCGCTGCTCCGGCGTCTTCTGCGCCCACCGAATCGAAGTAAGCCGATAAGGAGAATGCCGGTCAGCGCGCTTTACCGCACTCCCGGCATCAGCTTCCGCAACGCCGCATGCAGACCATGCGGCGTTTCTCTTTTGTCGATGCAGGGTGCCTTGCCTATACTGATGCTTGCATAACCCAACGCAGTTTTTTGATGACATACCGTGGCATGCGTGCAATTTATTCAAAGCATCAAAACATTGACTCCCCACTCCCCATCTTCGCATTTTGGTGGCATTCTGTTGAATCAACTACAATACGTTTCCTTTCGCTTATCCTGATCAGCCATGCGTCGTCTTTCCAAAAGCTCTGCCAACAAGTTGTCAGCGGACAGCCAGCGTCTGGTTTCCCTGGCACAAGGTGCGGCACAGTCAGCCAGCCGCCTGGAAGAACGGAACTGGGAGCATGCGCTTGACGCCCTGCTCCACAAAATCCTGAAGGCGAATCACCAGGAACACATCGACGCGGCGCTCGAACACCTGTTCAAGGCCGACCTGCTAGCCTATGACACCTTGATGGAAGCGGTCGAAGCCGGCAGCGAATCCTGTTTCCTCGAACATGAAGGCGTGACTTACCAAGCCTTGCTGATCGCCATACCGGCCCTGGCGTGGACCCGGTTCACGATTGCATCGGGTCCAGTGTCCGACGAAACCCGTACTGCCCTGTGTGCCCACCTGCATGGGCACCTGCTTGCGCCGGATACCCAGGTCGCGATGGCGCCGACGCTTTTTTCCATCGATCAGCTGCCGCGCACCCATGCCGACACCTTTGCACTGACCCAGCGCATGGCCCAGGCAGCGGTCAAGCACACCAGCCTGCGACCGGCCGCGAATGCTCCCGAGACTGCCCCGTTTCTCGCCGATACCCGTTATCTGCTGGCGGTGGTGGCCGCTCCGGCCGGCGCGCCCTTGTTTGCGTGGCAAGCCAGTCTGCATCCTGCTGAACGTGAAAAGGCGCTCGAACAGTGGCGCCGTCAGGCCACACCCAGCATCGCACCACTGCTGCCCGGATGCGGCATCGACCTGTTGATGCCCGAAGCCTATTACATCGCCTGCCGCGAAGCCGACAGGCAAATCCGCCCCGCATCGATACGCGCGGCCGTGCATTTTCTGACGCATACGCTCGGTGTCGACACCAGCGGGCTGCGCGCCATCATCGGCAGCTTTACCGAAGAACCCGGCAGCGGCCGCGTCGATGAATACCGCGTCGGCTTCACCCTGCGCCAAAGTCCCGAAGTCGTTTATGGCGTCGTATGGCCGCTGTATGGCGCCGAAGACGAAGACGAATCGGCGGTCACCACCTTCGAATCACTGACCACGCCGGAGATACTCGACAGCGAAGTGCGCACCCCGGTCGAGCAGATCATCGCCCTCCTGCGTGCCTGCGGCGTCACGCATATCAAACGTCATTCGGAACAATTTCCGATGGAGTTCTGCGATGACTGCGGCGCACCGCTGTATCCCGATACCGAAGCCGAGCTGGTGCATGCGGAATTGCCGGAAGATGCACCGGCCAGCACTGGGCATCTGCACTAAGTTCCCCCCCCCCTTGCAGGGGCGCCCGGCGTAGGGTGGGGTAGTACGGTTGAACCATCACGGACATAAGCCTGACCTTCCACAAGAACGTACACTCTTACCACGTCGAATACGGATGCTTTAACAAGCTTGAATTGAAATAGCGCGCATCATGCGTCACCTCAACCCCGATCCAGTCGGGTTTGGCAAATGCCTGATCCTCGCTTTCCAGTTCAATCTCCGCAACGACCAGCCCGGCGTTATCGCCCATGAATTCATCGACCTCCCAGGTCATGCCTTCAAACACGATGCGATAACGCTTCTTTTCAATGATGGGCCGTTCGCATAGCGAGTCGAGAAACTGTGCCGCATCCGCCAGCGGAATCGGATATTCCCACTCGCCGCGCGTAGCGCCGACCGAACGTCCCTTGACCGTCAGCATCGCATCCTCGCCTTCGATACGCACCCGCACGATCCTGTCCGCATTCGACGACAGATACCCCTGCCGCAGCAAGGCGCCCGACCCCAGGCTTTTCCAGCGATCGTCGACCACAAGAAATTTCCGCTCGATTTCGACGCTCATGCCTTGGCCCTTTCGATCGCAGCCAGCATAGGCTGCAGCACCGCCGCCCCGAGTCGCGCGCTGCGCGCGCCGTTCCAGCCGACATTCGGCGCTGGCAGATCCGCATTGTCCTTGAACGGCATTTCCAGCGTCAGCGAAATGCATTTGAAGGTATGCCCGATATATTTCGACGCCAGCTGCAGCATCTCTTCACGGTACTTGCTCGTCTCGTAGCCGACCGTCGTCTGAAAGTCCGGACTCGCGCGAACAAAGCTGTCGATAAACGCCTGCTGCTCCGCTTTCTGTGTGTCCGTAAAACCTTCCAGCATTTCGCATCCGGCCACAAAGACATGCGGCAGCGTCTCATCCCCATGCACGTCCAGGAACAGATCGCAGCCGACTTCATGCATCATGTTCTTGACCAAGAAAACCTCCGGGCTGCGTTCCATTGACGGATTCACCCATTCGCGATTCAGGTTGGCCCCGGCTGCATTGGTTCGCAGATTGCCGCGCACCGAACCATCGGGATTCATGTTAGGCACCACATAGAACACCGCCTCCCGCAGCAGCCGGCGCGCCAGCGGATTATGCGTATCGGCCAGGGCATCCAGCATGCCTTCGACAAACCACTCCGCCATTGTCTCGCCCGGATGCTGCCGCGCGATGACCCAGATCTTTTGCGCGGCATCGGGATTGCCCAGCACCGCAACATTGAAATCGCGGCCATCGACTGTGGAACCGATATCGATCACACGGCCGGCCGGCGAGTTTTCCACCCGCCCCAGCAACTGCAAATGCCGCTCCCACGAATAAGGCTCGAAGTAGGCGTAATACACGCTGTCGCGCTCCGGCGTGTGCGAGATCGTTAGTACCTTGCCGTCATACGCGGTCGGCACGCGGAACCACTGCTCGCGGTCATAGCTGGCGACCGCATGGTAATTGGTCCAGCCGCCGGGAAAGGCCGCCTGCGACGCATTCAACAGCTGCATTGAGCAGGCCTGCCCGCGCGCGCCCTGCAGCCGGAAATAAAACCACTGAAGCACGTCCGCATGCGAATCCTTGCGAAGATTTAGCTCGATCGCATCGGGACGTCCCGCACGGACCACCTCGATGGCGCCGGCGTCAAAGTGTTGGCTGATTTTGATTGTCATGCCTGAAAAAGTAATTGAGTGATCAAAGAAATGCGGCCCATGCCACATCGCCGGCACAGGCTGATACCATGTCGCGGATTCATTCTATGCCACAAACACCACAATGATCTTTTGCAAGCTTTTGATGGCCCTCGGCTTGTTTGCCGCCGCCCTATCCGCATCCGCCGACAACTGGCCCTCGCGCCCGATACGCTTCGTGGTGGCAGCCCCCGGCGGCTCATCGCTGGACGTCATTGCGCGCACACTGAGCGACAAGCTGAAGGACCGCCTCGGCCAAACCATCGTCATCGACAACGTTCCCGGCGCATCCGGCACCATTGCCACCGGCAACGTCGCGCGCGCTGCACCGGACGGCTACACCTGGTTGATTTCCTACAACGGCCCGCTTGCCTACACCCAGTTCCTGACCCGCCTACCCTATGATCCACAAAAGGATCTGGTCCCGGTCATACAAACCAGCGCCCAGCCCAACGTGCTCGTCGTCAGCGCCGACCTGCCGGTCAACAACGTGCGTGAACTGATTGCCTATGCGCGTTCGCGTCCGGGCAAACTGAACTATGCGTCGGTTGGGAACGGATCGTCATCGCACCTGACCATGGAATTGTTCAAGTCCATGACCGCAAGTTACGTCGTGCATATTCCGTATAACGGCGCCCCGCCGGCGGCCCTGTCGCTGGTCGCGGGTGAAACGCACCTGCTGTTTTCCGTTCCTTCCGCTGTCATGCCGCAGGTCAAAAGCGGAAAGATCAAGGCACTGGCGGTCACCAGCGCAGCCCGTTTTCCATTGCTGGCGGATATCCCTACAGTAGCCGAGTCCGGCTTGCCCGGTTTTGAATCGATTACCTGGAATGGCGTGCTGCTGCCGAAAGGTACGCCGGCCGACATCGCCCGCCGCTTGAACCGTGAAATGGATGCAATTTTGAAACAAGCGGATGTCCGCACTCGTCTACAAAATGCCGGCCTGGACCCGATAGGCGGATCGCCCGAGATGTTTGCTGCCCTGCTCGCCTCGGAAGCGATCAAATGGGAGCCCGTCATCCGCAGGACCGGTGCCAAGCTGGACTGATGTGAATCAAGCACGGATGCGTGGCGGAAATCATAACGGCTCTGCTATAATGCGGGCTTCGTCGGGGCGTAGCGCAGCCTGGTAGCGCACTTGCATGGGGTGCAAGGGGTCGGATGTTCGAATCATCTCGCCCCGACCAATCAAATCAAAGACTTACAGCCTTGGCTGTATGTAAACGCAGCACTGTATATTAGACGTTTTCTAATATCGGGCTGCGTTTTTTGTTTGTGCCTCTGGATTCGTTTTCAGATAGGGAATTAGCGTGAGACTTACGGTAGAAATCATCAGTGTGCATGAAGCCAATGTTTCTCTCTGTCGAGATGCAAAAACCTTGCACGCCGTTTTATTTTCGGATTCTCAGTTCGCAGAAAAAGGCGGTGTTGTGACATATGCAAAGGGATTTTCTTGCAAGTATAGTGCACGCGATGTAAGCAGTAATGACGACGGTGTGTGTGTGCTTCACTTATTTACTGCGGATATTCCCGATGAACAAGTGCCAAGCTCACTTGAGGGCTTTTCTGCAATGCTAAAAGCATTCCGGACCAATCTCTACACGTTACGTGCCATACGCATAGACACACTTTGGGACGACATCGGTTTTAGATACTGCCAAATGGCATATCCCAAGATTCTCAAAACAGAGAATCTAATGCGAAAGCTTATTACTCAATTTATGTTACGAAACCTCGGAGCAGCATGGGTTGATTTATCAGCTCCCAAAGAGGTACGAGATGAAATTGGAAAGGCGAAACGTACGTCGGGGAATGCAGATCCGTTGCATAACGTCGATTTTTCAAGCCTTGCTGATTACCTTTTGAAGGCATACGCAAGTGAACCGACAGAGTCGATTCACAAAATTATTAAGACGATTGACCCGAATAAGCCTGATGAGATAGCAGCTCAACTCGAAAATTTAAAATCTATGATTCCACAGTCTAATTGGGCGAGATATTTCTCCAAAATTGTGGATTGCGAGGATGGTTTTTTAAGAAAGCAATGGAGTGCTCTTTATGAACTTCGCTGTAAAGTTGCACATAACACGTTTTTGGAACGCCGTGAGTATGAAACAGTTGTTGCTTTATGTGACGAACTTGATGGAATTGTAGGAAAAGCAATTGATCGACTTAGTCAGGTAAACGTTCCGACAAGCGATGTTGCAGAACTAGAGGAACTTGCAACAAGTGTTTCCGATTCAATCGGTCAGCAAAATTATTTAGATCGCCATGTACATAGCGACCGATTAAGGAGCCAACTGAAAAAGCGGTTGCATCTCGAATTACTTGGTCTACAAGGAGAATTAAGAGACCTTGCTGCAGCGCATGACTTAAATCTTAGCGATCAGGAAAGGCATAGCCTGCGCCATTTAGCGAGAAAAATTCAAATTGCTGGTCTTATGGAAGCGAGAATCAAAAGGGTTATAGAAGAGGCTTCCGATATAGCATCGGACGGGAATAATACGATAAATTACTCCTCAGCGTCTTTGAACAATTGGATAGATGCCGTCGCTTCTCTGCGCATGGACATACGTCCTCTCTATCCAAAAGAAGAAGCATCGCAACCATCAGCAAATGGCTAAGCAGACACGGATAACTTAGACTTAGCTCTGCCTTCCTATTGATTATGCACGACCTCTCCGTAATCAAGAATGCCGTCTATCACGTCCTTGACGATGACAGTGAAGAGCCCGAAGCAATGCGGCAGGCTGCCTTCCGGTCGATCGTCGGACCGCATTTGGCGCTAGAAATGGTGGAAGCGCTCGAACAGCGCCCGGATGCCGAGCAGGTTGCCGAGTTGAAAAAAATGGGGTCAGATCTTGCAGTTCACCAAAAAAGGCGTTGTTGCAAGACCTGACCCCATTCTTTACCATTCTTTACAAAATTTTCGGTCTTGTGAGCGACACGCCATTGAAGGTGCAGCTACGTAGATGAACTCAGCGTGCTATTCAATTACACTTACGTACCTTCAAAAACAACAAGATTACTATGCCAGTTAACGCATCACAACTGAACGCCGAACTTGCCCACGATCTTCAATCCGGGCTAGGCCTGACAGTCATTAATGAGTTTGATCACCTTCAGATTGTCGGCATGGCCAGTATCTTGTCGCTTCACATAAAGGGTTTAGGTCAGCTTGAATACGACGTCCTACGACAAGTAGCCTACTATTTCTGGGACATTACGGGCCGCGACCTAAACCAAGTGCTGAATCTGTTAGCCGAGATTGAATACATCGACTTGATCACAAGTGGAAGCACCATAACGAAAGTTATTCCGAAAATACCCCACTTTGATTCTGTTTATTCGGGCATTGGTGAGTATCTGGCAAATCAACACCTCAACGAAAAGGAACAACTTACGCTGGCCATCCTAGGTGAGCTGACGAATAAGCCCGAAAAACGGAATGCATTGATTGGCCGGCTTGGTGCTGAAGTTAAATTATTCACAGGCTGCGAACGGATAGTTTCTGAAAGCGGACTCGTCCTTTCAAAACGCGCACGCGGCCAAGACATTCTTGTAAGTCCTACATACTTTGCTGACAACTTAGATTCTGTTGTGGATCTCGCTGCAGCTGGGGGCGCCAAGCGGATCGAGCGCATTCTCAATTTGGTTGGTCAGTCCCAGGGATGGCCGTTATCGCTGATTGAGAAGCAAGGTGAAGTTGCAGGCTACAAAATTGACTCGCACGAGTTGAATATTCTGAAGTCACTGGTCGGGGATGGGGTACTCAAGCCACCAAGCATTAAACGCCCGAGCGCTAACATCGAGCTGTTCATCTTTACTCCTCGGCCCGGCAATATCCGTTTAAATGCTGCAAACCGCAATATTTACGAAAAGGCAATGGGTTTGGTCGCATCTATTCGAAAAGGCCAATTGCTTGAAGAGAGATATCGAATCAAATACCCAGTAGCGCTCCTTCAAAAGTTGCGCAATTTCAAAGCTGTCGGAGCGAACAGCGAAGCATTAGTACAGTATCGGAATTTGGTGAATTTGCAAGTTGGCAAGCTTGTTAAAGTAGGTTCAGATCGTTATCAGTTGCAATTGATTGACACTCCGGAAAATTTACGAGCAGTCGATGAAGCAATAGCCCTGATACAAACTGGGCAAATGAAACATTCTTCCGTTGATGAAGAGGCGCGCATCGCCCTAACCCAGGATGAAGCCTATGTTCAGTCACTTACATCATCTGCAAACTTTCGCAAGATGAATAAGCTCGAACTGTTAGATGAAGAAAAGAGCGAGGTTGAGCAACTGTTACTGGACCTCTAATATGAAAGATATTCATCAAAAGTTGAAGTCTGTCCGTTACTGCGTCGCCTTAGACATTGTCCCGTACATGGAAGTTTTAGTGCGCTTCACGTCCGAAGTCGGCGATAAACCTGCAGATATTACTGATATTGATGTGCTCGGCATAAAGCCGTGCAGTGAAAGTGCTACGCAGCGCATCGTCTTTGACTGCAAGACTTTGAGCAAAATGAGCCCCGTCAATCGCGCCCTTTGGGCTAGAGGCCTCATGGCACTAACACAAAGTGACGAAGCCTTTGTAATTCTGCTCAAAGCCGCGCCAGAAGGACACCGCCTTGCCGGAAATAGCCTGAATGTTAGGCTTTTCACTGAAGAGATGTTCGATGATTTTGCTCGCTCTGCTGCAAAGGATTACTCAGTGCCAAACTCCTATATGGAGAACTTAGGCGCTTGGGAATGTTTAGCTGAAATACCTTCAAAGTTTCCCGCTCTCGAACCATTTTTGTCGTATATAAATTCAAGTGCAGTCTTGGAAATCGACGGAAGGCAAGGCTTACGTAGCTTGATGGCGAGATGCAAAAAGATTGAAGGCGAGTTCGACCCATCCAAAGCGACCCACAGAGCGCTATTCAAACTTACGGTGGTCCAGTTGTGCTTGTATATGAGCGAAATGGTTCGCGACTTTCATAACATTTTCACACAAAAAATGGAAAGAGCGGAGTTTGAGCGAATTCTTAGGTACTACATTTGGGGAGGTAAAGAGAATTACGAATTGCGGCAGCGCTTGAATGTTGCGCTCAAAGCGGCCAAAGGTTTGCCGGAGGTAGAACCGTTTGAATTTCCTGCATGGGAAAAATTTGTAGAGCTATTCCGCTCATTTCTTGACGCACCATTATTATTAGGAAGCGTCTGCTTGCCATTGAAAGACTTGGCGTTTCGAGAGGTGAGCACGCCGACGGCTGATCTTGATCGGCGGCTCTTGCAACGTCTTGATGCAAATGACCGAGTCCGACAATTCATCCTTGCGTCTGCCTCGTACTTAATCGCGGCAACTCGTCTCCCAAGGGATTTCAAAGAGCATCTAATCAAAGATATGGGACTTTAGTTAACGCCGGCACGGGCTCTATGCGGAGCCTCTTCGCTGGACGACGCACTTAATGCGCAGGTCAATCGCGACACCTCTACTTGTGGCACGCGCCCCTGTGTTCGAAGCAGATGTCGCCAATACCTGGCCCCGGCTCTATCTCGAAGTCAAGGATTCGCCCGAACAGACCCGTGTGGCGGCGAAAGACGTCTATCCATGCGGCCAGCTTGGCGAGCTGGCTCCCGAAGGCACGCCAGTCAATGGCAAAGGCTCGAGCGACATCAACAAGAACAATGGCGAGATTGCCTCCGGCGACGGATGGCGGCAACGGTAATCTGATGGACGTCGCGGATTGGGCAGGTGCACGTTTGGGGTGCTGCAATTTCCCTGCACCTCAGCCGGCAGCACCGGCCAACTCCGACCCCGACACGCCGACTGCGCCGGCAAGGTTGGGCGCCGCGGCGGCATCCCCCCCTGGGAGGTGGTGGTGGAGCCTGTGCGATGCGTGCCGACGGACGATTCGATCCTATGTTGCCCGGATTGCTGCTTGCTGCCATGGCATCGATCGTACGACGTCATCGGAGTGATCAGAAATAAGCCAGCTGGTTGAAGTAGATTTGCTCAATATGCGTGCATGTTTTAACGAACATGCACGCATCAACGCCATGTCACCAATAATACTATGATGCGCGCCATAACACGTTCCATCCTGAACGATCTGGGCCTGCACTTCAGCCATTCATTTTTGTTCGATCGTCAGTTCCATTACGCTCTGCTTGCTGCGCCAGTTCTTCTTGGGGCGCTAAGCTCGATCAATCCTGACTGGGCTCACGGCATCGCGATCTCGCTCGCGCTTGTGGTTTCAATCGTGCTCTGGCGGCCGCTCATCGAAGAGCTGCTGTTTCGCGGCTTCCTGCAAGGGGAATTGAACAGGCGTTTCCAGAGCTAATGTCAAATCTGGTGTTCACAGCCTCTGAGGCATAGAGTTTTCAGGCGGCGAGTTTCTGTTGTTCCAGTAGATCGTCATGCACTGGTATTCCATCTTTGAACGGCACGCCGTTTCCATGCGCGCGCCTTGACGGGAAAAATCAGCGTTGCAAACTGCATCGCTACGCTGCTGTTTTGCGCGGTGCATATGATCCATCAAAGCGTCGCACTTGCCGCCGCTGTCATCCTCCCTTTCCTGCTCTTCGACTACCTTCACGAGCGGCATCAGTCGATATATTCGGCAATCTGCCTTCACGCTGTTTACAACGCCCTTTTTCTTGCGACGAGACGCTGACGCGCATTGCGCTTTCGCCATCAAAAGCAGCGCACCGAGAAATTCAGTACCATTCCTGTCACGGCCATCTTCATCCCTCCATGCTTCAGCGGAGCATAAGGGTGCATGAATCCAGCGCGTAACCACTACAAGCACTATTACAGGCAAATCGAATGCAGGCGAACGAGCAACGCGGTAAGGATAAACAGGATACGCTGGCGGTCGTACTGCCCATTCTTACCGGAATGCTGGTCACTCTGGTCACCGTCGCCTATGCACGTCTGGCGTTCGGCTTGATTCTTCCCTTCATGCGCGCCGATCTTGGCTTGACTTATCAGCAGGCAGGCAATCTGGGCACGATCGTCTCACTGGGTTATCTATTTCTGGTCATGGTGGCAGGCATCATGGCCGCGCGCTGGGGCGGGCGCATCGCGGTGATGCTAGGCCTGTGCCTGACGACGCTTGGCTTCGTGGTGCTCAGTCTAAGTTCTCAACTGCCGCTGCTGGTATTGGCAATGCTGCTGCTCGGTTGCGGCACGGCGTTTGCCTATACGCCGGTCATTTCACTGCTTGCCGGCAGCTTCCCGCGTCGCCGCGGCGCGGTGATCGGCATGACCAATAGCGGCATCGGCGTTGGCATATTAAGCGCCAGTGCACTAGTGCCTTACCTGATCGAATCCTTCGGCCCCACCGCATGGAGATGGGCGTGGGCAGTCTTTGCGGTGATCAGCGCTGCCGCCTTTGCCGCGAGTGCGGCCTACCTGCCCCGCGTGCGCATCAGCGCGGCTGCGGCAAAAGCAGCACCGCAGGTGCCGATGTACAGGAACAGTCGTATCAATCTGACCGGCTTGCTCTACGGCGTAGTCGGGACGACATATATCGCGCAGACGACCTTCATGTATAGCTTTGCGCTGGAATCGGGCATGTCGGCGGTGACGGCGGGACGGATGTCTGCCTTGCTCGGCATCCTGTCGATATTCGCCGCGCCGAGCTGGGGTTATATTTCCGACCGTTTCGGCCGTCCGCGCGCCTTGCTGGTGGCCATTGCACTCAATACAGTCGGTACCTTCCTGCCAGTGCTGTGGCCCACTGTGCCCGGTTTTACCATGCACTACCTGGTGCTCGGCTGTACGGTGTCAGGCATGTTCACATCCATCCTGACCATGGCGGCAGAATCGGTCGAGCCACAGCAAGCGCCGCGCGCAACCAGTTATGTGACCTTGTTTTATGCAATGGGACAATTCGTGGGGCCTGCGCTTGCAGGATTGTTGATCGAGCATGCGGGTGGATTCAAGACTGCGTTCACGGCAAGTAGCCTGGTACTGGCCCTGGGGTTCGTTCTGGCTTGCCGGCTCGCGTGGCTGTCGCGCACCCCGCTGCGATAATGTCATGTAGCCATGATTGTGCCAATGCGTCATGTACAATCAGTCGGCCGACGCAAACGGCGCATCCCTTTCATCAGCAATCGACCCATAGAGCATGGATAACACCGGCAGCGTACGCCTGAACAATTTCGATTTCCTGCGTATCGTCGCGGCGTTCCTGGTGTTGATCAGTCATCAATACGCACTCAACGGGTTGCCGGAACCTGCCTTCCTCAACAGCATGAGCCTTGGGACGCTGGGCGTGCTGGTGTTCTTTTCCATCAGCGGTTTTTTGGTATCGCAGAGCTGGCGTCAGGATCCGCACGCAATCCGGTTTCTCGCCAAAAGGATTTTGCGGATCTGGCCGGGACTAGCTGCGGTAACGCTGATATCGGCATGTGTGCTGGGGCCGATGGTATCGACGCTGCAGTGGCAAGATTATTTACATCATCCGAACCTGACGGATTTTTTGCGTAACCTGAAAGTCGTAACGATCCGCTATTTTCTGCCTGGAGTATTTGAAGAAAATGTCTATCCAAGGGCCGTGAACGGTTCGCTGTGGACAATACCGCTTGAAGTGCGCTGTTATCTGGCGCTGCTTGTCGTGGGATGTATCGGCCTGATGAAGCACCCTCTGCTGGTATTGCTCGGCTTGATAGGGTTTACAACTTATTACTTCGCCGTCGCGCCGGATCCACTCAATTATCAATACCACTTCGGTTTGTTCTTTTTTGCGGGCGTATGCCTGGACCTGTTCCGCAATCGCTGGATGCAGCGTCCCGCTTATCTCTTTCTGGCGCTCGGCGTGCTGGCCGCAGGCTGCTATCTGCTTGGCGCTGGTGGAGCCGCGTTTTTCCTGTTGATCCCGGTTGTGGTCGTTGCCTTCGGTATCCGTTCCACGGCGGTTGTCAAGCGGGCAGGTCGATTTGGCGATATGTCCTACGGTATTTACATCTATGCCTTCCCGGTCCAGCAAACCATCTTGTGGATAGTCGGGAAGGACTTTCCCTTTATGCAGGGACTCTTGCTCGCTGCAATCGCGACGACAGTCTGCGCCTATCTGTCCTGGCACCTGATCGAGCGCCCCGCCCTTGGACTCAAGCGGCGCCTGCCGCGTCGTGCAGCGGGCAAGCCCGTAACGACCGTTGAAAGCAGCGACGCGCGGCCAGTCACTTAACGCAAACTAGCCGGCTTAAAGATTCAATGCGGCCGGTCCGGCTGGGACGGCGAGGAAATCTCTCCCAGTGTCCTGTCGACCTGCGCCGAATGCTTGGTCGCCATGTCACCCAGGGATACGATGCCCACGAGTTGGTGGGTATCGTGATCCAGTACGGGGACGCGCCGAATCTGGGTGTCCGCCATCTGTTCCATCACCTCATCCACGGGCTGGTCATCGAAACACCAGCGAACCTGTTGCGACATGACGTCCTCTACATGAGCCCGCTCGGGCGCCTGGCCGGCAGCGGTTGCACGTATGGTGATGTCGCGGTCGGTGACCATGCCAATCAGTTTCTGGCCATCGCACACCGGAAGTGATCCTACATTCATTTCATCCATCAACTGGGCAGCGCGCATGACGGTTTCCTGCGGCGAGACGCTGCGTACGTCGCGGGTCATGATATCGGCAATCGTTTGCATGACAGTTCCTTTCGTTCAAGAAATGCGATGCGGCATATGCGCGGTTTGTCGCGCATGCTGTGCCCGCACCGCTTCGAGAAGACTCAGTGTAGTACAAAGTTTTTGCGTAAAAAGGACGCGCCGCTGGGGGACGGGCAAAAGCTTTTGTTGCTCTTCGCGATCTTTTCCCAAGCTGCATTGATGATGAAAATGACGGAACTCTCAAGCCGCTGAAAAGCCGAAATATATGTAGATACCGGAGGTATGCCGTGACTGAACGATCTACCATTGAAGCGATTCAACAGGAAGCCGTTCCCCTTACCGGCGACGTAGGCATCGACCATGTCGTCGAACAGATCGCCGACGCATCCATCGTGCTGCTTGGAGAAGCAACGCACGGCACGCGCGAGTTCTATCACATTCGCGCCGAGCTCACCAAACGATTGATTGTCGAGAAAGGTTTTACCGCCATTGCCGTCGAAGCCGACTGGCCCGATGCGCTGCGCGTAAGCCGCTATGTGCGTGGTCCGGACAGCCAGGGCACGCTGGCGGGCATGACGGCCAAGGAGGCCTTGCATGGATTCGAACGTTTTCCACAGTGGATGTGGCGCAATACCGATATCGTCAAACTGGTCAGCTGGCTGCGGGTGCATAACCAGCAGCGCAAGGATCATGGCGGCAAGGTCGGTTTCTATGGAATAGACCTGTACAGCTTGCGCAGTTCGATGGATGCCGTGGTCCGCTATCTGTCAAAGGTCGATCCGGAGGCGGCGCGACAGGCACGCGCGCGCTACGCCTGCTTCGATCATCTTGCGGACGATCCCCAGCGCTATGGCTATACGGCGAACTTCGGCATGCGCAAGGATTGCGAAGATGAGGTGGTACAGCAGCTTGTGGCCATGACAAACGATGCGCCGCGCTTCGCTCTCGCTGACCATCCCTCCGCAGCGGATGAACTCTTTTATGCTCAGCAAAATGCCCGCGTCGCGCAGAACGCCGAAGCCTATTATCGGACGATGTTCCAGGGCCGCAACGAATCCTGGAACCTGCGCGACGAGCATATGGCCGACACTCTCGACGCGCTCCTTGCCCACCTGCAGGAAGGCAGCCAATCTGCGGCGAAAATCGTGGTGTGGGCGCACAATTCCCACCTTGGCGATGCGCGCGCGACGGAAATGGGCGAAGACGGCCAGCACAACGTCGGCCAGCTGATGCGGCAGCGCCATGGCAAGGATGCGACCTTCCTGCTTGGATTTACTACCCATGACGGCACGGTGACGGCAGCATCGGAATGGGATGGTCCGGCGGAGAAAAAACTGGTTCGGCCATCGCATCCGGATAGCTACGAGCATCTGTTTCATGATGCCGGGATAGGCGACTTCTATCTCCGTCTGCGTGACCGACACCATGTATCGGACGTGCTGGAACAACGTCGCCTGGAACGTGCAATTGGTGTCATTTATCTACCGGAAAGCGAACGCATCAGCCATTACTTCCATGCATGCCTGCCGAAGCAGTTCGACGCAGTCATCCATATCGACACCACCCATGCATTACAGCCGCTGGAGAGAATGGCAGAACTGCATGACGGCGAGATGCCGGAAACCTATCCGACCGGGATCTGATGCATGAGGAAGGTCGGAAAAAAGGGTTACGCGAACGTAACCCTTAAACTGCTGGGGACAAAACAACTACAAACAACCACCTACTCTGCTACCGAACCACCACGTTGCTTACACCAGACTGCTTCAAAACTCTTTACCGCAAAAGCCGTCCATCTTTGCCGATCACCGTAATCTCGACAAACCGGGAACCGATCCGATTTGTCGGCGAAAACCTCACCGTAAATCCGCCGGTATCGAAGGCATTCAATGTTTCCAGCGCACGGATCACCTTCTCGCGTGTCGCGCCGGCTCCGGCGCGTCGTATGCCTTCCACCAATACCTTGGCGCCGACAAACTCTTCAAAGCTTGTATAAGACAATTCAGAACCGGCGGGCGCATACTTTTTCATCGCCTGCTGATACTCTTTCACGATGCCTGTTGTTGCCGAATACGGATACGGCATCACTTGCGCCACACCAATGCCGCGCGCACTGTCGGGGCCAATCAGGCGGCTGATCTCTTTCGGATTGACCACCGAAATATTGACCAGCTGTGCCACTGTGGAGGCCGAACGGATCTGCTTGCTGAATGCGGCAGTGCTCTTGTTCACCGAGATCATCACAACTGCCTGCGGGTTGGCCTTGGCAATCTGCTTGACCGCTTCTCCGACATTGTCGGTATTCTTTTCATAGGCGCCGGTGCCGGCCACTTCCAGGCCGCGCTTTTTCAGCGCCGCCTCGACTCCCGCCAATCCCGCCTTACCGAAAGGATCGTCCTGGTACATCACGCCGATGCGTTTCATGTTCAGCATGATGAGCTGGTCGACGATGCCTTCGGCTTCGTCGGCGTAACCGGCGCGGATATGAAAGATGTAAGGATTGAACGGCGTGCGCAACACTTCGCCACCCGTGTAGGGTGCAACCAGCGCAATGTTGGCCTGCTCTAATACCTTTTGCTTCAGGAGTTCGCCGACATTGCCCGTTCCGGCGAATCCGATCAATGCCAGCGCTCCTTCCTTGTCGATCATTTCCCTGGTCAAACGGACGGTTTCCTCAACCTTGTAACCGTCATCCTTGACCACATGGCGAATCTTCTTGCCATGTATGCCGCCCTGCTCGTTCACCTGCTCGAAATACACCTTGGCGCCCAGCACCATGTCCTTTCCAGTGTCGGCCAATACGCCGCTCAACGGAGCCACCTGCCCGATGACAATGTCATCGGCGTACGATGCGCCAACTGCGAATGATGCTACACAAGCTGCTGCTGCCAACCGTAACCAGCGAAGTGGCTCCATGATGCTATCCCTCCATTGTTTTTACCACTGTTGAATGCACGCGTGCCGGCTCCGGTTTGCGCTTCTTTGCGAACTCGACCAATTCGCCGACGATGCCGCGACGGAAAGCAAGCACGCAGACGATGAAGATGAAACCGGTCACGATCGTCACCGACTCGCCGATTGCCCTGAACCATTCGATACCCGTTGCACCGGCGAGGAAGTTGCCGAAGTCGCCCAGCTTGTTTTCCAGCGCGATGATGACGATCGCACCGACGATGGGACCGCTCAACGTGCCGAGGCCGCCGACCAGCGTCATCAGGACCACGAGGCCGGACATCGACCAGTGCACATCGGTCAGGGTCTCGAAGCCCAGCACCACGGTCTTGGTGGCACCGGCCAGACCGGACAATGCACCGGACAGTACGAAGGCCAGCAGCTTGTACTTGTCGACATCGTAACCCAGCGAAATCGCACGCGGCTCGTTTTCCTTGATTGCCTTGAGCACCTGGCCGAAAGGCGAATGCACGGTGCGCATGATCAGCGCAAAGCCGGCGACGGCGATGGCGAGCACGACGAAGTACATGGTCAGGTCGCTCGACAGGTCGATCACACCAAGCAGACTGCCGCGCGGCACGCCTTGCAAGCCGTCTTCACCGCCGGTGAATGGTGCCTGCAGACAGACGAAATACAGCATCTGCGCCAGCGCCAGCGTGATCATCGTGAAGTAGATGCCTTGGCGGCGAATCGCCAGGCCACCCATCACGACACCGATCAGCGCCGCAACCGCGATACCAGCCACCAGGCCGATTTCGAACGGCAAGCCCATGACCTTGATCGCATGGCCGGCCGCATAACCGGCCATACCGAAGAATGCGGCGTGACCGAACGACAGCAGTCCGGTAAAGCCGATCAGCAGATTGAATGCACAGGCAAACAATGCAAAGCACAGCACCTTCATCAGGAACACCGGGTAGACGACGAAAGGAGCTACCAGCGCCGCTGCCAGGGCAATCGCGTATCCGACTTTCTTGTTCATAATTACGACCTTTTCAAACCTGTCATTCCGAACGAAAACCATTCACTTCTTGCGTACTGCCACGCATGCCGCATCGGGGCCGACTACGGTACTCGCTGCGTTCGGGATGACAGCGGGTACCGCAACCGGATGCAGCAAGCTTATTTCTCCTTGCCGAACAGGCCGGCAGGACGAATCATCAGCACGATCGCCATGATGATGAACACGACCGTTGCCGACAGCTCGGGATAGAACACGCGGGTCAGGCCTTCGATGATGCCCAGGCCCAGGCCGGTGATGATCGATCCCATGATGGAACCCATGCCGCCGATCACGACCACCGCGAACACGACGATGATCAGGTTCGAGCCCATCAGCGGCGATACCTGGATCACCGGCGCCGCCAGCACGCCGGCAAGCGCGGCGAGCGCCACGCCGAAACCGTACGTCGCGGTCACCATCAGCGGGACGTTGATGCCGAAAGCTTCGACCAACTTGGGATTTTCGGTGCCTGCACGCAGGTAGGCGCCGAGCTTGGTTTTTTCGATCACGAACCAGGTCGCCAGGCAGACCAGCACCGATGCCACCACAACCCATGCACGATAGTTAGGCAGGATCATGAAGCCCAGGTTGGTTGCGCCCATCAGCGCTTCCGGCACCGAATATGGTTGGCCGGAGACGCCGTAGAACGAGCGGAACAGACCCTCTAGCATCAGCGTGATGCCGAAGGTCAGCAGCAGACCGTACAGATGGTCCAGCTTGTACAGCCAGCGCAGCATCGTCTTTTCGATCACGATGCCGAACAGGCCGACCAGGATTGGAGCGGCGATCAGCATCACCCAGTAGTTCAGGCCGAGATAACTCAAGCCCATCCAGGCGAGAAATGCGCCCATCATGTACAGCGCGCCGTGCGCGAAGTTGATCACATTGAGCAAGCCGAAAATGACGGCCAGGCCAAGCGAGAGCATCGCGTAAAACGAGCCGTTGACCAGGCCGAGCAACAGTTGGCTCAACATTGCCTGCAGGGGGATGCCGAAGATATCCATAGTCGATAAGAAAATTGGCCGATGCAAATCACGTTTGTTTGATTCCTCCTGATGCAGGGGATGGCGGGCATGACGGCAGTGCAACCATACAATCGGCTCAGGAAGGTTCGGCCACCCTGTCCGGCACACCAGCCCTCCCCTGCGAGAGGAAACGGAACAACACGACTACATCGAGCGTGATACACGACCCGGATATCGCTGGGCGAAGTCCGGGCTACACTACTTCAACTACTAAAGTCTTACTTCCACAGCGAGCACTTGGACTCTGCCTTGGTGGCATAAGCCTGGTCGCCCGGGATGGTTTGCACGACCTTGTAGTAGTCCCATGGGTACTTGGACTCGGACTGCTTCTTGACCTCCATCAGGTACATGTCGTGCACCATGCGACCGTCCGGACGGATCACGCCGTTCTTGGCGAACATGTCGTTGATCTTGGTGCTCTTGAGTTGCGCCATGACCTTGTCGCCGTCGTCGCTGCCGGTTGCCTTCACAGCGGCCAGGTATTGCGAAGTGACCGAGTAGTCGGCGGCATGCAGCATGGTCGGCATGCGCTTGATCTTGTCGAAGAAGCGCTTGGACCACTTACGGCTGTCGTCATTCTGGTCCCAGTACCAGCCATCGGTCAGGTACATGCCTTGTGTCAGGTTCAGGCCGAGCGAGTGGATGTCGGTGATGAACATCAGCAGGCCTGCCAGCTTGGTGGTCTTGGTGACGCCGAATTCATTGGCAGCCTTGATCGCGTTGATGGTGTCGCCGCCAGCGTTGGCCAGGCCCAGGATCTGAGCCTTGGAAGACTGTGCCTGCAGCAGGAAGGACGAGAAATCCGAAGCCGACAGCGGATGCTTGACCGCGCCCAGCACCTTGCCGCCGGTTGCCTTGACCACATCGGCCGTGTCTTTTTCCAGCGATGCGCCGAACGCATAGTCGGCCGTCAGGAAGTACCAGTCCTTGCCGCCCTGCTTGACCAGTGCGCTGCCAGTGCCGCGTGCCAGTGCGATGGTGTCGTAGGCATAATGCACGGTGTAAGGTGTGCAGTCTTCATTGGTCAGACGGGCTGTGCCGGCGCCGACCGAGAAGAACACTTTTTTCTTTTCCGCTGCAATCTTGGCCATCGCCAGGTTGGCGCCGGAATTGGTGCCACCGATCAGCATGTCAACGCCTTGCTGGTCGAACCATTCACGCGCCTTGGACGCGGCGATGTCGGCCTTGTTCTGGTGGTCGGCCACGACGAATTCGATTTTCTTGCCGTTGATGTTGCCGCCGGCATCGGCGATCGCCATCTTGACCGCTTCTGCGCCTGCCGGACCGTCGACGTCGGCGTAGACGCCGGACATGTCAGTCAGCAAGCCGATCTTGATCGTGTCGCCCGACACCTGTGCGTAGGATGTCGCTGCGAAGCCTGCGGACAATGCGGTTGCGACTGCGAGAGTCATCACTTTTGCTTTGAGTTTCATTACTTCTTCTCCTGTTGTAGGTAGTGTTGCGACAGCGTGTTTCAGTTGTACAGGTGTGGGTCAGACGCCAAGCAGCTCATTGAGCACCGGCATCTTCGACTCCAATTCGGATGCAGCGAAGGACTCGACGATGTGTCCGTGCTCCATCACGTAAAACCGATCCGCCAAAGGAGCAGCGAAGCGGAAATTCTGTTCCACCATGACGATGGTGTAGCCCTTGGCCTTGAGCATGGTGATCATGCGTGCCAGCGCCTGCACTATGACCGGCGCGAGGCCTTCGGAAATTTCATCCAGCAGCAGCAGCTTGGCACCGGTGCGCAGGATGCGGGCGACCGCCAGCATCTGTTGCTCGCCGCCGGAAAGGCGCGTGCCCTGGCTGGAACGGCGCTCTTCCAGGTTGGGGAAAATCTCGTAGATTTCCTTGACCGACATGCCCTTGGAAGTCTTGGTAACCATGGGCGGCAGCATCAGGTTTTCTTCCGCCGACAGCGAAGAAAAGATGCCGCGTTCTTCCGGGCAGTAACCGACGCCCAGGTGCGCCACCTTATGCGTCGCCAGGCCGATCGACTCGACGCCATTGACCTTGATCGACCCCTTGCGCGTGCCGGTCAGGCCCATGATCGCGCGCAGCGTGGTGGTGCGGCCTGCGCCGTTGCGGCCCAGCAGCGTGACCACTTCGCCCGGCTTCACGACGAGATTGACGTCGTGCAGGATGTGCGATTCGCCGTACCAGGCTTTCAGGTTGCGGATTTCCAGTGCTGCGGTCGACATCAATGCGCTCCTTCCAGTTGCCCCGCCGTGGTGCCCATGTAGGCTTCCATCACTTGCGGATTGTTCGATACTTCCTGATATGTGCCTTCGGCCAGCAGCGAACCGCGCTGCAGCACCGAAATCTTGTCGCAGATGCCCGAGACCACGCTCATGTTGTGCTCGACCATCAGGATGGTGCGACCGGCCGACACCTTCTTGATCAGCTCGGTCACGCGATGCACGTCTTCATGGCCCATGCCCTGCGTCGGTTCGTCGAGCAGCATCAGTTCCGGCTCCATCGCCAGCGTGGTCGCAATCTCCAATGCGCGCTTGCGGCCATACGGCAGATCGACCGTCATGGTGCTCGCAAAGCTTTCCAGATCCACTTCGGCCAGCAATTGCATGGCGCGGTCGTTGAGGCGATTGAGCGTCTGCTCGCTCTTCCAGAAATGGAAGGACGTGCCGAGCGAACGCTGCAGGCCGATACGCACGTTTTCCAGCACGGTCAGGTGCGGGAACACGGCGGAAATCTGGAACGAGCGGATCACGCCGCGATGCGCGATCTGTTCCGGCGCCAGCGCGGTGATGTCATCGCCGTTGTACAGAATGGATCCGGCGGTCGGCGTCAGGAATTTCGTCAACAGGTTGAAGAAGGTGGTCTTCCCCGCGCCGTTCGGTCCGATCAAGGCGTGGATCGAGCCGCGCTTGACCTTGAAATTGACATCGTTTACCGCGATGAATCCCTTGAAACCCTTGGTGAGGTTTCGCGTTTCGAGTATGACTTCGCTTGCCATCCGTTTTCTCCACTATTGCTGCCGAATCTGTTGCACCTGGTTCGCCCGCAGGCGGCCGACCGCCGCATGGCGATCGGTATTGCTGTTCATGCGCTGTTCATGCTGTTGCGCGGTTGCTCCGGGCGGCGATGTCTTCGCCGCCCGGCACCATGCGATCAGTTCGGAATCGTCACGGTGTTGTTGGCGAACGTGATCTGATCCGCCGCGACCGGTAACAACTGGATCGGCGGCACGTTGGCCGTGGTGATCGCCGGCGCGGCGCCCGGTGTGCCTCCGCGCGGCAAGGTCCGCACTACCTGGCTGGGCGGCAGTGCTGCTCCGCTCTTGAGGTGGGCGTACATCATGTTCATTGCCTGGATGTGATAGCGATGGATCGGAATCAGACGCGTGTCGTAACCCGGGAAGCCGAGGAAGGCATCGAAGTGATTCGCGTTGGTGATTTCGATATACGACAGCTTGCTTGCCGCGCCTTCGGCTGCCTTGTTGGCGGCGAAGTAGGCACGCGAGTTGTGGTTCACCGGAATCAATGCATCGCTGCGGCCATGGACGATGATGGCTGGCTTTGCACGCAGATTACCGTTACGGCGCACTTCCGCCATGCCGGCACGCACGCGCTGCGAATTGGCCAGTGCTGTACCGGTCAGCGGCGCACCTGTCGTGATATCGGTGCCGGTGGCCAGATTGCGCAGGCAGATCGCGCCGTCGATGTTGTAGTCGGCCAGATTGGTCGATGGCGATACCGAGAAGGAATCCCCGACTGGACCGCCTACGGCATTGTTGTTGACCAGACCCAGACCGCCGCTCGGTGTGCCATTGGCGGTTGCGAACAGCTGTGCTTCCTGCACGGCAGTCAAGGTGGTCAGCGCGCCAGTGGCAGTGACCGGTGCAAAGCTGTAGCCGCACAGGTTGTCCTTGACGCTGAACTTGCCGTACATGTTGGCGTAGAACGGCGCGAGGATCTGATACGTGCCGAAATGGCTTGCCTGCAGCAGATCGCTTTCGCTCTCATAGCCGGCTTCGCGCAGCTTTTGCAGCGACTCGTCCGCTTGTGTGGCGAGCGTCGTGGCGGTCAGCAATCCCTTCGCTTTCAGCGCGGTGCAACGATTGGTCGCCAGCGTCACATTGACTAATGTCAGCAACGGCGAGGCGGTCAGCGAAGACGACAAGGCTGCGCAAGGCTGGTAGAGGTTGCCGATGGTGATGGTGTCGTACAAGCCGAGGCCGGCACGGCTGACCGGGGTTGTACCGCGCCTGATGGTCAGGGCGGGATTCAGCGCCACTTCGGTGACCGGCTCGGATACTGCAACGCCGTCGATCAGGCCGCCCGTATCCTGCTCGGCCGCCAGCACCGCAGCGCCGCCGCCGTTGGATGCGCTTGATGCGATGACCAGCGTATTGGATGGCTTGATCGTGTTCAGGCGGCTGCTGCCGTTGCGGGCCAAGTCGCCGAATTTGTCATTCAACGCAAAGAAGGCGAACTCCACTGCCTGCAGCGTGAACTTGCCCCAGTCCTTTTCCGAGTTCTGCTGCGAATGCGCCTGCTTGATCGCAAAACGATTGGGTGTGGCGGCATTGAACGCCGACAGCTCGGCCGCGGTCAGATTTGCGGTGAAGTGGGACATCTTGCCAGCTGCCGCTGCACTGGCGCGTTCTCCATTGATCAGGTTGACCCTGTCGGATTGCAGGTTATGGAAGCCCATGCCGCTGCCCTTGTCGCTATAGGCCACGGCGCATTTCTGCTTGAGGCCCCAGTCGCCTGCGGTGCCGATCGCGCCATACACGCCGCGCGAACCGGAAGACGTCGCGGTTACGATGCAGGGATTGGCCTTGTCGAACGCAGCGGGGATCTGCACCATCAGCGTCACATTGATCTGGCCGGTACCGTCATCCGCATAGGCGATGTATTCGTCGCCGGCGATCTTGCCTTCGCCGAGGGTGGCGTTTCCTGCGTTGTCGACGTTGGGGCCATACAGCGTGCCGTAACCGCCATTGACGCTGGGATCGATCAGGGCGCGGTAGTTCGCGTGTATCGCATTGCGGCGCAACTCCGGAATCGTCGGATTGGCCGGATCGACATAGGTCGGCGCAGCGCCTTGAATACCGGTCTTGCCGAGGCCGGCGGTCAGCAGGTCATTGCTCACGCCGTCGTAGGTGGCCTTCTGTACCGTGCCCAGGTAGGACGGTTTGACGTTGAGGTCTTCCGGCGGGGCATCGGAACCGCCGCATCCTGCGAGGATGCCGGCCGCGACGACCGAGCTAACACTGAATCTGGTGCGTATTGCCATGTGTCTCTCTCCTTGAAATTATTCCGACCTAATTGCTCGAGGCCGAAGGTTCATTGTTTTTTATCTGGAACACGGTACTGCGCATCTGCTGCCACTACGTTTGCTGCTCTTGCTATCTGCCTGCTCTGTTTCTCCTTGCGGCACATACGATGCCGGCCTGTTTTTACAACGTCATCCCGCCGCACACTTCGATGACGGCGCCATTGATATAACTCGCTTCATCCGATGCCAGGAAGGCGAAGGTATTGGCGATTTCTTCAGGCTTGCCGAGGCGACCGAGCGGAACACGTTCTTCCAATGCACGAATGACTTTTTCCGGCATGGATTTGAGGATCGTCGTTTCTATGAAGCCGGGACAAACCGCATTGACGCGGATATTGTGCTTGCCCAATTCGCGCGCCCAGGTCTTGGCCATGCCGATCACACCGAATTTGCTGGCCGCATAATTGGTCTGGCCGAAATTACCGTAGATGCCGACGATGGAAGATGCATTCAGTACGACCCCGCCCTTGCGCTCTATCATCGCGTCGACCACGGCCTTGGTGCAGTTGTAGGTGCCCTTGAGATTGACATCGATGACCTTGTCGAACTGCTCGTCGGTCATCTTCTTGAGCTGGGCGTCGGCCACGATGCCGGCATTGTTGACCAGCACGTCGATATGTCCATAAGTCGCGAGCGCCCCGCCCACCATCGCTTCGATACTCTCCGCCTTTGTCACGTCGACCGTGAATCCGATGGCGGAACCGCCCTGCAGGCGAATTTGCGCGACTGTCTCGGCAACGTCGTCGTCAAGATCGCAGACCACGACTTTCGCCCCTTCTTTCGCAAACTTCAGAGCGGTGGCCTTGCCTATGCCCCTGCTTGCACCTGTTACCAGGGCTACCTTGTTAATGAGTCGCACTGTGCCTCCATAGCAGCGTCGAAAATGATGAAGCGTTGCGTGTTTTTATTGGGCCGCTTCACCGGCGTTGAAGGCTATATGGCAAATGTCATGCCATGGCACATAAGCTTTTGATTTTTAATGAAATTTCTTATATGAATCGAATTTACGCGCTTAGAATCATTCAGTTTGGGATGGGAATGTGTACGGACTTTAGACACATTTAAGTTATATCTTGTTATGTCTTTGAATAATAAGGAGATTTATCTTGTGTCTACTTTCCGGACAGCTGTCCGTTAATCAGACAGAAGCTGATAATCCTCAATCTTTTGATAAAGAGTGGCGCGTGAAATGCCCAGCATACGCGCTGTCAGCGCCTTATTCCGACCTGTGCTTTCCAGTGCGGATCTGATCAGGTTGCGTTCCACTTCCGCGACCGTCTCGGCAAGCGGCCGGATTTCTGTGAGCGGCACCTGCGCGGCTTCGGACGGCGGGATGGGCAATGCGCTTTCCACGGTCAGAATGGAAGCAAAGTCGTCTTCGGACAGCGCAATGCTGTCGGTCAGCATGCCGGCTTGTTCCAAAGCGTTGCGCAATTCGCGGACATTGCCAGGCCAGTGGTAGGAAGCCAGGAAGGCGCGCGCACCTGGAGTGAGTTCGCGTTGCGGCATGCCGGTACGGGTCGCGATCTGTTCCAGCAAGTGTTCGCACAAGGCATCCAGGTCCGCGACCCGTTCACGCAATGGCGGCAGCACGATAGGCAATACATTGAGCCGGTAATAGAGGTCCGAACGGAACTTGCCGTCGGCAACCAGTTGCTTGAGATCGTGACTGGTCGCGGCGATCACACGCACATCGACCTTGGTGATGGTGTTCGATCCCAGCGGTTCGATTTCCTGCTCCTGCAGCACGCGCAGCAGCTTGGCCTGTACCTGCAGGGGCATGTCTCCTACTTCATCGAGGAAGAGCGTGCCGCCGTCGGCGATCTTGAATTTACCTTCGCGCCCCTTGCGGTCGGCGCCGGTGTACGCGCCGGGGGATACGCCGAAGAACTCCGCTTCCAGCAGCGTTTCGGGTACGGCAGCGATATTGATGCCGACGAAGGGCTTGCCAGCACGACCTGAAGCCGCATGGATGCCATGCGCCAGCAATTCCTTGCCGGTGCCCGTTTCGCCGAGCAGCAGGACCGTGGTATCCAGTTGCGCGGCGCGGCGCGCCCGATGCTTGAGTTCGAGCGAGACCGGGCTGACACCGACGAAACTGGATATCGAATACTTGGTGTGACGCAGCTGCGCCAGTTCCTTTTGCGTATTGGCCAGCGCCCACTGCAGTTCGGAAAACTTCGAGACCAATGGCTTGAGGCGCTGCAGGCGATCGTACAGCGCGAAGCCAAGTGCCCCGACGACCTTGCCGGAATCATCCTTGAGCGGAATGCGCATGACGACCAAAGGCTGGTCGCGGATCATCATGATGTCGAGCAGAATCGGCTTGCCGGTGGTGACGACTTCGCGCATGCGGCTGTTGGGGATGACTTCCTCTACCGGCTTGCCCAACGCGGATTCGGGACTCTTCAGTCCGAGAAAGGCGGCGTACTTGTCGTTGATCCATGCGATACGGCCGTGATCATCGACCGCCATCGTACCTTCGCAGGAATCGTCGAACAGATCGAGCAGCGACTCCATACCGACCCGCAGGATACTGTCAACGTCCCAGGAAGCAGCGACAGACGTTTTCATTTCATCTCCATCCATGAACCATAGGGACTACGGCATTGCAGCCCACAGCCAGGCGCAGCACTGGTACAGGCGCGTACCTGATTATAGATACATCACGAGCGCTTGAGACTACGCAGTTCTACTAGGTGTGCAATAGAGCAGTTTCACCCTGACTGTACCGCCGATGCCGGACGCTTTGCCCGCGGCACGGCGTTGCGACTCCTTGCCATGGCTCGCCATGTCGCGTCGCCGCGCCTTGTTCCACGAGCAAATCGCCTCGGCGTCGACTGGCAAGTCAGGGTGAAACTGCTCTAGGAATATGGAGTGGCCTGCGGTCGCCGCAACGAGGATAAATCGCATTGCAGCAGAGCCAAAAACGAGAAGAGCCGCGGATGCGGCTCTTTCTTATTGACACAAATGTGGCGGCGCAGCAGCGCTATCCTGCTTCTTATCGACGCTTCAGCAGCGCAAGGATTTCGGACAGTTCGTGACGCAGGCTGACGGTATTGATCTCCAGCGGCGGCAAACCGGCGGTCAAGTCTTCTTCCATTGTACTGTCGCCGTTTGTGGCAGCAGCACTGTTGCTCATGCGCGTATCGAGCTTGTTGCGCGCACCGCTGATGGTGAAGCCTTGTTCATACAGCAGTTCACGGATGCGGCGGATCAGCAAGACTTCATGATGCTGATAATAGCGGCGGTTACCGCGCCGCTTCACCGGTTTGAGTTGCGTGAATTCCTGCTCCCAATAACGCAGCACATGCGGTTTGACGCCACAGAGCTCGCTGACTTCGCCAATGGTGAAGTAACGCTTTGCCGGAATCGGCGGCAATACCACGGCATCGGACTTGTTCGCGCGGTCGTTCATGGGTCAGGTAATTGAATGATTCAGGCTACGCGTGCCAGCGGCTTGTGGCTCACATCTTCCACCATGCCCTTCAGCTTCTGGCTTGCGTGGAAGGTGACGACCCGGCGCGCGGTGATCGGAATTTCTTCGCCGGTCTTGGGATTGCGGCCAGGCCGTTGCGGCTTGTCGCGCAACTGAAAATTTCCAAAGCCGGAGAGCTTGACGGCCTCCCCACGCTCGAGCGCATTGCGGATTTCGTCGAAAAAGGTTTCGACCATATCCTTGGCCTCGCGCTTGTTGAGGCCGACCTGTTCGAACAACAGTTCGGCGAGCTCGGCCTTGGTCAGCGTCGGCAACTCATTTTCAGCCTGGGTACGCGCCTTGGCTTCCTGCACTGCGCGATCGAGATCAGCTGCCAAGACGGATTGAAATTCGGCTGAGTTCACGTCATTCATAGTAGTTGTCGTCCCTGCCCTGCTAAGTTCAAACCCGCTCATGTGCGCAGGCGTGCGCCATGCATCTTGTCGACAGCGGCGATAAAAGCTGCCATTGCAGCATCGACTTTGTCATCTTGCAGGGTAGTCTGAGTATCTTGCAAGGTGAATCGGAAAGCAAGACTTTTTTCGTCATTTTCCAAGCCCTTGCCGCGATATTCATCAAATAAAACAATGGCTTGCATGATAGCACATGCGTTCGTAGCTTTCCGTTCGGCAAGGAAAGTATCGATCAGGGATTGCGCCGGAACCGATTGCTTTACCACGACGGCGATATCACGGGTCACCGCAGGAAACTTGGATATTTCCTGGTAAACCGGGATTGTGCGCGACTGCAAGACGTCTGCATCGACTTCAAACACAACCGGCGCAAGCGGCAAGTCATATTTTTGTTGCCAACGCGGATGCAACTCGCCAATGAAGCCGATTGGCGCGCTATCGAGCAATACCTGCGCAGAGCGGCCTGGATGCAGTGCCGGATGTTCGGTTTTCGCAAATGTCAGTGTCTTCGGTGCAAACAAGGCTTCCAGATCGCCTTTGACATCGAAGTAGTCGACGTTACGCGTGGGCATTCCCCACTGCTCTTCCGCCGCAGGGCCGTAAGCGATGGCAGCAATCCGCTTTGGTTGATGGTAGCCGGCCACCGACAACGGGCCGTCCCGTTCGGTATCAGCCCGCAGATATACCGCGCCGATCTCGAACACGCGCACGCGGTTCAGCTTGCGATTCAGGTTATAGCGCACATTGGCGACCAGGCTTCCGACCAGGGAAGAACGCATGACGCTCAACTGGCTGGCAATCGGGTTCAAGAGTTTGATCAGGCTGGCATTCGCCGCGAAGTCCGCTTCCCAGCCTTCTTCCACAAAGCTGAAATTCACTACTTCCTGATAGTCGGCATCGGCCAGCTGACGGCGGATCGTAAACAACGAACGGCGATTTTCCGGATCGATACGCATCGTGTTCGCGGCGACAGGCGCCACGGCGGGAATATTCTCGAAGCCGTAGACGCGCGCGATTTCCTCGATCAGGTCTTCTTCGATCTCGATATCGAAACGGTAGGAAGGCGGGGTCACGATAAAGGCGCCCGGTTCCTGTGTGAATTCCAGCTTGAGGCGCGTAAAGATATCCGCGATCTGGGCATCGTCGAGGGGAACGCCAATCACCTTTACCGCGCGCGCGGTGCGCAGCGTCACCGGCTTGCGCTCTGGCAGGTTGACGACGTGATCGTCGACCGGACCGACAAGCGTTTCCTTGCCGCCGCAGATTTCCACGATCAGCGAGGTGAGGCGTTCAATATCTTCGACCGTGGTGGCATAGTCGACACCCCGTTCAAAGCGATGCGCGGCATCGGTCGAGAAGTTGTAACGACGAGCACGCCCCTGGATCGCCTGCGGCCACCAGAACGCTGCTTCAAGGTAGATATCCTGCGTATCGAGCGTCACCGCTGTGGAATCGCCGCCCATGATGCCGGCGAGCGATTCGATTTCCTTGTCGGCGGCGATGACGCCGACCCAGCCATCGACCTCGACGGTATTGCCATTCAACAGTTTCAGCGATTCGCCAGGCTTGCCCCAGCGAATGTCCAGGCCGCCATGGATCTTATGAAGGTCGAATACATGGCTTGGCCGTCCAAGTTCCAGCATGACGTAATTGGAAATATCCACCAGCGCAGAAATCGGCCGCTGACCGCTACGTTCCAGGCGGCGCTTCATCCAGTCCGGCGTCTGCGCACGCGCGTTCAGGCCGCGGATGACGCGACCGCTGAAACGCCCGCACAGATCGGGAGCGGATACCTTGACCGGCAGCTTTTCATCGGTCGTAACGGGAATGGTCTTGTAGGCCGGCGCTCTCAAGGGTACGCCGGTCAACGCGGATACTTCGCGGGCAACACCCAATACCGACAAGCAGTCGGCCTTGTTCGGCGTAAGCTTGATCGTGAATTTCAGATCGTTGAGCTGGTAGTAGTCGCGGAAATTCTGGCCCACCGGCGCATCGTCCGGCAATTCGAGCAGGCCTGCACTTTCTTCCGACAGCTTGAGTTCGCGCGCGGAACACAGCATGCCTTGCGATTCGACGCCGCGCAGTTGACCGATCTTGATTTCAAACGACTTGCCGTCTTCTCCGGGCGGCAGCTTCGCGCCGGCCATCGCACAGGCTACTTTCAGACCGGGCCGCACGTTAGATGCGCCACATACGATGTTGAACAGCGTGCCAGTACCGGCATCGACCTGGCAGACATTCAGGCGATCCGCGTTGGGATGCTTGGCCACTTCCACGACCTTGGCCACGACCACATTGGAAAACGGCGGCGCGACGGGCTCGACTTCTTCTACTTCAAGACCGGACATCGTCAAAAGATGCGACAGCGCATCCGATGTCATCTTCGGATCAACGAGGGTACGGAGCCAGCTTTCGGAGAATTGCATAGTAAGCCTTCAGATATTCTGAAATACGGTATTCGTGCTCCCCTCCATGCGATGGAAGGTTCAGGGACAGCATACTGCGATGTTCGATAACGCGGCTGCCGATGAACTCTCCCGGGTCATCCGGGAGTGGAACAGTGTGCTTGGTGTCAGTTGAACTGCTTCAGGAAACGCAGATCGCCTTCATAGAACAGGCGCAAGTCGTTGATCCCGTAACGCAGCATCGTCAAGCGCTCAAGGCCGGAGCCGAACGCAAAGCCGATGTACTTGTCCGGATCGAGTCCCATGTTGCGCACCACGCTCGGATGCACCTGGCCAGCGCCGGATACTTCGAGCCAGCGTCCCTTCAAGGGTCCGCTGCCGAAGGCGATGTCGATCTCGGCCGACGGTTCGGTGAAGGGAAAATAGGAAGGCCGGAAGCGTACCTGCAGATCGTCGGTTTCAAAGAACGCCTTGACGAAGTTGAGATAGACGCCCTTGAGATCGGCGAAGCTGATGTCTTCCGCGATCCACAAGCCTTCGACCTGATGGAACATCGGCGAGTGCGTAGCATCGCTGTCGACGCGATAAGTGCGGCCCGGCGCGATGACCTTGATCGGCGGCTTGTTCATGCGCGCATAACGGACCTGCATCGGGCTGGTATGCGTGCGCAGCAGCAAGGGCTTGCCTTGCGTATCCTTGCCATCGATGTAGAAAGTATCCTGCATCGAACGCGCGGGATGGTTTTCCGGGCTATTGAGCGCGGTGAAATTGGTCCAGTCGGTTTCGATTTCCGGTCCGTCGGCGACATCGAATCCGATCGAGCCAAAGATTTCTTCAATGCGCTCCCAACTGCGCATGACCGGATGAATGCCTCCCTTGCCGCGACCGCGGCCCGGCAGCGTTACATCGATCGCCTCGGCATTCAGGCGTGCCTGCATCTGGGCATTCGCGAGTGCATCGCGGCATGCGGTCAGTGCAGCTTCAATCTTTTCCTTGGCGGCATTGATGACTGCGCCCTGCGCCTTGCGCTCTTCCGGCGCCAGCTTGCCCAGGCCTTTCATTTGCTCGGTGATTTGGCCTGTCTTGCCAAGGTACTTGGCTTTTGCATTTTCCAGCGCGGCTGCATCTTGGGCAGCGGCGAAATCCGTTTGCGCCTGGGCGACAATTTGTTCTAGGGAATTCATGCGGCTTTTTTGCCTGTGTCAATCAATCGGTTAACGGTAATGCATCATCATTGATGCAAAACTGATAGCGGCGATTCAAAAAAAACGGGGCACAGGTGATGACCTTTGCCCCGCTTCTATGCGACATCGCCGACTGGGCGATGCCTGCGCTCACAACGTTCAAGCAGCGATGTTGGCCTTTACCTGGTTGACAATCGCGGCAAACGCCGGCTTGTCCATCACTGCCATATCTGCCAGGACCTTGCGGTCGAGTTCGATATTGGCTTTCTTGAGACCGTTCATGAATACGCTGTAGGTGACGCCATGCTCACGCGATGCCGCGTTGATACGGGTGATCCACAGTGCGCGGAATACGCGCTTCTTGTTGCGGCGATCGCGGTAGGCATACTGACCTGCGCGCATGACCGCCTGCTTGGCGATACGGAATACGGTACTGCGACGGCCGCGGTAACCCTTGGCTTGGTCGAGGACTTTCTTGTGACGGGCCCGTGCGGTAACCCCACGTTTTACTCTAGGCATAGTAGCTCCTTAGTGAGGTTAAGCGAACGGCATCATCGCGCGTACGGAGTTCATGTTTGTGTCATGAACGTCCACTGCACCGCGCAACTGGCGTTTGTTCTTGGTGGTTTTCTTCGTCAGGATGTGACGCTTGAAGGCTTGACCGCGCTTGACGGTGCCGCCCGGACGTACGCGGAAGCGCTTTTTCGCGCTGCTCTTCGTCTTCATTTTAGGCATAGCAGTATCTGTCCTTTAGGACAGCTCCTTTTTTTAACATGATTGCAGGTGGCAATACTTCATTGCACTTGGATGCCTGCTTTCACTTATTTGGCAGTGGAATCGAGTCCGCTGCTTATTTGCGCCAACTGTTCCGTAGAGAACAGCCGACGCGAATTCTTGTACCGCTTATTTCTTCTTCTTCGGCGCCAGCACCATTACCATCTGGCGGCCTTCCATCTTGGGAAACTGCTCTACCTGACCGTATGGCTCAAGGTCAGATTTCAAACGCTCCAGCATACGCATGCCGATGTCCTGGTGCGCCATTTCCCGACCGCGGAAGCGCAAGGTGATCTTGGTCTTATCACCTTCGTCAAGGAACTTCGTCAGATTGCGCAGCTTGATGTTGTAATCGCCATCGTCGGTACCCGGTCGGAACTTGACTTCCTTGACCTGGATCACCTTCTGCTTGAGCTTCGCTTCGTGGGCCTTTTTCTGTTCCTGATACTTGAACTTACCATAATCCATCAGGCGGGCGACCGGCGGTTGCGCTGTTGGCGCAATTTCCACCAGATCCACGTTTGCTTCTTCCGCCAGGCGGAATGCTTCGGCAAGAGACACGATGCCAAGCGGCTCGTTGTTAACACCGGATAGACGCAGTTCCGGCACAGTAATTTCGCCGTTAATGCGATGCGACTTGTCAGTAGCTATTGCAGTTTCCTTTTAATGTCAAATAACTAAGCCGTGCTCTAGCGCTCGGGAATATCCCTTAGGCTTTGGTGTCGACTTCATGCTTGAGTCTGTCCACCAGTGCATCGACCGGCATCACTCCCAGATCGACGTTGCCCCGCGCACGCACGGCCACTGTGTTTGCATCCCGTTCCTTGTCGCCGATAACGACGATGTAAGGAAGCTTTTGAACCGAATGCTCGCGTATTTTATAGGTTATTTTCTCATTACGCAAATCGAGGTGTACTCTAAACCCTTGTTTTTTCAGGTTTTGTGCGACGCTTTGAGCGTAATCAGATTGTGCGTCGGAGATATTGAGAACAGCGATTTGCACTGGCGCAAGCCAGAGCGGCAAGGCGCCGGCATGATTTTCAATCAGGATACCGACGAAGCGCTCCATCGAGCCGACGATCGCCCGGTGCAGCATGACCGGCACCTTGCGAGTATTGTCATCGGCAACATACTCCGCGCCAAGGCGGCCCGGCATCGAAAAGTCAACCTGCATGGTGCCGACCTGCCAGGGACGTCCGAGCGAATCCTTCAGATGATATTCGACCTTCGGACCATAGAATGCGCCCTCGCCCGGCAACTCTTCCCATGTCACGCCGCAGGCGCGCAACGCGGAGCGCAGCGTCTCTTCGGCGCGATCCCAGGTCTCGTCGGAGCCGATGCGACTATCCGGACGCAGCGCGAGCTTGATCGAGATCTCGGCAAAACCGAAATCTTTATAAACATTCATCGCCTGCTGGTGGAAATCCGTGACCTCGGCTTCGATCTGGGCTTCAGTACAGAAGATGTGGCCATCATCCTGGGTAAAGCCGCGCACCCGCATGATGCCATGCAGCGCGCCCGATGACTCGTTGCGGTGGCACTGGCCGAATTCACCGTATCGGAGCGGCAGATCGCGATAGCTGCGCAAGTCGGAGTTATAAATCTGCACATGGCCGGGGCAGTTCATCGGCTTGAGCGCGTAGTTGCGATTCTCCGATTCGGTCACGAACATGTTTTCGCGGTAATTCTGCCAGTGGCCGGTCTTTTCCCACAGGCTGCGGTCGAGAATCTGCGGCGCCTTGACTTCCTGGTAGCCGCTCTCGCGGTAGACATGACGCATGTACTGCTCGACCTGCTGCCAGATAGTCCAGCCCTTCGGATGCCAGAACACCAGACCCGGCGCCTCTTCTTGGAAGTGGAACAGATCGAGCGCCTTGCCAATCTTGCGGTGGTCTCGCTTTTCCGCCTCTTCCAGCATGTGCAGGTAGGCTTCCTGGTCTTCTTTCTTGGCCCAGGCAGTACCGTAGACTCGCTGCAGCATTTCATTTTTGGAATCGCCGCGCCAGTAGGCGCCGGCCAACTTCATCAGCTTGAAAACTTTCAGCTTGCCGGTCGATGGGACGTGAGGCCCGCGGCACAGGTCGGCAAAGTTGCCTTCCGAATACAGCGATACATCTTCACCCTGCGGAATCGATGCAATGATTTCCGCCTTGTAGGCTTCGCCGATGGATTTGAAATAGGCCACCGCTTCATCGCGCGGCAATACCTTGCGGGTGACCGGCTCATCCTTCTTGGCGAGTTCAGCCATTTTCTTTTCGATCGCCTGCAGGTCCTCTGGAGTAAACGGGCGCTTGTACGAAAAGTCATAGTAGAAGCCGTTATCGATGACCGGGCCGATGGTGACCTGGGCATCCGGGAACAATTCCTTCACGGCATAGGCGAGCAAGTGGGCTGTCGAGTGACGGATCACATCAAGACCATCCGCATCCTTGTCGGTCACAATGGCAAGATTGGCATCGCTTTCAATCAAATACGATGTATCAACCAGTTTGCCGTCGACCTTGCCGGCCAGAGCTGCCTTTGCCAACCCGGCACCAATACTGGCAGCTACCTGAGCGACGGTAACCGGAGCATCGAATTGACGTTGTGAACCATCGGGAAGTCGGACTGATACCATTTTGCTCTCCATGTCAGCGAAGAATTGTTACTGACGCTAGACTTAGTGTTAAAAACTGCGGACGAAAAAAAACGCGGACTAGCCGCGCTTTTTCAAGTTTGCAAAGACGAAAAAGTTCCCGACTAGCGCCGTACTAAAACCTTTGCGGTTGTAGTTCGCGGTGTCATAACCGGGATTGCCTTTCTCACTCTTACAAATGTATTGCTTTTCGTTGGTAGGCTCGATTGGACTCGAACCAACGACCCCTACCATGTCAAGGTAGTGCTCTAACCAGCTGAGCTACGAGCCTAAAGAAGCAAAATTATAGCGGCAATTTTTTTATTTAGCTAGTGCCTTCGCATAACAATGTATTCAATCAATACTATTGGTTTCAATGCAGCGGTATGGCTTCAGTTCTTTCCATTCAACCTACTAGTGCCGACAAGACCCGTGGACATGCTGCACGTCTTCTTGATCACGTATGATCGAGAGCATGCGAACCAAACCCGCCGCCTCTTCAAGCCATCTGCATGCCCATCGTGCCGGCGATGCCTCGCATCATCATGTCGACACCGACCGTAACCCTAAGATCCTGGCATGGGCAGTTGTTCTTACTTTATTCTTTGCCGTCATTGAAGCATTCGCGGGCTTTTGGTCGAATTCGCTTGCCCTCATTTCCGATGCAGGCCACATGATTACCGACAGCACTGCGCTCGGACTGGCCCTGCTCGCCCAGATCATTGCGCGACGCCCTCCATCCGCGACGAATTCATTCGGATTCGGACGTGCCGAAGCACTGGCTGCCTTCATCAATGCGCTGGCGATGCTTGCGCTGGTGGCATGGATCGCGTTCGAGGCGATCAAGCGCTTCCGCGATCCGCTACCGGTACAAGGCATGACAGTGTTTGTCGTTGCATTGATCGGACTCGCGATTAACCTGTTGGTGGCATGGCTGCTGTCCCATGACAAAAACAGCGTCAATACCAGAGCAGCGTTGATCCATGTGCTGGGCGACCTGCTTGGATCGATCGCCGCCATTGTGGCCGGCATCGTCATTTACATGACAGGCTGGCTTGCAATCGACCCCTTGCTGTCCATCCTGGTATCACTGCTTATCCTGCGATCCACGCTTAAGGTATTGCGCGACTCATATCACTTCCTGATGGAGGGCGTTCCACAACATATCGACTACCTGCAGGTCGGCGCCGATCTCGCGGCAATCGATGGTGTCCTTTCAGTGCACGACCTGCATGTATGGGAAATGACACCCGGCGAACCTGCGCTGATCGGACATCTCGAAGTCCGCGATCTGCACGAGTGGCCTCAGGTGTTGCAGGTCATTCGTGCCATGTTACGCGAACGGCATCACATCGATCATGTCACGCTGCAGCCGGAGTTGACCAGAATGGCGCGCGGCGGTTAAACGCAAACGGTAAATGCGTTACTGGCGTTGCACTTCGAGCACGCCGCTGACCTCGCGAATGATTCCTAGTGCTCTCTGCAACTGTGCAGTCGATGAAATCTCCGCGGTAAACGACATGCGAGCCTGACCTTTGGCGCTTTGCGTGCTGACGCCGATGACATTGATTTTCTCACGCGAAAAGATTTCGGAAACATCCCTCAGCAATCCCTGGCGATCGCTCGCAAGGATGAAGATATCCACCGGATATACCGTTTCCTTCCCCGGCTCGCCCCAAGTCGTCTGAATGACGCGCTCGAGGGCATTCTTCCTGATCTGTGCAAGGTTCTTGCAGTTCGCTCGATGTATGGAGATGCCCTTGCCACGCGTGACGAATCCAACGATTTCATCCGGCGGCGCAGGCTTGCAGCATCGCGCAAGCTGTGTCAGCAACCCATCGGTACCGACGACCAGAACTCCGGAGCGCGCCCCCTTCGCGACGCTCGACGCACGGCTCTTGTTGGTGATGACGGTTTCAACGTCAGGGGCCTGCTTCGGAGGATGCTTGTGCGGATCATCGGCATGCAGCAGCAGTTCAATGTTGCGCAGGCTGAATTCTTCCTTGCCGACCGCAAGGAAAAGCTCATCCACCTTGGCAAATCCGAGCTTGTGTGCAAGCTCTTCATGGTTGATCGCGGTCCGTCCTTCGCGCTGCAGGGTTTTTTCCACGAGCGCACGACCATGCGACAAGGTTTCCTGCTGCTCGATGGCATTGAACCACGCGCGTACTTTCGAACGTGTGCGCGGGCTCGCGACATAGCCTGGACTTAGCCAATCGCGCGACGGACCTGCAGCGGTGGCTGCGCCGCCGCGCGCCGAAATGATTTCTACTGTCTGCCCATTCTTCAGCGGAGTGTTCAGCGGCACCATGGCGCCGTCGACGCGCGCCCCTCGGCAGCGATGCCCGAGATCCGTATGCAAGTGATAAGCGAAGTCGATTGGCGTAGCGCCATTCGGCAGTTCGATCACCCTTGCCTGTGGAGTCAGCACATAGATGCGGTCATCCAGCGAAGCCGATTTCAGCTTCTCTACCCATTCGCGCTGTATGTCATCCTGCTCAACAACGGCATCAGCCACCTCGCTCTTCCAGGCGAGCAATTGCCGCAGCCAGGCAATCTTTTCATCATACTTTTGCGCCGCGAATCCGGACCCGCCGCTTTCCTTGTATCGCCAGTGGGCAGCGACGCCATACTCGGCGAATCGATGCATTTCATGCGTACGGATCTGCACTTCCAGTGCCCTGCCATCCTCGCCCACCACAACAGTATGCAGCGACTGATAGCCGTTCGATTTGGGCCGTGAAATATAGTCGTCGAATTCTGCTGGGATCGGCGTCCAGATGTTATGCACGAGTCCCAACACTGTATAGCAGGTCTTGGCATCGTCGACGATGACACGGAATGCGCGCACGTCGTACAGCTCGGAGAAGTCCAGCGACTTGCCGCGCATTTTGTTCCAAATGCTGTAGATATGCTTGGGCCGGCCAAACACATCTGCCTTGATACCGGCCGCAGCAAGCTCGGAGCTCAGACGCGCAATTGCACTTGCCACGAAGCTCTCGCGCTCGAGACGTTTTTCCTCAAGCATTTTGGCAATGCGCTTGTACGCCGGCGGTTCAAGAAACCGGAATGCGAGGTCCTCGAGTTCCCATTTCAGCTGCCACACCCCTAATCTGTTGGCCAGCGGGGCATACAGGTCGAGCGTCTCGCGCGCATAACCGTGCGTCTTCTCGTCTTCGAGTCGTATCTCGGCAAAATAGCGCAAGCTTGTCACCCGTGACGCCAGCCTTACCAGCACGACGCGCATGTCGGATGCCATTGCCAGCAGCATCTTGCGTAGGGTCTCTAGCTGCTCGGCCGCCTGTTGCGATGCATTTTTGCCGCGCATGACTTCCTTGTGCCTGAACGTCTGGCCGTGCAGCTTCATCAATTGGTGAATTCCGTTGACGAGTTCGGAAATTTCCTCTCCGAACCGCTCTTCAATTGTCAGCGCGGCAGCCGGATCGAATTCCGCAAGCTCGAACAGCAGCCCGGCGATCCGTGAGTCGGTATCGGTATTGAGGAGCGCGAGCGTGGTCGCCACGCCTTCGGCGAATGCAAAAGCATCCTGCCCCGTCACCACGGTCTTGCCGCGATAAAGCGGCTCGACGAATGCAAGCGCATCAAGCACGCGAGCACCGTCATCGGCATTCAAGCCGACGCAGAGCTGCACGTGCGTTTCGCTGGGCGATGCGACAGTCGAGACCATGGACGATGCCGGAGACTTATTGCTTATTTCACGGCGGCCGTTACCACCATTTCAACCAGCCACTCCGGTTTGGCAAGCTTGGCTTGAACTGTCGCCCGCGGCGGTGAATTGCCTTCGGCCACCCATTCATTCCAGACGGCATTCATGTCGGCAAAATCCTTGATGTCCGCGATATAGATCTGGCACATCAGGATGCGTGATTTGTCGCTGCCGGCTTCCGCAAGCAGGCGATCGATATGCCCCAGGACCTCGCGGGTCTGTCCCTCGATATTCTGGGTAAGGTCTTCGGCAATCTGGCCGGCGAGATAAACCGTTCCATTGTGAACCGCGACTTCCGAAAGCGTTTTTCCTACGTGCAGGCGTTTGATATCCATGTTGACGAGTCGTTGAATAACTATGCAAATAAAAAATTCTTGATGATGGCGATCTGGTCGTCATGCATCAGCGTGGGGGCGTGACCGACGCCGGGCAATTCGACAAGCTTGGCCTTTGGACCGCGCGCCTGCATTGTCTCGGCGACTTCCATTGACACCAGGTCCGACTCGGCGCCACGAATGAGCATGGTCGGACACGCGATCGCATCATAAGTGGCCCAGAGCAGCGCTTCACCCTGCTTCGCGCTTTCCGGCGATACGGACTTGAACGGCACTGAAATATTCAGATCGTAATGGCGGATCCACTTTCCATCGGCGTCCTGCCTGAGAACGTCGGACGCCAGCTTGAGCCACTCCTGATCGCTATGCAGTCCAAACGGCAAGGAGATCTCACGTATATAGCGAACCCCTTCTTCGAACGTTGCAAAGCGGACATCCTGACCGATGTACTCGCCGATGCGTGCAATTGCAACCGGCTTCAAGGTCGGCCCGATATCATTGAGCACGAGCTTTTGCACCGGGCTGTCTTTTAGCGCCGACAGGCCCATGCCGATCAAGCCTCCCATCGACGTGCCAATCCAGTGCACGGCATCGGCATTCAGGCGCGCCAACAGGGTCACCATATCACTGACGTATTGCGCGACCTGGTAGTGCTGCGGATTCACCAGGCGACCCGAGCGGCCGCGACCGACCACGTCGGGACACACGACACGGTATTCGCTGCACAATGCCGCCGCCAGATTGTCGAAGTCATCGGATACCCGTGTTACGCCATGGACGCAGACGAGGACTTTCGGGTTTGCGGGATCACCCCACTCCTTGTAGGCCATCTTGTGCAGCCCGCCAGGCGACAAGCATTGCACGCTTTTGATTTGAGCTTGAGTCATTTTTGTGGGGAATCAGCGAATCCGATTGCCATTCTCACATTTTAGCGGGCGTTCCGCTTAAAATTCTATTTAACTTCGGCTCAGATCCAAATTTCATTCGCAGGAGAAATCATGCAGGGCACCATGCTTAAAGGGAAAACCGCGCTGGTCACCGGATCGACGTCCGGAATTGGACTGGGCATCGCAAGAAAATTTGCGGCGCAAGGCGCAAACATAGTTTTGAACGGCTTTGGCGATCAACAGGAAATTGAAAAACTGCAAGCCGATATGCGCGCGGAGTTTGGTGTGCAGACCGCCTATCATGGCGCAGATATGTCCAAGCCTGCGGACATTGAAGCGATGATGCATTTTGCCGTCGACAAATTCGGGGCAGTCGATGTGCTGGTCAACAATGCCGGTATCCAGCATGTTGCCAACATTGAAGACTTTCCTGCCGAGAAATGGGATGCCATCATCGCGATCAATTTGAGTTCGGCCTTCCACACTACACGCCTTGCACTGCCATCCATGAAGGCGAAGAACTGGGGCCGCATCATCAATATCGCATCGGTCCACGGTCTGGTCGGGTCGGCGCAAAAGTCGGCCTACGTCGCTGCCAAGCACGGGATTGTGGGCTTTACCAAAGTCACGGCCCTGGAAACGGCGCACAGCGGCGTAACCTGCAATGCGATCTGCCCGGGTTGGGTATTGACACCGCTGGTGCAACAGCAGGTCGATGCACGCGCTGCACAGCAAGGCTTGTCGAATGACGATGCCAAGAAAAGCCTGCTGTCGGAAAAGCAGCCGTCGGGAGACTTTGTCACGCCGGAGCAGCTTGGCGATCTCGCGGTGTTTTTATCCAGCGACGCGGCAAGCCAGGTGCGCGGGGTGGCATGGAATATGGACGGCGGTTGGGTAGCGCAATAAGCACCAATAAGCACCGTAATTACGGTCGCAATAAAAACGGCGCTCGAAAGCGCCGTTTTTATTTTGCGAAGAACGGAATCAGCGAACCGCTGCCACATCCAGTTCCGCACCGGTTTTTTCGATGATTTCATCGACAGTAACGCCGGGCGCCAGTTCGATCAGCTTCAAGCCTTGCGGAGTCACGTCGATTACACCGAGATCGGTGATGATGCGATTGACGACGCCGACACCGGTCAGCGGCAGGTCGCACTTCTTGAGGATCTTGTGCGAGGTGCTGCCATCCTTGGCCTTGGCCACATGCTCCATCAACACCACAACACGGCCAACACCAGCGACCAGGTCCATCGCGCCGCCCATGCCCTTGACCATCTTGCCCGGAATCATCCAGTTTGCCAGATCGCCCGTTTGACTCACCTGCATCGCGCCGAGAATCGCAATGTTGATCTTGCCGCCGCGGATCATTGCGAAGGAATCGGCCGAGCTGAAGAAGGACGAGCCGCGCAGCGACGTCACCGTCTGCTTGCCGGCGTTGATCAGGTCCGCATCAACCGAATCTTCGGTCGGGAAAGGACCGATGCCGAGCAATCCGTTTTCCGATTGCAGCCAGACTTCCATATCGTTCGGAACGTAGTTGGCCACCAGCGTCGGCAAGCCGATACCAAGGTTCACATAGAAACCGTCCTGCAGTTCCTTTGCCGCACGCGCGGCCATTTCATCACGAGTCCATGCCATGTTCGTTCTCCGGATTACTTTGCACGCACGGTGCGTTGTTCGATACGCTTTTCCGGCGTCGCATTGACCACGATGCGGTGCACGAAAATACCTGGGGTATGGACCTGGTCCGGATCAAGTTCGCCGGTCTCGACCAGCTGCTCCACTTCGACCACGGTGATCTTGCCGGCCATGGCGACGTTGGGATTGAAGTTGCGCGCGGTCTTGCGGAACACGAGATTGCCGACCTTGTCAGCCATGTAGGCTTTCACCAGCGAGACATCCGCCACCAGCGAACGCTCCATCACGTATTTTTCGCCGTCGAAGTCGCGCACTTCCTTGCCGTCGGCGACGATGGTGCCGACGCCGGTCTTGGTGAAGAATGCCGGGATGCCGGCGCCGCCCGCACGCAGCTTTTCTGCGAGCGTACCTTGAGGAGTGAATTCAAGCTCCAGTTCGCCCGCCAGGTACTGACGTTCGAACTCCTTGTTTTCGCCCACGTAGGACGCGATCATCTTCTTGATCTGACGCGTGGTCAGCAACTGGCCGAGGCCGAAGCCGTCGACGCCGGCGTTGTTCGAAATCGCCGTCAGATTCTGCACGCCGGAGTCGCGCAGCGCTGCGATCAGCGCTTCGGGAATGCCGCACAGGCCGAAGCCTCCTACCGCGATCGTCTGCCCGTCCTTGACGATACCGGCCAGCGCACTGGCGGCATCAGGATAAACTTTATTCATACCGACCCTCTTCTTGTGTTGTGTAAAGTACCCGTAGGCTGTCCGCCAGCATAAGATGGTGGACTTACCCGTGCAATACCGTAAAAATACCAATTTTCCGCAATATAAGCGCCCCACACCTCATGAGCGCATTACCAACAATAGATTACGAGACAATTTTCCGGCATGCGCCAGTCGGCATGTGCGTGTCGCACAATCGCGTGATCCATGCCTGCAACGATGCATTGGCGCGCATGTTCGGCTATCAACCGCGCGAACTGATCGGCAAATCCTTCCTGGTGCTGTACCCTACGCTCGATGAATTCGAGCGTACCGGCGCCCGTATCGTGCCCATCATGAGCGCCAAGGGCCATTACTCCGACGAGCGCATCATGAAACGGTCTAACCAGGAGCTATTCTGGTGCCATGTGAGCGGACGTTCCTTGATCCATGACGACCCGCATGCGGCCGGCATCTGGACTTTTGAAGATTTGAGCGCAAAGCGTCCGGTAACCGCCGAGCTGACGCCGCGCGAACGGGAAATCGCCGCCTTGCTGGTTGAGGGCAAGACCAGCAAGCTGATCGCCCGCCAAGTCGGGCTTAGCCCGCGCACGGTGGAAATGCACCGCGCCAAACTGATGCGCAAGTTCTCTGCATCCACGTCCAGCGAGCTGGTGCATCGGCTGGTGGGCGTCACCGGCTAATAGTCCGGCCACTGGCTACTCAGGGGTTGCCAGCAACGCGCGGATCCGATCAGGCAAAGCTGTCGATTTTTCTTCCGGAAAATTAACCCATACCACCTTAGCGCCGCCTTCGGCCGCCAGCACATCCGGCTGATCGACGCGCCGTATTTTCTGGTAGGTTTCAAAGCTGGAGCGCCCCGGCACGCCGACGTAAGTCGCCACCTCGATGTCTCCGGGATACTTCAACTGCTTGATGAAGGTGCAGTGCGCGTTGATGATCACCGGGCCCTCGCCGCCGGGATCCGGCTCAAAGCCGGCTTCGGTGAACCACAGGATTCGTGCCGTTTCGAGGTAGCGAAAATAGACCGTGTTGTTGACATGACCCATCGCATCCATATCGCCCCAGCGGATAGGCATGCGCATCGTGTGTACCAGCTTTTTTTGCGTCATCGGTATGCAAGCGTCATTGATTGTTGCATGGCAATTTTCATGCAGCGAAGCTTATTGGGCAGCCATGCCGTCATCGGCGGCGACCACGGCTCCATTCATGAAGCGCGACTCTTCGCCGGCGAGCAACAACAAGAGGCCGTCCAGGTCTTCGGGCTGGCCGAGACGTTTTCGAGGCAGCATATTGATCAATTGATGACCCTGCTCGGTCGCAAAATAGTCTTCATTGATTTCGGTACTGATATAGCCGGGGCAAATCGCGTTGACATTGATGCCGTAACGCCCCCACTCCACCGCCATCGACTTGGTCATATGCACTACTGCCGCCTTGCTCATGCAATAGATGCCGATCTGGGGCAATACACGCAGTCCGGCTACCGAAGCGATGTTGATGATGCGATGCTGCTTCTTGGGATCGCCCTTGGCACGAGCAATCATGCGCTTGGCTGTTTCCTGCGCAACAAAGAAGGCGCCGCGCTGATTGGTATCCATCACGAAGGCATAGTCTTCCGGGGTAACATCCACCAGACGCTGGGTGGTCGACACGCCCGAGTTATTGACCAGGATGTCGATGGGGCCGGCTTCGGTTTCCGCATGGGCGATGGCGGATTTGATGCTTGCGTAATCAGTGACATCCAGGGCAACTACATGCGCCGCGCCGCCGGATGCCTCAATCTCTGCACGCAACTCCTTGAGCCGCTCCACGCGACGCGAAGCCAATACAACTTGAGCACCGGCTTGAGCGAGAACTTTTGCAAATCGAGCCCCCAAACCGCTGGACGCTCCGGTAATCAATGCGATCTTTCCTTCAAAGTTGACTTCGATCCCCACAACTTTCTCCTGTTTTTGTCTATCGATTGACGGTGCTGCAACGCGCGAGACGCTATCATTACATGAAAGAGCGGCGATTAGAGTGGAGTGTCTAGCGTTCTCAAGCAAAATCCACGACAATTAGCACGTTCGTTCGATAATTTTAAACTACCTTGGTGAAACCCATGACGCAGACCCAGAACCTGATAGAACAATACGGCCCGCGCGAAGCGATGGAATACGATGTGGTCATCGTGGGCGGCGGCCCGGCCGGCCTGTCGGCCGCGATTCGCCTGAAGCAACTGGCCGCTGAAAAAGGCAACGAGGTGTCGGTCTGCGTGCTGGAAAAAGGCAGTGAAGTCGGCGCCCATATCCTGTCCGGCGCGGTGATGGACCCGATCGCGATGAACGAGCTGTTCCCCAACTGGAAGGAACTCGGTGCACCCTTGCACACCGAAGTCACCGAAGACCGCTTCCTGTTCCTGACCGAAAAGAAAGCCACCAAGACCCCGGACTGGATGCTGCCCGCCTGCTTCCAGAACCATGGCAACTACATCGTGTCGCTGGCCAACGTGGTGCGCTGGCTCGGTCAGCAAGCCGAAGCGCTGGGCGTGGAAATCTTCCCCGGCTTCCCGGCGGCTGAAGTGCTGTACAACGACGACGGGTCGGTGCGCGGCGTGGCCACCGGCAACATGGGCGTGGACCGTCACGGCAAGCCCACCGATGCCTTCCAGCTTGGCATGGAACTGCATGCGAAATACACCTTCTTTGCCGAAGGCGCGCGCGGCCACCTGGGCAAGCAACTGATGGCGACGTACCACCTGAACAAGGACAGCGATCCGCAAACCTATGCGATCGGCATCAAGGAATTGTGGGAAATCGATCCCAAGATGCACAAGCCTGGCCTGGTGATCCATACCGCCGGCTGGCCGCTGGATGCCGATACCTATGGCGGCTCGTTCCTGTACCACCTGGAAAACAACCAGGTCGCGGTCGGCTATGTGGTGGGCCTGGCATACCAGAATCCCTACCTGTCGCCGTATGAAGAGTTCCAACGCTACAAGACCCATCCGGAAATCCGCAAGTTCTTCGAAGGCGGCAAGCGCCTGTCGTATGGGGCGCGGGCATTGGTGGCTGGTGGCATTCAGTCCCTGCCCAAGTTCACGTTCCCGGGCGGTGCGCTGATCGGCTGCGATGCCGGTTTCCTGAATGCGTCGCGCATCAAGGGCAGCCATGCGGCGATGAAGACCGGCATGCTGGCCGCTGAAGCGGCATTTGCGGCGCTGGGCGCGAATCGCCAGCATGACGAGTTGGTTGCGTATGCGGACAGCTTCAAGACCTCGTGGCTGCATGAGGAATTGCACAAGGCGCGCAACTTCAAGCCGTTCATGGCCAAGGGTTTGTACACCGGCACGCTGATGGTGGGCATCGACCAGGTGGTGTTCCGCGGCAAGGCGCCGTGGACCCTGCGACACAAGCATGCGGACCATGAATGCCTGCGTCCTGCAGCAGAGTTCGAACCGATCGTGTATCCGAAGCCGGATGGCAAGCTGACCTTTGACCGCTTGTCGTCGGTGTTCATTTCCAACACCAACCATGCGGAAGAACAGCCGGCGCACCTGACGCTAAAGGATGCGAGCGTACCGGTCAACATCAACCTGGCGACATATGCGGGACCGGAGTCGCGCTATTGCCCGGCCGGCGTGTATGAGTTCGTGAAGAACGATGCGGGCGACGATCGCTTGCAGATCAATGCCCAGAACTGCGTGCATTGCAAGACTTGCGACATCAAGGATCCGACACAGAACATCGTGTGGGTGACACCGGAGGGTGGCGGCGGCCCGAACTATCCGAATATGTAAAAACAGCCCGAATCAAGGGATTTCAGCAAAAGAGCCGCGATTGCGGCTCTTTTTCGTTGGCTTGATCGCCTCCCAGACATGCCGGTTAAGACGATCTATGCGTCTGACGCTGGATCACGCCTTCCACTGACCGCTCGCCATCTTCTCCAGCCAGAAGGTGCCAATCACCGTCTTTACATCGGTGATCTTCCCTTCCCTCACCCATGCCAGCATCTCGGGCACGGTAGCCGTAAACGTTTCCAGAAACTCGCCATCATCCAGCTTGCTTTCACCGGGCGTCAGTCCACGTGCCAGGAATATATCAAGGTGTTCGTCTGAATAGGCAATGGCATTGTGGATGGTGCAAACGAATTGCCATTCGCTTGCCATATAACCGGTTTCTTCCTGCAACTCGCGCTTCGCACAGTCGAGCGGATCTTCATTAGGGTCGATTTTTCCGGCAGGGAATTCGATAAAGACATCGTGCAGTGGATAACGGAACTGGCGTTCCAGCAGCACCTTGCCATCGTCCATCAGAGGAAGGATGACCACGGCGCCGGGATGCTTGATGTATTCACGCTTGGCGCGTTGGCCGTCAGGCAGCTGTATGGTGTCCCGTTGAACCTTCAGGAAATGGCCCTCATAAGCGACTTCTGTGTCGACTTGGGTTTCTTTGAGATGCAAATCCACGTAAGCGCTCCGTCTAGCAAATGAAAGCGCTTATTGTACCGTCGGCGACAGGGGTCGCATTACCCTATATCAACCGTGCCGCTTACGCAGGTAACGGAAAACGAAGCCTGGAAAAGCGAGCACCAGAAACAAGCAGCCGGTAATGGCGTAAAACTCCCAGCGCTGAGTGAAGACATTGCCGATGCGAGATTCAAGCAGATAAGCTATACCGCCCACCACGAAATACAAGACGAACAGTTCCAGGAGTCGCAGCCATAGCGACTTGGTCGGCCGTCCGAGCGGAACGGCCGCGAATAGCCTTTCGTTAATGAAAGGCAGGTTGGCGGCCGCAATCGCCAACAGGATCACGAACCAGCTTGAGAGCGAAACATCCACTGCTGTCGCTTGCCTTTCAGGACGCCAGGGTCTTGACGATCGCGGTTGCGCAGATCGCCATGAGCGGTCCAGGCAAAATACCGAGAGCCAGCACGGCGAGGCCGTTCACGCTCAGGGTTACGCGCATATCGCTCGGGACCGCGATCTTGCTGTTATCGACCGGATCTTCAAAGTACATGGCCTTGACGATACGCAGGTAATAGAAGGCACCGATCAACGACAACATTACCGCTAGCACGGCAAGCCAGACCTGTCCCGTGCTGAGCACTGCCTGCAATACCGAAAGCTTTGCATAGAATCCCACCGTTGGCGGAATGCCGGTCAGCGAGAACATCAGGATCAGCATCACGAACGCAAACCACGGGCTGCGCTGATTGAGTCCCTTGAAATCGTCGATGTTTTCCGCCTCAAAACCGGCGCGTGCGAGCAGCATGATCAGACCGAAGGTGCCCAGGGTGGTCAGCACATAGGTGATCGAGTAAAACATGGCCGAGCTGTAGGCATTGGCCGCGGAAGACACGTTACCGTTCGCCACACCGGCCAGCAAGCCCAGCAGCATGAAACCCATCTGCGCGATGGTCGAGTAAGCCAGCATGCGCTTGATGTTGGTCTGGACGATCGCAGTAATGTTCCCTATCGCCATTGACAATACCGCGAGCACCATGAGCATCTGCTGCCAGTCGATCGCCAGCGGGAACAGGCCTTCCACCAGTACGCGAATGCAGATCGCAAATGCGGCCAGCTTCGGCGCGCCACCCAGCAAGAGCGTCACGGCGGTCGGTGCACCTTGATAGACGTCAGGCACCCACATATGGAAAGGTACGACGCCGAGCTTGAACGCGAGACCTGCGACCAGGAATACCAGGCCGAATACGAGTACGGTCTTGTTGGCCGTGCCGGATGCGGTCGCCTTGGCGACTTCCATCAAATCCAGCGAGCCGGTCGCGCCGTACAGCATCGACATGCCGTAGAGCAGGAAGCCGGACGACAATGCGCCGAGAATGAAGTACTTCATCGCGGCTTCCGTGGATACCGCATTGCCTCGACGCAGGGCAACCAGCGCATACATCGCCAGCGACATGAGTTCGACGCCGAGATAAATGATCAGGAAGTTGTTACCCGAGATCATGACCATCTGGCCGAGTACCGAGAACAGGGCCAATACGTAAAATTCACCGCCGACCGTCGTGCCGAGCATGCCGCGATCAGTCGCATACTGGCGCGAATAGATCAGTGTCATGCCAACCGCGATATAGCAAAAGATCTTCAACAGGTTCGACATCGGATCCGAGACGAACATATTATTGAAGGTGTAAGTCGTCGGATTGCTGTAGTCCGCCACGTTCAAGCCAATGCAGACCAGCAGTGCGCCTATGGTCAGCGCATAGGTGATGTTGCGCTTTGCATCGGACAGGAACATGTCGATGAGCAGGATTGCCGATGTCGCTATCAGAAGAAAAATTTCCGGGTAGACCGGTACGAGATTCACGGTATTCATCTTTTCGTCGCTATTTTGCGTTCACGTAGTCATTCGCCAGACGGCTGCTCATTACGGCAGTTTGGTGACGGCGACATGCTTGAGCAGGTCGTCGACGGATACTTGCATGACGTCGGTGAACGGCGCCGGATAAATTCCCATCGCGATCACGGCAATCGCCAGCATACCCATCATGAGGAATTCACGCGCGTTCAGATCGGTCAGCGCGGCAACATGCTCATTGCCGACATCGCCGAACACCACGCGCTTGACCAGCCACAGCGAGTAGGCGGCGCCGAAGATCAGGGCAGTGGCAGCCAGCATGCCGATCCAGAAATTGAATTCGACTGCCCCCAGGATCACCATGAATTCACCGACGAAGCCCGAGGTGGCCGGAAGGCCGCAGTTTGCCAGGGAGAACAGGACGAAGAACGCTGCAAAACGGGGCATGGTATTAATCACGCCGCCATAGTCGGCGATCTGGCGGCTGTGCATGCGGTCGTACAGTACGCCTATGCAAAGGAACATGGCGCCGGACACGAAGCCGTGAGAAATCATCTGGACGATACCGCCCTGCACTCCCATCGGATTGAATACGAAGAAGCCGAGGGTCACAAACCCCATGTGGGCAATCGATGAATACGCAACCAGTTTCTTCATGTCGGTCTGCACCAACGCAACCAGGCCGATGTAGATCACGGCGATCAGCGACAGTGTAATGATGAAGCCGGCCAGGACGTGGCTCGCATCAGGAACGATCGGTAGCGAGAGCCGCAGGAAGCCGTAGGCGCCAAGCTTGAGCATGATGGCCGCCAGTACCACGGAACCGCCGGTAGGTGCTTCGACGTGCGCATCCGGCAACCAGGTATGCACCGGCCACATCGGCACCTTGACCGCGAAGGCCATCAGGAAGGCAAAGAAAATCAACACCTGCACGTTCATCGGCAGCGGAAGCTTGTGCCATGTCAGGATTTCAAAGCTGCCGCCCGAGCTGAAGTACAGATACAGAATCGCGACCAGGGTCAGCAAGGAGCCGAGCAGCGTGTACAGGAAGAACTTCATCGCTGCATACACACGGTTCGCACCACCCCACACGCCGATGATGATAAACATCGGAATCAGTGTCGCTTCGAAGAACACATAGAACAGCACCCCATCGAGCGCGCAGAAAACCCCGATCATCACACCGGAAAGAATCAGGAATGCGCCCATGTACTGGGCAACGCGCTTTTCAATCACTTCCCAGCCGGCGATCACGACGATGACGGTAATAAACGCGGTCAGCAGCACGAACCAGACCGAGATGCCGTCCACGCCAAGCAGGTACTGGACATTGAAGCGTTCGATCCAGGACATCTTCTCGACGAACTGCATGCCGTGCGCCGCCTTGTCGAACTGGCTGATCAGCGGCAGCGTGACCAGGAAGCTGATGATCGAGCCGATGAGCGACATGCCGCGCACCAGGCCTGGATTATCGTCCCGCCCAAACGCCAGAATGAACAGACCGAATGCGATCGGACACCAGATCGCGAGACTCAGAAGAGGAAAAGTTGACTGCATCATGGTTTTTATTTGCTTTGCTTCGCCAACTTATTTGGCAAACGACGGGAACGGCATGAAATAGAACAAGAAGCCGAGCACGCCAAGGATCATGACAAATGCATAGTGGTAAATGTAGCCGGACTGCAGGTGGCGGATGATACCGGAGAACCAACCGACCGCCTTCGCGCTGCCATTGACGAACACGCCGTCGATGATCGCGCGATCGCCCACTTTCCACAGCCCGCCTCCCAGCGCGCGTGTACCGGCACCAAACACGACTTCGTTGAACTTGTCCATGTAGTACTTGTTGTCCAGGAGCGCGTAGATGCCATGGAACTTGTCATGGAACCATGCAGGAACCTTGGGGTTGACCATGTAGCAGTAGTAGGCAGCAGCCACACCAGCCAGCGCAAGGAAAAACGGCGCTGTCGTAAAGGAATGCAGGCCCATTGCCACGGCACCGTGGAACGCTTCGTTAAGCACCTGCATCGCGCGATGCGATTCGCCGACGATAATTACATCCTTGAAGAAATCGCCATGGAGCATGGGACCGATTGCAATCGCACCGATCAAGACCGAAGGAATCGCCAGCAGGATGAGCGGCACCGTCACGACAGCGGGCGCCTCGTGCGGCTTCTCACCCGGAGCGAGACCGTGATGGTGATGCGCATCATCCCCGTTGGCATCTTCTTCAGGCTCCGCAAGGTGATGATGGTCATGCGCCTTGCCGAAACGCTCTTCGCCGTGGAAGACAAGGAAGTACATGCGGAACGAGTAGAAGGCGGTCACGAAGACGCCGGCCAGCACCGCGAAATTGGCGAAGCCGGCACCTGCGATATGGGTTTCGTGCACCGCTTCGATGATGCTGTCCTTCGAATAGAAGCCCGAGAAGAACGGCGTACCGATCAGCGCCAGCGAGCCGAGCAGCGAAGTAATCCAGGTGATCGGCATGTACTTGCGCAAGCCGCCCATGTTCCGAATGTCCTGGTCGTGGTGCATGCCGATAATCACGGCGCCAGCGCCAAGGAACAGCAGCGCCTTGAAGAAGGCATGCGTCATCAGGTGGAAGACGGCAACCGAGTAGGCGGAGGCGCCGAGCGCAACCGTCATGTAGCCGAGCTGCGACAGCGTCGAGTACGCCACCACGCGCTTGATGTCGTTCTGGATAATGCCAAGGAAACCCATGAACAGCGCGGTGATTGATCCGATAACCAGAATGAAGGACAACGCGGTGTCGGACAATTCAAACAGTGGCGACATGCGCGCCACCATGAAAATGCCGGCAGTCACCATGGTCGCGGCATGAATCAGCGCGGAAATCGGTGTCGGGCCTTCCATCGAATCCGGCAGCCAGACATGCAGCGGGAATTGCGCCGACTTGCCCATGGCGCCGATGAACAGGCAGATACAGGCGACCGTGATCAGCATCCAGTCAGTACCGGGCAGCAGAAATTTGCTCAATTCTTCGCGCTTGGCGAACACTTCGGCGTAATTCATCGAACCGGCATACGCGAGCAAGAGACCGATGCCGAGGATGAAGCCGAAGTCCCCGACCCGGTTGACCAGGAAGGCTTTCATGTTCGCGTGAATGGCCGTCGGGCGAGTGTACCAGAATCCGATCAACAGATAAGACACCAGACCTACCGCTTCCCAGCCGAAAAACAGCTGCAGGAAGTTGTTGCTCATGACGAGCATCAGCATCGAGAAGGTGAACAGCGAGATATACGAGAAGAAGCGGTTATAGCCTTTGTCGTCGGCCATATAGCCTATCGTATAGATGTGCACCATCAGCGACACGAAGGTGACGACGCACATCATCATCGCAGTGAGGCTGTCGATCAAGAAGCCGATCTCCAGCTTGAGGCCGTTGACCGTCATCCAGTTGTAGATGGTCCCGTTGTAGCTCGCTCCATCCATGACTGCCAGCAGCGTCTGGATCGAAATGACGAGCGCGATGAACACGCCCAAGATCGTCACCGAATGCGATGCGGTGCGGCCGATCTTGTTGCCGAAGAACTTGGTGCCGAACAGGCCTGCAATCGCAGAACCTGCAAGCGGTGCCAGCGGCACAGCCAGGAGTAAGTGAGGGTTAAGTTGCCCCGCCATGATGGACCTTATCCGTTATTTTTGTGATTAACCTTTGAGACTGTCGAGATCTTCCACATTGATGGTGTCCAGGTTACGGAACATCACCACCAGAATGGCAAGACCGATCGCGGATTCCGCGGCAGCCACAGTCAGGATGAAGAAAACGAAAATCTGCCCGGCCGCGTCGCCCAGGTAATACGAAAACGCGACGAAGTTCATGTTGACCGCCAGCAGCATCAGTTCGATGGCCATCAACAGCACGATGACGTTCTTGCGGTTCAGGAAAATACCGACGATGGAGATCGCAAAGAGGATCGCACCGAGGATCAGATAATGAGCGAGCGATAATGCCACGATGGTCTTTCCTTATTGTTTTTCTGCTGTCGGCGTCGCAGGCTGCGCACCCGTGCCACCATTGGCGCGCTCCGACTCGGCCTTCATGCTGACGATGCGGATACGGTCGTTGCGCTTGACCTTGACCGCTGCCGCCGGGTCGAAATACTTGCTGTCCTTGCGACGGCGCAGTGTCAGCGCGACAGCTGCGACGATGGCAAGCAGCAGGACCACCGCTGCGATCTCGAACGCATAGATGTATTCCGTATAGATCAGCTTGCCGAGTTCCTTGGTGTCGCCGATATTGGCCGATATCGCAGGCACCTGTGTTTCCGGAGCCCAGAAGCCGTGCAGGAGAACTGCCGCCATCTGCAGCACGATCAGCGTGCCCACCACGGCTGCGAGCGGGAAATATCCCCAGAATCCTTCGCGCATCTTGCCGATGTCTATATCCAGCATCATCACGACGAACAGGAATAGCACCATGACGGCACCGACATAGACCAGGACCAGGACGATGGCGAGGAATTCTGCCTTCAGCAGGAGCCAGATTGCGGCAGCCGAGAAGAAGGACAGAACCAGGAACAGTGCGGCATGCACAGGGTTCCTTGCGGTAATCACACGGACCGCGGCGAATATCAGAATCGCCGAGAACGCATAGAACAAAGCAGTTTTAAATTCCATAATCGACCAGGTAAGTCAGCTTTCTTTATGCAGGCCAGGACAGCCAATCAATATCAACGGTATGCAGCGTCGGCTGCGCGGGCAGCTGCGATGTCCTTTTCGTAACGGTCACCGACCGCCAGCAGCATCTCTTTGGTGAAATAAAGGTCGCCGCGCTTTTCGCCGTGATACTCGAGAATATTGGTTTCAACGATGGAGTCGACCGGGCAGGATTCTTCGCAAAAACCGCAGAAGATGCACTTGGTCAGGTCGATGTCGTACCGGGTGGTGCGGCGTGTGCCGTCATCGCGCTCTGTCGATTCGATGGTGATGGCCATCGCCGGGCATACCGCCTCGCACAGCTTGCAGGCAATACAACGCTCTTCACCGTTCGGATAACGGCGCAAGGCGTGCAAGCCGCGAAAACGTGGGGACAACGGTGTTTTTTCCTCAGGAAATTGCACGGTAATCTTGCGGGCAAACATATAGCGCCCGGTGAGCGCCATGCCCTTGAGCAACTCTCGCAGCATCAAGCTGCCGAAAAAATCTTTGATGGCTTCCATAGCGATCAGCCTCTTTCTTTACTTCCAAATATTCCAGGGTGTCTGCATCCAGGCTGCAACGATCACCAGATAAGCCAGTGTCAGCGGAATGAATACTTTCCAACCAAGACGCATGATCTGGTCATAACGGTAACGCGGGAATGAAGCGCGCGCCCAGATGAACAGCGATACAACGAAGAAGGTTTTCATACCGAGCCAGATCCATCCCGGAATGAAGTCGAGGAAGGATACCGGCGCCGCCCAGCCACCCAAGAACATCAGCGAGGCCAGCATCGAAATCAGGATCATGTTGGCGTATTCGGCCAGGAAGAACATCGCGAACGACATGCCGGAATATTCAACCATGTGGCCTGCAACGATTTCGGATTCGCCTTCAACCACGTCAAACGGGTGACGGTTGGTTTCCGCGATGCCCGAGATGACATAGATCACGAAGATCGGCAGCAAAGGCAACCAGTTCCAGGACAGGAAGCTCAGGCCCCTGTCGGCAAAATAGCCGCTGCTCTGACTCATGACGATATCGGTCATGTTCAGGCTGCCGGATACCATCAGAACGATCACCAGCGCGAAACCCATGGCGATTTCATACGACACCATCTGTGCCGATGCGCGCATCGCGCCCAGGAAGGCGTACTTCGAGTTCGATGCCCAGCCGGCGATGATGACGCCGTAAACTTCCATCGACGTAATTGCCATTACGAACAGCAGGCCGGCATTGACGTTGGCCAGCACGGTCTCGGGACCGAAGGGGATGACGGCCCATGCGGCAAGCGCAGGCATGATGGTCATGATCGGCGCGATCACGAACAATGCCTTGTTCGCCTTTGCGGGAACAACGATTTCCTTCAGCAGCAGCTTCAGTGCATCCGCGATCGGCTGCAGCAGGCCGGCAGGGCCGACACGGTTCGGGCCGATCCGGATATGCATCCAGCCGATCATTTTGCGTTCCCACAGGGTGAGGTAGGCGACGCATCCCATCAGCGGCAGAACGACCACCACGATTTTTGCCAGGGTCCACATCAGCGGCCAGACCGCACCGAACACATTCTGACCGGTGCTGTTAATGCTCAGGAACAGCTGATCCATTATGCCTTCTCCACGCTGATGGCGCCGAACATGCCGCCGAGTGCGATCGTGTCCGGATGTGCGGCCGATACGCGGACCACATTGGCCGGCAAGGCTGCATCCACGGCAACAGGCAATACCGCACTGCCCTGCCCTTGCATGACCCTGATCTGCGCCCCATCGGCAACACCCAGCTGTTCAGCCAGAATCGCGGACAGCCAAGCCTTTGGCGCCTTGGCATCCGCAGTCAGTTGCAGCGACTCAGCGCGGCGTACGATGGCGTCGGTGAAGTAGATCGGCACGTCGGCGATACGCTCGAGCTGGGTTGCTTCACCCGGCTTCGCAGCCTGCGGTTGTGCATTGACGACATTATTCAGTTTCGACGACAGGTCGGCTACTTCGGATACCTTGGCGCCGAGGATTTCAAGGCGGATCTGTTCGGACGTATCGTAGGCAAAACCGCCAATATCGAGCAGGTTGCCGAGCACGCGCAACACTTTCCATGCCGGACGGGTTTCCCCCAGCGGCTTGACGGCGCCATTGAATCCTTGCGCGCGGCCTTCGCAATTGATGTAAGTACCGGCAGTTTCGGCGAACGGCGCGATCGGCAGCAGTACATCAGCATAATCGGTGCCATGCTTGTACGGCGACATCACGACCACCATTTCAGCTTGCTGGAGTGCGGCGCGGGCGGCTTGTGGATCGTAGCAATCGTATTCCGGCTCGGCGTGCATGACCACGTAGGCCTTGCGCGGCTGCGCGAACATCTGCGCCGCGTTGGCGCCCTTGCCCGGCACCGCGTTGGCGATGTAACCGCCGACGGTATTGGCAGCTTCGGTCAGGTAGCCGAACTTCGCGTCGGTGTGTTGAGCGATCCACTGCGCTGCAGCGTGCAGTTGCGAAGCCTGAGGATGCTGAGCCGCCGCATTGCCCAGAACGACCGCCTTGCGCTCGCCGGACAGCAAGCTGGCGGCGATGCCTTTCGCGACTTCGCCCGGCTCGATACCGTCGTAACCGGCGGGAGCGGCAATACCTTTAGCGGATGCGATCGCGACCACGACTTCACTCAATGCCGACAGCCATTCGGACGGCGCCTTGATCATGCGATTGGCGATCGGCAGCAGCAGTTCGTCATCAGTGGCATTCAAGATGCTGATCTTGGAACCGCGCTTCGCGGCGTGGCGCAGGCGCGCAGCCAGCAAGGGGTGATCCTTGCGCAGGAAAGATCCGATCACAAAGGCACGCTGAGCTTGGCCAAACTCGTCGATCGACATGCCAAGCCATGGCGTGACTTGACCATCCAGGCTGAAGTCGGACTGGCGCAGGCGGAAGTCGATATTATCGGAACCCAGGCCGCGTACCAGCTTTTGCAGCAGACTCAGCTCTTCCAGGGTGGAATACGGTGCGGCTAATGCGGCGATCGCGTCGGCGCCATGCTCATGACGGATGTTGCGCAAGCCGTGAGCCACGTATTCGAGCGCGGTCTGCCAATCGGTTTCCAGCCACTTTCCGTCCTGCTTGATCATCGGGACGGTCAAGCGGTCGGCGCTGTACAGGCCTTCGTAGGAGAAGCGATCCTTGTCGGACAGCCAGCATTCGTTGACGGCCTCGTTTTCCAGCGGCAAGACACGCATGACCTTGCCATTCTTGACCTGTACGATCAGGTTAGAACCCAGACCATCATGCGGGCTGACCGAACGGCGGCGCGACAATTCCCAGGTACGGGCGCTGTAACGGAAAGGCTTTGACGTCAATGCACCGACCGGGCACAAATCGATCATGTTGCCCGACAGTTCGGAATCGACGCTATTGCCGACGAAAGTCGTGATTTCGGAATGCTCGCCACGATTCAACATGCCGAACTCCATCACACCAGCGACTTCCTGGCCGAAACGCACGCAGCGTGTGCAGTGAATGCAGCGCGCCATTTCACGCATGGAAATCAGCGGGCCGGCATCCTTGGGAACGACCACGCGCTTTTCTTCTTCGTAGCGCGATGCCGACGGACCGTAGCCGACGGCCAGATCCTGCAACTGGCACTCGCCGCCCTGATCGCAGATCGGACAATCCAGCGGATGATTAATCAGCAGGAATTCCATCACGCTCTTTTGCGCCTTGACTGCCTTATCGCTGTTGGAGCGCACGATCATGCCATTGGTCACAGGCGTGGCGCAGGCGGGCAAAGGCTTGGGCGCCTTTTCGACTTCGACCAGACACATGCGGCAGTTTGCCGCAATCGACAGTTTCTTGTGATAGCAAAAATGCGGTATGTAGGTGCCGATCTTGTTGGCGGCATCCATGACCATGCTGCCTTCTTGCACCTCTACTTTTTTGCCGTCAATTTCAATTTCAACCATGGCTATATTTGCCTAAGTATTTGTAGGGCACGCATTGCGCGCCGCTTGATATCGAATTCTGGAGCGCACTGCGCGCCGACCGCTTCCATCAGATGTAGGTAGGAACGATGCAGCGTTTGTGCTCGATGTGGTATGCAAACTCGTCACGGAAATTCTTGACCATCGCACGCACCGGCATCGCAGCCGCATCGCCCAAGGCGCAAATCGTGCGACCCTGAATGTTGTCGGCAATCGTGTTCAGCATGTCGAGGTCGTCAGCCCTGCCCTCTCCGTGCTCGATGCGGTGGACCATGCGATAGAGCCAACCGGTGCCTTCACGACACGGCGTACATTGGCCGCAAGACTCTTCGTAATAAAAGTACGACAGGCGCAACAGCGACTTGACCATGCAGCGTGTCTCGTCCATGACGATGACCGCCCCGGAACCAAGCATGGATCCGGCCTTCGCGATCGAGTCGTAATCCATATCCGTTGCCATCATCACGTCGCCGGTGAGCACCGGCATGGACGAACCGCCGGGAATGACCGCCTTGATCTTCTTTCCGTCTCGCATGCCACCCGCGAGTTCAAGCAGCTTGGCGAACGAAGTGCCCAGTGGCACTTCGTAATTGCCGGGCCGTGCCACGTCACCCGACATCGAGAAGATCTTGGTACCGCCGTTGTTGGGCTTGCCCAGCGCCGCATAGGCGTCACCGCCCATGCGCAGTATGAATGGCACTGCAGCGAAAGTCTCGGTGTTGTTGATGGTGGTTGGCTTGCCGTACAGGCCAAAGCTGGCAGGGAACGGCGGCTTGAACCGCGGCTGGCCCTTCTTGCCTTCGAGTGATTCGAGCAATGCGGTTTCTTCGCCGCAGATATAGGCGCCATAGCCATGGAAGGCATGCAGCTGGAAGCTGAAGTCGCTGCCCATGATCTTGTCGCCGAGGTAGCCCGCCGCACGCGCTTCTTCAAGCGCCTCTTCGAAGCGCTCGTATTCGGCCCAGACTTCGCCGTGAATATAGTTGTATCCGACGGTGATGCCCATGGCATACGCACCGATCGCCATGCCTTCGATCAGCGCATGCGGATTGTAGCGAATGATGTCGCGATCCTTGAATGTGCCTGGCTCGCCTTCGTCGGTATTGCAGACCAGATATTTCTGTCCCGGGAACTGGCGCGGCATGAAGCTCCACTTAAGACCCGTCGGAAAGCCTGCTCCTCCGCGACCGCGAAGCGACGAGGTTTTCAGTTCGGCGATCACCTGTTCAGGCGTGATCTTTTCGTTGAGAATGCGCTTGAGCGCTTCGTAGCCGCCACGCTTGACATAGTCCGCCAAATGCCAGTTGTTACCGTCGAGGTCGGCGAGAATCAGCGGATTGATGTGACGATTGTGCAGGCTGGTCATTTCTTCAATTCCTCTACCAGCGCATCGATCTTTTCATTCGACATGAAGCTGCACATGCGCTTGTTATTCACCAGCATGACCGGGGCATCGCCGCAGGCACCCATGCACTCGCCTTCGACTAGGGTGAACTGACCGTCGGCAGTCGTGTCCTTGTAGTCGATGCCCAGTTTGTCCTTCAGATAATGCGCAGCCTTTTCACCGCCCGAAAGCTGGCATGGCAAATTGGTACAGACCGAAATCTTGTACTTGCCGACCGGCTTGGTGTTGTACATGTTGTAGAAGGTCGCAACTTCCTGCACCGCAATCGGCGCCATGCCGATGTAGTTGGCAACGTCGAGCAGAACCTCGGGCGGCAGCCAGCCCGTTTCATTTTGCGCGATCGCCAGCGCCGCCATGACGGCGGACTGCCTTTGGTCGGCAGGGAATTTCGCGAGTTCGCGATCGATCTTCTTGTAAGCTTCTTGACTTAACAGCATATCGTCAACCATTCGTGCGCAAGGTATGCGCGGTTATCGGTCAATCTCACCGAACACGATGTCTTGCGTGCCGATGATCGTTACTGCATCCGCGATCATGTGGCCCTTGGCCATTTCATCGAGTCCCTGCAGATGCGGGAAGCCGGGCGCGCGGATCTTCATGCGGTAAGGCTTGTTTGCGCCATCCGAAATCAAATAGATACCGAACTCGCCCTTCGGATGCTCGACTGCGGCGTAGGCTTCGCCTTCCGGTACATGGAAGCCTTCGGTGAACAGTTTGAAGTGATGGATCAACTCTTCCATATTCGACTTCATGTTCACGCGGGACGGTGGCGCAACCTTGTGGTTGTCCGTCATGACCGGGCCGGGATTATTGCGCAACCATTCGATGCACTGCTTGATGATGCGATTGGATTGACGCATTTCCTCGACGCGTACGAGGTAGCGGTCATAGCAGTCGCCGTTCACACCAATCGGAATGTCGAAGTCGAGCAGGTCATACACTTCGTAAGGCTGCTTCTTGCGCAGGTCCCAGGCAATGCCGGAGCCGCGCAGCATCGGGCCGGTAAAACCCATGGCCTTCGCACGTTCGGGCGACACCACGCCGATACCGACAAGACGCTGTTTCCAGATACGATTGTCGGTCAGCAGGGTCTCGTACTCGTCGACATAACCCGGGAAGCGGTTCGTGAAATCCTCAATGAAGTCCAGCAGCGAACCCTGGCGATTTTCATTGAGCCGACGAATCGCCTTCTCATTACGGATTATCGATGCCTTATACTGCGGCATGGTGTCGGGCAAATCGCGATAGACGCCGCCCGGACGATAGTAGGCAGCGTGCATGCGCGCGCCCGAAACCGCTTCGTAGCAATCCATCAGGTCTTCACGCTCGCGGAATGCATAGAGGAAGACCGCCATCGCACCCACGTCCAGACCATGCGCACCGATCCACAGCAAGTGGTTCAGGATGCGCGTGATTTCATCGAACATCACGCGGATGTATTGCGCACGCAGCGGCACGTCGATACCCAGCAACTTTTCGATGGCAAGCACGTACCCGTGCTCGTTACACATCATCGACACATAGTCGAGACGGTCCATGTAGGGCACGGATTGCAGGTAAGTCTTTTGCTCGGCCAGCTTTTCGGTAGCACGGTGCAGCAGCCCGATATGCGGGTCGGCACGCTGAATAACCTCACCATCCAGCTCCAGCACCAGACGCAGCACGCCATGGGCAGCCGGATGCTGCGGACCGAAGTTCAGGGTGTAATTCTTAATCTCAGCCATTATTTCATCCCGTACTTTTCTTCACGAATCACGCGCGGAACGATTTCACGCGGCTCAATCGTTACGGGTTGGTAAATTACGCGCTTCTGCTCGGAGTCGTAGCGCATTTCGACATAGCCGGAAACCGGGAAGTCTTTGCGGAACGGATGGCCGATGAAGCCATAGTCAGTCAGAATGCGGCGCAGGTCGTTGTGACCGTCGAACAGGATGCCGAAGAAATCGAATGCCTCGCGCTCATACCAGTTGGCCGTGGACCAGACATCCACCAGAGAAGCAACGACCGGCATCTCGTCATCCGGCGCGAATACACGCACGCGAAGACGCCAGTTATGCGTCACCGACAGCAGATGCGACACCACGGCAAAACGCAGACCATCCCATGCCCCGTCACCGTAGGTAGAATAGTCCACACCGCACAAGTCGATCAGTTCTTCAAAGCGCAGATCGGCATGATCACGCAGGACACGCATCGCCGACAAATAATCGGAAGCACCGACAACCACCGTCACTTCACCCAGGGCCACCTTCAGGTCCTGAATCTGGCTACCAAGCGCATTGCGCAGGGCAGCTTCGAGGGTTTCAATTTTCGTCGTCATATCACTTTTCTTAGCGGCCCTCTTAACGCGCGATGGTATTGGTACGCTTGATCTTGTTTTGCAACTGGAGAATGCCGTACAGGAGCGCTTCCGCAGTCGGCGGACAGCCCGGCACATACACATCGACTGGAACGATACGATCGCAACCGCGCACGACCGAATACGAATAATGGTAATAGCCGCCGCCATTCGCACATGTGCCCATGGAAATGACCCAGCGCGGCTCAGCCATCTGGTCATACACCTTGCGCAAGGCCGGCGCCATCTTGTTACACAGCGTGCCGGCGACGATCATCACATCCGACTGGCGTGGCGACGGGCGAAACACGATGCCGAAACGGTCCAAGTCATAGCGCGACGCGCCTGCGTGCATCATCTCAACCGCGCAGCATGCCAGACCGAAGGTCATCGGCCAAAGGGAGCCGGTGCGCGTCCAGTTGATCAGTTTGTCTGCCGTCGTGGTGACAAAGCCTTCGTTCAATACGCCTTCAATAGACATGCCTTACTCCCAATCCAGCGCGCCCTTCTTCCAGATGTACCAGAAGCCCACTACGAATTCGGCGATAAACACCATCATCGTGATGAAACCCTGCCATCCGAGGTCTCGCATTGCGACGCCCCATGGGAAGAAAAATGCGGTTTCCAGATCGAACAAAATAAACAAAATAGCGACGAGGTAGTAACGCACATCGAATTTCATGCGCGCATCTTCAAATGCCTCGAAGCCGCACTCGTACGGAGAAAGTTTCTGCGCGTCCGGCTTATGCGGGGCGAGCACGCGCCCCAGCACCTGCGGAACGACACCGACGCCGATGCCGACGAGAATGAAAAGAAGTATGGGGAAGTAGTTTTCGAGGTTCACGATGAGAGCGGATGTTGGTTAATTGAATGATTTGCAAATCAAACCAAGATTCCTCGATAAAAAGCCAGCTCGGGCAGATCCCTTGCTGGCTTTAAATTATTGGTGCCGACGGCGAGACTCGAACTCGCACAGCTTTCGCCACTACCCCCTCAAGATAGCGTGTCTACCAATTTCACCACGTCGGCTCAAAGACTGCTATTTTACCCTGTTTTGGTGCGTTTGTTCAATGCACAATTGCCCACAAACAAGACCAATCTACAATTATTTTGGAATCTGATTTGCCTGCCCTGCGCCACCTGCCGGTGCGGTCGTTGAGGGTGCCGCATTACCTTGCGCAGCCGGGGCATTCGCAGGAGCAGGAACCGTAGCAGCGGGAACGGCAGGCAGACTATCCATGATGCCCCCATCAACCGGCGCACGCTTATTGCCAACGAATGCAAGGGCAAGTGTTGCACCAAAAAATATCGCAGCCGCAATCCCGGTGGATTTTGACAGGAAGTTGGAGGAGCCGGTCGCGCCAAACAGGCTGCCGGATGCACCGGATCCAAAAGCAGCGCCCATGTCGGCACCCTTCCCGTGCTGCAAAAGAACCAGACCGATGATCGCCAGAGCGGAGATCACCTGCACTACAACGACGACTGTGGACAATGCGTTCATTAAATACTTTCCAAATAAGGTGTTGTGTTGCCGTACCGCTTATGCCGCACGAACAATCGAAAGAAAATCAGCCGCCTTCAGCGATGCGCCGCCGATCAGCCCGCCGTCGATGTCAGTCATCGCCAACAGCTCCGCGGCGTTGTCAGGCTTCATGCTGCCGCCGTACAGGATTTGCACGGTCTCCGCAGCGCTCGCATTTTTAGCAGCCACGCGCGAACGCAGCATTGCATGCGCGTCCTGTGCCATTTGCGGAGTTGCGGTTTTGCCTGTACCGATCGCCCATACCGGTTCGTAAGCAATGACTATTTTTGCAAGCGCACCGGCATCAAGTGCGGCAAGCACCGCTTCAATCTGCGCACCGACAACTGCATCGGTCCGCCCTGCTTCACGCTCCTCGAGCGATTCACCGACACAGACAATCGGCGTCAGGCCTGACTTAATTGCGCGCGCAGCCTTTTGCGCGACGATCTCGCTACTCTCTCCGTGATACTGACGACGCTCGGAATGTCCGACTATCACATAGCGGCACTGAAAATCCGAAAGCATGGCGCCCGACACTTCACCAGTATATGCGCCGGATTCGTGCACAGACAGGTCTTGCGCTCCCAGTGCCACCGGCGTACCTGCCAAGGCAAGCTGACATTGCGACAGATAAGGCGCGGGAACACAGACTGCCACCGCACAAGCGGGCGCCCGCAACTCCGCCTTGAGCCCATCAAGCAGAACGCCATTGGCAGCAAGACCGCCATTCATTTTCCAGTTTCCGGCAATAAGTTTCCGACGCATAAGGGCCTAAAATTTCAATAACCCTTGATTTTAGCGCGCGGTAACAGAAGTGGTCAAACGCAAGCAATGGATTATGACCGCCGACAAACTCCCGACGTTCCGTATTTGGCGGTCAAGAGCAAACATTTTTACTGAAGCTGCAATACAATTTTGCCAACATGGGTACTGCTTTCCATCAGCGTATGGGCGGCCACCGCCTCTTCCAGAGAAAATACCTTGTAGATAACGGGCTTGATTCGGCCGTTTTCAATCAATGGCCAGACACGCTCCTGAAGATTGCCGGCGATTGCCTCCTTGAATTCGACCGAGCGTGGACGCAGCGTCGAACCGGTAATCGTCAGGCGACGGCGGAGAACCTGCCCGAAGTCTATAGCACCTTTGGCACCACCTAATACGGCGATGATCACAATACGACCATCATCAGCAAGGCAATTGATTTCCCTGCCCACGTAATCTCCGGCGACCATGTCGAGAATGACATTAACCCCTTTGCCGCCTGTTTCCGTTTTGACGACTTCGACAAAATCCTCATCACGGTAGTTAATGCCACGAACCGCGCCCAGCTCTTCACAGGCACGACGCTTGTCTTCGCTTCCCGCTGTCGCAAGGACACGGTGACCAAGAGCGGTTGCCATCTGTATGGCCGTAACGCCAATCCCCGACGTTCCTCCCTGCACCAGCAAGGTTTCGTTTTCCGCAAGTCCGGCCCGGTCGAACACATTGCTCCAGACCGTGAAAAACGTTTCGGGAAGTGAAGCTGCTTCCACCACACTCAAGCCTTTGGGAATCGGAAGGCATTGTCGAATCGGAGCAGCACAATACTCTGCGTAGCCGCCACCCTGCACGAGAGCGCATACCATGTCGCCCTTGCGGAACTGGCTTCCGCCAAGATCCCCATCGACGATTTCTCCTGCCACTTCGAGCCCGGGCAAGTCTGATGCGCCGGCAGGCACCGGATAATGCCCCAATCGCTGAATGACGTCAGGCCGGTTGATGCCAGCGGCATGAACCTTGATCAGCACTTCACCCGCTTTTAGTTCCGGTATTGGCCGCTCGCACAGTTGTAGAACTTCCGGTGGTCCGGGTCGGGTAATTTCAATGGCTCGCATGGTTTTATCTGTATGGGCAAAACTGCATTTTACGTCAGCTGATAATTTCCTTTTTTGGGCTGACATACGCTCCTTTGCGCTTGAATGAAGCACGCTCGTGTTTTGATTGACCGAGCACAATATTGCCTCATGACACTAGCTCAACAATGGTGCATGCAATTCCATTCATACATGCAAAAGTCAGAAGACAAACTTGTAACTGAACCCTGCAGATCCGTTACAAAAACAGTGGGAACTAATCAATCCCGTTCTATTTCCAAAGGGCAATATCGTTTCGTACAGGCAAACGCGATGCAGGGTGCAAATTCGTTCAGTTCGACCATCACACGCTTGATGTCTCCCGGCAAAGCATTGCTGCTTGATGAGAGCCTTAGCCTGGCCCTCGCTGCAGCCCGTCAGGTCGCGTTCGACTGGCATATTCCACTGGACCGGCTGTATCTGAATGGACACATCACCGAAGGCTTGAAAGAGGTGCTGCCGCCCGAAGGGATTGTCTGGACCTCCAAAGGATTGGCAGCCCTTGTTCATGACGACGATAAGGCGGAATTTTATAAACAACTGCATGAAGCCCTGCGTGGCGGAAGCCATGCGCCAGGCAGCTTGCATAACGTGCGGCTGCGTTTACAAGACAAGCGCATGGAATGGCGACGTATCGACATCAGTGGCAAAGTGGTAGAACGCGACAATGAAGGACGCGCATTGCGTATGGCAGGGATATTGACCGACCTGCACCAAGATGACACTGCCGCCATGCTCCATGACGACTTGGCAGTCACAGAAAAAATCAACAGTGCCATTCTGACAGCGGCGTTGGACTGCATCGTATCAATCAATCACCACGGCGAGATCATCAGTTTCAACCAGGCTGCCGAACATACTTTCGGGCATGCGAGCAAGGACGTATTGGGGAAGAAGCTTGCCGATATCATTATTCCGCCCGCATGGCGCGAGCGTCATCAACAAGGATTTGAACGTTTCCTCGCAACAGGAGAAAGCACCTTGCTGAACCGTCGAATCGAAGTCACGGCACAGCATGCGGACGGCTCCAGCTTTTCCGTCGAAATGGCAGTGGTTCCACTCTCTGTGGATGACAAGCCTGTATTCACTGCCTTCATCCGCGACATATCGGAACTCAAGCAGGCCCATGCAATGCTGAAAGACAGCGCACGTCGCTATCAGCAGTTGGTTGATCTGTCGCCAGAGGCCATCCTGGTTGTGCAACACGACTTGCTTGCACTGGCAAACCATGCGGCGCTGCGTCTTCTGGGCGCGCATACACTATCCGGGCTGCTTGGCAAAAGCATTCTGGATTTCATCCAGTGCGAGTCTCACGCCCTCTATTATCAATGCGCGCAAGCCGGTCTGTCCGACATGTCGGCCACAGGTTTCGTGGAACAAGTCTGGCGACGCGAAAACGGCACTGCATTCAATGTTGAAATCGGTGTCAGCAAAGTTGCCTACAACGATGCGCCCGCGCTGCAAGTGGTCGTGCGCGACATTACCCAGCGCAAGCGTGCGGAAGCCCTGCAGCTAGGGCAGAATCGCATACTCAATATGGTTGCCACCGGTGTCGCGCTGACCGAGATTCTTGAAGAGATCACGCGCTTTGCCCAAAGTCAATCGGAGCATGGCATATGCTCGATCCTGCAACTGAATGCCGATCGCACGGCGTTGATCGATTGCATTGCACCAGCACTGCCGGGAAAGTACACCAAGGCCTTGGGCGAGCTTTCGATCCAGCCCGGCAATGGTTCCTGCGCTACTGCGGTATCTCGGAGCGCACCAGTGGTGGTCGAGGATATTGCATGCGATCAGCTATGGGAATCGCTAAGGGAACTGGCACTGGAACACAGTCTAAAGGCCTGTACTTCATGGCCGATTTTCGGACGCAATAAAAAAATTCTTGGCACATTCGCGCTTTACTTCAAGGACGCAGTTGCGCCCGATAGCGACGATCGGCAATTGTCCGGCATTTGCACCAACCTTGCAGGAATCGCAATCGAAAGCCGCGCCTCCGAGGAGCGGATTCGCTATCTCGCGCACTATGATGGGCTGACCTCACTGCCAAACCGCTTCCTGTTCAAGGAATATCTCGACCTTGCCTTGCGCAATGCACAGCGGCATGGAAGCCGATTCGCGGTGCTGTTCCTGGACCTCGACAAATTCAAGGAAATCAACGATACGATGGGGCACGATGCGGGCGATCATGCTTTGCGCGAGATTGCACGGCGCATGCGCGCATGCCTGCGCGAAACCGACAAGATCGCGCGCATGGGCGGCGATGAATTCTATGTGCTGGTCGAAGATCTGGAACACGGCCGGCATGCCGCAGATGTCGCGCAAAAGCTGCTAATCGAGGCGGCGCACCCGGTTATGGTGGGCGGCAAGGAATGCCGATTGAGCGCCAGCATCGGCATCGGCATTTATCCGGAAGACGGCACGACCGGCTCGGCATTGTTGAAGAACGCCGACAACGCGATGTACCACGCGAAAGAGCGCGGCAAGAATGCCTTCCAGTTCTTTTCCACGCCTGTGGCAAATGACCATGACAAGTCATCGTCATTCAAGCGCGCGTCGACGCTGTATCGAATCGACGAAAAGCGAGTCGGACTGAACTGAGTATTGTGAACTGAGTATTGGGCTTTGGCCTGCCGCAATAAAAAACCGCCCGGGCTTTCGCTACGGGCGGTTTTTTCTACCCGGATCATCTCCGGCTAGACGTCAACTCTTTCAGCTTACTGCTGTTGCTGTTGTTGTTGCGCAGCGCCGCCTTCTTCGGCCGCGACGGCTTTCATCGACAGCTTCAGACGACCGCGATCGTCTGTTTCCAGTACCTTGACGCGTACTTGCTGGCCTTCCTTCAGGTAATCGGCGACCGCATTGACGCGTTCGTTGGCGATCTGGCTGATGTGCAGCAGGCCGTCTTTGCCCGGCATCACCTGAACGATTGCACCGAAGTCGAGAAGCTTGAGCACGACGCCGTCATAGGTCTTGCCGACTTCGACCGAGGCAGTCAATTCCTCGATACGACGTTTGGCTTCCTGGCCTGCCGCTGCATCGACCGATGCAATGGTCACGACACCTTCGTCGCTGATATCGATCTGCGTGCCGGTCTCTTCAGTCAGCGCGCGGATGACAGCTCCGCCCTTGCCGATGACGTCACGAATCTTTTCCGGATTGATCTTGATCGTGATCAGGCGCGGTGCGAAGTCGGACAGTTCACCTTTACCGTTCGGCATGGCTTCCTGCATCTTTGCCAGGATGTGCATGCGGCCTTCCTTCGCCTGCGCGAGCGCGACCTGCATGATTTCCTTGGTGATGCCCTGGATCTTGATGTCCATCTGCAGCGCGGTAATGCCGTTGGCAGTACCTGCCACCTTGAAGTCCATGTCACCGAGGTGATCTTCGTCGCCAAGGATGTCGGTCAGGACCGCGAACTTGCTGCCATCCTTGATCAGGCCCATGGCGATACCCGCCACATGCGCCTTCATCGGAACGCCGGCATCCATCAATGCCAGGCAACCGCCACAGACCGAGGCCATCGACGATGAACCATTGGATTCGGTGATTTCGGATACCAGACGCACCGAGTAGCTGAACTCTTCCGGCGACGGCAATGCCGCCTGCAACGCGCGCTTGGCCAGGCGTCCGTGACCGATTTCGCGGCGCTTCGGCGTGCCGACGCGGCCGGTTTCACCGGTTGCAAACGGAGGCATGTTGTAGTGGAGCATGAAGCGATCGGAGTACTCGCCCATCAGCGCGTCGATCTTTTGCTCGTCGCGTGCCGTGCCAAGGGTTGCGATCACCAATGCCTGCGTCTCGCCGCGGGTGAACAGTGCCGAACCGTGAGTGCGCGGCAGTACGCTATTACGGATGGTGATCGGGCGCACGGTACGTGTGTCGCGGCCGTCAATACGCGGTTCGCCTTCGAGGATTTGCGAACGGACGATTTTCGCTTCCAGATCGAACAGAACGCCGCCTACTTCGGCCGCATCCGGAGCGAGCAATCCGGCTTCTGCGGCCTGCGCTGACAGCGCTGCATTGACTTCTGCGGAAACGGTGTTGAGCTTTGCGGTACGCGCTTGCTTGTCCTTGGTCTGATAGGCTTCGCGCAGCTTCGCTTCGGCCAGTTCGGTGACGCGGGCAATCAATGCATCGTTTTTCGACGCGGGCGCCCACTGGACTTCCGGCTTGCCGCCGTCGCGCACCAGTTCATGGATTGCATCGATGACTGCCTTCATCTGCTCATGGCCATAGACCACGGCGCCCAGCATGATTTCTTCGGACAACTGATTAGCCTCCGATTCGACCATCAACACCGCCTGCTCGGTACCGGCGACAACCAGGTCCATCTGCGACTTCGGCAATTGCGAGGCGGTCGGATTGAGAATGTACTGACCATCGATGTAACCGACGCGCGCGGCGCCCAAAGGACCGCTGAAGGGGATACCGGCAACGCTGATCGCAGCCGATGCACCGATCATCGCAGGAATGTCGGGATCGATTTCCGGATTGACGGACAAGACATGAACGATGACCTGAACTTCGTTCAGATAGCCTTCGGGGAACAACGGACGGATCGGACGATCGATCAGGCGCGAGGTCAGCGTTTCCTTTTCGGAGGGACGGCCTTCACGCTTGAAGAAACCACCCGGGATACGGCCGGCAGCATAGCTCTTTTCGACGTAGTCGACGGTCAGCGGGAAGAAATCCTGACCCGGCTTGGCATCCTTGCGGGCAACGACAGTCGCGAGTACGACGGTGTCTTCGATCGACACCAGGACGGCACCGGATGCCTGACGGGCGATTTCGCCTGTCTCGAGTGTGACGGTGTGCTGTCCGTACTGGAAGGTCTTGGTAACTTTGTTGAACACGGTGTTTCCTTTCTATTTTTGCCGACAGATTTTCAGGCGCTGTCGTTCACCTCACCACGGATGGACGGCCACGCATGGCTGCCATCTTTCACTGTCAAACGCTTTCGCAAACGCTTTCAGAATACAAATCGCCAAATGACAAAATGCCTGCATCAGAAGACTGACGCAGGCATTTCATCTATAAAACCTGGCGAATGACGCCACAAATTACTTACGCAGACCGAGCTTCTCGATGAGGGCACGATAACGAGTTGCATCCTTGCCCTTCAGATAGGAAAGCAGGCTCTTGCGACGGTTAACCATCATGATCAAGCCGCGACGGGAGTGGTGATCCTTGGCGTGGGCCTTGAAATGGCTATTGAGTTCATTGATACGGGCGGTCAGGAGTGCAACCTGTACTTCTGGAGAGCCGGTATCGTTTGCGCCGCGAGCGTTATCCGCAATAATAGCGGCCTTGTTGATGTTTTCTACTGACATGACTTACCTTTCACATGCGGTGGACGGAGTCGCAACCCCAGCACACCGTGAACAATTGATAAAAAACCTTGGTCAAAACAACCAAGACGCGCAGTATATCGGAAATGATCCGTTTATTCAAATACTTAGATAGATGGGACCCGCGTTGGACGAAGCGTTTCCCTTGGCAAAGGAATCAGCATGAGCAGGCTTAAAAGTGCAACCCTTGTTGCAATCCTGACCACCCTTTCCGCCTGCGCATCCATCATGCCGCAGCCCGTCAATGTGGGCGATACCGCGACGGAGGTCATAACAAAACGTGGGCAGCCATCGCATCGCGTCAAGGACGCCAGCGGAGAAATTCTTGAATACGCCACGGGTCCATGGGGCCAGCGGACGTACATGGCCAAACTGGATGCTTCCGGCCGGGTAACTTCTTTCCAGCAAGTCCTGACCAATGAAGTATTCGCGACCATCAAGGAAGGACAGGCAAACAAGGACAGCGTTTTGCGGACGATCGGCCATCCCAGTGAAACCTCCTACCTCTCGTTGCGGGATCTCGAGGTCTGGTCATATCCGTACAAGGAAAGCGGTGTATGGAATTCGATGATGCATGTGCACTTCGACCGCGCCGGTATAGTGCGACAAATGATGAATGGCCCCGACCCGCGCTACGATCCCGACAAACGATTCCCGTTCGGCATGTTTTTGCGGTAATTGAATAGCGCAAACTTGTACATTGGCATAAAAAAAGCGCTTGCAGGCAAGCGCTTTTTCATTTTTCCGGCCAACGATTATATCTGCGGATTCAATCGTTCTGCCTTGGAATGCAGCTTGTTCAATGCAGACAAATAGGCTTTCGCCGATGCGACAACGATATCCGGATCGGCACCCACCCCGTTGACGATGCGACCGGATTTCGACAGACGCATTGTTACCTCGCCCTGGGATTCCGTTCCGGTCGTAATCGCGTTCACTGAAAACAGAAGCAGTTCGGCTCCGCTTTTCGCTTCCGATTCGATTGCATGGACGGTCGCATCCACCGGGCCGTTGCCCTGCCCCGCGCATGCCAGCTCTTTGCCATCCATTGTGAACACCACTTTGGCCGTCGGCCGCTCTCCGGTTTCGGAGTGCTGGGACAAAGAAACAAAGCGGTAGAACTCGTTGTCGTGGGAATGCTGTTCGTCCGACACGACCGCGATGATGTCTTCGTCGAAGATCTCAGACTTGCGATCCGCCAGTTCCTTGAAACGGGCAAATGCTGCATTCACTTCCGTCTCGGAGTCGAGCTCGATCCCCAGTTCTTCAAGGCGTTGCTTGAATGCGTTCCTGCCTGACAGTTTCCCAAGGACAATCTTGTTTGCTGTCCAACCCACATCTTCCGCACGCATGATTTCATAGGTGTCACGTGCCTTGAGTACACCGTCCTGATGAATCCCGGAAGCGTGGGCGAAGGCATTCGCGCCTACCACCGCTTTGTTCGGCTGCACCGCGAATCCAGTGATCTGGGAGACCAGTTTTGATGCCGGAACGATTTGCGAGGTATCGATCGAGAGGTCGAGGTTGAAATGATCCTTGCGCGTTTTAACCGCCATCACGATTTCTTCCAACGCGGTATTGCCGGCACGCTCGCCAAGACCGTTGATGGTGCATTCGACCTGACGGGCACCGCCAATCATCACGCCGGCCAGCGAATTGGCAACCGCCATGCCGAGGTCGTTATGACAATGCACCGACCACACTGCCTTGTCGGAATTGGGAATACGCTCGCGCAAGGTCTTGATCATATTGCCGTACAACTCGGGCACACCGTAACCTACCGTGTCGGCGAAGTTAATTGTGCGCGCGCCTTCCGCAATGACTGCTTCAATCACGCGGCACAGAAAATCCATATCGGAACGGCTGCCGTCTTCCGGGCTGAACTCGACATCGTCCGTAAACTGACGTGCAAACCGTACCGCCTGTTTGGCCTGCTCGAATACCTGATCGGGCGTCATGCGCAGTTTCTTTTCCATATGCAGTGGCGACGTTGCAATAAACGTATGGATACGCTTGCGCCCGGCGGCCGCCAGTGCTTCCGCCGCACGGGAAATGTCGCGATCGTTGGCGCGCGACAGCGAGCAGACGGTGGCGTCCTTGATGACGCCGGCAATCGCCTTGATCGATTCAAAGTCGCCGGGCGACGCCGCAGCAAAACCGGCTTCGATGACGTCTACCCGGAGGCGTTCCAGCTGCTTTGCGATACGGATTTTTTCATCCTTGGTCATGGACGCGCCAGGCGATTGTTCGCCGTCTCGCAAGGTGGTATCGAAAATGATCAGTTTGTCGGCCATGCTGCTCTCCAGTCGGTAGATATTGAATCGGGTCGGTTTTAAATGGTATTTCGCCTGCCCTTGCCTTTATGACAGGAGCCAGGCACTTCACAAATTGTGGGGGTATGGGATTTAGCGCGCGTTAACGCACTAGTAGCGACAGCAGGCCTAGCAGTAGGCTGCCGAAAAATGAAGACGCGGAAATGTGGATTTCACGGAACATGCGAAAAACTATAAGCGGATTCCCGGAAAAGTGCAATGCTTTGTGCATTCCGCACTTTTCCGGCAAATTCAGCCTTCTACCAGGTCAGCAATGGTTTGGTATTAATCTTTGCTGTCGAACACATCTGGCTCACGAGTATCGACAATGCTGACCGGCTTTCCCTTGAACAGGCGCCAGAAATAGATGACATAGCCCGACAAACCATACAGCACGAACATGCCGAACAATACCTTGGGCGGGTCGCTCGATATCAGCACATAGATTAGTACGATGACAAAGATCGCGATAAACGGGACCGACTTGCGGAAATTGATTTCCTTGAAACTGTAAAACGGCACATTGGTCACCATGCTCAAACCGGCATACAGCGTCACTGTCCACGCAAACCAGATCAGATCCGTGCCGACGAAACGCAAATCATCCATCAACCAGACAAAGCCCGTGACCAATGCCGCTGCCGCTGGACTGGGCAAGCCCTGGAAGTAACGCTTGTCGACCACGGTGATATTCGTATTAAACCGCGCAAGTCGCAGCGCTGCACCGGCGCAATACACGAAGGCGGCGAGCCATCCGAGTTTTCCCATGCCACGCAACGACCATTCGTACACCACGAGTGCGGGAGCGGCACCGAAAGACAGCATGTCCGACAAGCTATCGTACTGCGCACCGAATTCACTCTGTGTATTGGTCAGGCGCGCGACCCGGCCATCCACGCTATCGAGCAGCATCGCGGCAAAAATCGCAATACATGCCTGATCGAACTTCAGGTTCATGGCCATGACGATGGCAAAGAAGCCGCAAAACAGGTTGGCTGTGGTAAAAGCGTTTGGCAACAGGTAAATACCGCGACGCCGAGGCGCCGCGACGACGGCATCACCGTCCAGCTCACCGTCTTCACGTTGTCCGGCGTGAAGGGACGCCCGCCGGCCAAAACGCGAAGCCTTTGGGAATAACCCGGCGCTGCTCTTCGCCTTGCGGCGATTGAAGGTTGCCATGCTGATTCCGTCTATGTAGAAGTGAATTAAATATGAATCTGTAAATTGAAATGCGTCGCTATTCTAGAGCAGTTTCACCCTGACTTGCCAGTCGAGGCCGAGGCGATTTGCCTGTGGAACAAGGCGCGGCGACGCGACATGGCGAGCCATGGCAAGCAGCCGCAACGCAGTGCCGCGGGCAAAGCGTCCGGCATCGGCGGTACAGTCAGGGGGAAACTGCTCTAGACGAGCGGACAGCAAATGTAACCTTTCCGGAGAGTCTGTGCAGCATCAGTTTCATCCGGCCGTCCGCATGTCCTGTCGGCCGGGGAATCATTTAAAGCGCACTTTCCCCACCACCCGCATGTTCAATGTTGTTTCGCCTGGCTCGAAACTCGGTTCTTCGACCGGTGCCGCTTCCATCGCCGACGCGCTCATGGGCTTGGCCATTCTGGCATCGTGCTGGGGCGCGTAGGCGCCGGAGGCCTCAAAATCTATCGTATCGATGGTAGCGTCGGCGGCATTGCGTCCCATGGCTTTTGCCACCGCTGCGATACGATCTGTGAGATTTTGGTATGCCGCCGCGATACGCCGCTCTTCAAGTTTGCGGCTGGTCGCCTCGGAAAGACCAAAATGAAGACCATTCAGCGCCAGCAGCTTTTGTGCCGCTGCGACTGTTTTCGGCAGTCCGCTCAAGCTTGTCGTCGTGACTTCGAGATACTGGCCTACGCGCCAGGCGACGGGTTGCCGCGTCTTGGTGTTGACCGGGCGAGGCTGCCCATCCTCGGGATAGACTGGATAGGTGTAATAGCCCCGTGTTTTCAGCTGCGCCTGAGGGTCTTCCTTGCGAACAATGTCGGTGCCCTGCTTCATCTTTTGATTGACACGCGACGCGGCTGCCGATTTGTCCTTATCCTGCTCCTCGATCATGAAGGTCACGCGCGCCTCATCATTCGGATGGCGTACTTCGCCATAAGCTGGAACGATCACCAGCGTGCCGGTTGTCTGCGCGCTTGCCTGCTGCTGAGGTGCCTGCTGGGCATGCACGTGCGGCAGGCCGGCTGAAAAAGCGCAGATGAGAACACTAGCCAAAGCAAGTCGCATGATAATCTCCGAAAGAAAAAAATAGGGCCGCAACACTGTCGCGGCCCCATGCATTTTACTCAACTACGGCAAACGCATTGTTTGCCGCCTGGTAAGTAATGTAAGGTAAAAGCTTAGTTCTTGGACTGATCGACCAGCTTGTTCTTCTTGATCCAAGGCATCATCGCACGAAGCTTTTCACCTACCTGCTCGATCTCGTGCTCGGAAGTCAGGCGACGACGGGAAATCAGAGTCGGTGCGCCAGCCTTGTTTTCGAGGATAAAGCTCTTTGCGTATTCGCCGGTCTGAATATCTTTCAGGCACTGACGCATCGCGTTCTTGGTGTCTTCGGTCACAACGCGCGGGCCGGTGACGTATTCGCCGTATTCCGCATTGTTGGAGATCGAGTAATTCATGTTGGCGATGCCGCCTTCATAGATCAGGTCGACGATCAGCTTCAGTTCGTGCAAGCACTCGAAGTACGCCATCTCTGGAGCATAACCGGCTTCAACCAGAGTTTCGAAACCGGCCTTGATCAGTTCCACGGTACCGCCGCACAGAACAGCCTGTTCACCGAACAAGTCAGTCTCTGTTTCTTCACGGAAGTTGGTTTCGATGATGCCTGCACGGCCGCCGCCGTTTGCCATCGCGTACGACAGGGCGATGTCACGTGCGCTGCCGGATTTGTCCTGATAGACCGCGATCAGGTGAGGCACGCCGCCGCCTTGAGTGTAGGTACCGCGAACGGTATGGCCTGGCGCTTTTGGTGCAACCATGATGACGTCGAGGTCGGCACGCGGCACAACCTGACCGTAGTGGACGTTGAAGCCGTGAGCGAAGGCCAGCACAGCGCCCTGCTTTGCATTCGGAGCGACGTTTTCGTTATAGACCTGTGCGATGTTCTCATCGGGCAACAGGATCATGATGACGTCTGCAGCCTGGACCGCTTCGTTGACTTCCATCACGTTCAGACCGGCGTTCTTTGCCTTTTCCCACGAAGCGCCGCCCTTGCGCAGAGCAACGGTCACCTTGCAGCCGGAATCGTTCAGGTTCTGTGCGTGTGCATGTCCTTGCGAGCCGTAACCGATGATCGTGACGTTCTTGCCTTTGATAAGGGACAGGTCGCAGTCTTTATCGTAAAAAACTTTCATTTATCTTCCTAACAGGTAATAGGTAATGATGTTGTTGATGTGTAGTGTCAGACTTTGAGAATACGCTCGCCGCGTCCGATGCCGGATCCGCCCGTACGGACAGTTTCCAGGATCGCGGTGCGGTCGATCGATTCAATGAAGGCATCGAGCTTCGACTTGTTACCCGTCAGTTCGATGGTGTAAGTCTTTTCGGTGACATCGATGATGCGGCCACGGAAGATATCCGCGGTGCGCTTCATTTCTTCGCGTTCCTTGCCGACGGCGCGCACTTTGATGAGCATGAGTTCACGCTCGATATGCGCACCTTCGGTCAGGTCGACGACCTTGACCACTTCGATCAGGCGGTTCAGGTGCTTGGTGATCTGTTCGATCACATCATCCGAACCGCTGGTGACGATGGTCATGCGCGACAGCGTCGCATCCTCGGTCGGAGCAACGGTCAGGGTTTCGATGTTGTAGCCGCGCGCCGAAAACAGGCCGACTACGCGCGACAAGGCGCCCGCTTCATTTTCGAGCAGTACAGAAACGATGTGGCGCATTACAGATCCTCCGAACCCAGAAGCATTTCAGTCAAACCCTTGCCGGCCTTCACCATCGGCCAGACGTTTTCGGTTTGATCGGTAATGAAGTTCATGAATACCAGTCGGTCCTTCATGTCGAAGGCTTCTTTCAGCGCGCCTTCCACATCGCCCGGTTTCTCGATCTTCATGCCTACATGACCGAAGGATTCCGCCAGCTTGTTGAAGTCGGGCAGCGAATCCATGTACGACTCGGAGTAGCGCGAACCGTAGTCGATCTGTTGCCACTGGCGCACCATGCCGAGGAAACGGTTGTTCAGCAGAATGATCTTTGGCGTCAGGTGGTACTGCTTGCAGGTAGCAAGTTCCTGGATGCACATCTGGATCGACGCTTCGCCGGTAATGCAGGCCACTGTCGAACCCGGATTGGCCATCTGCACGCCCATTGCATACGGCAGGCCGACACCCATGGTGCCCAGACCGCCGGAGTTGATCCAGCGGCGCGGCTTATCGAAATTGTAATACTGCGCAGCCCACATCTGGTGCTGGCCGACGTCGGAGGTAATAAACGCATCGCCCTTGGTGACCTCCCACAGCTTCTGCACTACGGCTTGCGGCTTGATCACTTCATCCGAAGATGCAAATTTCAGGCACTCGCGGCCACGCCATTCATTGATCTGGCGCCACCATGCGGCGATCGCCGGCGCGTTCGGCTTGGTCTCGGCGGCATCGAGTTGCGACAGCAATTCGACCAGCACGTCCTTGACGTTGCCGACGATGGGAATGTCAACCTTCACGCGCTTGGAAATCGACGAAGGATCGATATCGATATGAACGATCTTGCGCGGATGCGTAGCAAAGTGCTTGGGATTGCCGATCACGCGATCATCAAAGCGCGCGCCGATGGCGATCAGCACGTCGCAGTGCTGCATGGCCATGTTGGCTTCATAGGTCCCGTGCATGCCCGGCATACCGACGAACTTGTCGCTGGATGCCTTGTACGCTCCGAGGCCCATCAGGGTGTTGGTGCACGGGTAGCCAAGTTTGTCGACCAGCTTGTTCAGCTCGCCGGAAGCATTGGCGAGGATCACACCGCCGCCGGTGTAGATCATCGGCCGTTCCGCGGTCAGCAGCAGCTGCACAGCCTTGCGGATCTGTCCAGCATGGCCCTTGTCGACCGGCTTGTAGGAGCGCATTTCGAGTTCCTTCGGATACTCGAACGTTCCCTTGTGCATCGTGATGTCTTTAGGGATATCGACCAGCACCGGGCCGGGCCGGCCGGTTGTGGCGATAAAAAATGCTTTCTTCATCGTCGCGGCAAGATCCTTGATGTCCTTGACGAGGAAGTTGTGTTTGACGCATGGGCGGGTAATACCGACCGTATCGCATTCCTGGAATGCATCCTGGCCGATTGCGTGCGACGGCACCTGACCGGAAATGACCACCATCGGGATCGAATCCATGTAGGCGGTGGCGAGGCCGGTGACCGCATTGGTGACGCCAGGGCCGGAAGTGACGATCGCTACGCCGACTTTCTGCGAGCTGCGCGAGTACGCATCCGCCGCATGGATCGCAGCCTGCTCGTGACGTACAAGAATGTGCTGGAATTTGTCTTGGTTGAAGATCGCGTCGTAGATGTAAAGGACTGCGCCGCCGGGATAACCGAACACATGTTCGACACCCTCTTCTGCCAGGCAGCGGACGACCATCTCCGCGCCGGTGATTTCATTGCTACTCATTGCCAGGTTCCTTTCAAGGTCCATTGGAGATTGAACGGATGCTCTTTCCTTGCGAAATCGCACGGGATAACAGCGCCTGGGCTTCCCTTCTTTGTGCGGTCACGCCATCTCGTTGCGCACCCGTAGATGCGGTTCAAAATAACGCTTAACGCGACTCGTTCAGCCGGGGTATCTGGAATATCGTTACGAATTTCTCACGCTTGTGGCGTGGGTCAGAGCAAACAGCTTTTCATGTAAAGCGCGCCTTGTCGGAGAGCAGCATCATGCGCCGCGCGACAAGACAGATCCTTCGAGGTGAGAAGGGAGTGATACGTTAATGGCTCGCACCCTTTTGGTCAAGCTAAATTCCATTAAATCCGTTAGAAATCAAGCGGTTTCCGCAAAAACTATCCACAATAGAAGGCTTTTTTGCTAGCATGCGCACAGTTTTGCAGAACAGCCTTCCGCTAACCGTGCGCCACTTTGGGGCGCACAACCCAGGCATACAAAAGACGACGCGCCGCACCGCATGGCAACTGACAAAGAACTTTCCGACTTCCTGGAGAATGTGGAACGGCGGGCTTTTAAACAAGCCGTCTACGCGGTGCGCAAGGACGAGTCGGCGCTTGATATTGTTCAAGATGCAATGATCAAGCTGGCCGAGAAATACGGCGACAAACCGGCTGCCGAATTGCCGTTGCTGTTCCAGCGCATTCTTCAAAATACCATCCACGATTATTTCCGCCGCGAGAAAGTGCGCGGAACCTGGGTAAGCCTGTTTTCCTCGCTAGGTGCCGAGAATGAGGATTCGGATAGCTATGATATTTTGGAAACCTACGAGGCCGAAGAAGGTACCGAAGCCGCGGAGTCCAGCGCCGACAAGGTCGAACGTGACCAGGTACTGGCGGCCATAGAACAGGAAGTACAGAAACTCCCGAGGCGTCAACGGGAAGCATTCCTGATGCGTTATTGGCAGGATATGGATGTGGCCGAAACCGCCGCGGCGATGGGATGTTCGGAGGGCAGCGTCAAGACACACTGTTCACGTGCGACACATACGCTGGCGCAGGCGCTGCGAGCCAAAGGAATCACATTATGAATACCAGACAGATCAATTTTGCGTACAAGGTACGTCACGCACTGAACGAGAATCTTGACCATCTGCCTACAGAGACTACCGACAGGCTCGCCAACGCGCGAAAACTGGCACTCTCCCGCAAGAAAAAATCATCTCCTCTGCACGCCCTCGTGCCGCGGGCGGCCTTTCCCGGCAGAGGCAACGGCGGTGTCGTGAACGGCCGTTTTCCCTGGCTTGCCCGCATGGGTGTCGCGATTCCGCTGATCATCCTCGTAGCAGGGCTTGCCGGCATTTACCAGTTTGAGCAGCAGCGCCGCATTGCCGACACCGCCGAAATCGATGCCGAGGTGCTGGCGGATGAACTTCCACTGTCTGCCTACCTTGACCATGGCTTCAATGCCTTCCTTGCCAAGCGAGGCGATTGACATGAGGTGGCAGCCGATATCGATTGCCACCCGCCGATTGCGGGCGGCGTTCATTCTGGGCGGCCTGGCCTGCACTACCGCCATCGCTGTAGCTGCATCAGGCAACCCTGCCTCAAGCTCGGCCGGTGTCCCGATGGCCGCGAGTCCGGCTGCTCCGGCAACGAAACCGCCGAATGCCTCAAAACCCTTGTGGGCTGATCTCACGCCAGCGCAACAGCAAGCGCTTGCGCCCCTCGCGGGCGAATGGGATCGGCTGGACGTTTTTCGCAAGAATAAATGGCTCGCCATCGGCAACAAGTATGCATCGATGAAGCCGGATGAGCAGCAGCGTGTTCAGGAACGCATGCACGACTGGGTCAAGCTGACACCCGAACAGCGCCGCCTTGCGCGCGAAAGCTATACACGGACAAAGCAGCTGGGCCCTGACAAGAAAACGGCCGAATGGGAGCAGTATCAGCAACTGCCCGACGAACAAAAGCGAAAACTGGCCGAAGCGGCAGCCGCGAAAAAGAAAATCACAACCCTGCCCTCACCTGCCGCGCAAGGCAAGGCAAGCCAGACCATTCCCCCGATCAAATCCGCGCCCAAGCCGGTGCTGGAACAATCCGTGACGCCGCAAGCGACACCGCAATCCGCAATCCCGGCCGCTGTGCCACCCTCAAAATAAGACCGACGTTGAACACTACTGCAATTCCTACCACCACACCTTCCCTGAAGCGTCGCCTTGCCAGCATGACCTATGAAGCCATGCTGTTGTTCGGCGTGGCCTTTGTTTCGGGCCTGGTATTCGCCACCGCCATGCAGCAAAAGCATGCTCTCTACATGCGCCATACGCTCCAGGCCTTCCTGTTCGTCGTCATCGGCCTGTACTTCATCTGGTGCTGGGTACGAAGCGGCCAGACGCTTGCCATGAAGACCTGGCACGTCAAACTGGTCACGGTGGACAACATGCCGATAGATTTTCGGCGGGCGACGATACGATATTTTCTGGGATGGATGTGGGTGCTTCCGGGGCTGCTTGCAGCGTGGGCACTTGACGTCAAAGACACGACATCGGTTTCACTTCTTATCGGGGGCAACGTGGTGCTGTGGACCCTTACCGCATTTCTCGATCCTCAACGGCAATTTCTGCACGACCGGATCGCAGGCACCCGGATAATTCAAGTCCCTAAACAGTGAGCCCGATGTAGCGGGAACTGAGCAAGTCGGCATACGCACTTTCGGTATTGATGAGGCATGTGCACTCAGCTATTTTGCGCATGGCAATACGAGTGCAAACACGTGGAACGTTCTAGAACGGCACCTCTATTTTTGCCGGATTCAAAGTGATATGCCTTGGAGTACACTCAGCTCAACCCATTTCCGACTACCGCCATGGCAAGCATTGTTGCGCGCCCTACCCGTCGCACTTTTCTGAAAGCCGGCTTCTTCGGCACGCTTGCACTCATGGCTGCTGGCAGCATCTACCGCATTGCCAGGCCGGAGTCCCCTCCCGGCTTTGTCATGCATCCACAGGCACGATCGGCATTGAGTGCAATTGCACCGGTGATGCTGGGCAATGCAATCGCTGAGACGCCTGTCGATATAGACAAGGCGGTATCGCTCGTTGACGATGCGATCTCGGGCTTGCCGCTACGCACCCAGCAGGAAATCCAGAATCTGTTCGCGCTGCTCACGCTCGGACCTTCACGACGCTTCCTCGTTGGCATACCGGATGACTGGCCGCGTGCAAAACCGGAAGACATTGCTGCATTCCTGCAGGATTGGCGCCACAGCCGCTTCGCATTAATGCAAAGCGCCTATCATGCCTTGCACGACTTGATTATCGGTCCCTGGTATGCCGACGCCTCGTCATGGGCGAGCGTCGGCTATCCGGGACCACTGAAAGAATTGAGTTAATACATTCATGGCCAAGTCCGCTTCTTCGTCCCCGATTCCGGATCCCATCCAGGCTGGACTCGCTAGCGGCTGGAAAGTCATCGATGCATCGACGCTGGTCGCCGATCGCGAAGTGGAAGCCGATGTCGCCATCATCGGAACCGGCGCCGGTGGCGGCGTGACCGCCGAAATTCTCGCGCTTGCCGGCCTCAAGGTGGTGCTGGTCGAGGAAGGCCCGCTGAAGTCCTCAAAAGACTTCAAGATGCATGAAGCAGAGGCGTATCCGGAGCTGTACCAGGAATCGGCGGCACGCAAGACTCGCGACAAGGCGATTAACATATTGCAAGGACGCAATGTCGGCGGCTCTACGACTGTCAACTGGACCTCCAGCTTCCGCACGCCCGGCGATACCTTGTCGTACTGGCAAAAGAACTTCGGTCTGAACGATTATTCGGCGGAGTCTTTGTCACCCTGGTTCACGATGATGGAGCAGCGTCTTCATATCGGTGCCTGGGCGGCGGCACCCAATGAGAACAACGATTTGCTTCGACGTGGCGCGGCACAACTCGGCATTCCTGCTGCAGCCATCCAGCGCAATGTCAAGGCATGCTGGAATCTCGGTTACTGCGGCATGGGTTGTCCTACCAATGCCAAGCAATCGATGCTGGTCACAACGATTCCCTCCGCGCTTGCCCGAGGCGCCACGCTGTTCACGCGCACCCGCGCGGACAAACTTCTGTTCACGGGTGACAAGGTACATGGTTTATCGTGCGTGGCGCTGAATGAGCGTGGATTGGCACCGACCGGACACCGTATTCATGTTCGGGCAAAACATTATGTCGTCGCGGGCGGCGCGATCAACTCGCCAGCCTTGCTGCTGCGTTCCGGAGCACCCGACCCGCAGCACCTGTTGGGCAAGAGAACCTTTTTGCATCCAACGGTCATCTCGGCGGCCCTGCACGACAAGAAAGTGGACGCTTATGCCGGCGCGCCGCAAACCATCTACTCGGATCACTTCCTTCAGACGCAAGCGATCGATGGGGCTATCGGTTACAAGCTGGAAGCACCGCCGCTCCATCCGCTTCTGTTTGCATCGACCATGAGCGGTTTCGGTGTACAGCATGCTGCCATGATGAAACAATTTGCACATACGCACGCCTTGCTGGCATTGCTGCGAGACGGCTTTCATGATGAATCGTGCGGCGGCACAGTATCGCTGCAGGACGATGGATCGCCAGTTCTCGACTATCCGATTTCGGCCTTTGTATGGGACGGCGTGCGCCGCGCCTTGCTGAGCATGGCGGAAATCCAGTTTGCCGCCGGGGCAAAGGCTGTGTATCCGGTGCATGAAGAAGCCGATGGTTATTCCAGTTGGAACGCTGCACGCAAGGCGATCAATGCCCTGGCCTATGAACCGCTGAAAACCCGCGTCGTCTCTGCTCACGTGATGGGCGGTTGTACGATGTCGGATGATCCGAAGCAAGGGATTGTGTCGTCTCGCGGCCGCTATCACGAGCTTGCCAATCTGTCGGTACATGACGGCTCCTTGTTCCCGACATCGATAGGTGCCAATCCGCAGTTGTCGATCTATGGAATCACGGCTAAGCTGGCAAGCGGACTGGCTACCGACCTTACCGGCAAGCCACCACCGTCGCTGCCCTTACTCTGACGCATGGTTGCTCGCATTACACGATTACTCTTGGTCGTACAGTTCATTGCCGGTATCGCTATTTATGCCGCGCTTATCCGCTGGTGGCCTCAGCTTGGAATTCCCGGAGCGATTACGTTCAGCGTATCAACGATCGTGCTGGTCCGGATGGCGATTACTGCAAACAATTTCGTTCTTGCATCGCGTACCCGCAGCAAGCTGCCTGCGCATTACGAAATAGGGACGCGCGAATTGCTGCGCTTGTTCTTGCATGAGTTTGCCGCAACCATGTTCACCTCCTCCTGGACCATGGCTTTCCGTGCCTTTTCCAGGCGCGTCCCGGAACGGCCACAAGGGCTGCCGGTCTTGTTAATTCATGGATATGGATGCAATAGCGGCTATTGGGACTCCATGAGCAAGGCCTTGCTGAAGACGGGCATCACGCATCATGCGATCGACTTGGAGCCGGTCATCGGAAGTATCGACGCCTACACCAAACAGATTCATGAAGCGGTCGAAGCATTGTGCCGAGAGACCGGCCATGGCAAGCTCATTGTGGTTGCTCATAGCATGGGTGGCCTTGCCACACGGGCTTATCTGCGCGGGCATGGAAGCGCACGTATCGCAAAAGCAATTACTCTGGGCACACCGCATCGCGGCACGGCACTGGCGCATTTCGGCGTAGGAATCAATACGCATCAGATGCGCTGGACCGCGGTGGAAGAAGAAGGGATCGCTAGCGATTGGCTGTTGCAGCTCGCCGCCGAAGAAAGCAAGGACACATATCGCTTGTTCGTCTCGATCTATTCGCATCACGACAACATCATCTCGCCGCAGACCTCGTCCTGGCTGGACGGCGCAAAGAATATCGAATTCCATGCCATCGGACACGTTGCACTGGGACTGCATCCGCTTATCCAGGCTGAAGTGATTCAGCAAGTCCGTGCGGTGTCGCGCGAGGTGGAGGCTTCGTCAGGCAAACGCGTGTTGGCATGATCTTGCGTCGCACATGAATTTGACCGGGATCGCTAGAGCCATCCGGCCTTGCGAAAACGGCCATACAGGTATGCACATAGCGACGTGATGAATGCCAGCGCGACAGGATAGCCGTATTCCCATCGCAATTCCGGCATCACATCGAAGTTCATTCCCCATAATCCGACGAAAGCGGTAGCGACCGCAAAGATCGCTGCCCATGCGGCGAGCCGCTTATTGATTTCACTGTCGCTGATGGCGACCATCGACAAATTGACCTGAATCGCCGTACCTATCGTGTCGCGGATCGTGTCGATGGAAGCGTTGATCCGGTAAAGGTGATCGTAGACATCCCGAAAGTATTCCTGTGTATTGATGCAGATGCGCGGAACCCTGCCGCCATACAGCTTGCCGACCGCTTCCATCAGTGGCGTTACCGCATGCTTGAGTGTCGTCACCTTGCGCTTGAGCTGGTACAGCTTTTCGATGTTGGCGCGCTCCGAGCCGCTGACGAAGATCTGCTCCTCGATCACCTCAAGCTCGCTTTCGATGGCATCGAGCACAGGGAAATACCGGTCGACCACCGCATCCATCAATGCATAGAAAACAAAGGCCGCCCCCTGTTTCAACAGATGCGGTTCACGTTCGCAGCGGGCGCGCACGCCCAGGAAACCTTGCGAGCTGCGATTACGTATCGACACCACATAATCTTCTTCTACAAATACATCCAACTCGCCGACGACGAGTTCACCATTGACCATTTCGACCATATGCATGACGCCGAACAGGGATTCGCCATACTCTTCTATCTTCGGACGCTGATGGCCGTGCGCTGCATCTTCCACTGCCAGTTCATGCAAAGCGAACTGCGATTGCATGCGCTTTAATTCATCCGGCTCGGCATCTTTCAGCGCAACCCAGACAAAGCAGTCCGGCCGTGCAAGAAAGCTGCCAATCTCATCAATGGCAACATCGCTGAGCCGCTTTCCATGTTGATATGCAACGCAATTGATGAGCATGCAGGCACTCCATCAAGAATGAGTCAGGTGCAAATTGGTAGTCGCTAGAGCCCTTTCGTCCTGAATGGACCAGGCAAGGCCGAGGCGATTTGCTTGCGGAACAAGGCGCGGTGACGCGACATGGCGAGCCATGGCAAGGAATCGCAACGCCGTGCCGCAAGCAAATCGTCCGGGATTGACGGTACAGTCAGGACGAAAGGGCTCTAGCTTACCGTGGAAACCATCAATTGTTTCCGATGGAAATCAATCAGGAGATTATCTTCACGCCTGTCGGTGTCGATATATGGGCGATCAAGCCGGGATCTTCGCCTGCTCCGGCTTGTACCGCACTGAGCCGCGCATCGGTAATGCCGAGTTGGCGCCATTGATTCAGCAGTCGTTCGGGATCGGCATGTCTTGCCTCGAGTTTGAGCAGTTCACGGCCCGATACCGGCAAACCCCTCACTGGATGCACACCTTGCGGCCACTGAATCAGGGACGGTACCGCTCCGTGTTCTACCAGTGCGCCATCCGCGCGAATCGTTATCTGCCAATGAAGCGACCCGCGCTGCATGGCGCGGACTTCGCCCAACGCCGGCAAGGCCGCGACCGCCGCATCGATTTCAGATGTATTGCAGGCAAAGGTCGCCAGGAAGGGCCTGGCACGCACGCGTGCATGCTGGGCCGGATCGTCCATACCGAACCAGCGCGCCCGGTCTGGCGCCTGTGCGGTCGGGTTGATGGAAATGACTTCGAGATAGCAATCATCACCCAGCCGCAAGAGCCGGTTGTGCGTGCCCATGCGCTGATGTTCTCCTCCGCCTTCCGGACGAACGCCAAGCATCGATTCGCAGTGATCGCAGCCTTGTTCCAGATTGTCTGCAACAATAACAAGATGGTCCAGCCGGACGGTCGTCATGCCTGCTCCTATCAATATGGGTACGTCATATGCTTGCATTATGGCAGCGTCGTTTCAAAATTTCGAACCTGCCAAGGATAAAGGAACTTTTCAAGCCGTTTGCAAACTGACAGGAAGGACGCGATGCACCGCCAGCGTTGCGGCACCACTCATGCCGCGCACACCCATCTTTCCTCTCAACAAGGAGTAAAACATGAAGCGGATCTTCGCTGCATTTGCATCGGCCATTGGGGCCTTGCTTGTTATCTTGCCGGCATCTGCGGCGGACATTATTGAAACCGCCTCGACGACACCGACCTTCAAGACCTTTGTATCAGCAGCAAAAGCTGCGGGGGTAGCCGATACCCTGAAGAATTCCGGCCCTTATACGGTATTTGCACCAACCGATTCCGCTTTCGATAAACTGCCGCCCGGCACGATGTCGGAGCTGATGAAGGATAAAGCCAAGCTTGCGGAATTGCTGACCCATCACGTCGTACCCGGCAAAATTGCCGTTGCTGAAGTCAAGCCGGGCAAGGTAAAAACGGTCCAGGGACAGGAAGTGACGCTGAAAAACGATAACGGCAAGGTGACTTTCGACAATGCAAACGTCATCCAGAGCGACGTGATGGCGGATAACGGTGTGATCCATGAGATCGATACGGTTATTCTTCCCCAAAAATAATGATCGATAGTTACAAGAGCGATACTCAGCTATTGCCGACACAACCGTGAATCTGCGCCCCGTGACAATCTACGGGGCGTCGTTCCGCTCTGTAAAGCATAAATCCCAAAAAGCTCGCTTGATACCCCAAAAATTGCGTTGCGCTGAGGCGCCGGCACGTATCTGTATCGATTTATCGATGATATGCTTGCCGAAAAACGACAACACCTCTGGGAGGCAGCCAGCATGCAACAAAAAGCCCCTCGGCGCACACGCGAGCGAATACTTGAACTGTCGCTTCGACTGTTTAACGAGTTTGGCGAACCGAACATCACCACGACCGTCATTGCCGAAGAGATGAATATCTCGCCAGGCAATCTGTACTACCATTTTCGCAACAAGGACGATATCGTCAATTCGCTCTTCGCACAGTTCGAAGCGGAGATCGGCCGCATGCTCGCGGTACCGGCCGACCGCCGTCCGAACATCGAAGACGTCTGGCTCTACCTGCACCTGATGTTTGAACTGGTATGGCGTTACCGGTTCTTTTACCGCGACCTGAGCGATCTGCTGTCGCGCAACCGCAAGCTGGAACTCCACTTCAAGCAGATTCTGGCCCACAAGATCAAGGTCGCGCAGCAGTTATGCCAAGGCTTGCGTGCCGACGAGGCGCTGGAGGCGACCGACCTGGAGATCGATGCGCTGGCGACAAACCTGGTAGTCGTGGCCACATATTGGCTGTCGTATGAATACGTGCGCAATCCGCGCAAGTACAGCGAGCAGGAAGCCATGGCTGAAGCGCTGGCGCGCGGCTGTTACCAGGTACTGTCGCAGATCGGCCCCTATCTGCGCGGCGAAACCCGTCTGCGGTTCAACAAGCTGGCCGAAGACTATCTCAAGAAGCTGAAGGCGCCTTAGTACTACTGCGTCACAAAACATCACTGTCCAGTTCCCTCCCCCTTGCAGGGGGAGGGCTAGGGGCGCCCGGCGTAGGGCGGGGGTAGAGTGGTTGCGCTAACGATTGCGCCGATTCGACCTCTCTACCCCTACGCGGGCCGCCCCATCCCAACCGTCCCACCTCGCCGCTGGTAAGCGGCTTGGATTCGTGCGGCGCAAAGCATGCTTTGCGAAACCCCGCACTTATCCCCCTGCAAGGGGGAGCACGTCGTGACGCAGTAGGACTAGAGAGTTTCGGCCTGCCTGCTTACCGCTATACTGGTGGCAATTGTCGCCGTATCGTACGGCGGCCTTTCCAAAGCTTATTCATGTCTGAAATGAAATCACTCTGTGTCTATTGCGGTTCGTCCGCCGGAGCTTCCCCGGTCTATGCCGATGCCGCACGCATGCTGGCAAAAACCATGGTGGATGAAAATATCTCCCTGGTATATGGCGGCGGTAACGTCGGCCTGATGGGCATCATCGCCGATGAAGTATTGCGCCTTGGCGGCGAAGCCACCGGCGTTATCCCCAAAGCCTTGATGGATAAGGAGGTCGGCCATGTAGGCCTGACACACCTGCATATTGTCAAGGACATGCATGAGCGCAAGGCCTTGATGGCGGAATTGTCACATGGCTTTGTTGCCATGCCGGGCGGCATAGGAACGCTGGAAGAATTGTTCGAAGTGTTCACCTGGTCGCAGCTCGGTTTTCACGACAAACCGATCGGGCTGCTGAACGTCAATGGCTTCTATGACGGCCTGATCGGCTTCCTGGAACATGTGATCGAGGAGCGCTTCCTGCGGCGCGAACAAGCCTCGCTGCTGGTGCATGCGGCCGAGCCGCTTGATCTCGTCGAGCTGCTGAAGACTTACCGTCCACAGCGGTATGAAAAGACTTTTGATCGGGTGACAGCAAGCAAAATAATTTAAGCCGGTTGGCGATCCATGCCGGCGCAATCATGCCGGCGTCAGCGCTGGAGCTGACTTAATCTGGAATCGACGAAAGCCTGCAGTTCCGGCGACAAGCCATTGCTGGATTTGGCGCGCCTGAACGCTTCCTGGGCATCGGCAATCTTTTGGTCCGCCTGCAGCGAGATGCCCAGACCCATCCACCATACGCCGTTTTGCGGCGACTTCTGGAGAGCCAGCAGATACTGGTCAGCGGCTTTCCTATGCTGACCATCGCGCTGGAGCAGAGCCGCCAGAAAAGCGAGGTAGTCGGCCCGTTCTCCCGCATGTTGGTGTCCGCGCTCCAGGGTCTCGATGGCCGAACGCAGCTCGCCTTTTTCGAGTTGAAGGCGGGCCAGGATCATGGCCAGGCCAGGCTGGGCCGGATCCACGGCCAGGCCTTCACGGGCAATGCGCATTGCGTCATCGGCACGCCTGTTTTCGATCAGGACGCCGACCAGCATCTGCCGGGCAGCGGCATGCCGGGGATCGAGCTGCAGCGCGAGATCCAGGCCAGCGACCGCTTCTGTCGTTCGGCCTTGCTGAAGTGTCTCAATGGATTTGCGATATTCGTTTTCGGCACGTTGCTGCGCTGTGAATTCCTTGACCTGCTTGCCGGCGCTCGCCTGTGAAGGCGATTCTCCAGGTGTGGCCGACGAATTGGATGCGGCTCTTCCGGCCGATGCCGGTTTTACGCGATCAGGCTCGGACACCGTTACGGTTTTTTCGACCGTACTGCGTACGGCCTCCGAACGCTTTACCTCGTCTGTTTTGGCAGCTACAGTATTAGACGGATTGGCATTGGGCTTTGCCTGAGGGGCTGGATTTTCCTTGGCGGCGCCTGCACCGTCGACCGACGCGGCCGCTGGGGCCGGCGTAGCTGGTTTCGAAGAAACCGTCACGCCTTGCGGTACGGCTTGCGCGCGCACCATGTCCGGATCAGGCGCCAAGGTTTGCATCGCAGACACGTTAATGGCTGGAACTGCCGCTGATGGCGGCATTGCTATGGTTGACCGTGCACCTGCATTCATCGCGATGTCCGACTTGACGGGCAATCTTGCTCCAAACATCTGGTCGACAAGCGGCGAACGCAACAGTACCCATGCAAGCAGGCCGGACAACACGGTTGCCAGCGCTCCGGCAACCCACCAGGCCGGATGTATACCCTTGCGACCCGGCACGGCTCGTATCTGCTGGCCGTAAGAGTCGGTTCCGGTCACTTCGGAGCGCCGAGCGTCCAGATCCTTGAGCATTTGGTTGATCAGGCTCATTGGAAGTACACCCATCCCATTCCTGTTCCTGCCACGACCAGCGCAGCCGCACCGAGCCATCGCCACGGCGATGCGCGCTTTCTGGCCGCCCCGGTATCGCTTGCCGCAGCCTTTACGTGGCGGGCATTTACCTGCTGCTTGCCTTCTCCGTAAGCCAGCATCAAGGCCTTGTGCGCAAGAATATTGACCAGCCGCGGAATACCCCCGCTCGCGGCAAACAAGCCCTTGATGGCACCACGGTCGAACAAGCGGCTTCCGGAATATCCGGCGACGCTGAGTCGATGCGAAACGTAGAACTCCATGTCTTCCTGTGACAATGGGCCAAGGTGGTAATGGAAAGAAATGCGCTGATTGAGCTGGCGTATCGCATCCTGGTCCAGTTTCTTGTCAAGCTCGGGCTGGCCAAACATGACGATCTGAAGAAGCTTGCGCTTTTCTGTCTCCAGATTGGTCAGCAAACGTAGCGCTTCAAAGGTTTCCAGCGGCATGGCCTGTGCCTCGTCCAGACAGAGCACGGTACGCTTGCCATCGCGCGCCAGCACCAGCAGACGATGATTAAGCGACTTAATCAGTTGATGCTGGTCCACATCCTTCTCTTGAGGGATTTCAAGTTCATCCGCCAGCGCCAGCATCAGGGTACGCGGCTCGAGATACGGATTGGGAATGTAGGCAGTCACGAAACCCTTGTCGAGAGCCGTCATGAACTTGCGGCAGATCAGCGTCTTGCCAACGCCTACCTCGCCCGTGATCTTGATGAAGCCCTCGCCATTCTTGACGGCGACCAGCAGCGTATTGAGCGCTTCCTGGTAGTTGGTGCAGGCGAAGAAGAAGCTGGTGTCCGGCGTAATGCCGAACGGTAGCTCGCGAAGGCCAAAATGAGACGTGTACATGCTGATTACTGCGAGACCGGACTTCTTGGAGCCATTCCCTGCACTCGTTGTTGGGTATCCATCACGTCCTGGGCCCAGGTTGCACTTCCCTGAACAATGGTGGGCTTGAGGAGAATGACAAGTTCCCGCTTCTGCGTTGACTGGTTGGTATTGCGGAATAGCGCACCGATGCCCGGGGCATTGCCCGCACCCGGCAGCTGCGAACGGTCGGATGCCGTGGACTGCCGCATCAGTCCGCCAATGGCGACGATTTGCCCGTCCTGGCCGCGCACAACGCTATCCGTTTCGGAGATCGTGCTGGATGCGAGCGGCAGGCTGAAGGAGCCGGCTGCTCCGAGGTTCAACGGTTTATCAACGGTCGTCACGTTGCTGACCGAAGGATGGATATGCAGCGTGATGTTTCCGTTCTCGTCGATCTGCGGTGTCACGTCGAGCGCGACGCCCGAGAAGAACGGTTGAACGGTAACGGTGGGACTGGTCGTGCTGCTGGTGCCGACCGCGGTCGTCGTGGTACTGACGTTGGTAACGAAGAACTCGTCGCGTCCTACCTTGAGGACCGCCTTCTGGTTGTTGAGCGTCGCGATGCGCGGACTCGACAACACATGCACATGGCCCTGGGTCTCGAGAAATGAAATCAATGCTGCGAAATTACTGGTCTGGAACGCAAGCCCGAACAGGGATCCGGCCGCGCCGCTGGGTGCCGCCAAGGTAAATCCGGGAATGCCGATCACCGAGTTAGCGTTTCCGCCCGTGAGCGGTGCTGAGGCGCTGCCGTCGCGCGGCCGCGGCGAAAGCGTCGCGCCGGGCGACACCATGCCCAAAGAAGCACGGCTGTTGCTGGAAGCATTGAGAGACGCGAAGGACGCCCAGTTGATACCCGACTGGAATCCGTCGCTCAGCTCGACCTCCAGAATCTTGGCATCGATAATGACCTGACGGTCGACCGCCAGCTGGGTCGCCTTCAGATAAGCCGACACGTTGCGCAACTCATCCCACATCGCCCGAACCAGCACGACTCCGGACTGGGGGCTGATGACGACGCTACGCCCTTCCTTGTTTCCGACGATGGCTTCAAGCGACTGGCGAAGCTCGCTCCAGAAATCGTTTGTCGATGACGTGCTGATCTTGCTCGAATTGAGCGTCGTGGAGATCACTCCCGGCGGTTGTCCCGGGAGAGATGGCGTTCCGGCGTTATTGCCTGTGCCGGCACCGGGACCACTGGATGAGGTGTCGCTGACCGAGCCAGAGGTAACCCGAATATCTGACGTACCCTTGCGGCTGCCGGTCAGGTAGTTGACCTGGAAGACCTTGGTCTGCAGGGTCAAAGGTTTGACATAGATGCGGTTGCCTTCGATCTTATAGTCGTAGCCGTACAACTCGCGGATCGCATCGAGCGCCTCAAGCACCGTCACATCCTTCAGATTGACCGAGATGTTCCCCGAGACGTCCGGATGAACCAGCATGCTGTACTGCGTACCGGACACAATCCCCATGAAAAACTGCGCGGCCGGTACATTGTTGAACGTCACCCCGAAACGCTCTTCCAGAGGCTGCCGGGGTCTGGGCACCTCGATCTGGATAGGAGGAAGCAAGGCAGCTGCGACCGCGTCAGGCTGCGCAACCTGGGTAGTCGGCCTGGCGGATGCCTTGGACAATTCGGCATTGATCAGATTGAAGGTGTCGTGTCGTGGGGGGGCGGATGTACATCCGGCCAATCCCAGAATCACTATGGCTGATGTAATTTTGTGCACGCTGTACCTTACCATCATTGAGGTCTGCTGCCTGTTCTTGTGCTGTTGCTGCGGCCCTGCTCGGCCTTCCTGTCGACCTGAGGTAACAGCTTCAATGTCTGTACATCCTTTCCATTGCGCAGAACGACTTCATTCTCCGTGATTTTTACTACTTGTGCTTCGCCCACCTTGTCGCCAACATGAACAATCTGCCCGCTGATCGTGGCCACGCGTCGCTTGGGTGATATCAATATCGATTGCAGCTGAAGCGCGGCCGGTGCCTCGTCGGTCTCGGGCGTCTGCTTCTGAAGTGCCGCGGGAGGTCGGGTCGGGTCGGGTAATGCCTGCGCTCCTGCCGTCATAGCCGATATTGCCATCAAATAAATTGTGGCTATTGTGGCTCTTTTAATTGTTTTACTCAAATGTTGAGCCATTTTTTATCCAGGCTGAGCGTGAAGAGAGTCAGCGTCAGACTCGAATCAGGATAGGCTTCGACATTGAACTTGGCTTTGGCCCAGAACAGCCGCCATGGCATGCGCTCGAGCTGATCGAGGTAGTTCGCGATATCGGCATAGTTGCCGACAACGACAATCTCGACGCCATGTTTATATACCGCGCTCTTGGGCTCCGCCTGGTCCGCCTGCTCCTTTTGCGCAGGTTTGGCGGCCTGGGGCCCACCGGCAGGGGGGGCTGCTTCCAAGGGTTCGTTCAACGACGATACCGGCAGCGTCTTCAAGGACTTCAACCGGAGCCGGCCGTCACGCTTGAGCAGATCCTCCAACAACAGGGGCATCTTGTCCGGTGACACGAGGCCATGTTGCATCCCGGTGAACTCGCTCTTCATTTTTGCCGATTGCTGCAGCAACTGCTCCAGGCGAAGCCGGGTTGCCGCATCCGGGTCGACGTCGTGCGACATCACGCGCTGCCGGATTTCGGCCTGCATTGCCGCGATCTGCTGCTGGTTCTGATTGACCTGCTGGGCCAGTTTCTTTTGTTGCGAAAACTGCGGGTCGACCAGAAAGCTGTTGACCATCGATACCAGGATGAGCGCGGCAATGCCGAAAGCCATTGCACGTTCGCGCAAGCTCAATGCATCGATTCTGAGAGCCAGTTTTTGCCAGTATTCTTTCATTGCGCCGCTCCCAAACCGCCTGCCGCGCCCTCGACCGCCGGGCCGGCCTGCCTGCTTGCATCCGATGGCACGCCGGAAGACTTTAATACAAACTCGACATAGCGCGCGGGGATCCGCTTCTGCGCGCTGGCGGCCGACGGGTTCGCAGTGGTATCAGGCGGCGTATCGACCTCGGGATTCACCATCGTCAATTGCGAGAACGACTTGCCCTGCATGACCGTCTCCTTCTTGAGGCGGCTGATATACACAGGCACCAATTCCGGCTGCAGGGCGCGGCCGCGCAACTCGAACTCGTTCGCAATACCGTCGATGCCGAAGCTGGTCAGCCAGAGTCCATCGACAATCTGGTGCGAAAACGCGCGCAGGTAGGCGGCGTAGCCGTTGGTATTCCCTACGCCTCCACGCCGCACGAAATCATATGTCTGGGTTTGAGAACGCAATTCCGATTCGACTTGCTGCAGTTGCGCTTCGAGTTCCTTGCTTTTCTGTCGGGGCGCGTAATCGGCGCTGACCTTTGCCAGTTGCGCCTTGGTGGAACCCAGCTGGGTTGCCGTGGATGCTGCCTGGTCCTGGATCGCTCCCAGCTGCATTTGCGCATAGCCGGCGACGACAAAGGAACCGAGCAGGATCACGCCCAGCCCCTGGGCCATGGTCACCGCTGAAAAGTGCTTTTTCTGTTTGAGAAAAATCGGATTGAAGAGATTGATCTGCTGACTCACAGCGTCTTCTCCTCGTGACGCAAGGCCGCGCCCAGCGTCATGAAATAGCGCTGCTGCGACTGGACCGAGCCAAGATCTGGGATCTTTGTGATATCGACGATCGATCCCAGATCGACGGTTTCTACAGGAATGTAGAGATTCGACGAAAGATAGCTGCGCAAGGACTCGCCCGCCTCGCCCAGTGGAGACAGAAACAGCCTGGCTACCGTGACGAACTGATATTGCCTTTCGAAGTGATCCAGGGAGCGCTGCAATTCCAGCGTGATTCTTTCGTGGCAGGCAACGCGGTCATCGCCGTAGGTTTGCTGCAACTGTGACAGCGGCACTTCGATGCGCCGGGTCAGGTAGAGCTCACCCGAATAGGTGACCGTCAACAATCCGCCCTCCGCATCGAAGGACAAGAACGCCACGCCGCGCCCTTCAGGCTCCAGCAAGGCCGAGATATTGCGTTGTGCCATGTCAGGGATATCGATGACCGACAAGGGAATCTTGACGCTTCCCAGAAGTTCCTGCCGCGTCTTGATGACATTATTGCGCGCAGCAACCGCGTACATGCTGTTGGTGCGGCTTGATGCATTCTTGTCGGACGGGACGGCAAGCACGTCCACAGTGGCGTCATCGATATGAAAATCCAACATATCCTTGATACGCCAGCGGATCGCTGCCTTGAGTTCTTCGGGAGGCACGGCAGGAGCCTCGACGGACAGCATCTGGTATTCGCGCGCGCCCAGCAGGGTGGAACACTGGTAACGGGAAAGATTGCGCTCTTTGCCAAGCTTGTCCAATGCATCAGCGACGGGCAGTTTTTCAAGCGGCTGGAAGACGGCGCACTCGACGCTGGGTTTGGCATTTGGCGGTCGCACAACATGGACCGCGCAAATGCCGTCCGTGTGCAAACTAACGGCCATCCATCCCGGATTTTTTTTAGTTTTTGCAAAGGAAAACATGCTGACGACGTATGGGTGAGAAACCACCCGAACTTATGGGAATAAGCCCTTGCTGTCAATCAATTTCCCTATGGCGACCACCAAACCAACAGACTTGTTTTAAACTCTTTCCATATAGAAATCAAGGGGGGCAATCGGTTGCCAGTGTGCCTACTGGACAAAAGGCAATTACCTGCCGCGCGCGTTCGACATAGCCCGCTGTCGTGGCCACATTATCATCGGGACAGATCGCAGAATTACATGCCACTGCTTCAATCCGATAGCCGCGTACCGTCTGTGGCGCTCCGTTCGCGTCTTCCCCTTCAACATAATTGGGCGTTGCCGCACATCGCACGGTAACCCGGAAGCCATTTACCGCAGTCAGGTTCAAGGTTTGCGCAGCGCTATTGCAACCGGCAGCAGTCCGCCAGATTCCCCCTGGCTGAAATATCTGAAACAGTCCCCAATCCGTGCCCGCTTTCGCCGCCTGCCAAGCGCGGGCCGATTCAATGTCCTGCGCCGATCCAAGCTGCTGCGCCGTGCCGAACTTGACAATTGCGCCGGCAAAAACGGCGAGAATGACAAGCACCACGATGGCAGCGATAGCGCCGAAGCCTTTTTGCGTTATCTGTTTTGTCATGGCACGTTGTCCACATGAGCCCCGAACGACAACGATAGGGTTTCATTGCTTTCGCTCAGGTCCAATTGCATCCAGACGAACCCGCGCTGCTGCGTGCTGCCAATACTAGGGCTATAAACAAAATTGCAGCTTCTGACATTCCTGGTCACGACAGCCGCACCCGCTGCCGCTGGACATGACGCGGGATATGCCGGCGCAAATGGCCGACTGAGCTGATACAGGGTGCCCTTTCCGTTGCCCTGGGCATCAACGGTGCCGTCCGCACCGTCGCAGATATAAAACACCGCTGGCGCACCGCCATTATTGGCAACGATGCTGAATCTTCCACCCGCATAGCCAAGCGGGAATTGTTGGGCACCGAATGTGAGCCGCTGCTGTCCGAACGCAGCGTTCGGCGCATTGGCGATCGCTGTAATGGCGGTCCGATTTGTGCCTGCATAAACGTCATTCGGGTTCTGATTGCCAACCACAACCCAGTCGCCGACAGCAGGCAGAGTGGGCATCGGCGACAGTACGTCGAAACCGGTCGATGACTGCGAGGTGTCGAGCGGCGCGCTGCAGGTAGCGGATGTACAGGTAGCAGCGTCGCTCACGACGTCCGATGCCATCCGATAACGTCCTCCGGTAAGCGTAGGCAGCAGTTCAAAGCACTGATTACCGGGACTGCGGATCGAATTCGGCACCGCAATGCGGATATCCCGGGCCATGCGCCGCAGCGCCGTGTCGGCATGGTCGGTCAGTCCTGCCCGGCGCCGCGCATCGAAATAACTGTTCGTCGCCGGAATAAAGAAAACCATCAGTCCGGCGGCGACAACACCGGTAAGAGCGATAACGAGTACCAGTTCGACCAGGGTGAAACCGGGAACGCCGACGCACGAGGCCTTCGCCCCTCTTCCATGCACATCCGCCTTCTTGAATATCGGAACAGTATTCATGCTTAGTTCGGCAACCCTGCCGCATAATTGGTGCGCCAACCCACGAGTTCCAGGGATTCGGCGCCGTGAGTCACCGTCACCGTGATCTGCAACACGTTGCCGCCAGCAATACTTCCGCTGCCCGCGACGGTATTTAAACCGCCGGCCGGATTCACCGCGACCGCGACGTTATAAGCCGCCAGGTCGGGAATCGGCGTGCCGGCCGTATCGCAGAAGCCACTGGCCGTTTGCATGCCGTGATAGTCGCGGATGTCATTGAATGTTCCTCGATCGGGGCATGCTCCCGGCGTAATGGATGGTGCCGGCGCGGTCGCTGCAAAGCTCTGCAAGGTAATTTCTTCCATCATGCCTTCGGCGATCGCCAGCATTTGCTTGCGGATCATCGGGTCGGCGCTGCTCTTTACCACGGTCGTAAAAGCACTCAGGACACCGGCGATGCCAACGCCAAGAATGACGATGGCCATGATCAGCTCGATCATCGTCATGCCGTCCTGTCTTTTAATTGACATAACCGGTTGCCCCCACCACCGTGATAGCTGCAAGGCCTGTGATGCCGATCGTGTAATCCGTAGTGACTCCGCTGTTCGACGTCACCAAGCCGGAAGGCTGGAAATAGATCTGGCCCGTGCCAAACGAAATCAGATTGCCCGAACTCCTGGCATAAGCAGCCTGTCCGTCAGGCGCATTCAGGGTCGTTGCCGTACAACTCGTGGCCGGATTGGTCGATGCAATACGCAAGGTAATGCTGTCGGCCGCAACGTCCGCGCAGACCAGTCTGCGGTGGCTGACTGCGGATTTTTGCGCATAACGCAAGGCCGCTACCGCTTCATCACGAAACGCCGTTGCCTTGAAATCATCGGTGTTCGACAGGCGCGGCAAGGCGACCACCGCGAGAATGCCGATCAACACCATGATCATCACCAGCTCGACGAGGGTGAATCCGGTTGAGCGATAGGCCGGCCTCCGGTAAACCGGACCCGGTTTTGGGCGGCCCGACAGGATGGAGCCGGTCATCAGTACAGTTCCCGGATATGGACGGCTCTTTGCGTCTCTGGCGTATAGACGCCAAAGCTTGCGCTCGCCGCCGGGTCGTTTTGAAAAGTGGTGCCCGGAGCCCATCTGCCTTTGAGATAACCCTGGTTCCCTGGCGTTGCTGCACAAGCAACCCCTGGAGCCGGGTCGTTGCCTAAGTCAACGCAGACATCAACAGTGCCGGCCCTGACCGTGCCGGGCTTGGTCAATGAAAGCTGCCCCAGCCCCCCGGTGATCTGGACAGCCCCTCCCAGCGTGACCGGCCATGCCGCCATGGCATTGCCCCTGCCATCCCGGTAATTTGCCGCGCGCAATGCACCCGCAGCAATGAGTGTGCAATTGTCGTCTTTGTTGAGTATCCAGGACTTTCCGCTCCAATATTGTGCCTGTACCGGCATATTGATGTTTGCCTGTCCTTGTGCGGACGCGCTGAACAGCACCAGCCGACCGAAGCGGAGATTATTGGTGCCCAGCGAGACCCGATTCCCGTTCAGGTTCAGGTCGGCCGGTTTGACCGTGATGCCATCGGTATCACGCGGCACAATACCCATAGTCAGGGTCGCGAACGGGCCATCCTGCGCAGCCGCGGTTCTGGCAAATCTCGCATTTGCGTTGATCGTATTAGCGCCATTGACCCACCCGCTACCCGCCGCCGCGGTCACCGCGATGCGGGAGGAAAGGTCGCTTGGATCCTGATAAGCGCCAAGGCCAAAGCTGCCGTCTGCCCCTGTAGATGTAGACGCCCATTGCGCCGCGAATCTGGCATTCCGGTCAGCCACCGACATGGAAGCCCACTTTGTATCGTTGGGATCAAACAGATTGAGAAAGGCGTAGCTGTTGCGGTAGTTCTGCATCGCGACACCGCTTGCATTGCGTGCAGCGAGCGTAAAGCCCAGGCTGAAAATTTCGTCCATGTAAGTGAATGTCGAGTCGGGCGAACATCCTGGCCGGCGAATGATGTTCGGCGCCGTCACCGTGAAATGATCCGGCGTGATGCGTCCTACCACATCGCTGAGAATCGGCACGTTCAACCCTGCTGCACCCAGATAATTCGTCACCGCATACGTCCCGCCACCTTCCGTGCCGCCAATTTTAAAGTTGCCGACTTCGCTGTAACTGATCGCATTCGTCAGTGTCGCCGTTCCGGTTGCCAAAGTAGCTGTCGTTGGCGAAAGCGTACCCAGTGTGTAGGCAGTCGTATCCGTGGGAGCATTCACCGGAGGGGCGAGCACGGACGCCAGACTGACTACGCCTGCGTTGTTGGTCGTCCCATTAAAACGGGCAGTCAGTCCCGGATTAGCCGTCGTGATAGTGCTGGCGGTGGCATTTGCATCCGGTATGCCGTTGCCGCGTTGCGCGCCTGAACCATCGGTTTCCGTATCGGCGCTTGCGACCCAGCGCCATGCGCTTAGGGTGCCACTGAATGATGCACCGGCTTTGGCAAGGGCGGCGGTTCCTGCAGGGTTGGCTGTCGATCCGGCCATGAATCCGCTTGCCGTAATGACGAAAGGACGCACGGTGAAATTGGAGGATGTCCCCGTGACGGTATTGGTTCCGCTTGGTATTCCGCTCACACTAAGACGTAACGCATATTGTCCGACATCGGTTGAGCATAGATAAAAGGTGGCCCGACCTGCGGAAAAGTTCAGCGTGATCGGCGTGCCGCCGGTCGTCAATGGCGCCACCACGGAACCAGGACAGGAGGCTGAGCTGGTATTGATCGTAGGCCCTGTTGCTCCGGCAGGATGATTCAATCCGGGGATGTAATAAATCGTTCCACTGTATTGCCCTGTCGTCGTCGCGGTGCTGCCGCAGGTAGAGACGTTTGCCCTTACGGCATGCGGCCTGCCCGCGACCGCGCCATAGTTTGGAGTCAATATATCGACATCGGTGAGCGTCAATCCGGTCGAACCGGCTGTAAATGTGATATTGCCCGACGAGCCTTGCATCACATTCGGTGATGCGTACACCGCATCGACTGCCGATACCGTGAACGTCTCGGCCACGGTATCGGCCAGATACAAGGTTATCGAACCGTTTGTCAATGTCACCGTATTGCCGGACAGGCGTACGCCGGCACTGTTGTACCACCTTGGGCTCGGTGTCGACGCAGTCAGGGTAACCGTGCCGTTGTAATTGGTTAAAGGCGTACCGGTGCCGTTGGCGGCACTCATTGCGGTGATCGTGACCTGAGGTCCCAGCAGCGCGGGCGTACAGGTCGTCGACGTCGCTGGACTGACGCTGATGGCAAAACTCGGCGTATTCGGAGACCCGATCGTGACATTGGCAAAATCCGTCTGGCTGTCGGTCAGCCCCGCCGTCGTCTGCGCTGTATTGACATAGGTGTGCCCCTCCGGCGCATCCGCCGGAACCTGCATCTTGATATTCAGCTTGGATATCGTCCCGGCCGCGACAGTGGCGGGAGACCAATTCACCGAGGTGACGCTACTGGTCAAGCCGGTATTGGGATCCGTCGCTGTGTAGGTTCCGGTAGTGACGGGAGGGTCGGACGCATTGGACGACGTCGATGAAATATAGGTCAATATCGGCGGCAGAAAGTCGGTGATCTGGACTCCCGCCATCGAGGTGCTGCTCGTATTGGCAAGATTGAGTGTAAAGGTGACCGTAGTGCCCGGCGTCGGTGTAGCGTTATCCACCGTCTTGGTGAAGTTGGCATTGTTGCTCACACACTGCGTATACGTCGTTCCCGAGCCGGTATTACTGGTCAAGTCCCATGTGGATCCGCCGTCCGGATCGCGCGCCATATCCTTGTTACCGTAATTTTTCAACACCAGCATGTTGAACTGCTTGGGCGTGGAGCCAGATGTTCCCGCCTGCGAAGTCAGTGACGTTGCCAGCGCAGGACAACCCGTCGAGGCATTGGCAAGCCCTGGAAACCAACTGCTTGCCGCCGCACCCGGCCAGGGATCGGGTGGTGAAGAATTATCGAAAACAAAGGCATCGACATAGGCGCCGGCCTCATCTTTAAGAAGCACGAGCGCGTTCTGCTGACGCAATCCGCCCGGAACGTTCGTTGTCAGCCAGGTTTTGTTACTGACAGTGCAGGCAGTGGACGTGGAGCTGGTGAGCGGATAAGTGGTCTTTGTATTGGCGCCGGTATAGACGTCAATGCTCCAGTTTTGCCAGCTTGCCGGGAAGGCGTTACTGGTGGAGTAGACTTCGAGGAAGTTCGGCGGTGCGCTTCCGCCAGAGCCGAAGAAGTATTCGTTGAACCAGGCTTTTTGGGGGGAGCGCCAGCTTGAGCAGGCTGCGTGGGCGGAGCTGCTGATAACTACAGATATTAGCAGTACCAGCAAAATCCATACGCGTAATACGCCGTAGAGAAAGCGCCTGACAAATAGCGTCCAATTGAGATTCATAAGGCTAGATGTCGTACGCTAAGAATTCTCAAATTAACGAAAAAGTTCAAATAGGACTACATTCCAGTGTCGGGAATATTCTGGCCAATTTCGGACGCTTTGGACTGGGCGTCGAATTTACTCCGTGCCACATATGCAAAGCCCGCCGAAGCGGGCTTTGGAGACGCCATTCTAGTTAGACCATATCGTCTACCGTCATTACGTATTGACTATTGCTATTACGATGCCACATGGTGACCAACAAAAGTAGCGCTTCCACCATCAGTACTGGTTACCGTACAAGTAGCAGTACCATCAGTAGCTGGCGGTCCAGCGGTCGGGGCTGCAATTGCTGCAGTAGTAATTGTAAAACCAGTAGGAAGCGCTCCTCCCTCGAGCAGAGCACTGATACCCTGACAGGTACTAATAGGAACTTTTTTGGACGAACCTGCTGAGGCTGCCGCTTTATTGATGGCAGAAGCAGCACCCAATGCTCCAGCGACGCCATTAGCTGCCGCCGTTGATGCTTCGGATTTAAGATCGACGAACTTTGGCAATGCCGTCGCCGCCAAAATACCAAGAATGACAATCACCATCACCAATTCAATGAGGGTGAAGCCGGATTGCTGATTTTGCTTTGTTTTCATTTGCTTTTCCTTCAATCAGTACGAGGCCGCAACCTCATCAAATAGAGCCGCAGCTCAAGACGGGAGAAGTTCCCATCGGAAAGATGGTTGCAGTTTTTTTGAGCACTGTCAATTAAGCTTGTCGCCTCACTGTAGTTTTTATCCGTTTAGAGTCTCAAATCGCTTAACAGCAACACCATTCCCAATCGTATACAGACATACAATCCGCTGCTTATAAGAATTACCGCCGAAATCTTTCTTTGATGAAAGACATACTCATCAATAAATGTATAAAAACCGTCGCGCCACTTAAAGCGCTTAAGGAGATTCTCTAGGGAAATAGATTTATTAACGGCACCTTCTAGTTCACGCAATATACTCGGCTTGAAGGCAATCACTGTTCCGATGAACGCACTCATCACTGCCGTAATCACAAAAAATACCGAGACGGCATCGACAAGACCAAACGCATCGGCGGCGGCCAATTGATCTATCTTCATTCTTCCCGGGCGCAGCAGGAACACGTTCAACACATACAGGGATCCGAAAAGAATCACTGTCCCGGCAATGCGATGATGCCGGTAAATCCATTTCTCAAGCCAGCCCGGCTTACCGATCGATTTTGTCATTCGACTGGTGTCGATCCGGCGACTCCAGTAGCGATTGAATTTTTCCGTTTGAACCGGCGCAAGCAGCAGCCCTATACCAAGCAGCACCGCGACGACGCTGCCGCCCCAAATCAAGAGCAGGGTCGAGCGCCAGACAATATCGTTAAACAGGTCCATATGGGATGGCATCGTTTTACCTGATCTCCCATTTGTAGGGTTGTACTTCGCGAAACGCGACGCCGCCAAGGTCGTTGGACTTATTGTCGGTCTCTCCCGGTAAAGGAGTGTTGTAAACCAATGCCGTTTTAAAGCGGATGCGTTTGCCGTTATCCGAAGAGACGAAATGGCTGCCTCGCTGCACCAGATAGACTGCCTGCCGGGCTCTCAGATCGTAGTACCAGCTTCCGGTCGGTATGTCACCCGTCACATCGTAGAATTCGCCCGCATAGTTCTTCTGCTGTTCGTTCAGCAAGCTGAACGGATTAATGTCGAGCAGTTTGACCGCATCTTCGCTGCGCCCTCTTGCTATCAACGCCGCCATCCGGATATTGAGCGCGCTTCGGATCGAACCGACGGTTTGCTCCATGGCTGCTTTTTCCGCGTGTTCCTGATAGTCCACGAAGCGTTCCGCCATCTTCCCTGCAAACAGGGACACGACGAGGATGGAAAGAACCAGTTCGAAAAGGGTAAAGCCCAGAGCGCGCGCTCTGTAACGGACAGCCACCGTTGCTTTCCCTTTTTCAGTTTGCATCGAATCTCAGCAATAAACGCGTTCGCGAAAAAACATATTATTTTGCCAAAATATTTAGTGCGCACGCACTTATTTATTCAAGGCTGCCTTGCCCAGGTCCCAGATCGGCAGGAAGATGCCCAGCGCCAGAACCAGCATCAGTATGCCGAGGCCGATCAACAGGATAGGCTCGATCTTCGCGCTCAGGGTTTTTACTTCGTAGTCGACCTCGCGTTCGTACATGGCGGCGATTTCTTCCATCAATTCGTCGATTTCGCCGGTCTCTTCGCCGACCGCGATCATTTGAAGAACGATAGGGGTAAAGACGCCGGTCGTCGTTGCCGTTCGAAGCACGCTTTCGCCGCGTTCAACGCCATCGCGCATCTGCTCGATCCGTCCGGCGATGTAGGCATTGTCGACCACCTGCGACACGACGCTCAAGCTCTGCACGATGGGAACGCCACTGCGCGAGGCAAGCGCAAAACTGCGCGCAAATCGCGCCAGTGTGCCCTTATGGATGATGACGCCGGCCAGCGGAATGCGCAGCTTGAGCCTGTCCCATTTGAATCGTCCTCCCGGCGTGCCGATATACAGCTTGAATCCGATTGCCGCTGCCGTTATCAAGGCAAGAAGGAACGGCCATTGATTGACCATGAAATTCGAACTGCCGATCAGGATCTTGGTCATGATCGGCAGCTCCGCCTTGAAGCCGGCATATACGCGTGAAAAAGCCGGTATGACGAATATGTTAACGACCACGATCGCAATGACCAGGGCAATGACGACAAATGTGGGATATCGCGTGGCCGATCGAATCCGTTCGCGCATGTCGCGCTCGAATTCCATGTGATTGAACAGCCGCAGGAAGATTTCGTCGAGCCGCCCCGTCATCTCCCCTACCCTCACCATGCTGACGTAATAAGAGCTGAAGATATCGGTATGTCTTCGCATGGAAGCCGACAGCTCCCGGCCGGAATCGAGGCTTTCCCGCAGGTCCTTGAGCACCTTGGCAAAGGTCTTGTTGATCGCCGATTCCTGCAGCCCGGCCAGCCCGCGGAAGATGGGCACGCCGGATTTCAGCAGGGTGTACATCTGCCGGCTGAACAGTTGTACATCGATAGGACGAATCTTCGGCTCTAAAAGCTTTGCAAGTACATTGTTTTCGGCGTTCGATGCGGGTTTTCTGGTGACGACAATCTCGACCGGCGTAACGCCGGTATTGAGCAGTTGCTCAGCGACGACATTGCTGTCGACGCTTTCGAGCACGCCCTTGAGCAGCTCCCCCCTGGAATTGCGTGCTTTATAGGCGAAATACGGCACGTCAATCCTCGAACTGGTTGCTGACGCGCATCGCTTCCGAGACGGTAGTGCGGCCCGCAACGACCAGTGCGACCGCATGCCGGCGCAGGGTTTCGCCCCCCATGGCGGCCTGCGCCACCTTCATGAACTGTGCGGGATCTTCGTGGCCCGCCGCGTCGGCGACGGCTTCGGTCATTTCGAGCATTTCATAGACCCCGGTACGTCCCCGATATCCGGTGCCGTTGCAATGAGAGCAGCCGCGCCCGTGCAGATATTTTCGTGCGGCGACCGTATCTCCGAGTTCGAATTTCAACCATTCGGCTTCGTTGGGCTTGAGCTCATAGGGCGTCGCACAGCTTTCGCAGACCACGCGCACCAGGCGTTGCGCCAGCACCGCCTGAAGCGAGGTCGACACCATGTAGCGCGGCACACCCATATCCAGCAAGCGCACTGGCGTGCTGACAGCGTCATTGGTATGCAATGTCGACAGCACCAGGTGGCCGGTCAGTGCTGCACGCATGCCGATCTGTGCGGTTTCCTGGTCGCGCATCTCGCCGACGAGAATGACGTCAGGATCCTGCCGCAATGCCGAGCGGAGCACGCGTGCGAAGCTAAGTTCGATTTTTTCGTTGACCTGCACCTGATTGATGCCGGGAAGACGGTATTCGACCGGATCTTCAACGGTGATCAGTTTTCTTTCCGGCGAGTTGAGTTCCGCGAGAGCGCCATATAGCGTCGTGGTCTTGCCGCTGCCGGTGGGCCCTGTTACCAGGACCAGGCCATTGGGCCGCTCCAGGATGGCGCGCAGCTTCTTGACCATGTTGGGCGGCATGCCGATGGAATCGAGCTTGAGCGTTCCGCTTCCCTGGTTGAGCAAACGCATGACGATGGATTCGCCAAATTGCGTCGGCATCGTGGAGATACGCACATCGATCGGATGCTGCCTGACCTTGACCGCAAATCGCCCGTCTTGCGGCAATCGTTTTTCCGAGATGTCGAGATCGGACATCAGCTTCAGGCGCAGGGCCAATGATGCCGCGATCTTGATATCGGCTTCCGTCTGCAGATGCAGGACGCCGTCGATCCGGAAGCGGATCTGCAGTCTTTCCGCCTGCGGCTCGATATGAATGTCGGAAGCGCGTACCTGAGCGGCATCGTCGAACACCGACTGCAGCAGCTTGACGACCGGCGCCTCTTCGGCCCCCGTCGTTGCACCGGCGAGCGCGCCGAAATCCACATAACTGTCACCGAGTTCCTGTTCCAGTTCGCGGGCAAGATCGGTGATTTCGTCCGTACGGCGATAGATGCGGTCGACCACCTGCAGCAGTTCGCCTTCATTGACCACCGCAAGCTCGATATTGCGCTTGACAGAACGCGCGATCTCGTCGTACGCGAACAGATCGGTCGGATCGGCCATACCGATCACGAGCGAACTGCCCCTGTCTTCCAGCGCTATGGCCCGAAAACGGCGCGCCTGTGTCTCTGGCAGCAGGCGTACGATTTCGGAGCGGACGTTGAAGAACTTGAGATTGATGTAAGGGATGTTGAGCTGCTTGGCGAGTGCACCGGAGATCTGTTCTTCGCTGACAAAGCCGTTCTCGATGAAAACACGTCCGAGTTTGCGTCCAGTCCGCTTTTGCTCACCTAGTGAAAACTGCAGCTGCTCTTCAGAGAGCAGCTTTTGCTGCACCAGAATTTCACCAAGGCGGACCTTTTCCGGCCGTGCCATACGCGCTCCTTGCTGTGGACTATCACACGCGTATTTTAGCCAGAATCCAGTTTCTGTAGTGAATTGTTTTTATTGGGAATTTTGCCAATTAAGGCTTTACCATCCCGGTCCGTTACCGATTCAGCGCGGCCTGGAAATCATCGACCAGATCGTCGGTATCCTCGATGCCTACCGAGACGCGGATCAGTGATTCGGCAATGCCCATCTCGGCGCGACGCTCCGCTCCCATTTCGTAAAAGATAGTGTGCGCTACCGGAATAACCAATGTCCGGGTGTCGCCCAGATTGCTTGCCGGTATGGCAAGCTTGAGCCGGTTCAGATAATCGAAGCAGTCTATATCCTCGCGCAACTCGAAACTGACGAGGCTGCCATAAGCCGAAAACAGTTCGGAGGCGATCGCATGCTGCGGATGCGATGCAAGGCCCGGATAGTGGACGGCTGCAACCCGGTCGTCCGCTTCCAGCATGCGCGCAAGCGCCATGGCGGTTGCGCATTCGCGCTCCAGGCGCAGCGCCATGGTTTCGGCGCCGACCGCGATATGGTGCGCGGCTTCCGGTCCAAGGCTGCCGCCGAAGTCGCGCAGGCTCTTCGCGCGAATCTGGGCCATGCCCCATTGCGCGGGAACGAAGCGCTTGTAGTTGTCAAAAATATTCGGAAACCTGGTCCAGTCGTACAGGCCGGTATCGGTCAAGCTGCCCCCGAGCGCATGGCCGTGACCGCCGATGGACTTGGTCAAGGCATTGACCACAAGTCCTGCACCAACCATCTTCGGGCGGAACAGGTAAGGCGAGGTCATCGTGTTATCGACCACATACAGGATGCCACGGTCGCGGCAGAGCTGGCCTATGCGCTTGAGGTCGGCGATCTGGGTACGGGGATTGGCGATCGTTTCAACGAAGACTATGCGGGTCGCCGGGGTAAGCGCGGCTTCGACATTCTTGACATCGGTAGCGTCGACCATCGAGACCTTGATGCCCTGCCCGTTCACCGTCTGCCACAGGCTATTGGTATTACCGAACAGAAAGGATGACGACACCACATGGTCTCCCTCTCTGAGCAAACCTTGCGTCACGGCGCCAATCGCGGCCATTCCGGTGGAAAAACAGATGGTCGCGAGACCCTGTTCCATCTTCGTCACCTTGTCTTCGAGCGCCGACACGGTCGGGTTGCCCTGCCTGCCATAGCGATAACCCGGTTGTTTGCCCTGAAACACTTCGGCCAGCTGACGGGCATCGCGATAGCCGAAAGTCACGGAGGTGTGAATAGGTTTATGCAGTGAACCATGCTCGATCGGCTTCTGCCGGTCGCTGTGGAGAATGGTCGTGGTGAATCCGTATTTTTTTGTATCAGTCATGGCAATAAAAAACCCGTTTGGCCTGCGCTAAACGGGTTGTAGAAATCCTGGACCGGTTTAGCAGAATTTGTTGTGGGACTTGTACCCTGGCGCCCGCAATCAGCAGCAAATCGGCGCAAGCCATCATCCTAGCTTAAAACAGCGTGAACGCAAAATAACAAGTTCGCCTAGCGATCGGTTCGGTAGGCGACACCAAAAGTCGTAAATATTTTTGCATTATTTTGCACCTCCGGAATCCTAATCAGATCAAGTGCTGAACCCCTCAGTCCTGGGTTATACCTGAGTCAAAAGTCCACAAGGCTACTTGAAGGACAATTGAGATTCACAAGCCGGTTCGGAGCGCAAGGATTCTCCTCGCTGAAGGCAATCCGGCAAACCTGAAATCGACGGTCTATCGCTCGAAGGCGTTTGACCACGCAAGGTGGTGTGCTGGCGACAACCGGCATCGTACCGGGATCCGGAAAAACAACAGGAGTCTGGATGGCGACCATACTGATCGTTGACGACCATGTCCTTAATCGACAATTTCTTATGGTTTTGCTTGGGCACGGCGGCCACCGTCTGCTGGAAGCAGCAAATGGCGCAGACGGGCTCGCACTGGCCCGCGAACAGCGCCCCGATCTGGTCATTGCCGACATCCTGATGCCCAACATGGACGGATACGAGTTCGTCACCAGGCTGCGCGGGCTGCCGTCGTTTTCCGCGACCCCTGTGATCTTTTATACCGCTGCCTATCACGAACGCGAAGCCAGCATCATGGCGCTGGCCTGCGGCGTGCGCTGGATACTGCCCAAGCCGTCCGCCCCGGAACTGATCCTGAAGACCGTGCATGAAGCGCTTGGTCAGCCAAACCATGCGATAAGGAAGACGCCAGCACCCGCCGCAATACCCGAATCGGCAACACGCTCCGGGCTGGATGGACAATTAAGCGGATATCTTGATGAACTCGAGAGCAGCAGTCAATTCGTCTCCGAGTATGCGGAAAAACAGGAAAGCATAGGTAACGATGTAGAAGATTTGCAGCAGGTGGTCCAGCGGCTGTCAAATGCGCTATCAAGCCTGCAGGCAGTGAGCCTGCGACTGACCGCTCTGATCGAGCTTGGCATCGAACTGACGGGGGAGCGCGAACCGCAAAAGCTTCTGGCAAGCAGCTGCCGTGTAGTGCAGGATATTTGTGTGGCCCGCTATTCTGCGATCGGCATCCTTTCCGACGACGGGAAGCACATACACCACTATGTAACTCGCGGCATGGATGAGGCAACGGTAGCGCAACTGCTCCGCCCCCGGCTCGATGCCGGTGTACTTGGCGAAGTGCTGATCGCCGCGACCATCTTTCCGGATGACGCGGAGGACATTCAGTCCCTGCTGCGCAACGCCGATGCCGCCATGTACCGCGCCAAGGAAGAACATGGCAACGCTTTCCAGTTCTACTCACGAGAGATGAGCGAGCACGCACTGGAGCGCGCGGAACTGGAAAGCGCTTTGCGCCGTGCGCTTGAGCGCAAGGAGTTCGAGCTGTTTTACCAGCCCAAGGTCGACACCAGGTCGGGCCGCATCATCGGCGCGGAAGCCTTGATCCGCTGGCATCATCCCGAACGCGGCATGGTGTCGCCGACACGCTTCATTCCCATGGCGGAAGAAATCGGCCTGATCGTTCCGATCGGCGAATGGGTAATCAATACCGCATGCGCGCAGAACAAGGCCTGGCAGGACGCAGGGCTGCCACCGATCAGCGTGTCCGTCAATCTGTCGGCGCGTCAGTTCAACCAGGACGATCTGGTCGACTCTATCGCCAGTGCGCTTGAGTCTTGGGGCCTCGATGCAAAACACTTGCAGCTTAAACTGACCGAGAGCATGGTCATGAACAGCGCCGAACTCTTCATTACCAAGCTGCAGGAACTGGAAGACCTGGGTGTTCAACTTTCCCTTGATGATTTTGGCACCGGGTATTCAAGCCTGAGTTATCTGAAGCGTTTTCCACTGCACCAATTGAAGATCGACCAGTCCTTCGTGCGGGATATCGTCACCGATGCGGATGATGCGGCGATTACCAGCACCGTGACCTCGTTAGGCCATAGTCTGAACCTGAAGGTGATTGCCGAAGGCGTAGAGACCGAAGAACAGGTTGCTTTCCTGCGCGAACATCAATGCGATGAAATGCAGGGCTACTTCTTCAGCAAACCCTTGCCAGCGCGGGATTTTGCGTCGCTGTTGAGAAAACATTGAGCTCGGTTCAAGAGCGCGATGGCAAGCGATAACGAAAAAAGCCGCTCACGAAATGCCGGTGGGCTTGCACACCGGAATATGAGAACGAATTTCAACAACCTGCCACGGAACTGCTTTAAGAATTCAAGCCACTCACAAGGTGCAGGCGGGAAGAAATCCTTGCCCCCGACTCAATCTAGAACGCCTTACCATTCTTTAACAGGGATTGCAATTATGACAGGCTCGATACATCCACCAGAGGGAGTTGTCGGAAGCGATGACTGGACCGCCATTGATTCGAAGACCGGAAAGAAACTAACGGACGAGGAAGCCTCGAAACTTACTGACGCAGAGGTCGACTGGCTTAAGAATGATGGCGTCCAATGGACCTATGACTCTAAGAATAAGGAATATATAGAGTTCAAAAACAAAAACCCAGACGGCTCGGGGGGCGTTGACAAGAGCTATAAGACTAAGGTTTATGACCCCGACCATCCAGATTCGGTGGACGGCTGGAGAGACGACGAAACTACAACAAGTGTCGATAATGACAACGACAGCCATGATCCGACGAACACAAATACAGCAACGCCATTTGGAATTTTCAATCCTGATGGCACGACGCAAGGGTGGGACGCCTATGTAGACGGCCAGAAGATAACGCCGGAAGCCGCCTCGAAGCTTGCCCCCGAGACAGTCACGTGGAAGAACGCCAGCGATCCTAATAACACTATAAGTTGGGATCCGGAGAAAAAAGTATGGGTGCAGAATAAAGGATCCGATACTTTATACTACGACCCTCGGCACAAGACTAACTCTGACAATTACAGCGGCGAAAAGTCCGGCTGGAACGATAAAAATTACTACGAGAAGTACCAAGCCGGGACAGCAACACCAATTGGAGTTTACACACTGGATGGCTCGAATACGCAAGGGTGGACTCCGCTTGGGGACCACGGGACACCACTAGACCTTAATGTCGCCAAAACTCGCGATCCGGAAAAAGTCAAGTGGACAGCCACCGGCGCGAACGGGGTTATGACTATAGAATGGAATTTGGAGAAAAAAGTATGGGAGAAGACTGGCGACGGACCAGAGACTCTGTACTATGATCCTCGGGTCGACCCTGGCCATCCAGACCATGAGAGTTACAGTGGTGATGAGTCCGGCTGGAACAATAAAGAGTATTACGAAAAGTACCAAAACAACTAAGAACAAAAGGGCCACGTCCCACCAGCTGCCAAACAATACTGTTTCATATTTCTCAATGCCCGATGGCCTCAAACGTCATTGGGCATTTTTACATGGCGGCACGCCCTTATGGCATGCGGCCTGAGACAACATATGCATTGCAAATGATTGTTGACGCGAGCTATTGTTGCCACTGGCGTCGGGGGCGGGTGCCTGCGGTGATAAAAAAGCCCGCCGGCGAAACACGCCGACGGGCTTGCATGCAGTTTTCCGGACTTAGTACGAGCTTAATCCACCCGCGCCAGATTCAGGTTCAGTTGCGAACGCACCGCATCTTCCAGTTCAGGCTTCGGATTGTTACGCACGAACTCGATACGATCGAGGTAGTCGCGCGAGATATCGCCAGTCACATAGATGCCGTCGAAGCAGGAAGCCTCGAAGTTCTTGAGCGCCGGATTGATGTCCGAGATCGAGCGCTTCAGCGATTCGACATCCTGGTAGACGAGGGCATCGGCGGTAATTTCGCGGCATACCTCTTCTTCGGTGCGGCCATAGGCGATCAGTTCGTTCCGCGTCGGCATGTCGATACCATAGACATTCGGGAACATCACCGGCGGCGCAGCTGAAGCAAAGATCACCCGCTTGGCGCCGGAGTCGCGTGCCATTTGCACGATCTCGCGGCTGGTCGTTCCGCGCACGATGGAATCGTCGACCAGCAGAACGCTCTTGCCCTTGAACTCGCTGCTGATCGCATTGAGCTTCTGGCGCACGGACTTCCTGCGCAATCCCTGCCCCGGCATGATGAAGGTTCGTCCGATGTAGCGGTTCTTGATGAAGCCTTCGCGATAATCCAGATTGAGCTTGAGCGCGAGTTCCATCGCGGCTGGCCGCGACGAATCGGGAATCGGCATCACAACGTCGATATCGCCGGACGAGAACTGGCGCCTGATCTTTTCGGCCAGGTATTCACCCATCTTCAGCCGCGATGCATAGACGGATGCACCGTCAATCACCGAATCAGGACGTGCGAGGTAGACGAATTCAAATGCGCAGGGATTGAGCACCGGATTTTCCGCGCATTGCTGGTTGTACAGCTTGCCGTCGAGGTCGATGAAAATCGCCTCGCCCGGGAGCACATCACGCAGGAAGCGGAAGCCCAGGCCTTCCAGCGCAACCGATTCGCTGGCGACAATATACTCGGGGCCTTTTTCGGTATCGTTGAAGCCGATGCACAGGGGGCGAATGCCGTAAGGATCGCGGAATGCGAGCAAACCGTAGCCGGCGATCTGGGCGACCACCGCATAGGACCCGCGCACGCGGGTATGCAGTACGGATACCGCCTTGAACAAGGCCGAAGGATCGAGCGAGTAACCGCTGGTCGCCTGTTGGATTTCGTGTGCGAGCACATTCAGCAAGACTTCCGAATCGGAATCGGTGTTGACGTGCCGGCGATCGTTCTTGAACATCTCGATCTTGAGCTGTTCCCAGTTCGTCAGGTTGCCGTTGTGCGCAAGGATGATGCCGAAAGGCGCATTGACGTAAAACGGTTGCGCCTCTTCTTCGCTGGACGACCCGGCCGTCGGATAGCGGACCTGACCGATACCCGCATTGCCGGGCAGCGAACGCATGTTGCGAGTGCGGAATACATCGCGTACCAGACCGTTGGCCTTGTACATCGAAAACGTATTGCCGTGATTGGTTGCAATACCCGCGGCATCCTGACCGCGATGCTGCAGCAGCAACAGCGCATCATAGATCAACTGATTAACCGGGCCATGAGATACAACGCCAACAATGCCACACATGGTGGACTCCTCAACTAGAACAATTCAAAAGCTTACATGCCGGGCCATGTCGCCCGGCAGGAAAGGCTTGACGGTACGCGCCGCTGTCTCTGCCAGCGGGCTGAACAAGGCCTCTTTCCAGAACGGCTGCTGCGGTATCGCAGTCATGCCGCACAGCAAAACAAAGGCAAGGACGATCACCACGCCCCGCGCCAAACCGAATAGTCCGCCCAGGCCGCGATCGGCAAGCGTCAACCCACTGGCCTTGATCACCGCATCGATCGCCAAGGTTAACAATGCCATCAACAGCCTCACGCCGATGAACAGCGCAATAAATGCCACAATCAGACGCGTGGTGTTGCCAGGGATCACGTCCGGAAGCAAGACGGCAAGTTCTTCGCCATAGGCATTGGCGATGACAAACGCCACAATCCAGCTCAGCAGGGACAATATTTCCTTGACCAAACCGCGCAGGGTGCTAATCACGATCGAGCACACCAGCACGAATATCACCAGGTAATCAAATACGGTCACAGTCGGCAATAATCAAGCCGGCACCAGCGTGCCATTGAGTCCGAGTTTGACTATTTTTGCGCGGATTCTTTCTGCCTCGTCCTTGTTGGCAAAAGGTCCGACACGGATTCGCGTGCGGTCGCCTGTTTCAGTGGTGACTTTTTGCGTAAATGATGGAATACCGGCATCTTTCAGCTTGGTCTGCAACTCATTGACCTTTTCCTTGGTCGCAAGTGCCGCTACCTGGATGACAAATTTTGCGGGTTTTTTTTCAATCAGCGCCGGATCGGTCTTTCCTTCAAGCAGCGCCTTTGCGCGCGCGGCTTCAGCGGCTTTCTCTGCCGTCTTGTCGGCGGTCTTATCGATGGGTTTTTCCGTAGACTTCAATTCGGGTTTGATTGCAGGTTTTATATCGGCCTTGGTGAGAGCCGAAGTGGGTGTGTCCGGCTTGAGCTGCTCGGGTTTTGCCGCGTCGTCGGACTTTGGGCCTTCTTGTACTTTGACGGTGTGAACGGCATCAGGCTTCGGCGATGCGGCATTTGCCTCTGCCGTCGCGGGCGCGGCAGCGGGAGCTGTGGTCGATTCGATCACTTCTTCCTTCGGATCGAGCGACGCGGAGGCGGTGACCTTGGAATCCGTGGCCGCCGCATCGGGGCGGCGTACCGGCGCAGGAGCCGGTTTATCCTTGGATGGAATCTGGATCGCGATATCGTCGGCGACCGGCTGCGGCTCGGAGTCGAGGACCATTGGCAGGCCGATAATCGCGCCGAGCACAAGTGCCACAGCGCCGATGAGGCGACGACGGGCACGTTTTTTTTCAGGTAAAACCGGATCGACCCGTGCTTCGCCCTGTGCGTCCTGCTTGCCGGTGCGACGCTTGCGGCTGCGGACGGCCTTCGACTCTTCCTCGGCGCGCGAATAAAACGCGGTGTCTTCGGAGGTGGATTCCTGCTTGTCTTTACGAAGGAACGATAACAAGCTCATGCGATAAAAGTGAAGTCGGTCGGTGAGTTCAACGGCAGCATTGAAAAAAGATTATCGTTTCAACGCTGTCCTTCGGCTCTTCTCGCCTCCATGACGCCGGCCACGGTGAGGAAGGATCCGAAAACCGCAATTCTATCATTCTCCCCTGCTCTACTTCGTGCATTCTCAAAAGCGGTCGCAGGAGTGTCGAATGTCTCTACCGTACATTCCTTCCCTGCCTCGGTGCATGGCACGATGCCGGCATCGGCCAGCTTTTTCCTGATGTAGTCGGCACTGGCCGCCCTGGGGAGCGGCAGGTCGGTCAGGCACCAATGATCGACCCGGTCCTTGAGGTGCGCGATGATGCCGTCGATGTCCTTGTCCTGCATCGCGCCAAACACCGCATAGGTATAGGGATGAAAACCCATGTTGTCGAGATTTTGCGCCAGGGTCGCAGCGGCATGCGGGTTATGCGCGACGTCCAGCACGATGGCAGGACGGCCCGGCAGCACCTGGAACCGGCCCGGCAGATCCACCAGGGCCAGACCGGTGCGCACTTCCTGGGCACCAACCGGCAGACGGTCGCGCAAGGCTTCCAGCGCGGCCAGCACGGCGGAGGCGTTCAACAACTGGTTCGCTCCGCGTAGCGCGGGATAGCCCAAGGAGTTGCGGCGCTGCGCACGGCCGCCGTAGTTCCACTGCTGCTTGTCGCCCGAATAATTGAAATCATGGCCAAACAACCACAGGTCCGCGCCGATCGCCTTCGCATGATCGATCAGCGATTGCGGCGGGACCGGGTCGCCGCAGATCGCGGTGCGGCCCGGACGGAAAATACCGGCCTTTTCGAAACCGATTTTTTCGCGCGTGTCGCCGAGGTATTCGGTATGGTCGATGTCCACGCTGGTGACAATGGCAACGTCGGCGTCGATCACATTGACCGCGTCGAGGCGGCCGCCGAGACCCACTTCAAGGATGACCGCATCCAGTCCGGATTGCGCGAACAGGCGCATGATGGCCAGCGTGGTGAATTCGAAATATGTCAGCGATACATCGCCGCGCTTTTCTTCGACCGCCGCGAACTGGTTGACCAGCGCGTCGTCGGTCGCCGGCTCGCCATGAACACGCGCGCGCTCGTTGAAATCGATCAGGTGCGGCGAGGTATACACGCCGACGCGATAGCCGGCCTGCATCAGGATCGCTTCGAGCATCGCACAGGTGGAACCCTTGCCGTTGGTGCCGCCGACGATGATGACCGGGCAGTCGAAATGAATGCCGAGCCGGTCTTTCACCTGCGCGACGCGCTCCAGTCCCATGTCGATTGCCTTGGGATGCATGGTTTCGAGCAGGCTGAGCCAGCCGGACAGTGTGGTGGGATGGCTTTGCATGAGAATGTAATGGCGTATGGCTGAAAGTAAAAAGCCCGGACCTTGCTGCAGTCCGGGCTGTCTGGTTCATGCGGCGATCAGGCCAGCACTTCTGCCGGCTGGTTCTGCAGCAGTGCCAGCAGGCGGGCGATTTCTTCACGCATCTTGCGACGGTCGACAATCATGTCGACGGCCCCCTTTTGCACCAGGAATTCGGCGCGCTGGAAACCTTCCGGCAGTTTTTCACGCACAGTGTTTTCAATCACGCGCGGACCTGCAAAACCGATCAGGGCTTTGGGCTCGGCAATCACGACATCGCCCATGAAAGCGAACGAAGCAGATACGCCACCCATGGTCGGATCGGTCAGCACGGAAATGAAAGGCAGCTTTTTCTCGGACAGCTTGGTCAGCATCGATGTCGTTTTTGCCATTTGCATCAACGACAGCAAGCCTTCCTGCATGCGCGCGCCACCGGTTGCGGTGATGCAGATGAAAGGCACCTTCTGCTCCAGCGCGACCTGTGCGCCGCGTACGAATCTTTCGCCGACGACCGAACCCATCGAGCCGCCCATGAATTCGAATTCGAAGCAGGCGACAACGACCGGCAGGGTCATGATGGCACCGCCCATGACGATCAGCGCATCGGTTTCGCCGGTGGCTTCCATCGCGTCCTTCAGGCGATCGGGATATTTCTTGCTGTCCTTGAACTTGAGCGAATCGACGGGCAAGGCTTCCTGGCCGATTTCATAGCGGCCGCCGGCGTCGAGCAGCGCATCGAGTCGCTCCCGCGCGCGGATGCGCATATGGTGATCGCACTTCGGGCAGACATGGATATTGGATTCCAGGTCGGTGCGGTATAGCACGGCTTCGCAGGACGGGCACTTTACCCACAAGCCTTCAGGCACCGATTTGCGGGTTGCGGAATCGGAACGCTGAATCCGCGGGGGAAGCAATTTTTCAAGCCAGCTCATGTGACCTCATCTCGATTTTGTTGCGGCATTGTACCGCTCACCTTGCCTTCCGCCAATATCGGCCGATGGTCTGGTTCTTTCCGGTTCAGTGGCAAATATGTCACTTGATCTCGTCAAGGGCTTGGCGAATACCGGAAATAAACGTCTGCACTACTTCCACAGCGCGTTCGCGCGGCGTATTTTCCAATTCCTGGATAATGCGACTGCCGATGACCACGGCGTCCGATACCGAGCCGATTGCCTTGGCTGTTGCGCCATCGCGAATGCCAAATCCCACCCCCACCGGCACCTTGACGTGCTTCTTGATCGCCGGGATCTTGTCAGCAACGGCACCCAGATCGAGATGCCCTGACCCGGTCACGCCTTTCAAGGAAACGTAATACACATAGCCACTTGCCACTTTGCCAACCTGCTCGATACGCTCGTCGGTCGAGGTCGGGGCCAGCAGGAAGATAGGATCGAGGCCGTTCGTCTTCATCAGCGTGGAAAAGTCTTCGCACTCTTCCGGCGGATAGTCGACGACGAGTACGCCATCGACTCCAGCGGTTTTGGCGGCTTCGACAAATGCCTGTGCTCCCATGCGTTCGATCGGGTTTGCATATCCCATCAGTACCACCGGCGTGCTCTGATTGGTCGTGCGAAATTCCTGCACGAATTGCAATACGTGCCGCATGCCAACGCCATTTGCCAAGGCGCGCTCCGATGCTCTCTGGATAACCGGACCATCTGCCATTGGATCGGAGAACGGGACGCCGAGTTCGATAATGTCGGCGCCGCCGGCAACCAACGCGTGCATCAGTGGAACGGTCAGGTCGGGTGCGGGATCGCCAGCGGTAATGAAAGGAATGAGACCCTTTTTCTTATTCTCGGCAAGCGCGGTCAAGGTATTCTTGATTCTGGACATGGTAGTGGCTTCTTATCAGGTTGTAGCACCGCATCAACGGTCAGGAATTACTCTTTTTTGATGGCTGACCGTCGCGGCTCTTTTCAGGTTGCATGGACCTGCCGTGCGGAATGTCACGGAGCAGATTTCAGAACTGCTTTTTCATCCGCTCGGCCACCGTATGCATGTCCTTGTCACCACGCCCCGACAGATTAGCGAGCACGATTTTATCCTTGGGCAAGGTAGCGGCAAATTTTGCGGCATAGGCCAGCGCATGACTGGATTCCAGCGCGGGGATGATGCCTTCGATCCGACAGCAGTTATGAAAGGCTTCGATCGCTTCGTCATCGGTGATCGACACGTACTGCGCGCGGCCCGCATCCTTCAACCATGCGTGTTCGGGGCCGACGCCCGGATAATCCAGACCGGCCGATACCGAATGCGTTTCGATGATCTGGCCGTCCTCGTCCTGTAGCAGATAGGTTCGGTTGCCATGCAGCACGCCCGGCGAGCCCGCGATCAGCGACGCGGAATGTTTGCCGGTCGACAGGCCTTCGCCAGCTGCTTCGACGCCAATGAGCTGCACGTCCTTGTGGTCGATATACGGATAAAAAATGCCCATCGCATTCGAACCCCCGCCTATGCAGGCGACCACGTAATCCGGCTGGCGGCCTGTCATTTCCGGCATTTGCACCAGGCACTCCTTCCCGATGACGGACTGGAAATCGCGCACCATCATCGGATACGGGTGCGGGCCTGCAACTGTGCCGATGATGTAGAAGGTATTTTCCACATTGGTCACCCAGTCGCGCATGGCTTCGTTCAGCGCATCCTTGAGCGTTTTCGAGCCGGACTCGACCGGCACTACTTTCGCCCCGAGCAATTCCATCCGGTACACGTTCTGCACTTGGCGCTTGACGTCTTCGCTACCCATGTAAATCACGCATTCCAGGCCGAAGCGCGCGCAGATCGTGGCCGTCGCCACGCCGTGCTGCCCTGCGCCGGTTTCGGCGATCACGCGCGGCTTACCCATGCGCTTGGCAAGCAGCGCCTGGCCGATGACATTGTTGATCTTGTGCGCGCCGGTATGGTTGAGATCTTCGCGCTTGAAGTAGATCTGGGCGCCGCCCATCATTTCGGACCAGCGGCGCGCATGGTAGATCGGGCTGGGACGCCCGACGAAATGCTTCAGTTCCCGTTCGAATTCTTCCAGAAAATCGGGATCGTTCTGGTAATGGGCGTAGCCGTTTTTCAGTTCGGTCAACGCATGCGTCAGCGTTTCCGATACGAAGGTGCCGCCGTAAGGACCGAAATGCCCGCGCGAGTCAGGCAGGTTGTAACGAGCCGCCTGATGCAAGGCGGTCGTGGTCATGGCTTGGCGCTCGGCGTAGTTTTCCAGCGCGTTCAGTTCTTTCATGGTGTTCTCTTTCATTCGCGAAGGAAGCGGCGCATCGTGCGCGCGGGCTTCCAGTCTTCAAAATAGCGTAAAGGTAACAGGCGGGATATGGACCGGAGGACCGGAGGACCGGATCGGAAGCTTTACACAGCCATCGCTTGCCGAATGACCGCACGCCGTGCATCAACCATGCTCAGCAGCGCGTACGGCGCGGATGAACTCGCTGATCTTGACGGGATCCTTGATGCCCTTGGACAGTTCGACGCCACTGCTGACATCGACGGCATGCGGCCGGACCTGAAGCACTGCTTCAGTGGCGTTTTGCACGCTCAAGCCACCACTCAAAACGACCCGAGGCGCGAGCTCTTTTGGAATGAGAGACCAATCGAAAACCTTTCCACCACCGCCATAGCCGTCGACAAAGGCATCGAGCAGAATCCCTGAAAAGAGCCTGCTCGCGGCGCGGTAACTGTGCTCGTATTCTAGCAAATCAGCGCCTGTCATACCGGGTTTCATGCGTATCGCACGCATGAACGGCCGGTTCACGGCTTTGGCCGCATGGCAGCATTGATCTATCGTTTCGTCGCCATGGAATTGCAGCATGGATACCGGCGCCGTGCCGACGATAGCCATTACTTCTTCGCTTGTCGCGTTAACGAACAGGCCAACCGAGGTAACGAACGGGGGAATGGCGGGTAACAGACTGGCGGCCGTCTCTGCCGAAACGAAGCGCGGACTCTTGTCGTAAAAAACCAGGCCGATGGCATCTGCTCCGGCTGCGATCGCCGCCTGCAAGTCTTCGGAACGGGTGATGCCGCAAATTTTTACTCGGGTTCGGTGCGTCATGAACAATTTTGCAAGGTAATTACTGGAATGATGCGTATTATGCGCCTGCGTCATCCGCTGCGCGCCTCATGTCCCCGTGACTCTTATAACCAGGGTATAGCCGCACCCGTTTCCTGGGGCAGCCCCCACTTTTCATCGTAGCTTATCTTCGCAAGATACAAGCCGTCCGGCATGAAGGTCGGCGCGGCACGGCTTCTGTCTTTGCCGGCGAGTATTCCGGCCAGCCATTCCACCGGCTGATTGCCATTTCCAATCATGATCAGGGAACCCACAATATTGCGCACCATGTGATGGAGAAAAGCGCTGGCGGTCAGCGTAAAAATGATCAGGTCGCCGCGCCGAGTGACGCGGATATCGTGCATGGTCTTGACCGGAGATTTCGCCTGACATTCTGCGGCGCGGAATGCGGAAAAGTCATGCGTGCCGATCAGAAGCGTTGCCGCTTCCTGCATGCGGTCCGCATCGAGCGGACGAAATACCCATCCCGCCTTGCCGGCCAGCAACGGCGAGCGCACAGGATGGTTATAGAGCACGTAATGATAGGTACGCGCCGTCGCGCTGAAGCGCGCATGAAATGCATCGAGCCCGTCCGCTGCGACTTCGGTCGCCCAGCGCACCGCTATCGATGGGGGCAGAAATGTATTGACGCCGCGCACCCATGAAAAGGTATCGCGATGGAGTTCGGTATCGAAATGAACGACCTGCTCCAACGCATGCACGCCGGCGTCGGTACGTCCTGCGCAAGTGGTTGCTATATCCACCAGGGCGAAGCGCTTGAGCGCTCTCTCCAGCGTATCCTGCACGGTCCCGCCGGAAGGTTGCGTCTGCCATCCATGCCAGGGAGCGCCATCGTATTGGACGCCGAGCACTATCCGTTTCAATTCCACTCCAGATCGACAATGATCCAAAAAACAAAACGGGCGCCGGCAATGCCGCGCCCGTTCTTTCAAGTTGTTCTAGCTTATGCGAGTTCCAGCAACAGCGACTTGGCCTTTTCGCTTTGCTCGGGCGTACCGCCCTTCAGCACTTCGTCAAGCAGTTCGCGTGCTCCTTCCTTGTCGCCGATCTCCTGATAGGCGATCGCAAGGTCGAGCTTGGTAGCCATTTCCGCGCTGATGAACCCGGATTCGTCACCTGCACCTTCAAGGCTCGGTGCCTCGCCGAGCGACTCCAGCGAGACGTCGAAGTCGGTATCGGTCGTGGCTGCCGGCTCAACCGGATTCAATTCAAGACTGATGTCGGACAGGTCAAAGTCGAGCGGATCGTTTGGCGCAGATTCAGCCTTTGCCTCCGGGATTGCGGGAATATCTTCCAGTTCCGGAATATCGATTTCCAGCGATGGCCGTTCTGCGGCGGCTGTTTCAATATTCTGCACCTGCGGCTCGATCGGCGCGTCGGTCGACGAAATTGCATCGTCGAGCGAGAATTCGAGGTCCTTGATTTCAGGAATATCGACCGGCTCGGGCTGGAGCGGCGCTTCCGTCGTCAGATTGACGCTGAAGTCATCCAGCGACTCAGGCTTTGCTTCTTCCTTGGATTCTGCTGCCGGCGTGTCCAGGAAGTCGAAATCGATCGATGCGAGGGCGGCCGGCGGTTCCATTGCGATCGGACGGGGAATCGTGTTCGGCACCGCCATTTCCGGCATGTTCAAGCCGTCAAGGTCGAAATCGAGTTCGTTCGAGGTCGTCGCTTTCGAAGTCACCTTCTCCAGTTCGGCTTCCCCCATCGGTTCGAAATCGAGATCGTTCGCCGTGGCCGGAGCCACTTCAGCCGCCGGTGCCGGTGTCGCATCAAGTTGCGTATCGCTCGCCAGAGCGGTATTGCTGAAATACGAGGTGTCGGTTTCGAGCGAGTTGATTGTATCGAGCGTGTTGGCGTCGGACTGCGTCGTCGACAGCAAGGTCGCTAGGCCTTGTTCATCCAGAGGCTGCGTCGGCGCAACAAGGCCGCCGGCAGATTGGTCGTCCGAGCCCGCCTTGCCATCCTTGCCGCTCGCATACAGCGGATTGTTCGGATCGATGCCGACACCAAGCGCAACAGCCTGCGCCCACTCGTCGCCTTCGCCCTTGGTCAGGCCATACAATTCGGTGGCGAGCACTTCGAACGCGCGCAAATCCTTGCGATTCGAATAGATTTCCAGCAGCTTCACACGCACTGCGTGGCGCTCGGGCTGGGTGCGCAAGGCCTCTTTCAGGATTTCTTCGGCCTGTGCATCGCGGCCATACGCGATGTACACGTCGGCCTCGGCGACCGGGTCCACCTCGTTGGAATCGAGCTGACTAGCCGACGGCGAGAAGCTGGAATTGAATACGCTGTTGTTGGTATCGACACTTTGACCGCCGGTGGAGCCGAACAGGGAATTCGCCTTCAGGCTGGAATCGGTGATGATGCTGTCTTCGAACTGCTTGTCCTGCTTCTGACGCCGGGCGCGATAAATGCCGAGCGCGCCAAGCGCTACGAGCAGTGCACCAAGACCCGGCAGGGCCATGGGGTTTTCAGTCAGGCTTTCAAGGAAGCTCGGTTCTGGCGGCGGTGGTGGCGGCGCTACGGGTTTCGGTTTTGCGACAACTGGGGCGGTAGGTTTTTCCGCCGTGGGCTCGGCCGGTTTTTCAGCTGCTGGCGCGGGCGGCGTTGCGGATGCGGCGGGTGTTGCTGCGACCACAGCAGTCCCTTCAGTTGAGGGAGCTGCTGTGGCGGACGCCGGTGCGGCTGGCGCGGCTGCTTGAGAAGGAGTTGATGCTGCCGGGGCCGGCGTCGCCGGTTTAGCTTCGACCTTGGTGGCGTCGGCCTGCTTTTGCTGGTCGGCCAGATTCTTGTTCTTTACCTCAAGAATCTTTTGTAATTCACTGACATTCTTTTCCAGTTCCTTGACGCGGGCATTGGCGTCGGCGATGGCCTTTTCCTTCGCAATGCGATCTTCGGCCGAAGCGGTACCGGCTGCCTTGTCGGCATTGGCAGTGGCCGTCGGCGCCGCATTCGACAGCGTCAGCTTGTCTTTGGATTCGGAAGCCGGCGTGGCGCGCTCTTCCACCTTGGCGGTAATCTTGCCACCTGCGCTTTGGCGATTTTCGGTGGATTTTTGCGGCGCGGAGGATGCCACTTGGCCGGCGAGCTTGCTACGGTAATTCTGGAAGTCGGCAGCCTGCGCGACGACGATATTGCGCGCTTCGGCATTGCTGACGCCTCGAGCTACCTCGGCACTTGGAACCGACAGAATCTGGCCGGCTTTCAGGCGATTCATGTTCTGGCCGACGAAGGCATCTGGGTTAGCCTGATGCAAGGCAACCAGCATTTGGTCCAGCGAGACGCCGCCTGACTTCACTTGGGTCGCAATCTTCGCAAGCGTGTCGCCGTTACGTACCTTGTAGTCTCCCGACGCTGTATCCTGGACGGATCCGACCGGAGGCGGTGCAACTGGTCGCTCGGCCCGGGAGGGCGCTTCAGCCTGAGGCACGTTACGCGGGGCCGGACTGGATTGTGTAACAGACTGTGACGAACGTGTGCTTTGTGGTGCGCGTGAGACGCTTGAATCAGGAATGGCAACCCGCGCCGGCGCAACCTGTGCGCTTTGCGTGGTGCGCAGGTCTGCGGGATCAAGCAGGAATGTGTATTCGCGTACCAATCTTCCATTCGGCCCCGACAACTCCAGCAGCATGTCGACGAAAGGTTCGTTCAATGGCTGTGCGGAGGTCAGACGAATGACCTGGCGTTCGCCGCGCTGTTCGACGGCAAAGCGCAAGGAAGCCAATGCCGGGGTGTAATCGATGCCAGCCTGTCGAAATGCTTCAGCCGATGCCAGTTTGGCTGCCAGCGAACCGAGCTCATCGCGCGAAACCGAAGTCAACTCGATCTCGGCACGCAAAGGTTGCCCCAGCGATGACAGGACAGTCAGCTTGCCGAGTCCAGCGGCGTACGCATTGGAAAACAGGAGCGCAGTCGCAACAGCAGCGCTGAGCGTTTTCAAAGTAAACAAGCCCGAGGGGCGTTTATTTGAATGCATGTTTGATGGCATAGGGGGCAATCCGTTTGCGTGTCTGGCAGAGGTAAAATCACCGCGCCAATGTAATATTGATCGAGGGAACTTTCACCATATCATCATGGACTTAGGCACGCAAGTGTAAGCAATTTGCCAACTGACGCAAAACCGGCATATCGCTCTGTATCTCTCTCTGTATCTCTATATATAACTCATCTGCGTTGTTGCCGATTGGCAACACAACTGGGGCTTGACGAACTACCGGCGAACACCGGCATTCATCAAGCCCCAGTCTGCATCCCGATGCTACAGGCTGCTTAAGTTACACCAATCCCGATCTGTAACATGGCAAATGAAATCGATGGATTTTTTCGACTGGCAAGGCGCAGGAGGAGTCAATAGCGGTGCTATTGACGACGAGTGCAACGCAGGCAGACGGAAAAAGACTCGCTTTCATGTCACGTTATGGGTTGGGATTGGTATTACAGCCTTAGTTGTCGAGAACGATGCGCAGCATGCGGCGCAATGGTTCAGCCGCGCCCCACAGCAACTGGTCACCCACGGTGAACGCGGACAGATACTCACCGCCCATCTGCATCTTGCGCAGACGTCCAACCGGAATGGTCAGGCTGCCTGTCACTGCTGCCGGAGTCAGGTCTTTCATCGAGGCTTCACGGTTGTTCGGCACCACTTTAGCCCACTGATTGCTGGCGGCAAGCATGCCTTCGATTTCATCCAGCGGCACATCTTTTTTCAGCTTGATGGTCAGCGCCTGCGAATGGCAGCGCATCGCGCCGATGCGCACGCAGAGGCCGTCGACAGGAATCGCGGCCTTCGCCGACGCACCGAAGCCTTCGCCGCGACCGAGAATCTTGTTGGTCTCTGCGCCGCCCTTCCACTCTTCGCGCGACACGCCGTTGCCAAGATCCTTGTCGATCCAAGGAATCAGGTTGCCGCCGAGCGGAACGCCAAACTGCTTGGTCTCGTCGGCGCTCATAGCATGCTGCTTGGCGAGCACCTTGCGGTCGATTTCAAGAATCGCGGATGCCGGATTGTCGAGCAAGGCCTTGACTTCGGCGTTGATCGAGCCGAACTGGGTCAGCAATTCGCGCATATGCTGCGCACCGCCGCCGGACGCTGCCTGATAAGTCATCGAAGTCATCCATTCGACCAGATCGTGATCGAACAAACCGCCCAGGCCCATCAGCATGCACGAGACCGTGCAATTGCCGCCGATATAGTTCTTCACGCCGCGCTTGAGCGCGTCCTTGATCACGTTCAGATTGACCGGATCGAGGATGATGATCGCATCATCCTTCATGCGCAGGGTCGATGCCGCATCGATCCAGTAACCGTTCCAGCCGGCGCTGCGCAACTGCGGGAAAATCTCGGTCGTGTAGTCACCGCCCTGGCAGGTAATAATGATGTCGCATTTTTTCAGTTCATCAATATTGTTTGCGTCTTTGAGTGTGGTTTCGTTTTTCGCCATTGCCGGGGCTTTGCCGCCAGCGTTGGAAGTCGAAAAGAATACCGGTTCGATATGAGCAAAATCGCCCTCTTCCTGCATGCGCTGCATCAGGACCGAGCCCACCATACCACGCCAACCCACCAGGCCTACTAACTTCACAATTTTCTCCCTCAAGTGCCCATCAATAAAAGATAACTCATTACCCTAATGCCTTTACCACGGCGTCGCCCATCTGTTGAGTGCCGACCTTGGTCGTGCCTTCCTCATAGATGTCCGGTGTGCGCAATCCCTGCGCCAATACTTTCTTGACCGCGTTTTCGACACGGTCGGCCTGTTCCGCCTTGTTCAGCGAGAAGCGCAGCATCATCGCAGCCGACAAAATAGTGGCCAGCGGATTGGCGACGCCCTTGCCGGCGATGTCCGGCGCCGACCCGTGCGACGGCTCGTACAAACCCTTGTTGTTTGCATCCAGCGACGCCGACGGCAACATGCCGATCGAGCCGGTCAGCATTGCTGCCGCATCGGACAGGATGTCGCCGAACATGTTGCCGGTGACAATCACGTCGAATTTCTTCGGCGCACGGACCAATTGCATCGCCGCGTTGTCGACATACATGTGGTCCAGTGTAACGTCCTGGTATTCCTTGTGCACGTCGGTGACGATGTCTTTCCAGAACTGAAAGGTTTCCAGTACGTTGGCCTTGTCGACACTCGTCAGACGCTTGTCGCGCTTGCGCGCCGCCTGAAATGCCACATGCGCAATACGCCGGATTTCCGACTCCGCGTAGCGCATGGTGTCAAACCCTTCACGCTCGCCCTTGAACGCGCCATCCGGCGCAGTGCGTACGCCACGCGGCTGGCCGAAATAGATATCACCCGTCAATTCGCGGATGATGAGGATGTCCAGGCCGGATACGATCTCGGGTTTGAGTGTGGATGCGCCTGCCAGTTCCGGATAAAGAATCGCCGGACGCAGGTTGGCGAACAGGTTCAGATTTTTACGCAAGCCGAGAATGGCCTGCTCGGGCCGCAGTGCACGGTCCAGCTTGTCATATTTCCAATCGCCGACCGAGCCGAACAATACCGCATCGGCTTGTTGGGCGAGCTTCAACGTGGCTTCCGGCAGCGGATGGCCATGCGCCTCGTAACCGGCGCCGCCCACCGGCGCGGTTTCCATCTCGAATTTTTCATCGAGTGTATTCAGGACGCGGACCGCCTGATCAATGATTTCGGGACCGATGCCGTCACCCGGCAGGATTGCAATTTTCATTTGTCTTGTTGGATTGATTGATCGGGGGTCGCTCAGATGGTATTTGCCAGCCAGGGCTTTGCCGCAATATGCCGCTCTTCGAATGCATGGATCTTGTCCGCCTGCCGCAGTGTCAGGCCGATATCGTCAAGGCCGTTGAGCATGCAGTACTTGCGGAAGCCATCCACTTCAAACGCGTAGCTGGCGCTGCCGTTGGTCGTGCGGACCACCTGGTTTTCCAGGTCGACGACCAGGCGGAATCCCGGAAAGGCCTTGACTTCATTGAACAGCTGGTCAACCTGCATCTCGCTCAACACGATGGGCAGTACGCCATTCTTGAAGCAGTTATTGAAGAAGATGTCGGCAAAGCTTGGCGCAATCACGGCGCGGAAGCCGTATTGCTCCAGTGCCCAGGGCGCATGTTCCCGCGACGAGCCACAACCGAAATTCTTGCGTGTCAGCAGGATGGACGCACCCTGGTAGCGCGGCTGGTTGAGCGTGAAATCCGGGTTGAGCGGCCGCTTCGAGTTATCCATGCCAGGCTCGCCATGGTCGAGATAACGCCACTCGTCGAACAGGTTGGGGCCGAAGCCGGAACGCTTGATTGATTTCAGAAACTGCTTCGGAATGATGGCATCGGTATCGACATTTGCGCGATCCAGCGGTGCGACCAAACCATCGTGTACGGTAAATTTATCCATGATCTCTGACTTGTGGCCGCCGCCCTTGTGCAGGCTGGCGGCGCAACTTTCGACTTTTTTCGACTATCGTTTAGCGGCGCTTTCAACGACTTCGCCAACCTTCTTCACATCCTTGCCGACACCTTGCACGGTGTTGCAGCCCATCAGGATGAATGCCGACAAGGCAGCGGCGAACAGCGTGAATTGTTTTTTCATTTTGACTCCCCGTAAGACCCGATATCTCTGGCGCTCATCTCTGACGCAATCAGCGCAGTGCACGGATATCGACAAAGTGTCCGGCGATTCCGGCTGCGGCAGCCATCGCTGGCGACACCAGATGCGTACGTCCGCCCTGCCCCTGACGTCCTTCGAAATTGCGGTTCGACGTAGAGGCGCAGCGCTCGCCGGGCTCCAGCCGGTCAGCGTTCATTGCCAGACACATCGAGCAGCCTGCTTCGCGCCATTCGAAACCGGCATCACGGAAAATCTTGTCCAGGCCTTCGCGTTCAGCCTGCTCTTTCACCAGTCCGGAACCCGGCACCACCATCGCAAGCTTGACGTTGGATGCGCGCTGCTTGCCGCGCACGACTGCAGCGGCCGCACGCAAGTCTTCAATGCGCGAGTTGGTGCACGAACCGATAAAGACCTTGTCGATACGGATATCCGCCATCGCAGTATTCGGCTTGAGGTTCATGTAGACCAGCGCCTTTTCCATCGCGTCGCGCTTGACGGCATCTTTTTCCTTTTCAGGATCCGGTACGCGGTCATCGATAGCCACCACCATTTCAGGCGAAGTGCCCCAGGTGACTTGCGGCTTGATCTCGGCGGCGTTCAGCGTGACGACGAGGTCGAATTTCGCGCCGGGATCCGAATGCAGGGTGCGCCAGTAATCGACGGCGCGATCCCAGTGAGGCCCGACCGGCGACAGCGGCCGGGCCTTGACGTAATTGATGGTGGTGTCATCGACGCCGACCATGCCGGCGCGCGCGCCCGCTTCGATTGCCATGTTGCAGACCGTCATGCGGCCTTCCATCGACAGCGAACGGATGGTAGAGCCGCCGAATTCGATCGCATAACCGGTGCCGCCAGCAGTCCCGATCTTGCCGATCACGGCCAGCACGATATCCTTGGCGGTGACGCCGAAAGGCAGCGCACCATCGACCTGCACCAGCATGGCCTTGGATTTTTTCGCCAGCAACGTCTGGGTCGCCAGCACGTGTTCAACTTCCGATGTGCCGATGCCGTGCGCGAGGCAGCCGAATGCGCCATGCGTGGAGGTGTGCGAATCGCCGCAGACGACGGTCATGCCCGGCAGCGTCGCGCCCTGCTCCGGCCCGATCACATGCACGATTCCCTGGCGCTTGTCGCGCATGCTGAAATAGGTCAGGCCGTATTCCTTGGCATTGGCGTCGAGCGTCTCGACCTGCAGCCGGGACACCGGATCGGCAATGCCGTTGGCGCGATCGGTGGTCGGCACATTGTGGTCGGCGACGACCAGGTTGGCCGACACGCGCCACGGCTGGCGGCCGGCTAGCTTGAGACCTTCGAAAGCCTGCGGGCTGGTCACCTCATGCAGCAGGTGACGGTCGATGTAAAGAATGGCGGTGCCGTCTTCCTCGGTGTGAACGACGTGCGATTCCCAGAGTTTGTCGTAGAGCGTTTGGGCCATGTTGGAAAGCGTGCAGAGCAGCGCAAAACGGTGAAAATAGTCCTCGATTATGCCATAGTTGTGCAACGCAAACCCACGCAGCGACGCCGTGCGCCCAATGAAAAATGCCTGCGACAGCAAGCCGCAGGCGTTCTGTTGACATTGTTGCAAGCGTATTGGTCAGCGCGTTCTTTTTGCCTGTTCGTACAGGGGCATCACGCGCTGCGAATAGGCGGTGAGGTCGCTGAGGCGGTCGGATTGTGAAGGATGGGTGGACAGGAATTTCGGTGGCTGGCCGCCGCCGACCTGCCCCATTTTTTGCCAAAGCGTTATCGCGGCACGCGGATCGTAACCGGCGCGGGCGGCCAGTTCGATGCCGACACGGTCGGCCTCGGTCTCATGCTTGCGGGAGTTGGGCAGGCCGATCAGCCCCATATAGGCGTACTGCGCGCCTTGCTGTCCGATTTCACCAAGACCCAACAATGCCGCGCCGACGGAGATGAAACCTCCGGCAACCATCTGCTCGGAGGCCCGTTCACGCGCATGTTCGCGTAGTGCATGGGCAATTTCATGGCCCATAACCGCTGCAAGTTCGTCATCGGTAACCTGCAGTTTTTCGAGCAGGCCGGTGTAGACCGCCATTTTTCCACCAGGCATGCACCAGGCATTCACTTCGGGAGAGGTCAGTACATTGACTTCCCAAGCCCAGTTGCGCGCATCCGGCCGGAAAGCAGCCACCTGCGAAATGATGCGTCCGGCCACCGCGCGCACGCGCGATACCTGCGCCGCGTTCCGGTTCAGCGTGCCCTTCTGCCCTTCCTGCGCGATCAACTGCCCGTATTGTTCCCGCGCCGCGTGCTCGATCGCTTCCGGCGCAACCGCCATTTTTTGTTCGCGATTGACACCCACGACGCCGCCCTGGGTTGTCTGCACGGTTTCGCATGCGATCAGCGTCATCAGGCTCGCGCCAAGCAATGCGCTTTTCAGCGCCATTCCCAATCGGGTATCCGGTTTCATTGTCTCTCCTCATTGTTTTGCCAGCGATAGGACAACACGGCGGCTACGGCACCGCCCAGCGAAAATATTGCCGCCACCAAATAGACTGCATGCGAGCCGAATGTATCCCAAAGACCGGTCAAAATCAGGCCTCCCAGGGTTCCGCCCAAACCATAGGAAATACTCGTGTACAAGGCTTGCCCGCTGGCTTGCAGCGGACCGGCGAACCAGCGCTGCATGGTCACCACCGATGCCGAATGGTGCACCCCGAAAGTTGCAGCATGCAGCACCTGCGCGATCAGCAGCAGCACCAGCGACTCGGCACCAAATCCGATCATCAGAAATCTCACCACGGCGATCAACAGGCTGGCGATCATCAGCCGCCGCACACCGAAACGACGGAACAGCGGCGCCTGATAAAAGAAGAAAATAATCTCGACCACCACGCCCAGTGACCACATCAAGCCTATCACCGTATTGCTGTAACCGATTTGCGCCAGATACAGGGAATAGAAGACGTAAAGCGACGCATGGGCCGCAATCATCAAAAAAGTCGAAACAAAAAAGGCCAGCACTTCCCGCTTGCGCAGCAAGGCCATGACCGAAGGTGTTTCTTTTGCGTCGTCGGGATGCGCGGTTTCTTCCATCTTGAGGCTGGCCGCGAGCACCATCAGCAGCAATCCCAGCGCAAGCCATGGCAGCAAGCCAATGCCGTAGCGATCAAGAAAAGGACCGGCGATAGTCACGCTCAGGATGAAACCGACCGACCCCCACAGGCGCAGCCGGCCATAATGCGTCAGGTCGCCGCGCATTTCGGACAGCATCAAGGCTTCGGACAATGGCCCTTGCGCGCTGGTGAACAGATTGACCGCAACCATGGCCAGAAACAGCTGGGCAAAGGTCTGGCCGATGAAGATGCCGATGAAAGCCGTGGCAGCCGCAATGGCCGTGATACGTAGCACCGTAACCCGTTGCTGGTGGCGGTCGGCCACCCAGCCCCACAGATTGGGCCCGAAAATGCGCATGACCTGCATCAGCGACATGAGAATACCGATCTGGGCGGCGCTCAGTCCCTTTTCCGAAAAGTACAGGCTTGCATAGGGCGAAAATACGCCGACATAGCCGTAGTACGCAAAAAAGAAAAAAGCAAAGCCGAAGGACTGCCTTGGCCAGGAGGTAGGCTGCACGTGACGATTTTTCAAGCTGATAGCGTAGCTGCACGAAGGAATCGCGCATATGGAGACTGGGCAGCGCCCCGTGCCGGGGACGCTCCCTCAACCGCCCTAACCGATGTGCGATGCAATCTTCGGCGTATCGACATGCACGTCGCCGCACTGCGCGCGGTGACGCAATGCGTGATCCATCAGCACCAGCGCAAGCATGGCTTCCGCAATCGGGGTCGCGCGGATACCGACGCAGGGATCGTGCCGCCCGAAGGTTTCGACATTGATGGGATTGCCGGCCTTGTCGATTGAATGGCGCGGCGTACGTATGCTGGACGTCGGTTTGATCGCAATCGATACCGTGATGTCCTGCCCGGTCGAAATCCCGCCAAGAACACCGCCGGCGTTATTTGTCGCAAATCCTGCCGGCGTCAGTTCGTCACCATGCTCGGTGCCTTTTTGTGCGATGGAGCGGAAGCCCGCGCCGATTTCCACGCCCTTTACCGCGTTGATACCCATCATCGCAAACGCAATATCGGCATCGAGCTTGTCATAAATCGGTTCGCCCAGCCCCACCGGGACATTGCGCGCCACCACGTCGATGCGCGCACCGCAGGAATCGCCGTCCTTGCGCAGCTGGTCCATGTATTCCTCGAGCTGCGGTATGACCGCGCCATTGGCGGCAAAGAACGGGTTGTTGGGCACGTGATCCCAGGACTCGAAAGGAATCTCGATGCCGCCGAGCTGGCTCATGCAACCCAGGAATTCCGTGCCGTACTGCTGCTTCAACCATTTGCGCGCAATCGCTGCGGCGCCGACCACCGGTGCGGTCAGCCGTGCCGAAGATCGCCCCCCACCACGCGGATCGCGAATGCCGTACTTATGCCAGTACGTATAGTCGGCATGGCCGGGCCGGAAGGTATCGAGGATGTTTCCGTAATCCTTGCTGCGCTGGTCCTCGTTGCGGATCAGCAGAGCGATCGGCGTGCCGGTTGTTTTGCCCTGATAGACACCCGACAGGATTTCAACCGTGTCGGATTCCTGGCGTTGGGTCACATGACGTGAAGTCCCGGGTTTGCGACGGTCGAGTTCCGGCTGGATATCCGCCTCGGACAGTTCCATGCCCGGCGGGCATCCATCCACCACACAGCCAATCGCCGGGCCGTGCGATTCGCCAAAAGTGGTGACGGTGAAGAGAGTGCCAAATGTATTGCCGGACATGATGGGAAAGAGATAGATGCGAAAGTATGGATTTTAGCTTATCGCTCTGACGATTCGTTGAAAAAGCAATACGTCGCGGCAATGCTGCCATGAAGTTGAAGCTTTGACATGCTATGGCAACCCCTCTGCCGTCGATTTGCGACATATAAGGGAATAGCTTGGTGTAATGCTATTAAACAATCATCTTGCGATTGCGCATCACTCAAATATCATGCAACATTCCTCAGAAGTTGAGTTCTGGTAAGTCTGACCGGCAAAAGCCGCTCGGCGTTTTTCGCAAACCGGCGACATCGGCAACAGTGGCCTTTTGAATATCGTATCTTTGTCCATGGATTTATCGACATACTGTTTCCAGGCAAGACATCCTGGATGCTGGAGAGAACGATGAGCAGATCGGGTACGTCGACCGACGACGATCTCGTATTTCTGGAAGAAACGCCGGTCTTGCCTTTCGCGTCGCAGGTGCCCGACACCCGGAGCGTCTGGCGTGTGATGATCGTCGACGACGATACCGATGTGCACTCCGCCACGACTTTTGCGCTGAGCAACCTGGAAATGCAGCACCGGCCGCTCGAATTCGTCCACGCGTATTCGGCTGGCGAGGCGCGCGAACTGCTTGCGCTGGAACGCGATATCGCGGTCATTCTGCTAGACGTGGTAATGGAGCAGGACGACGCCGGCCTGCAGCTGGTACGCCACATACGCGAAGTCCTGAAACTCAGCGAAGTCCGTATCATCCTGCGCACCGGCCAACCGGGCTATGCGCCCGAGATCGATGCCATCCGCGATTTCGACATCAACGATTACAAAACCAAATCCGAACTGACCCGCATCAAGCTGTACACCACAGTCACCGCCGCCATTCGTTCGTATGAGCAGATCTGTGCGATCAACGCCGGCCGGCGCGGTCTCGACAGGATAGTTCGTGCCACCACTGAACTGATGTCGCTGCACGGACTGGCCAACTTTGCGTCCGGCGTACTCGCGGAAGTCGCAAAACTGCTCGACCTCGACCCCAACGGCTTGCTATGCACACAGGAGCATGACGTCGACCATGATTGCACACTATCTATCGTCGCCGCTTCCGGCAATTTTGCGAGCGTCGCGCAGGGCGATCGCCGGAACCTGTTCAACGCCCATGGCGGCGATCTGTTGCGACGCGCGCTCGCCGAACGCCGCAACATTTATGGCTCGGACTGCATCGCCCTTTATCTCGGAGGCAATGCCAATCGCGATTTTGCCGCGATACTCGACGTGCGGCGTCCGCTCTGCGAAATCGACCAGCGCCTCGCCGAAGTATTTTGCCGCAATATCGCGGTCGGTCTCGACAACGTGCTGCTGGTCACCAGGCTTGAAAATCATGCGTTCTACGATCCGCTGACGAAGCTGCCGAACCGTACACGCCTGCGCGAATTGATCGACGAAGCATTGACTGCGGCGACCCGGTGCGACGCGACCCTGGCGCTTGTCGACATTGATCATTTCTCCGAGACCAACGACGCGCTCGGACACCAGTTCGGCGATCTGCTGCTACTGGGGGTCGCCGCGCGTTTGCAGACCCGGCTAGGCGGCCGGTTGACGGTCAGCCGTGTGGGCGGCGATACCTTTGGCGTCCTCGGCGATGCGGCACTGGTCAGTCCGGCCACGCTGCTGGAATTGTTCGAGAGTCCGTTCAATATCGATGGCCAGGAAATCCAGCTGTCGGCAACCGCCGGCCTGGTCAGGCTCGTGGATTATGACGGCATAGGCGCTGATGCGCTGAAGGATGCCGATATCGCGCTCAAGCGGGCAAAGCTAATGCAGCGCGCCGGTCATCTTTTTTTCACGCGCAGCATGGGCGTCGATATCCGCGAACGGGTACGAATGATGCGTGCCCTGCGCACCGCCCTCGACGAAAAGGAATTGTTCGTCGTCTACCAGCCGCAGATCGATCTGGTCACCCGACGTCCGGTAGGAGCGGAAGCGCTGCTGCGCTGGAAGACCAAGGACGGCACATTCATCCCGCCGGACCGCTTCATTCCGATCGCGGAATTTTCTGGCCTCATCATCGAAATCGGCGAGCAGGTTCTGCGCCTTGCCTGCCAGGAACTGGTTCGACTGCAGAGTCTCGGCTTCAGCGAATTCACCATGTCGGTGAACGTCTCTCAGGTGCAGTTCCGCCATCCGCGCTTCCTTGATATGCTGCGCGAAGTCTTGCGGGAAACGGGCGTGCCAGCCGCACGGATAGAACTTGAAATCACCGAGTCGATCGCCATGGAAGAGCCTGATGTGCTGATCGAACTGCTGCGGCAGATCAAGCAGACCGGCGTCAGTATCGCAATCGACGATTTCGGCACCGGCTTTTCCTCGCTCAGCTACCTGCAGCGGCTGCAGGCCGACCGTCTCAAGATCGATCGCCTGTTCGTGACCGAAATCACCAGCTCGACGCGCGGCAGCAGTATTGCCGAAATGGTGATCCAGCTGGGCCGCAATCTTGGCATGTCCGTCGTTGCCGAAGGCGTCGAGGACGAACGCCAGGCCAGCATACTGCAGGCACTCGGCTGCCCGCTTGCGCAAGGCTATCTGTTCGCGCGCCCCATGACGGTAGATCAACTGACCAGCTGGCTGACGGACAACGGCGCGCGTTAGCCGTACGGCTGTCCCGGCTATCCCTGCCGCGACCAGCGACCACTTTCCTTACTGGATGACGATGATGACAAGCGCACGCACCTTGACTCTCCGGCGTGCGATCGTACTGACCGTGGTACTCGGTCTGCTGGTCCCTGCCCTGCTGATCAGCGGCTATTCATGGTTCAGGCAATATACCGATGACATCAAAAAGCAGACGCAGGAACTGCTGCTGCAGAACGCCGACATTCTCTCCAACGGCATGCAGGAGCCGCTGTGGAACATCAATCAGGAGAGTGGCAATGCGCTGATGGAAGCCATGATGGCGCGCAATGAAGATATTGTGCACATCGAGGTGCGCGACAATGCGCTCGGTATCTTCGTCTCGGGCGAACGGCTGGATCGCCGCGCCGGCTTCACCGCCGCTACCGAAAAGCCGGTGGTATATCGCGACAGCACGATAGGCTCGGTCAAGATCGAAGTCGGCAGCGCGCGTCTGCGCGCCGTCATGGTCAAGGGATTGAAGGAATCTATGGCCGCCGTGCTGGCACAAGCCGTTTTGTCGATCGCATTGATCCTGCTTCTGCTGGACCGGCGACTGGTCCGTCCTTTGCAAAAACTTGGCGTCGGCGCCGAGCGTCTTGCCAATCGAGAACTCAATACTCCCTTCACCTGGCAGCGTCTTGACGAGATCGGCATGCTGGGCCGCCGCATGGAGGATACCCGCATCAGTCTGCGCAAGCTGTTTGAAGAACTCGGACGCAAGAACCGCGAACTGGAAAGCGATATCGACAAGCGCAAGCGCATCGAGCAGGAACTGCACGACCGGGAAAAACGCTATCGCGCCCTGGTCGAGCAAAGTCCGATCGCGATCATCGAGTGGGATCATCAGTTCAAAGTCATCGAATGGAATGCTTCTGCCGAACGCATTTTCGGCTACCCGCGCCACCTTGCGATCGGCCGTAATGCATCGTTCATCGTTTCCGACGGAGCCAGGGAGCCGGTCGACGAAACATTCAAGCGCATTACCAGCAACCGGGGAGATACCCGCAACATCAGTCTCAATCGTCGGGCCGACGGCCGGATCATTACTTGCCAGTGGAGTCATGCGCATATATCCGACGACGACGGGAAGACCCGCAGATTGCTGTCGATCGCTGAAGACATCACCGAAAAGCGTCTCGCCGAGCATGCCCTGACACTGTCCGAAGCAAAATTTGCCGGCGCCTTTCAAGGCAATCCGGATGCTGTTTCAATTGCACGCATGAGCGACGGTGTTCTGATCGACGCGAATCAAAGCTTTTCGGATCTCACCGGCTACACCCGCGATGAATCGGTCGGTAAAACCGCGATTGAACTGAAGATCTGGGTGCATCCGCATCAGCACAAGGCGCTTCTGCAAGAGCTGGCTTCAAACCGGATGGCGCGCAACGTGGAGTGGGATTTGCAAACCAAGTCCGGCGCAACACGGCGCGTTTTGACGAACGCCACCATCTTCAGCGCAGGCGATGAACGCTATACGCTGGCGGTGACCCGGGATATCACCGACCAGCGCCTGCTGGAAGAGCGCAAGGCCGAGGCGGATCGCGCCCTGTTGCGACTGGCACAGGGCACGCGCGATATTGCCGGCGAATCCTTCTTTGAATTGCTGGTCGCCGATCTTGCATCGGCGCTTCGCACCGATTGTGTGTTCATCGGCCTGCGCATGGCGAATGAACAGGCAAAGATCCGCACCGTGGCCGCCCACCTGCGCGGCCATACGATGGAAAATTTTGAATACGTCAGTAGCGGCACGCCTTGCGAACGTACACTCGAAGGCGATATCCATGTGCTGCCGTCGGGTGTGCGCGAGCATTCCTCGGGTGATAGTGAAATAGACGGGCAGCAATGGGAAAGCTATGCGGGAGCTCCATTGCGTGACACCGCCGGCAACACGATCGGCGTGCTGACCGTAATGCATTCCGAAGCGCTCGGCAATCCCGACCTGGTGAAGTCTCTGCTGCAAGTCTTCAGTGAACGCGCGTCGGCCGAATTGGAGCGCAAGCGGGCGGAAGAGGAATTGCGCAACAGTGAGCAGCGATTCTCCGCGATTTTCCAGTCGTCGCCGATTGCAATGTTTGTTACCCAGGTGCGCGGCAACTACATCATCAGGGATGTCAACCACGCGTTCGAAGAACTGTTCCTGCGCCAGCGCCAGGATGTCCTTGGCCACAACAGCGTGGAACTGAATCTGTACTGTGACCTGAAAGACCGCAGCGCACTGATCGGTGAGCTCAAGGAAAAAGGCGCTACCGAGTCGCATCGCGAAATCTGGATGCGGCGCGGCGACGGCAGCAAGGTGCTGGTGCAATTCTCAGGCCATACCTTCACACTAGCGGGTGAGCGTTTCGGCATCATTGCCTGCGCCGACGTGACCGACAAACGCAGGATCGAAAATGAAATCCGCGAACTGAATGCAACACTGGAACAGCGTGTCGTTGAACGGACGGAAGAACTGCAGCAGGCGAACCGGGAGCTTGCCTATACGCTTGAAACCCTGAACAAGGCACAGGAAGAGCTGGTGCGCAGTGAAAAGCTCGCCGCCCTCGGCTCCCTAGTTGCCGGCATCGCGCACGAACTCAATACGCCGATCGGCAACAGCCTTATGGTGGCAAGCACGCTGGCCGACCAGACCCGAGCCCTGTCCAGCAGCTATCAACAGAACGGATTGAAGCGATCGATGCTGGAAAACTATATCGGCGATGTCGATACCGCAGGCGACATCCTGGTACGCAACCTTCAACGCGCGGCCAATCTGGTCACTGGTTTCAAACAGGTTGCAGTCGACCAGACCAGTTCGCAGAGGCGACGGTTTTCGGTTGCCGAAGTCGTGTCGGAAATCATGCTGACCTTATGGCCGACGCTGAAAAAGACTACTTTCCTCGTCAAGCAGAATATTCCCGATTCGCTCGTCATGGATAGCTATCCGGGACCGCTCGGGCAAGTGATTACCAATCTGGTCAACAACGCGCTGCTGCATGGCTTCGAAGGCCGCCAGTCCGGCAATGTGGCTATCGCCGCCAAGCTGTCCGGAGAAGGCTGGATGGAATTGTCGGTGCAGGATGACGGCGTGGGCATTCCATCCGCCAACCTCAATCGTATCTTCGATCCCTTCTTCACCACAAAACTCGGCGCCGGCGGCTCAGGGCTGGGCCTGAACATCACGCACAACATTGTCACCGGTGTGCTCGGCGGCCGTATTCGCGTGCAAAGCGAAGTTGGGGCCGGCAGCACCTTTATTCTGTTGCTGCCGCTGCTCGCGCCGCAGCGGCACAACGTCGAGGAAGCGATGCGCCAGCAAACACCGGTTTTACAGAGCGGACAAAGCTAGAGCCAATCGCCGCGCAAATCACTCACATGCTGATACAAGGTTTCCGGTGTCGCCACTGCCGGCTCGACCGGCTCGCCGACGACCAGCGACAGGCGCGAAAACGGACCGCGGCGGAATGAACGCTCAAAGGGATTGCCGGGGCTGCGCGTGAGCAGGCTGCCCCAAAGGCCGCGCAAAGCCATGGGAATCACCGGCACCGGCGTGCGATCCAGTATCTTGCGAATCCCGCCCCTGAACTCGTTCATTTCTCCTGTCGACGTAAGTTTGCCTTCGGAGAAAATGCATACCAGCTCGCCTTCATGCAAAGCTTGGGCAATATCGACATATGCCTTGTCCATCAGCCATGGATCTTCCTTCACCGAAGCAATGGGAATCGCCTTCGCGGTGCGGAAAATCCATGACAGCACCGGGATCCTGAAAATACGATGGTCCATGACAAAACGGATCGGGCGCGGGCTGGCCGCCATGATCACGACGGCATCCACATAGCTGACGTGATTGCATATCAGTACCGCAGCCCCCTCGTCCGGAATGCGCTCCGGGTCGACGGTATGTACTCGATGGATGGTATGAATCAGCAACCATGCGAGGAATCGCACCAGGAATTCGGGCACCAACGAGAAGATATAGATGGCGACCACGGCATTGAGCAATGCCGTCGCCATGAATAGCTGAGGAATGCTCAATCCCGCCTTGAGCAGCGCCATCGCAAACAATGCGGCCACGACCATGAACAGGGCATTCACGATGTTCATGCCGGCGATGGTGCGCGACACATGCTTGCGGTCGCAGCGGGTCTGGATCAGCGCGAACAGCGGCACGATATAGAAGCCGCCGAACACGCCGATCATGATGCAGTCGAACAGGATGCGTACGCTGCCCTGCTGCGACAGGAAACCTGCGATGTCGACCAGCGCCGTATTGGTGTAGGAAAGACTGGCCAGGTAAAGATCGAAACCGAATACCGACAAGCCGATCGAGCCGAAGGGCACCAGACCGATCTCGACCTTGTGGCCGGAGAGCCGCTCGCAGAGCAGCGATCCGGCGCCGATACCAAGCGAGAAAACGGTCAGCAGCAGCACAAATACGCTATGGTCGCCGTGCAGGTAATCCTTTGCATAGACAGGGAACTGCGCCAGGATCACCGCGCCGTAAAACCAGAACCATGAATTGCCCAGTACCGACAGAAACACCGGCCGGTTCTGGCGGGTGAACGCGATGTTGCGCATGGTTTCGGTGAGCGGATTCCAGTTGACCTTCAGTCCCGGCTCCGGCGCCGGCGAATGCGGAATGCCGCGGCTGCATAGCCAGCCCAGGACAGCGATCGCAATCGTTCCGAAGGCAACCAGTTCCAGGCCCCAGGGCTTAGTCACCACCAGCACTGCGCCGATCACTTCTCCCAGCAAAATGCCGACAAAGGTTCCCATCTCGACCACGCCGTTGCCGCCGACCAGTTCTTCCTGCTTCAGGTGCTGCGGAAGGTAGGCATACTTGACCGGTCCGAACAGCGTCGAATGCAAGCCCATCCCAACTACGGCGGCCACCAGCAGCCACAGGCTATGCATCATCCAGCCGAAGGCGGCGATGGCCATGATCGCGATCTCGAGCACCTTCACGTAACGTGCCAGCCTCGACTTCTCAAACTTGTCGGCCAGTTGACCCGCGGTTGCGGAGAACAGCACGAACGGCAGGATGAACAGTCCGGGAATCAGGTTGTTGAGCAATCCGGGATCGAGCGTGGTCCAGCTCAGCGCGTCATAGGTCAGGATGGTCAGCAGCGCCGTCTTGAACACGTTGTCGTTGAATGCGCCGAGAAACTGTGTCCAGAAAAACGGACTGAAACGGCGCTGGCGAAGCAGCGAAAACTGGCTGGATTGGCTCATATCAAGGTAGTGGCAGAAACGCTCGAAACAGCGATGTGTAATCGGTTAGCAACAAGAAAAAAGCTGCTGCGGGAACAGTATCCCGAAGCAGCTATTGGAAGCAATGTGCCGCCTGGCGACACGCTGGTTAGGCTTACTCGTCGCCCTCGGCCGGCCAGTCACGAATATAAGCCTTGAGCATCTTGTTTTCAAAGCTTTGCGCCTCGAATACCGCTTTTGCGACGTCATAGAAAGAGATCACGCCGAACAGGGTTTTTGCGCTGACAACCGGCACATAACGCGCGTGCCGCTCCAGCATCAGCCGCCGCACTTCATTGACCTCGGTATCGGGGGTAATCGTAATCGGGTGATCGTCCATATGCTTGCGCACGGTTTCATTGCCGACCTGTCCCTTGTTCAGATGAAGCGTCTTCATTACCTCACGGAAGGTCAGCATGCCGACCAGTTCGCCAAACTCCATGACGACCAGCGAACCGATATCGCGTTCGGCCATGGTGTCTACGGCGTCGCTCATCGCCGTGTCGGGAGTGACGGTGTAAAGAATGTCGCCTTTTACCTTCAGGATTTCGGATACTTTCATGAGGCTATCCTCGATGTAAATGTTGTTGTCGCTATTGAAATGTAGCTTAACACGGATCGGAAATCCAGAGAGCGGAAGCAAGTCCGTTTCCGCTTTTGCCAATGCTGTCGCCGGGGCGACAACTGCCGGGCCTGAACGATGCTAGGATGTCCGCCATGCGGCGATCGCTTGATCCGTCGCCCAGAAAAAGTACCGGAGACCACACGCATCATGAGCAATCCCAAATACCCGGGGTTCGATACCCTTTCGCTGCATGCCGGCGCCACGCCCGATCCGGTGACCGGCGCGCGTGCGACGCCGATCTACCTGACCACATCCTTTGTGTTCAAGGATTCGGACCATGCGGCTTCGCTGTTCAATATGGAACGCGCCGGCCATGTGTACTCGCGCATTTCCAATCCCACCAATGCAGTGCTGGAAGAACGCATCGCCGCACTGGAAGGCGGCGTGGCCGGCATCGCGGTTGCCAGCGGCCAAGCGGCCATGCACCTGGGCCTGGCGACGATTGCCGGCGCCGGTTCGCATGTAGTTGCATCACGCGCGCTCTACGGCGGCTCGCAGAACCTGCTGGCCTACACCATGAAACGCTTCGGCATCGACACCACCTTTGTCGATCCGCGCGATCTCGACGCCTGGCGCAATGCGATCCAGCCCAATACCAAGGTGCTGTTCGGCGAAACCCTCGGCAACCCGGGCCTGGACGTGCTCAACATCCCCGAAGTCGCGGCGATTGCGCATGAACGTTATCTGCCTTTGATGGTGGACGCGACCTTTACCACACCCTATCTGCTGCGTCCGTTCGACCATGGCGCCGACCTGATTTTTCATTCGGCGACCAAATTCCTCAGCGGGCATGGGACGGCGATGGGCGGGCTGCTGGTCGACGGCGGCACCTTTGACTGGCAACAGGCATATGAAAAAACCGGCCATTTCGGCGAATTGTGCGAGCCCTATGACGGCTTCCATGGGATGATCTTCAGCGAGGAATCCACGGTTGCCGCCTTTTCGTTGCGCGCGCGCCGCGAAGGCTTGCGCGATTTTGGCGCCGTGATGAGTCCGCACAATGCTTTTGCCATCCTGCAAGGGATCGAGACGCTGGGCTTGCGCATGGACCGGCATGTCGCCAATACGCGCAAGGTTGTCGAATTTCTGGCCGCACACCCCGCCGTCGCATCGGTGGCGTATCCGGAACTGGAATCGCATCCGGACCGGGCGCTGGCGGAAAAGCTGTTGCCCAAAGGCTGCGGCGCGGTATTCTCGTTCAGCATACGCGGCGATCGCGCAGCCGGCCGCCGCTTTGTCGAAGCGCTGAAAATTTTCTCTCATCTCGCCAATGTCGGCGATGCCAAATCACTGGTGATTCATCCTGCATCGACCACGCATTTCCGCGTGCCGACCGAACAGCTTGCCGCTTCCGGCATCACCGAAGGAACGATGCGTCTGTCGATCGGCTTGGAGGACGTGGATGACCTGATTGAAGATCTTGCACGCGGGCTCAAGGCTGCGCAGAAAGGAGCCTGACATGCTGATCAAGGTACATGGGCAGGATGCCTATTGTTATACCGGCGGAAAACCCTTCGATCCGGCCCTGCCGACCGCGGTATTCATACACGGCGCGCAGCACGACCACTCGGTGTGGATACTGCAGACGCGCTATTTCGCGCATCACGGTTTCGGGGTTCTGGCCGTAGACCTGCCCGCGCACGGACGCAGCAGCGGCGAACCGCTGACCAGCGTCGAAGCAATGGCTGACTGGCTGCTCGCTCTGCTCGATGCGGCGGGCGTGCAAAAGGCCGTGTTGATCGGTCACAGCATGGGCTCGCTGATTGCGCTTGAAGCTGCGGGGCGAGCGCCGGAACGCGCAGACAAGCTGGCTTTGGTGGGGACAGCTTATCCGATGCGGGTTTCCGATGCCTTGCTGAATGCCGCGAAAAACGACGAACAAACGGCAATCGATATGGTGAATATCTGGTCGCATGCTTCGTTTGCGCAGAAGCCCTCGTGTCCGGGACCCGGTTTTTATGTATTGGGAGGCAATCAGCGTTTGATGCAGAGGATTTCGAATCAGCATGCAGCACCGGTGTTTTATACGGATTTTGTGGCTTGCAATGCTTATGCGAATGGCGAGGCCGCGGCACGGACCGTCAGCTGTCCGACGCTGATGCTGCTGGGAAAACGGGACATGATGACGCCGCCCAAAGCGACGGCAACCTTGGCCAAGGCCATACCGCATTGCAAGGTGACGCAGCTTGAGGATTGCGGGCATGCGCTGATGGCGGAACAGCCGGATGCGGTGCTGGAGAGTTTGTTTGGCTTTGCGTCGAAAGCGTAGTGATTTTTCTTCGGTGGGCTCTCGGCGATAGCAAAGAATCACCGAAGAAAAACAATCAAAGCACGCAAAATCCTTAACCGCAGGAATTTCGGTTGCACTCCACCTAAAGCGGGACTAATCTGAAGTAGACCCACTGCAAGGAGAAGCATCATGGCAAGCGTCATGCAACGTGAATATGCGTCCTTTGCCGAATTCTACCCAGTCTACCTCGGAGAACATTCGAACCGGACCTGCCGTGAACTTCACTTCGTCGGCTCCACCATTGCCCTGTTTTGCCTCGGCGCCTTGCTGTTGACTGCTAACTTCTGGTGGCTGCTCGCCGCCCTGGGTTCCGGCTACGGATTTGCCTGGATCGGTCACTTTTTCTTTGAAAAAAACCAGCCGGCCACCTTCAGGCATCCGATCTATTCCTTCATGGGCGATTGGGTGATGTATTGGCAAATGCTCAACGGACAGGCGTCGTTCTAGCCTGGATATTTCACCTTGCCGGCTGCAAAGTGGTCGGCAAGACTCGCATGCAAGCCTTGTTCAACGGCCGCCTCGACCTGTTTTGCGAGTACTGCGTTTCCACCGGCATTGAACACAAACAGCCGATATACGTCGGCCACACGCAACTGTTCTGGATTGGCAAGCAACACCCAAGTGTCGAGCCCTTCGGCCACCCGCTTGCCGATGCGTACCCGTCGCGGCGGCTCGGCCTTGATACGGCCGACCCAGCCTGCATCCAGCATTTTTTCCAGCAAGGCTTCGGATTCGTCAAATCCTAGCCGCGTCAATGCGCGCAAGGTGCGGGCATCGACGGCGGAAGACTGCCCTTTCAGCCGAGCATCATGCAGTACGGTCAGAATCGCCATCGCATCGATGAAGGCACTGCCTGGTGTGGCGACATGCCACCAGCGCTCGTACTTCACAATCGGCAGCGCTGCGGCCAGGACGCCTCCCATCAACGTAATCAGCCATGAGACATAAATCCAGAGCAAAAAAATCGGGATGGCTGCCAGCGCGCCGTACAGTACGGTATAGGCCGGGAAATTGGTGATGAAGATAACGAAAACCCGCTTGGCAATTTCAAACGCGGTAGCGGCAAGCAAGCCGCCGCAGGCCGCATCGCGCCAGTCGACCGATCGGTTCGGCACCGCGATGTAGAGCAATGTGAATGCACCCATCGTCAGCAGCACCGAAAGCGCGGTATAGAAAGTGGCGCCGATCAGCGGAAAACTGATCCCGAAATCATTGGTCGCCCTGAATAACCCGGATGTGAAGGATATCGACACGCCAATCAGCAAGGGACCGAGCGTGACGATTGCCCAATAAATCACCAGCCGCTGGGACATCGTCCGCGGCGTCTTGACGCGCCAGATGTGATTGAATGCACGATCGATGGTAAGCATCATGACGATGGCCGTCAGGATCAGGCCCACCGCGCCGATCGCGGACAGACGTGTTGCCTTGCTCGCGAACTGGTTCAGGTAGCCGAGAATGGTATTGGCGATAGCCTTGGGCATCAGGCTTTTGATGAAATATGCCTCCAGCGCGGCCCGAAAAGTATTGAACAACGGAAACGTCGTGAAGATCGCGAATGCAATGGCAAAAATCGGCACCAGCGCCAGCACCGTGGTAAAGGTAAGGCTGCCTGCGACTTGCGGCAGGCGCTCCTCGTTAAGACGGCGACGCGCGAACTGGAATAATCCCCGCACATCATCCAGCGGAAAATTCCGGAAGATCTGCAGATTGAAGGGAAACACGCGACGGACTTGGGGAGGCTGTGGCATTCGTGTCTGGGCGTTTATAAACCATCCTATAATACCAAGCATGAATTCGCCCGACCTCTCTATCCTCGTTTTATATTATTCCCGGCATGGTTCGACCCGCAAACTGGCGGAGTTGATCGCCCGCGGCGTTGAAAGCGTGCGCGGCTGCGAAGCGCGATTGCGCACCGTGCCGGCGGTATCCACCGTGGCCGAGGCCACGGAACCCGACATCCCAGACCGGGGTTCGCCCTATGCCGAACTGCGCGACCTGGAAGAATGCGCGGGACTGGCATTGGGATCGCCCACCCGCTTCGGCAACATGGCAGCGCCCATGAAGTATTTTCTCGATGGTACGTCCACGCAATGGCTTGCCGGCTCACTCGCCGGCAAGCCTGCCTGCGTATTCACTTCGACCGGCAGCCTGCATGGCGGCCAGGAATCAACGCTGCTATCGATGATGATTCCCTTGCTGCACCATGGCATGCTGGTCATGGGCATCCCCTATACCCATCCGCAATTGATGACCACCAGCAGCGGCGGCACGCCTTACGGCGCCAGCCACTGGTCGGGTGCCGGAGGAGCTCACGAGATATCGGAAGATACGCGGGTGCTGTCCATTGCGTTGGGCAAGCGCCTCGCCGACACCGCCGTGCGTTTGAGGAGTGCATGATGCAAAGCCGCCTTCAACAAAGCTGCTATATCGGCGCAGCAGTCAGCTTGATTGCCCTGATTCTATTGTGTGTTGCGTGGGAGCTCGCGCTTGCACCCTTGCGGCCCGGCGGCTCCTGGCTGGTCTTGAAGGTGCTGCCGCTGCTGCTCCCCTTGCGCGGCATTCTCAAGCGCGACATCTACACGATGCAATGGTCGTCAATGCTGATCCTGCTGTATTTCACAGAGGGCATCGTGCGCGCCACCAGCGACCAGGGCATGTCGGCCACGCTGGGCTGGGTCGAAGTCGCGCTGGTGTGTATCTTTTTCTTTTGCGTGATCCTTTTCTTGCGCCCGTATAAGCAGGCGGCAAAAAAGCTCGCGCAGCAAGCCATTCAAAAAGCATCCAAATGAGCGAATTCCTGAACGGTTGCCGTGCTATCGTCGGCGCGGCCAACGTGCTTACCGACGCTGCCGACCTTGAGCGCTATCTGACCGACTGGCGCCGTCGATACACCGGCAAGGCGCTTGCCGTGGTCCGCCCAGCCGATACGAACGAAGTAGCCACTATCGTCCGGCTTTGCAACCAGCACCGCGTTCCGCTGGTTCCACAGGGTGGCAATACCGGTCTGGTGCTGGGCAGCGTGCCGGATGAAAGCGGCAATGCGATCGTGCTCTCGCTATCCCGCATGAACCGCATCCGTGACACCGACACCATCAACAATACGATGACGGTCGAGGCCGGATGCATACTGGAACAAGTGCAAAACGCGGCAGCCGAGGCCGGCCGTTTGTTTCCGTTATCGCTTGCGGCCGAAGGCAGTTGCACGATAGGCGGCAACCTCGCGACCAATGCCGGCGGCACGGCCGTCCTCCGATACGGAAACGCGCGCGATCTCTGCCTGGGACTGGAAGTCGTCACTGCCCAGGGCGAAGTCTGGAGCGGATTGCGCGGTCTGCGCAAGGACAATACCGGCTATGACCTGCGCAACCTGTTCATCGGCGCGGAAGGAACGCTTGGCGTCATTACTGCCGCAGTGCTGAAACTGTATCCCCAGCCAAAAGCGCAGCTTACCGCGCTGGCTGCAATGCAATCGCCGCAGGACGCATTGCGCCTGCTGTCCATCGCGCAGGAGCGCTGCGGTGCGACGCTGACCGGGTTTGAATTGATGTCCGACTTTTGCCTGCGCCTGGTCACCAAGCATTTTTCGCAAATGCGCCTGCCCTTCCCGCAAAGTTATCCGCAATACGTACTGATGGAATTGTCGGACAGCGAGTCGGAAAACCATGCGAACGACATGCTGGAAGGTTTGGTCACCGAAGCGCTGGAACAAGGCATCATCGAAGACGCCGCGATTGCTTCTTCCATCGCCCAGTCCAAGGCATTATGGAATCTGCGCGAGCACATCCCGCTTGCACAGGCCGAAGAAGGCAAAAACATCAAGCACGACGTGTCGGTGCCGATCTCGCGCATCGGCGAATTCATCGCCGTGACGGACGTACAGCTTGCGCAAGCGTTCCCTGGCTGCCGCATGGTAACGTTCGGCCATCTCGGCGATGGCAATCTGCACTACAACGTCTCGCCGCCGGAAAATGCTTCGCCTGATGCCTTCATCGCGTCGCAACGCGACATCAATCGCGTGGTGCATGACAGCGTGCATAGCTTCGGTGGCTCGATTTCGGCCGAGCATGGACTGGGCGCACTGAAACGCGAAGAAGTACGCGCCTACAAGTCCGAGGTCGAACTAGGCCTGATGCGCACACTCAAGCAGGCGCTCGATCCGCTCAATATCATGAACCCCGGAAAGGTCCTTTGAGATGAGCCCTTTCGTTTTACGCAGCACCTTCATCGGCGCTCTCTTCCTTTGCCTGTCGAACCCGGCATTAGCGGTCTACCGCTGCGAAGCCGACGGCAAAGTCAGCTATAGCGATATTGCCTGCCCTAGCGCAAGACAGCTCGATATCAAGGCATCGTCTGCGGGGCCGACGCCTACCGATAAAAAGCGGCTGGCCGAAGAAAAGAAATTTGTGGAACGCGCAGAAAAAGCCCGGCACAAGGAAGAAGCTGCCGAAGAGAAAGCAAGACAACGCGCGGCCCGGCAACGTCTCGCTCAAGACAAGAAGTGCGACGCGCTCGCGCGCCGCCAACGCTGGGCCAGTGAAGACGTCAGTGCCGCGACGCAGAAATCAGCAGAGAAGGCAAGGCGCAAGGCAAGCCGCGTCAACGAGCAATACGAAGCAGAATGCGGAGCACGGCGGACGGAACTATTGCATGGATGAGCGCAAAGCGCATTCATGACGAATGGCTTGATGGGCGGAATGGATTATGCGGGTGGCCTGCCCAGCAGGAGTCGAACCTGCGACCTACGGCTTAGAAGGCCGTTGCTCTATCCAACTGAGCTATGGGCAGTGTGCATATAGAAATCCGGCGGATGAAATGACCGGTTCCATGAGCTGGCGTCGCCGGCCGCGAACATGGCGATAAGCATCACCATGTATTGTTGCCGGGCCTGCGGATATTACCTCTAATGGAGAAGGCTTTCAATCACCGGAAGCAGGCTTGATCGATTTTTGGCTGGTCGCGTTCAAAAGTTTTTCCAGTTCCGGCGCCGGAACCGGGCGACTCAAGTAATACCCCTGCATCTGATCGCATTGCTGCTCGCGCAGGAACGACAGTTGCTCGGCGCTTTCAACACCTTCTGCGATGACTGTCATCTTCAGGCTGTGGGCAAGCGCAATGACCGCCCTGGCAATTGCTGCATCGTCCACATCGGTAGTGATGTCGCGCACGAAGGAACGGTCGATTTTCAGCGAGTTGATCGGAAAGCGCTTCAGGTAATTGAGACTTGAATAGCCGGTGCCGAAATCATCGATCGACAGGTGTACGCCCATATCGCTGAGCTTTTGCAAGGTCCGGGCCGCAGCCTCCGGATTATCCATGACAACGCTTTCGGTAATCTCCAGTTCCAGCCATTCCGGCCGGCAGCCGGTCTGTTCGAGCACACGCGATACGACCTTGACGATGTCCTGATGCTTGAATTGCCGCGCCGAGAGATTGACGGCGATCTTCATCGGTGCGCGCATGCCGGCGTCGTGCCAGGCTTTTTTCTGGGTACAGGCGGTTCGCAATACCCACTCTCCCATCGGAACAATGAGCCCGGCCTCTTCGGCAATGGAAATGAAATCGCCCGGAAATATCATGCCCTGCCCCGGCGCCTGCCAGCGCAACAGTGCTTCCGCGCCGATGATTTCACCCGATGCAATCTCCATCTGCGGCTGATAATGCACGACGAATTCATCGCGCTCCAACGCGCGGCGCAAGCCACTTTCAAGCTTTAGACGATCGAGCGCACGGGAATTCATATCGTGCGCATAAAACTGGAAGTTGTTGCGTCCCGCATCCTTGGCACGGTACATCGCCGTATCGGCATTCTTGAGCAGAGTCTGGCTATCTTCGCCATCCTTGGGATACATGCTGATACCGATACTGCCGCTCGGGAAGAATTCATGTCCCTGGATGGTCAATGGACGTCCCAGCGCTTCCTGTATCTGTTGCGCCAGGATCACGACGGCGTCGCCCTGCGCCACGTCGGGGCGGATTAGCACGAATTCGTCGCCGCCGAGCCGTGCAACGGTATCGCCGGCGCGTACGCTGGCCGCAAGCCTGCGCCCGATCTCCATGATGAACTTGTCGCCGGCCTCATGCCCGAAGCTGTCATTGATATTCTTGAAGCGGTCGAGATCGATCAGCATGACTGCAACCTGGCTCGCGGAACGGCCCGCAAACACCAGTGCCTGCGACAGGCGGTCCAGGAGCAATGAGCGATTGGGCAGGCTGGTGAGCGCATCGTGGTTTGCCAGATGCAGCAACTCTTCCTCGATCTGCTTGCGGCGCGAAATATCCTCGACGACCGTGCTGTAGTACTTGGGGGTACCGTCCTCGCTTCGCACCATCGAGCTTGTCAGATTGACCCAGATGTAATACCCGTTCTTGTGACGATAACGCTTTTCACGGGTTTTCTCGTCGATCTCGCATGCCGTCATGCGCCGCGCAATTGCCCAGTCGGTTACAACGTCGTCAGGATGAGTAATGTCCTGAAAAGCCATGTTCAGCAATTCGTTGCGTGAATAGCCAACGATCTCGCAGAGCTTGTTGTTCACCATCAGCCAGCGACCATCCGGAGCGACATGCGCGAGTCCGACCGCTGCCTGATTGAACGCGACACGAAAGCGCTCCTCGCTTTCGCGCAGCACTGTCTCGGCTTTTACGCGTTCGGTGATATCGCGAACAACAGCAACGAGAAATTGGCGCCGTTCCGACCGAATGGCGCGCAGATAAACCTCTACCGGCAGACGTGCGCCATCCTTGCGCTGATGCACGGTTTCAAACATGCCGGTTTTGTGCTTGCTTCGAATGACCTCGGCAAAGCGGTGCTGAATCTTTTCCAGTTCGCCCGGATCCGGTTTCAAGTCCTGCGGCCCAAGCTGCAGTAATTCCCGATAACTGTATCCGAGAGTGGCGATCGCAGTCTCGTTGACGTCAACGAAGCGCAGCTGCTCGGCATCGATCAGGTACACCGCGTCGATCGAACTGTCCAGCGCAAGGCGGAAGCGCTTTAATTCTTCCTGTGAACGAATATGATCGGTGATGTCATGCGCCATCACCAGCAGCACGGTTTCTGCAGGAGCAGCAGGCACGGTGCAAATCTTGAATTCAAGATGCCGATAATTGCCTGACACACGCTGCGTAACCGTAAAGTCATCCGGCGACTGCATGGACTGCAGGGTCTGCTTCAATCGCAAGCCAAGCACATCGCTATCGAGCAGAGAGTGCAGCGGCATGCCGACGACCGCGGCGGCATCGCCGATGGAGAGCAACTCGCACATGGCGAGATTGATGGAAAGTACGCGCAAGCCGGAATCAACGAGCATCAGCCCGGACGGCATCGACGCAATAATTTGCTCGGCATGTCGCTGCAAATGCAAATCGCCTGCTTGAGCGATTTCAGCCGCGATGGCATCGACACGTTTCATGCAGACGCTCCGCTGACAAACCGGCATATGGCGGCTGCGCCTTGAACAAACACCAACATCTCCCAATCGATAATTCTCGTTATTGCCTGATTATCTCAGCGGCATCGCGGCAAAGCAATCCGGAGAAGCATTTCACCGAATGAGGTGTGGTTGATCTGTACCAATCGATCGCGACACGTTTTGTGTGGCGAGGAAGTTTTGCAAAACCGGTCTCGGCAACCGCACAATTGCATTGGCAAGCGTGGCATGACAGAAATGAAAAAGGGTTAGCTAAAAAGCTAACCCTTTCAAATTGGTCGGAGTACAAGGATTCGAACCTTGGACCCCCTGGTCCCAAACCAGGTGCGCTACCGGGCTGCGCCACACTCCGAAGAAAGCAATCATACCCCAGCAACATGTTCTGGTCAATTCGGAGCGGTGTTTTTTATCTGGCTTACTGGAGTAACCGCTCTTTTATTTTAGGTTAGCCCTCAGTCAGTACAAGTTTTTTTCCACTTTCAAAATAACGTGTTTGTCCATTCAAGGGGTCCCGGAACGAAATCGATCGAGCCAGCAGTTGCAGCGGGAGAGACATATCATCCCCTTTACAGGCTTGTGCAACCGGATAAAACGGGTCATTGATAATGGGAATGCCGAGAGCCGCAAGATGCACCCTTAACTGATGCTTTTTCCCGGTCAGCGGACGCAAGCGATAAAGCGTTGCATCCGAGCCTTGTTCCAATATATCAATGCAGGTTTCCGAGTTGGACTCACCATCCGTTTCCTGCATCCGAAAAAATGGTGTGCCCTCGACCATTCGGCTTCGATACACAAAGGGAAATTTCACGCCCGTAAGGTATTTTGCATACGCTTCATAGACTTTTTCGATTTCGCGTTTTTGAAAGAGCGACTGATAGTCATTGCGTGTGCGCATGTTGTGGGAAAAGACGACGATGCCAGCCGTTTCCCTATCGATGCGGTGTATCGGTGTCAGGTGCTTGAGCCCGGTTTTTTTCTTCAACCTGACGAGCAGGGTTTCGTGAAGAAACCTGCCGGACGGTATGACTGGTAGAAAATGCGGTTTGTCGGCAACAAGGAGGTGTTCGTCCTGATACAGGATGCTTTCCGTAAACGGGATCGATGTCTCAAGTTCCAGTTCGCGGTAATAAAAGATGCAATCGCCGGGGTGATAGAGACTGCCGGCCACCATTCGCACCCCTTGGGCATTGACCACTTCCCCCCTGTCCATTCTCGAACGCCAGGTCGTATCCTCCACATTCGGAAAGCGTTCATTCAGAAACGACAACAGCGTGCCCCAGGGGCCGTGAGGAAGCCAGATATAGCTCGGGCTTACGCCATCGCGCACGGGAAGCGGCGGCTTGAAATTGAACTTGTCGAAATTGCGCGATTTCCCTGGCTTGCCAGGGAAATCATCATGCTTGGAGAGGATAGTCATTGCGGTGGAACTTGCCGGCGTCGGCACTGCGCCTTGGCCATCATTAAGTCAACGGCCTGATCAGGCAATGACTTTATCTGCGATGCGTCGCGCCATTTTTTCGGCAAGCTCCGCATCCTTTGCTTCCACCATCACGCGTATCAACGGCTCGGTCCCGGACGATCGGATCAATACGCGGCCGCTATCGCCGAGTGCCGATTCAACGATTTCTTTTTCAGTCATCAATGCCTGATTCTTTTGCCATTCAAAACCGGGACTGACTCTGACGTTGATGAGACTCTGTGGATACAGCGTAAGGTCAGCCGCGCATTGCGCAAGTGTCTTGCCGCTGCGCTTGAGAGCGGATAGAACCTGCAGGGCGGATACGATACCATCGCCTGTGGTGTGCTTGTCCAGAAACAGCAAATGCCCGGAGCCCTCGCCGCCTATACACCAACCACGCTCCTGAAGCACTTCCAGCACATAGCGATCGCCGACCTTGGCACGCGCGAAACCAATGCCCATTTCGCGGAACGCGACTTCGAGCGCCATATTGGTCATCAAGGTTCCCACCACCCCCTCGACAGGCACCGTGGCCATACGATCCTTGACCATGATATACAACAGCTCGTCGCCGTTGTACGCCCTGCCGCTTGCATCCACCATCAGCAGCCGATCCGCATCGCCATCGAGGGCGATGCCAAGATCGGCCTGATGTTCCTTGACCGCCGCACACAAGGCTGCCGGCGCCGTGGCGCCGACCTGGTCATTGATATTCATACCATTGGGCTTGTTCCCGATGGCGACGACTTCCGCGCCGAGCTCATGAAAGACATCCGGTGCAATATGGTAGGCAGCGCCATGCGCGCAATCGACGACGATCTTCAAGCCGCGCAAATCGAGTTCATTGGGGAAAGTGCTTTTGCAGAATTCGATATACCGGCCTTGCGCATCGAACAGACGCTTGGCCTTGCCAAGCTTTTCCGACGCCACGCATTCCATCGGCTCTTCAAGCGCAGCTTCGATGGCGGATTCCACTTCGTCCGGCAGTTTGTTTCCCGATGCCGAAAAAAACTTGATGCCATTGTCGTCGTAAGGATTATGCGACGCCGATATGACGACACCGGCCGACAGCCGCAGTGCGCGGGTCAGATAAGCGATGGCTGGGGTCGGCATCGGCCCTGCAAGAGTCACATCCACGCCGGCCGCCGCAAATCCTGCTTCTAGCGCCGCTTCCAGCATGTAGCCCGATATTCGGGTGTCCTTGCCGATCAGGACCACCGGCTTGCCGCTACTGCTTTCTCCCTGTGCCAGTACCTTACCTGCTGCATAGCCCAGTCGCATTACGAAATCCGGCGTGATCGGCGATGTCCCGACCCGCCCGCGTACGCCATCGGTGCCGAAATATTTGCGTGTCATGTCTAGTCCTTCTTGATAGATTCAACCGCCTGCCATACCTTCAGGGCATCGACCGTCTCTGCAACGTCGTGCACCCTTACTATGCTGGCGCCATGTGCCACGGCACTGAGCGCCGCCGCAATACTTCCTGCCAGACGCTGCTCAACCGGCTTGCCGGTGATTGCGCCGATGGCGGACTTCCTTGACAAACCTGCTAGCACGGGGAGCCCGAGTTCATCACAAATACGCCCTATGCTCTTCAGCAGCGTCAGATTGTGCTCGAGGGTTTTGCCAAATCCGAAGCCGGGGTCGATACATAGCCGCGTCGACTCGATCCCGGCAGCCTCACATGCGGATACTCTCTCCGCAAGAAAGCGCGACACATCGGCCACCACATCATGGTACTCAGGGTCGACCTGCATGGTGGAGGGGTCGCGTTGCATGTGCATGATACACAACGCGCATTCGCTTTCATTGACTACACGCAACGCCCCCTCGAACCTGAAGCCATTGATATCGTTGATCATGTCGGCGCCTGCTGCAATCGCTTCGCGCATGACTTCGGGTTTGTAGGTATCGATGGATAGCGGTTTTCCGCAATCGCGCAGCGCATAGATCAAGGGCATGACCCGGCGCAATTCCTCGTCCAGTGGCAAGGATTGGGCGCCGGGACGGCTGGATTCGCCACCGATATCGATGATGTCTACGCCGTCGGCAATCATTTGCTCCGCATGCGACATGGCCAGATCAAGGGAATGAAATTGCCCGCCGTCGGAAAAGGAATCCGGTGTGACATTAAGAATGCCCATGACCAGTGGACGGCTGGAGATTTCATGCAGGTCAAATCGATAGCGGCCGCACTGCAGGTAACTGGTGTTCATCATGATGTGATTTAAGTCAATGCGTTCACGTCAGGCCATGCCAATCGATGCGATCAGCTGCACAGACGGACGTTATTCTAGAGCGCTTTCGTCCTGACTGTACCGTCAATCCCGGGCGATTTGCATGGTCCACTCAGGACGAAAGCGCTCTAGTGCAGGGAAGGCAAGCGGCGAGATTGAAAGATCAGAGTATCGCGGAAAAGATTCAGCGCCAAGCAGACAAAACAAAAGGGTGAGGATTTCCCCTCACCCTTTTTCGCTTTGGTGGTCGACAGTCAGTGACTTATGCCGGCGCAGTCGCATTGGGCGACATGCCACCTGATGCATTGTCGGAGGGAGAGCGTTTTACCGGGATGCCGGCCTTGGGCGGACGTGGCTCCAGACCTTCCATGATGTCGTTGATCTGGTCGGCATCAAGGGTTTCCCAGTCGAGCAAGGCCTTTGCCATTATCTCAACCTTGTCCCTGTTGTCTTCAAGCAGACGACGTGACAGTGCATACTGTGCATCGAGGATCAAACGAATTTCAGTATCAACCTTTTGCTGGGTTGCCTCGGATACAGTCTTCGCACTCATACGGCCGAAGTAGGCATCCTGCTCGCTATCTTCATACACCATGGTACCCAGGGATTCGGACATGCCGTAACGGGTCACCATTGCACGAGCCAGTTTGGTTGCCCGTTCGAAATCGTTGGATGCGCCGGTCGACATCTGATGCATGAAGATTTCCTCGGAAATGCGGCCACCGAACAAAATCGCGATTTCTTCCAGCATCTTGTCCTTGTACATGTTGACCCGGTCATGCTCGGGCAACTGCCAAGTCAAGCCAAGTGCATAGCCACGCGGCATGATGGTGACCTTGTGTACCGGGTCGGCCTTCGGCAACAACTTGGCAACGACCGCATGACCAGATTCATGGTACGCAGTATTGCGGCGCTCTTCTTCGCGCATGACTGCGGACTTGCGCTCCGGACCCATCACGATCTTGTCCTTGGCATCTTCGAAGTCCTGCATTTCTACCAGGCGCTTATTGCGACGCGCAGCAAAAAGCGCGGCTTCATTGACGAGATTGGCCAAGTCGGCGCCGGAAAAGCCCGGTGTGCCGCGCGCAAGAATATCAGCCTTGACGTCTGGTGCAATAGGTACCTTGCGCATATGCACGTAAAGAATTTGCTCACGCCCCCTAATGTCGGGCAGGCCGACCATGACTTGACGGTCAAAACGGCCGGGACGCAACAGCGCCTTGTCGAGCACGTCGGCACGGTTGGTCGCGGCGATAACGATCACGCCGGAATTTGGTTCGAAGCCGTCCATCTCAACGAGCAACTGATTGAGCGTCTGTTCGCGCTCATCATTGCCGCCGCCCATGCCAGCACCACGATGACGGCCAACCGCATCGATTTCATCGATAAAGATAATGCAGGGAGAATGTTTCTTGGCGTTTTCAAACATGTCGCGGACGCGTGAAGCGCCGACACCGACAAACATTTCGACAAAGTCTGAACCGGATATCGTAAAGAACGGCACCTTGGCTTCGCCTGCAATTGCACGTGCCAGCAGGGTCTTACCAGTACCTGGAGGGCCTACCATCAGGACACCACGCGGAATACGACCGCCGAGCTTCTGGAACTTCGTCGGGTCGCGCAAGAAATCCACCAATTCCTGGACTTCTTCCTTCGCTTCGTCGCAGCCGGCGACGTCCGCAAAAGTCACGGTATTGCTTGCCTCATCCAGCATGCGCGCCTTGGAACGACCGAAAGAAAATGCGCCGCCCTTGCCGCCGCCCTGCATTTGACGCATGAAGAATACCCATACGCCGATCAGCAACAGCATTGGGAACCAGGAAATGAAAACTTGAGAAAGGAAGGATTGTTCTTCAGGCTGCTTGACGTCGAATTTGACGCCATTATTGATCAGATCGCCAATCAAGCCGCGGTCAAGATAAGTTACTGAAGTCTTGATGCGCTTACCGTCATTGGTTATAGCGACGATGGTCCTGTCTTCGATAGTTGCTTCACGGATTTGCTTCGCCTTGACTTCATCGATGAAGTCCGAATACGGAATCGGCGTCGCGCCGCCAGCCATTGTGCGACCGTCGAACTGCTTGAAGACGGTAAACAGCACCAGGGCAATCACCACCCAGATGGCGGCTTTGGAAAACATGTTGTTCACTAGAACTCCTTAGACGCAGGCGCGCCCATATTTACATTGCTTGTAAAATTGATTCTACTCGCATTGACCAGCGCTTGCTAGGCTGCATGTGCGGGCCTGGTAAGGGAAATCAAGAGTTGTCGAAAAAATAATCAATGGCGGGATTATTATCGATGTGTCATTGAGAAGGATGTTTCAACACTTTACCGAGCAAAAAGATTTCAGATGATTTATCCCTGCTGGCCTTGGGCTTCTTTTGGATCACAGTTTTAAACTCGAGCCTGAACTTTTCGACTAATTGTGTGTACCCAGTCCCGTTGAAGCATTTGACGAGCAAGGCACCGGAAGGTTTCATATGAGCTCGCGCAAAGTCGATGGCCAGATCAATGATATCCTCGATTCGCGCAGCGTCCGTCACTGCGATCCCGGACAGATTGGGCGCCATATCTGACAATACGAGATCGACCTGTCGACCCGCGAGCACTGCTTCGAGTTGGCGCAAGGCTTCTTCTTCACGGAAGTCACCCAGAATGAAATGCACGTCGGCAATCGGATCCATGGGCAACATATCAAGGCCGATAATGGTGCCATTGATGCCGCCGCCTTCCTTACCGGACAGTTTGTTGCGTATGTATTGCGCCCAGCTGCCAGGCGTGCAGCCAAGGTCAACAACGACCTGGCCGGGTTTTATCAGTCTTTCCTCTTCATCGATTTCCTTGAGCTTGTACGCTGCGCGCGCGCGGTATCCCTCCTTTTGCGCCAGCTTCACGTAAGGGTCGTTGATATGGTCGTGCAACCAGTTTTTGTTGAATTTGTTCTTGGCCATTCGCGTAGAATACCGTTTTTAAGGAATAAATAGATTATGTTGAAACTGACACCCGCCGAACGCAGTGCCTTGCGTTCGGAAGCCCATGCACTTAACCCGGTGGTCATTATCGGCGAAGCCGGATTGACACCGTCGGTGCTGAAAGAAATCGATACCAGCCTCAATGCTCACGGCCTCATCAAGGTCCGCGTGTTCGGCGACGAGCGCGAAGCTCGCGTCGAGATGTACGAAACCATTTGCGAAAAGCTCGATGCCGCGCCGATCCAGCATATCGGCAAGCTGCTGGTCTTGTACCGCCCCAAGAAGGAAGCCACCAAGGAACGCAGCGACAAACGCGGAAAAGGCCTGCGTGAAGTCACGATCGTCAAGCCCAGCCCGAGCGGCACCAAGCGCCCAAGCGTGACGAAAGTCATTTTGAAGGGCAATGAACGGGTTACCGCAGGCGGCAATATCAAACGTGCCAAGCCACGGCAAAGCAGTTCCAAAAAATCGGCATTGGGACGCGGCTGATTTGCTCGCTTGAGAAAATTCGGTCCCGCATATTTGGCGCGGGACACGATCCGCACGATTACCTCGCCTTTACTACCAGCGCGACGCCCAGCAAGCTTTGCACCAGATAAATCGCGCTCGAAGCGCCGTGCAACAAGCCAAACTGTAGTTTTGCATCGGAATCCATGACGCCGGCAGGACCGGCTGCCTCGCGCAGCGCCGCCATGAAAGGCTGCAGGCCGAAGTATCCAATCAATGTGCAAGCAAGCATGCCTGCGATCAGCCAGGCAATGCTACGGATCTGTTTGCGCTCAAGATCAGGTGAAAAATAGCGTACCAGGATACCAAGCACAATGGCACAAGCTACACAAAGCCAGGCTTCCACACGAAACAATCGGCCGGCGATCGTGCCCGCCAGTACGCGGTCATCGAGCGTAATGAATAGCGTCGGAGCAACCAGATAACCGACAGTCCAAAGGCTTCCGGCCCAGATTGTCGCGACCAGCAAGCGTAGGCGCGCCGGCATGGCGGTCAGCATGGTAATCAGATGTAGCGAACTTCGAGCACTTCGTATTCACGAATGCCGGATGGCGCATTCACTTCGACGACATCGCCAGCGTATTTGCCGATCAATGCGCGCGCGATGGGCGAGGTAATCGAGACCTTGAGTTTCTTCAGGTCCGCTTCGTCTTCACCAACGATCTGATAGGTCACCTTTTGTCCGGACTCCAGATCTTCCAGGTTAACCGTCGATGCAAAAACGATACGACCTTCCGCATCGAGCAGAGTCGGGTCAATGATTTGCGCCGCACTCAATTTGCCTTCGAGTTCTGCGATACGGCCTTCGATGAAACTCTGACGCTCCTTGGCTGCATCGTACTCGGCATTTTCGGAAAGATCGCCTTGGGCGCGCGCTTCGGAAATGGCATTGATGACAGCGGGGCGATCCTTGGTTTTCAGGCGCTGCAGTTCTTCCTTCAGAAGTTCTGCACCAAGTTTGGTAATGGGAACTGTGCTCATAATTTATTTTGGACAAAATGAAAACCACAGAGGTCACAAATAGTGCCGGAAATCATCCGGTACCGTTGTGACCTCTGTGGCTGAAGTAAGACTGTAGAGGCCTAGTTTAAAGACTTATGCAAGCCTTGTAAATCGTAGACGTGCAGCTCGTCTAGATGACGCAAGCCTTCGACGGCGGCTTCGGCGCCGGCGATGGTGGTATAGGTAGTGGCACGCGCGAGCAAGGCGGAAGTGCGGATGGCGCGCGAATCGGCAATCGCGGTACGCTTTTCTTCCACCGTATTGATCACCAGCACAATCTCGTTGTTCTTGATCATGTCGACCACGTGCGGCCGCCCTTCGACCACCTTGTTGACGGCCGCCACCGGAATCCCGGCCGCACTGATGGCCGCGGCCGTGCCCTTGGTCGCCACCAGCGTAAAGCCCAGCTCCACCAAGTCTTTGGCCACCTGCACCGCGCGCGGCTTGTCGCTGTTCTTGACGCTCAGGAACACCTTGCCCGAGGTCGGCAATTTGACGCCCGCCCCCAGCTGCGACTTCACGAACGCTTCGCCAAAGGTCTTGCCCACCCCCATGACTTCGCCGGTGGATTTCATTTCCGGACCCAGAATGGTGTCGACTCCGGGGAACTTGTTGAACGGGAACACCGCTTCCTTGACGCTGTAGTACGGCGGCACCACTTCCTTCGTGATGCCCTGGCTGTCGAGTGACTGCCCCACCATGCAGCGCGCGGCAATCTTGGCCAGCTGCAAGCCGGTCGCCTTCGATACATACGGCACCGTGCGCGAGGCGCGCGGGTTGACTTCCAGCACGTACACCACATCCTGCAGCTGGCCATCGACTTCATGCTGCTGAATGGCAAACTGCACATTCATCAAACCCACCACCTTCAAGCCCTTGGCCATCAGCGCGGTCTGGCGCTTCAATTCGTCGATGGTGTCCTGGGACAGCGAATACGGCGGCAGCGAGCAAGCCGAGTCGCCCGAATGCACGCCGGCCTGTTCGATGTGTTCCATCACGCCGCCGATGAAGGTGCGCTGGCCATCGGACAGGCAATCCACATCGACTTCGATCGCATCGTTGAGGAAGCGGTCGAGCAGCACCGGCGAATCGTTCGAAACCTTGACCGCTTCGCGCATGTAGCGTTCCAGATCGCGCTGTTCATGCACGATTTCCATCGCGCGCCCGCCCAGCACATAGGACGGACGCACCACCAGCGGATAGCCGATTTCCTGCGCCAGGCGCAACGCGTCTTCTTCGGTGCGCGCGGTGCGGTTGGGCGGCTGGCGCAAGCCCAGGTCTTGCAACAGTTTCTGGAAGCGTTCGCGGTCTTCGGCCGCATCGATCATGTCGGGCGAGGTGCCGACGATGGGCACGCCATTGGCTTCCAGGTCGAGCGCCAGTTTCAGCGGGGTCTGGCCGCCGTACTGCACGATCACGCCATACGGCTTTTCCTTGTCGACGATTTCCAGCACGTCTTCCAGCGTCAGCGGTTCGAAATACAGCCGGTCCGAGGTATCGTAATCGGTCGACACGGTTTCCGGATTGCAGTTGACCATGATGGTTTCATAGCCGTCTTCGCGCATCGCCAGCGCCGCATGCACGCAGCAATAATCGAATTCGATGCCTTGCCCGATGCGGTTGGGACCGCCGCCCAAGACCATGATCTTTTTCTTGTCGGTCGGCTGCGATTCGCACTCTTCCTCGTAGGTCGAGTACATGTACGCGGTGCGCGTGGCGAATTCGGCCGCGCAGGTGTCGACCCGCTTGTAGACCGGACGCACATTGAGCGCGCGCCGCTGCTCGCGCACCGCCTTGTCGCTGGTCTTGAGCAGCTTGGCCAGACGCCGGTCGGCAAAGCCCTTTTGCTTGAGCTTGAACAGGGTGTCCTTGTCCAGCGCCTCCAGCGTCTGGGTTTCCAGCCACAGTTCGATATCGACGATTTCCTTGATCTGCACCAGGAACCAGGGATCGATATGGGTCAGCTGATGCACTTCTTCCAGCGAGAAGCCTTGCGCAAAGGCGTCGCCGACATACCAGATGCGTTCCGGACCGGGTTCGCCCAGCTGCTCTTCGATGGTTTCGCGGTCGGTGGTCTTTTCATTCATGCCGTCGACCCCGACTTCCAGACCGCGCAAGGCTTTCTGGAACGATTCCTGGAAGGTGCGCCCGATCGCCATCACTTCGCCCACCGATTTCATTTGCGTGGTCAGATGGCTGTCGGCGGTCGGAAACTTCTCGAACGCGAAACGCGGCACCTTGGTCACCACATAATCGATGCTGGGCTCGAACGAGGCGGGCGTGGCGCCGCCGGTGATTTCGTTGCGCAACTCGTCCAGCGTGAAACCGACCGCCAGCTTGGCGGCGATCTTCGCAATCGGAAAGCCGGTCGCCTTGGACGCCAGCGCGGAGGAACGCGAGACGCGCGGATTCATTTCAATGACGATCATGCGACCATCGGCCGGATTGACCGCGAACTGCACATTGGAGCCGCCGGTGTCGACCCCGATCTCGCGCAGCACCGCCAGCGAGGCGTTGCGCATGATCTGGTATTCCTTGTCGGTCAGCGTCTGCGCCGGCGCCACCGTGATCGAGTCGCCGGTATGCACGCCCATCGGGTCGAGGTTTTCGATCGAGCAGACGATGATGCAATTGTCCTTCTTGTCGCGCACGACTTCCATCTCGTACTCTTTCCAGCCGATCAGCGATTCTTCGATCAGCAGTTCGGAGGTGGGCGAGGCTTCCAGGCCACGCTTGCAGATGGTCTCGAATTCTTCCGGATTGTAGGCAATGCCGCCGCCGGTGCCGCCCATCGTGAACGAGGGCCGGATGATGACCGGGAAACCGATTTCCTTTTGCACCGCCCACGATTCTTCCAGCGTGTGCGCCACGCCCGAACGCGCCGACCCCAGTCCGATCCTGGTCATCGCCTGCTTGAACTTGGAACGGTCTTCGGCCTTGTCGATGGCTTCCGGTGTGGCGCCGATCAATTCGCAGCCGTATTTGGTCAGCACGCCGTGATGGTGCAGGTCGAGCGCGCAATTGAGCGCGGTCTGGCCGCCCATGGTCGGCAGGATCGCATCCGGACGCTCCTTGGCGATGATGCGCTCGACCGCCTGCCAGGTGATCGGTTCGATATAGGTGACATCGGCCATGTCCGGATCGGTCATGATGGTGGCCGGATTGCTGTTGACCAGCACCACGCGGTAACCTTCTTCGCGCAAGGCCTTGCAGGCCTGGGCGCCGGAATAGTCGAATTCGCACGCCTGGCCGATGATGATCGGGCCGGCGCCAATAATCAGGATGCTGTGTAACTCTGTGCGCTTAGGCATTTTTGTGTTTCTCCATCATCGCCACGAAGCGATCAAACAAGGGGGCGACGTCGGTCGGGCCGGGCGAGGCTTCCGGATGGCCCTGGAAGCAGAATGCCGGTTTGTCGGTGCGGGCAAAGCCTTGCAGCGAGCCATCGAACAGCGACACGTGGGTGACGCGGCAATTGTCCGGCAAGGTGGCCTGGTCCACCGCGAAACCATGGTTTTGCGAAGTGATCATCACTTGCCTGGTGTCGAGGTCTTGCACCGGGTGGTTCGCACCGTGGTGACCGAATTTCATTTTGAGGGTCTTGGCGCCGGAGGCCAGCGCCATGATCTGGTGCCCCAGGCAAATGCCGAAGGTGGGAATGCCGCGCTCGATCAATTCCCGGGTCGCGGCAATCGCGTAGTCGCACGGCTCGGGGTCGCCCGGGCCATTGGCCAGGAAGATGCCGTCCGGCTTGAGCGCCAGCGCCTCGGCGGCACTGGCCTGCGCCGGCAACACCGTGATCTTGCAACCGCGCTCGGCCAGCATGCGCAAGATGTTGCGCTTGACGCCGTAATCGAAGGCCACCACGTGATACGCCGGCGCCGTCTGTGCGCCGTAGCCCTGGCCCAGCTTCCATTCGGTTTCATTCCAGACATAGGACTGGGTGGTCGAGACCACCTTGGCCAGATCCATGCCGGCCAGGCCGGGGAAGGATTTGGCCAGCGCCAGCGCTTTGTCGACATCGGCTTCACCGGCCAGGATGGCGCCGTTCTGGGCCCCTTTTTCGCGCAGGATGCGGGTCAGCTTGCGGGTGTCGAGGCCGGCAATGCCGACCACGTTTTGCGCTTTCAAATACTCCGACAAACTCAGCGTGGAACGGAAATTCGACGCCAGCAAGGGCAAGTCCTTGATGATCAAGCCAGCAGCATGGATCTGGGTGGCTTCGATGTCTTCGGCATTGATGCCGACATTGCCGATATGCGGATAAGTCAGCGTGACGAGCTGGCGGCTGTAACTGGGGTCGGTCAGGATTTCCTGGTAGCCTGTCATGGCCGTGTTGAACACGACCTCGCCGATCGTGTGACCGGGCGCTCCTATCGAAAATCCCTGAAAGATCGACCCATCTGCAAGCGCTAGGATGGCCGGGACTGAGTGGCCAGAAAAAAATGGCAGCAAGGGTAACTCCTGAGATGATTACCGCCGCTGCGCCGCGCCAGAACGACCGTCAACCAAACGGCTTGCGCTGGATGTCGTGGGTCTTTTTGGGACGTGATGGAAGGGGTATGCGCTACGGCGGGCTGAATTAGTTAAACCCCAAGAGTATAGCCGAGAACGCACCGCACTGCAAACCGGAAGCTGGTCAAACCAAGGGTTGGACTAGCCAACATGGGTCGCGAGAATTGACAGGAAGGCAAGCATGCGCCTTCCCGCTTCGACCCTTCGAATCAGCCGCAAACGGCGGCGATGCCAGCCTTTGCAATCTGAGCATCCTCCGACGATTTCACGCCGGACACGCCGACCGCACCGATGCACTGGCCATCGACCAGAACCGGTACGCCACCCTCGAGCATGCCTTCCAAAACCGGTGCTGTCATGAAGGAATAGCGGCCGTTGTTGATCATGTCTTCGTAGACCTTGGTTTCACGGCGGCCAAGCGCCGCTGTTTTTGCCTTTGCCGGCGCAATGCTGGCCGAGATCGGTGCTGCACCATCCAAACGCTGCAGCCACAGCAGATGACCGCCGTCATCAACGATCGAGATGCTGACTGCCCAGTTGTTTGCCTTGGCTTCAGCTTCTGCAGCAGCGGCGATTTTCTTGACGTCGTCGAGGGTAAGAACAGGTTTGGATTGCATTACGGCTCCTTCAAAAGAAGGCAGGATTGTACGACATGTCCCGCCCGCATATCCACCGCCCAAGTGATCAGAGTGCGGTTCGGCTTCGCTTCAATACCAGATCCACCAAGGGCTGCAACTCTGCCGACAATCTGCCAAGATGCGGCAGCACTTCATCCTGCCGGCCTTCCCTGATCCATTGCAAGAGCGTTGCAAGGTCGGGCGAGTCCTGCTCCATTGTGTGATCCTTCGCTGTTGCCAGCGAAGGGATCTGTTCACCGCACAGCACGGCCGCCTCTTCTTCCGGCCCCACGACACCGGTAACGCTGCCACCGATACCAAGTAGGGCGCGGTGGCGCGCCCGTTCCAGCAACTCATCAAACGTTATTTCGTCCGCCTTGATTCCGGGGTCCGACAGCGAAGCAACGCCGCAGCTGGCAATGAAAGACATGCGTTCGTCGCTCGCCAGATGTGCACTGGCAATCGCACGGCAAACCCGCTGAGCAAAAAGACGTGCGGAATCGAAATTGATGCTGCCGGTTGCCACGACGAATTCCGCATCGCCAAACTGGCCCAGATGATCAGTATCTCTTATCGTGCGCCGGAGTAACCGCCCGATCGCCTTCGCCACGCTGGACGGCGGAGCGACGGCCGCGCCTTCGAGGCCGGCATGTTTTAATCCGATGGAGACATCCAGAAGAACGAAGTTCTTGCGATTGCGCGCGGCGTTGTCGAGAAGCTGGGCGGCATCGGCCCGAAACGCCTCAACCGTAGGTAATTGCAGAGGTGCATCCGGCTCGATTTCCTGTATCAGGGCTTCCAGGCTGCGCTCGAATTCACGTTGCGTCGCCACCAGCTTGGAGAGGATATCCAGACGCGACAGCAACTGCGGCGTACCGATTCCCTTGGTGATCAGGTCGGTGGCACCGGCCGCCTTGGCCCGTTCACGCTCTGCCCGCTCGTCGCTGCCGGATACCACCACAACAGGAATTTCGCGGATACGGGTAATCTTTGAATTGCGAATTCGTTGCAGCAAGCCGTAACCGTCCAGCTTCGGCATGGACAGATCCGTAATGACAACGCGGATATTGGGATCAATGAGCAGGGTTTCCCAAGCTTCTTCGCCATTGAGCGCTTCACGAAAATCAAACATACCTTCGATATGCTTGATCAAGGTGGCACGCACGATCCGGGAGTCGTCTGCAATCAGGACGCGCGGTTTGAGCGAAATGTCGACTGCAGGAGGCGTTGGCATTCGGTATATGATTGATCGTTATTTCACTAGCATACCTGCAGGCAAGAATTTTTGACAGCAGCAGGCTGCTTCCTTTACATTCAAGCCGTTGCTCAAATCAAACTTTGCCTAAATGACAATTACCGGCTTTTCCCTGATGCGGATGTTGTGCAAGGCGCTCATCGTCGCTACGCTGTCGGCCGCGACTTGCGGAACCGCGCTTGCGATCGAACCTGCTCCGGGCGAAGCCCAAGGTCCAATGGCAAAATTGCAGGGCTTGACCAGTCGCGCATCGGAGCTGGCCTTGCAAGCCATGTCCATGATTGGAATCCGTTATAAGTATGGTGGGACTGCGCCGGAAAACGGTCTTGATTGCAGTGGCCTGGTTCGTTATGTGTTCCGCCAGGCATTGGGCACCGAATTGCCACGCACTTCGGAAGAGATCAGCCGGGTTGGCCAGACCATCGATACCGCCGATTTGCAGCCAGGCGACCTGGTGTTTTATAACACTTTGCGTCGCGGCTTCTCGCATGTCGGCATCTACCTTGGCGACAACAAGTTTATCCATGCCCCTTCAGCTGGCGGGCAGGTTCGGATTGAAAGCATGAATATCAACTACTGGAAAAGCCGTTTCAATGGCGCACGCCGGATTACTCAGCCACAATCCGAGTAATTCAGCGCCCTGCCCTTTCACTGCTCTTTTCGGGCGGCGAGCTTGCGGCGCAGTTCCGGCATGATGGCTGCTGCCGCCTGCTCACCGGCAAGAATAGCTGTATTCCGCCCCGGAAAATCACTTCCCTTCATCGTACCCAGCCTTGGCTGGATCACGACATCGGCTTCCTTGAGTTCGTATTGATTGATGCTTTGCCCCATGATGGCAAAGGTCTGGAGCACGACGTCGACCGAACTGGTCGAAGGCTGGGCGTCCGGTTGCGCCGAGATATTGACCGCGATAACAAAATCCGCCCCCATTTCGCGTACGAACCGTACCGGGACTGGAGAGACCAGTCCGCCATCCACATAGGAATGATCGCCGATGCGAACCGGCTGGAAGACGCCCGGCACCGCCGATGACGCGCGTACCGCCGCGCCCGTGTTGCCGCGCCTGAACAGGATGGGTGTACCGGTGTTGAGATCGGTTGCAACTGCGCCGAACGGGATCTTCAGCTTTTCGATCGGGGCGTTGCCCAGCGTACGATTGACATACTGTTGCAAGGCCTCCCCTTTCAGCACGCCAGTCGATTTGGCAAACAAGGGTACCGACCAATCCGAAATTGCAGCCTCATCCATCTCCAATGCCAGCTTGTGCAAGGCAAAGCCATTGTTGCCGGCCGCATACATGGCACCGACCAGGCTGCCAGCGCTGGTGCCGGCAACATAGTCCGGCACGATCCCCTGCGCTTCCAACGCCTTGATCACACCGATATGGGCAAAACCACGTGCTGCACCACCTCCCAGCGCCAAGCCGATCCGTACCGGCTTCACTGCCTTCGGTTGCACAGTCTGCGGGGCCGTCGGTTGCGTAACGACTGGCGCACGCGGTGCAGTCGAACAGGCGCTCAGCAAAGATCCGAGCGACAACACTAAAGCGATCTGAAAACGATTCATGAAAGACGGTATGGAGAGTGGGGAAGTACGAGATTACGAGATGGTCGACGTACGCGAATGTAAGAAAGGAAAGGCATAACGGTAGGTTGCGTCGCATTGTAGCCGATAGGCGATACAAAACACCGAGGCAAGAAATGAGAATGATTCCCATTAAAATAAAGAGACGCTATACTTGACTCATTGAAAAATATTTTTAACAAGGAGTATCAATGAAAGGCGTTTTCAACAAGAAAATCATCGTCGCGGCAGTTGCCATGGCCGCCGCTTTCTCCGTCAATGCTCAGGAAAAAGTACTGAATCTGTACTCTTCCCGCCACTACCAAACCGATGAACAGCTGTATTCAAATTTCACCAAGCAAACCGGCATCAAGATCAACCGCATCGAAGCAGAAGACAATCCGCTGCTCGAAAGGCTCAGAAACGAAGGCAAGAACAGCCCGGCCGACGTGATCCTGATGGTCGACGCGGCCCGCCTGTGGCGCGCCCAGATCGAAGGATTGTTCCAGCCGGTCAAGTCCAAGGTACTGGAATCGCGCATTCCAGCAAATCTGCGCGGCAAGGATGATGGCCAGGGCGCGGAGTGGTTCGGCTTTTCCACCCGCGGGCGCATCATCGTCTACAACAAGGCGAACGTGAAACCGGAAGACGTCGCCACCTACGAATCGCTGGCCGACCCGAAAAACAAGGGCAAGGTATGCACCCGTTCGGGTTCGCATCCTTACATGCTTTCCATGACCGGCTCGATGATCGAGCGTAACGGTGACGCCGCAACCGAAAAGTGGGCGCAAGGTATGGTCTCAAATTTCGCGCGCCCCCCGCGCGGCGGCGACACCGACCAGATCAAGGGCGTGGGCAGCGGAGAATGCGGCGTGGCGGTTGCCAATACCTATTACTACGCTCGCCTGCTGCGTTCGACCAAGCCGGAAGACAAGGAATTGATGAGCAAGGTTGCTTTCGTCTGGCCTAACCAGGCTACTTCGGGAACGCATCTGAACATTTCCGGCGCCGGCGTCGCCAAGAACGCGCCGAACCGTGAAGCGGCTGTCAAATTCCTCGAGTATCTGGCAAGCGATGAGGCGCAGGGCTATTTCGCGAATGGCAACAACGAATGGCCGGTGGTGAAAAGTGCTGTCGCAGCCAATCCTACCCTCGAGGCGATGGGCAAATTCAAGCCGGAAAACGTGTCGATCGCGACCATCGGCAAGAATCAGATCGCCGCGCAAAAGATCCTGGACCGCGTAGGCTACAAGTAAGCGTTGCAAGCAAGCGTTGCTAGCCGCAACAGCGCATCGCCAACAGCGACGATGCGTAGACGGGACCTCACCGCAAACAAGCGGTCAGGTCCCGGTTCCCTTTTCCAGCGTATCCTCGCACACCGCCTTGCGCGGAAACTTCACGCGGAAGGTACTTCCCTGCTCCGGTACCGACTCGATGGCAAGCGTAGCATCGTGCCGCAGCAACACATGCTTGACGATAGCAAGCCCAAGCCCGGTTCCCTGGGTTTCGCGCGACCTGCTCTTGTCGACCCGGTAGAAGCGTTCGGTAAGGCGGGAGATATGTTCAGGGCGGATACCGATACCGCTATCCTCGACAGTGAATTCGGGACCGCTTTCCTTTAATTTCCAGCGCAGGCGTATCGTCCCGTGCTCTGGCGTATAGCGCACGGCATTGGTTGCGAGGTTGCCGAAAGCGCTACGCAACTCTTCGGTACCACCCTTGATGTCGGGTCCATCGACTTCCAATGAAATATCGTGCCGGCCGCCCGACAGCGCCTGTGTGTCCTGCAAAATCTGATCGAGCAATATATGGATATTGACGCGCTCGGGGCGTAGCGGGTAATCGACCGACTCCAGTCGTGTCAGCGTGAGCATGTCTTCGACCAGGTTTTGCATGCGTTGGCCCTGCTCAGCCATGAGCTTTAAATGGGACAGCCGGGTTTTCACATCCAGATTCGGTTGCGCGCAGGCGATCTCGAGGAAACCATTGATGACCGTGAGCGGCGTGCGCAACTCATGCGACGCGTTCGCCACGAAGTCGCGGCGCATCATCTCGATACGGTCCGACTCGGTCGCATCGTGCGTGACCAGGATCTGGCGCCGGTTTTCAAACGGAATGATCAGCACGATCAGCTTGCGGTCGCGCACGTTGAGCGTCAACGGCTGTTCATAGCGTCCGAGGATGATGTAATCGATGAATTCCGGACTGCGCACCAGGTTGGTTACCCGCATTCCCTTGTCGCGTCCCAATTGCAGGCCGAGATGTTTTTCGGCAGCGGGGTTGCACCATTCAAGAAAGAGCACGTCATCCATGATGGCAACGCCATCCGGCAACAGGCTCATCGCCTGGCGAAAGCGGGCCAGCCATTCGGCCAGTTCGGCCTGATTGCGTTCATCGTCGCGACGCAGTTTGTACAGCCGGGAAAAGATATCGGTCCAGGCACCCCACCCGTCAGGTAGTCTGGCACTGCTGGGATGATCCAGCCATTCCGCAAGTTGATACAGGTAATGCAATTGCACCACCAACAATACGCATAATCCCGCCATGCCCGCCACGAGGCCGGCTATGAGTCCGAAGAAATACCAGACGCAACCGGCGCCGGCGAGGATGAGCACCAGCCGCATTACCGCCGGGATCCAGAAAATCAAGCGAGGATTCATGTCAGGCCGGGTTTATTTTTCGGAGAGCATATAGCCTACACTACGCACCGTCTTGATCAGCGACTCCGCTTCTTTCAAGGCCTTGCGCAGGCGCAGTACATGCACGTCGACCGTTCTTTCCTCGATGGCGACATGATCGCCCCATACCTTGTCGAGCAGCTGGCTGCGCGAAAATACCCGTTCCGGGTGCGCGAGGAAAAATTTCAGCAACCGGAATTCTGCATGTCCGATATCGATCTTTTGTTCGTTCAGCATGACCGAGCAGCTGACCGGGTCCAGTATCACCGCGCCGGCGCTCATCAGGCTTTGAGCATGTTCCGGGCTCTTGCGGCGCAGCAGCGCCTTCACACGCGAGGTAAGCTCACGCGGTGAGAACGGCTTGGTGATGTAATCGTCCGCGCCGTTGTCGAGGCCGGCAATCTTGTCTTCTTCCATACTCTTGGCAGTGAGCATGATCACGGGCAACCCTTGCAACTGCCGGTCCGAGCGTATGCGCGACAGTAACCTCAGGCCGGATTGATCAGGCAGCATCCAGTCGAGCAATACAAGCTGCGGCGTCCGCTGCTGCATGAAATTCCAGGCCTCCGCCGAGGTATGCACGGCCTCCGTGTTCCAGCCCGCTTCCTTGAGCGTGAACGTTACCAGTTCGATGATCGGCGGTTCGTCTTCGACAATCAGTATGGTGGTCTTGTCAACGGCCATGTTCAGACTGCGCTATTGATTTTGGTATAGACATAATCGGTATGTCGGATGTCCTTTCCTTCCACCACATAAATGACATACTCGGCGATGTTCTTTGCATGATCCCCGATGCGTTCGATTGCCTTTGCCACCCACAGGGTATCGAGCGCGACGGAAATCGTACGGGGATCTTCCATCATGAACGTAATCATTGTACGCATGATCGCGCGGAATTCATGATCGATCGCCTCGTCGCTGGAAATGATGCGTGTCGCCTGCTTGTCGTCCAGCCGTGCGAAAGCGTCGAGCGCATCGTGCAGCGACTCGGACGCCCTCGAGGCCAACACCCGTATGGATTCATAGTGGTTGAGCACACCGACGGTCCCGCGCTCATGCAGGTTCTTGGCGATGCGCGCGATCTTGGTCGCTTCGTCGCCGATGCGCTCCAGATCGGTGATCACCTTGAGCGTCGCCATCACTGTGCGCAAGTCGTTTGCGGCGGGTTGGCGCTTGACGATCAAATGGCTGCAGGTGTCGTCCAGCGACACCTCCAACCGGTTCACGTTTTCGTCCGCCTTGATAACCTGCTCGGCCTGTGCAATATCTCCATTGCGGAAGCAGGCAATCGCATCGCTGAACTGGCTTTCCACCAGGCCGCCCATCAACAGGACTTTCGAGCGGATCGCTTCGAGGTCCATGTCGTATTGTTTTGAAGAGTGATCGCCTGGCATCAGGTTCTCCTATTGATACATCGTTGCCGAAACAGGATCAGCCGAAACGGCCGGTAATGTAATCCTGCGTTTCCTTTTTCCCCGGGTTCATGAAGATCTGGTCGGTTTCGCCAAACTCGACCAGTTCGCCCAAATACATGTACGCCGTATAGTCCGAGCAGCGGGCGGCCTGCTGCATGTTATGTGTGACGATCGCGATGGTGTAATCCTGCTTGAGCTCATGAATAAGCTCCTCGATCTTTACCGTCGAAATCGGGTCCAGCGCCGAAGTCGGTTCGTCGAGCAGTAGCACGTCGGGCTTGACCGCAACGCCGCGGGCGATGCACAGGCGCTGTTGCTGGCCGCCGGAAAGGCTGAGACCGCTCTTATTGAGCTTGTCCTTGACCTCACCCCAGATTGCCGCCTTCTTCAGCGCCCATTCGACGCGCTCGTCCATCTCGCCCTTGGACAGGTTTTCGTAGAGGCGTACGCCGAAGGCAATGTTTTCATAGACCGACATCGGGAACGGCGTCGGTTTCTGGAACACCATGCCGACCTTGGCGCGCAGCATGTTCACATCCTGTCCCGGATCGAGGATGTTGCGGCCGTTATAGACGATGCTGCCCTCCGCGCGCTGGCCCGGATACAGGTCGTACATGCGGTTGAGCGTACGCAGCAGCGTCGACTTGCCGCAGCCGGATGGGCCGATGAACGCCGTCACCTTTTTTTCGTGAATGTTCAGGTTGATGTTTTTCAGGCCCTGAAAACTGCCGTAATAAAAATTCAGTCCGGAGATTTGCAGCGTCGTCTTTTCCGGGATTTGCGTAGGTGAAGTCATCATGTCAGTTCGGAATTTTTTGGCTGAACAGGGTGCGCGACAGGATGTTCAATCCCAGCACGCTGAAAGTGATCAACAAGGCACCGCCCCAAGCCAGCTCGCGCCAATTGTCATAGGGGCTCATCGCGAACTGATAGATCACGACGGGCAGGTTAGCCATCGGTGCATTCATGTTAGCGCTGAAAAACTGGTTGTTCAACGCAGTGAACAGCAAGGGCGCGGTCTCGCCGGAGATGCGCGCAATCGCAAGCAGCACGCCGGTGACCACGCCGGCCTTGACCGCGCGCAGGCGCACCATCAGCGCCACCTTCCAGCGCGGGGCGCCAAGCGAGAAGGCGGCTTCGCGCAGGCTGTTGGGCACCAGCTTGAGCATGTTATCGGTGGTGCGCACCACCACCGGCACTGCGATCAGCGAAATGGCAAAGCTACCTGCCCAGCCGGAAAAGTGTTTTACATTGGCGACATAGATCGCATACACGAACAGGCCGATCACGATCGAAGGCGCCGACAGCATGATGTCGGTCACGAAGCGCGTGACTTGCGCCAGCCAGCTCTCCTCACCGTATTCCGCGAGATAGATACCGGCAAGGATGCCGACCGGCGTACTGACCAGTGTCGCCGCACCGACCATCATCAAACTGCCGACGATGGCATTGATCAGGCCGCCGCCATCGCTGCCGGGCGCCGGCGTGGTCGCGGTGAACATCGTCAGACTCAGGGCGCTGAAGCCCTTGAGCAGCAAGGTGAACAATATCCACCCAAGAAATAGGAGCCCGATTGCCATTGCACCGATCGACAGGGCAATACCGATGCGGTGGGACCAGAGGCGTCTGCGATAGACGGGGTTCATGACTTCACTCCTTCCTTGCGCGTCAAGCCCATCAACATGAGTTTTGCTGCGGACAGTACGATAAAGGTGATGACAAACAGGATCAATCCGAGCGCAAACAGCGACGACACATGCAGCGTCGATTCGGCTTCGGCGAATTCATTGGCAAGTGTCGATGCAATGCTGTTGCCCGCAGCGAAAAGTGACCACGATAACTTGTGCGCGTTGCCGATGACGAAAGTCACAGCCATGGTCTCGCCGAGCGCCCGGCCCAGGCCAAGCATGACCCCGCCGACCACGCCGGTCTTGGTATAGGGCAGCACAACCTTGCGCACCACTTCCCATCGGGTGCAGCCTAGTCCGTACGCCGATTCCTTGAGTACAGCCGGAACGATTTCAAAAACATCGCGCATTACCGATGCGATGAACGGAATGATCATGACAGCCAGTATCATGCCTGCGGTCAGGATCCCGATACCCATCATCGGCCCCTTGAACAGGTAACCGATCAGCGGCAATTGTCCCAGCGTCTTGCTCAGCAAAGGCTGGATGTAATCGCCAAACATCGGCGCGAAGACAAACAACCCCCACATGCCGTAAATGATGCTCGGTACGCCGGCCAGCAGTTCCACTGCTGTACCGAGAGGCCGGCGCAGTTGGACCGGACAGATTTCGGTCAGGAACAGGGCAATGCCAAAGCTGATCGGGAACGCAATCAACAACGCAATCAGCGAGGTTGCCAATGTGCCGACGATCGCAATCAAGCCACCATATTGATCATTGACCGGATCCCACTCGACGGTGGTGATGAATTCCGGTCCGAATTCCTTGAATGCGGGCCAGGCACCGAAGATAAGCGACACGATGATGCCGACCAGGACGATCAGCACGCTCAATGCAAATGCAAGTGTCAGTTTGTGAAACAGGAAATCCTGTATCCGCTGCTTGCGCATGGTCGATCCCATTGCCCGCTCGGCAGCATCTTGCTCAAGTGCAAGTCGCGTCTTTTCGGGCGAGGATGCCATGATCGTTGAAAGATTTGCATTCATATGCCGGAAGCCTTTGCAGACGATAGGAAACGCGCCGACACGCACAAATTGCACGTCCCGGCGCCGCTTTTGACTTTATTACCAGCTAGCTGTTACCAGAGCGCCTTGCCGGACGCATCCTTGAGTTGCGCCTTCCAGGCGTCCTGCACCTGCTTGACTACTGGAGCCGGCATGGCCACATAATCGAGCTCGGTAGCCATTGCACCGCCATTCTTGTAAGCCCAATCGAAGAATTTGACAACTTCCTTACCCTTCGCGGAGTCGACCTGATTCTTGTGCATCAGGATGAACGATACGCCAGTGATCGGCCAGCTCGATTTGCCCGCCGGATCAGTCAGAATGACCGCAAAACCCGGTGTCTTGGTCCAGTCGGCGCCCGCAGCGGCCGCCTTGAAGGTTTCGTCATCCGGCTGCACGAACTGGCCGTCGCGGTTCTTCAATTGGGCATGCGACATCTTGTTTTTCTTGGCGTACGCATATTCCACGTAGCCAATCGAATTCTTGATACGCTGCACGTTCGCTGCGACACCTTCGTTGCCTTTGCCACCCACGCCTGTCGGCCATTTGACCGCAGTGCCTGCACCGACCTTGGCCTTGAAGTCCGGGCTGACCTTCGACAGATAATCGGTAAACAGGAAGGAGGTACCGGAGCCGTCCGCGCGGTGAACTACGGTAATGTCTTCGGCCGGCAATTTAACGCCCGCGTTCAGCGACGCGATTTCCGGCGCATTCCATTTGGTGATTTTACCGAGATAAATATCCGCAACAATCTGGCCGGTCAGCTTCAGTTGGCCTGGCGTAACGCCTTCCAGATTAACGATTGGCACGACGCCACCCATGATTGCGGGGAATTGCATCAGGCCTTCGGTTTCCAGATCTTCGGCTTTCAACGGCATGTCGGAAGCACCGAAGTCGACGGTCTTGGCCTTGATCTGCTTGATGCCGCCACCGGAGCCGATGGACTGATAGTTCAAGCCGTTGCCAGTGGCTTTTTTGTACTCTTCAGCCCATTTTGCATAGATCGGATACGGGAAGGTTGCGCCGGCGCCTGTGATGTCTGCGGCAAACGCGGAAGAAAACAGGATGGCACTACCGGCCGCGATTGCCGCCGATGTCAGGAATTTATTCAGTCGCATAACTGCTCCATGAGATTTGTCAAAGGAAGACAGGGCGAACTCTAGCCAACAATTGTGACAGGCCGATGACAGTGGCAAAAAGCCATGTCATAAATTGCTCTATCAATAAATTTTTGTCATTAACTTGTCATATTGAACCTCTAGACTCCGGAAAAAATGATCCGAAGAATGGTTTACCGGCATGAATAAGAAAACACAGCGCCATGCGGACCACCCGACCTTACCCGCACCCGAAGAACCAACCGGTATTTATCTCAACAGGGAATTGTCCCAACTTGCCTTCAATCGACGCGTGCTTGCGCAAGCGGAGGACCCATCCATCCCCTTGCTGGAGCGCCTGCGCTATCTCTGCATCGTCAGCAGCAACCTCGATGAATTTTTCGAGGTCAGGATCGCCAGCCTGCTTGCACACCATCGAATGGGCGGGACGCAACCGATTCCACCTGCATTGGCTGCCGTGCTGGATCGCACGGGCATAGAGTGTCATTCCATCATCGAGCGCCAATACGCATTGCTGCACCAGGAAATCCTGCCGCAACTGTCAGAACAAGGCATTCATCTACTACGCCATGACGATCGCAATGAAGCGCAGCGTGCATGGGTAAAGGAATACTTTGAACGGCAAGTCAGGCCTTTGCTGACACCTATCGGGCTCGACCCGGCCCATCCTTTTCCTCAGGTAATTAACAAGAGTCTTAACTTCATCGTCGAGCTGACGGGAAAGGATGCTTTCGGCCGTGGCACCGGGATCGCTATTCTCAAGGCGCCGCGTGTGTTGCCTCGCGTAATCCGCTTGCCGGACGAATTATCCAAGAAAGGCGTCGCCTTCTGTCTGCTGTCCTCCGTGATCCATGCGCATATCGCCGACTTGTTTACCGGACGCGATGTCGTTGCGTATTCTCAATTTCGCGTGACGCGCAATAGCGACCTGTGGGTCGATGAAGAAGAAGTCAAGAATCTGCGACAAGCCTTGCGCATGGAGTTGCAGACCAGGCAGTTCGGCTTTGCCGTCCGTCTTGAAGTAGCGCGCAACTGCCCTCCTCATCTTGCACAATTTCTGCTGGATCAGTTTTCGATCGACAAGAGCCGGTTGTATGCAGTCGATGGACCGGTCAATATGGTGAGGCTGCTTGAGCTCATCAATAACGTCCGCCAACCGGCGCTGCATTTCCCGTCGTTTCAGGCCGGATTGCCCATGGCGTCAGGCGATGGCGATATATTCAGCATGCTGACGCGGCGCGATATCTTGCTGCATCATCCTTTCCAGTCCTTCCAGCCGGTCGTGGATTTCATCCGTGCCGCCGCGCTCGACCCGAATGTCGTGGCCATCAAGCAGACCATCTACCGCACCGGCATGAATTCAGATCTGATGGAATCGCTGATTGCCGCAGCCCAGCGGGGGAAGGAAGTCACCGTCATTGTCGAACTGATGGCGCGCTTCGACGAAGAAGCTAATATCAATTGGGCAGAAAAGCTTGAACGCACCGGCGCGCAGGTCGTGTATGGCGTGGTCGGTCTCAAGACCCATGCCAAGCTGGCACTGGTGTTGCGGCGCGAGGGCGGCGAGCTGCGCCGCTATGCGCATCTGGGAACCGGCAACTATCACCCGACCACGACCAAGCACTATACCGATTTCGGATTGCTGACCGCCCATCCAGCGCTGACTGCGGAAGCCAATGAAATCTTCATCCATCTCACCAGTCTGACCAAACCGAACAAGCTGCATCATTTATGGCTGGCCCCGTTTGCCCTACAAAAGGAAATCATTCGGGCGATCAAGAATGAAGCCGAAATCGCCCGTCAGGGAAAGCCAGCGCGCATCATCGCCAAGATGAACGCCCTGCTCGATGAATCCGTGATCCGCGCGCTGTATGCGGCGTCGTCCGATGGCGTCAAGATCGATCTGATCGTCCGTGGGGCATGCGCATTACGGCCCGGCGTACCTGGCTTGTCGGAAAACATTCGCGTTCGTTCCATCATCGGACGTTTTCTTGAACACAGCCGGATTTATTATTTCCGCAATGGCTTGGCTCATGATGTCTACCTGGCCAGTGCAGACTGGATGAATCGCAATCTGTTCCGGCGTGTCGAAGTGGCCTTTCCGGTGCTCGACAAGGCGCTGAAAAAACAAGTTATTACCCAAGGCCTGAATCCCTACCTGAAAGACAATGTGAATGCATGGGAACTTGGAGCAGATGGCAAATACCATCGACGCAGGCCGCGCGGAAAACAGCAGGCATTCTGCGCGCAGCAATATCTGGCACAGCTGCTGGGAACACCCGGCGGCTAATTTCGGAAAGGTAAAACATGGATCTCATCCTGTGGCGCCATGCGGAAGCCGAACCGCAAGACGTGGATAAACCGGACGCGGCGCGCATCCTGACCTCAAAGGGCCGCAAGCAGGCCGCAAAGATGGGGGAATGGCTTGAGCGTCATTTACCGTCGGAATGCCGCATCCTTGCCAGTCCGGCCGCTCGGACCGTACAAACGGTGGAAGCGCTGGGACGCAAATACAAGACGCATGTATCGCTGGCAACCGACACTACCGCTGAGGCGATCCTTGAAGCAGCACGCTGGCCGCTCAGCCGTGAACCGGTGCTGATCGTCGGCCATCAGCCCACGCTCGGCCGCGTCGCCTCGCTGCTGATCGCGGGCATTGAACAAGACTGGATCATGCGCAAGGGAAGCATTATCTGGATTGCGCAAAAGGCAGCGGATGAAGCTGAAGCGAATTACCTGAAGGTAGTGCTCGGCGCCGATCTGGCCGGCAAGTAGCAGGCGCAGCGCTTATGCGCCGCTGCTCCACAGCAGCAAGGTGATCGCATGGAGCACCAGGCCAACCAGGCCGCCAACCAAAGTGCCATTGATACGTATGTATTGCAGGTCTTTGCCGACGTGCAGTTCAAGCTTGCGCGACATGGTATCGGCATCCCATTTGCGGATAACACGCGACACCAGGTCGGCGATGTCCTGTCGTCTTCCCACTATGGTTTCGGTGGCAAAGATGCGGATCCATTGATTGAGTTTCCTTTGTACCTTTTTATCGCGCAATAGCTCGTTGCCGAACGAGCTGATCGCCTGGTTGAGCTTGACCTGCATTTGCGAAGTTGGTGACAGCGCATCGGCCACCAGGCGCGACTTGATGTCGTGCCAGACTTCTACCGTATAGTCGCGAACCAAAGGATGCTTGAGGATGTCCCCCAGCACGGCATGGATTTTTGCTTCATATTCCGGCGACGTGCGCAATTGATCGACGAGTTCGTCAGCGAATCCCTGAAAGCGCGTTTGCCATTCGCTGTCTTCGTCACGCATTTCATCGAGTGTGCTCTGTATCGCTTCCAGCAGGCGGACATACAGTTTTTCATCGAACGCCCTCGGCATCCAGCGCGGACTATGCTCGTGGATTTTCCAGCGGATATACGGCTTGTTGTGTTCAAGCGCACGCGCGGCCAAACTGATCATATGTTGAAACAGCGCCCGGTGATGTCCGCTGGCCACCAGTACCGACAGGATTTCCGCAAGGACCGGCGCAAACTTCGTATGCTCCAGCGCCGAACTTAGCCTGTTTTGCATGAACTGTCGGACATCTTCGTCCTCCACCACCTTCAGCAAGGCAGGCACGCTGCGGACCACCTGACGCGAGACCGCATAACTGTTCTCGGGTTTCGCCAGCCAGCCGGCGGCGGCGCCCGCAAAATCGATCATCCTTAACTCGTCGCGGATGATCTCCTGCGTCATGAAATTGTGCTCCAGAAAGTTAGACAGACTGTCGCCTATCCTGTCCTTGTTGCGAGGAATGATGGCCGTGTGCGGAATCGGCAAGCCTAAGGGGGAGCGGAACAAGGCAGTCACGGCGAACCAGTCGGCCAGTGCACCGACCATGGCCGCTTCCGCGAACGCGGAAACGAATGACAGATAGTGGTAGCGCGGCTGAAGCAGCCGCGAGACGACAAAAAGGATGGCCATCGCCAGCAGCAGGCCTGTCGCCAACCTTCTTGTCTTGTTTAATTGAATCGCCTGTTCTTGTTCTTGCATTGACGAGTGCGCTCTCAATCCGTTTTCATCCGGTTCGAGCACCGCATGATGCGATTGGTTCACATTTGACAACAGACATGACTTGCCTGGTAACGGCAAGATGACGGGACAGGCAGTGGCGGCAGCCTGTTCCGGATATGCCTATGGCGCTACCGAAAGCCGCAGAGATCAGCTGCTCTTGGTCTTTTTTGGCCGGCCGGCTTTCAATACGGGCAAGCCATCGAGGATTTCCTTGAGCTTGGCGGTATCGAGCTTCTGAATCAGCGCAACGCCTACACGCAGCAGTTCACTTTTCTTTACCTCGATGCCTGCCTTCAGGCATGCCTTCTTCACTTCACCAAGGATGGCGTACTCGGCTTCAGGCATCGTGAAGCTGTCGCGCACCAGTTTCGCCTTCTTCACCTTTTCCTTGGTGTCCTTTCCATTCTTCACTGCCGCGGACTTGGTCGCCTGTTGGCTGCTTTGCTTGCCTACATTTTTTTTCCCCGCCTTATCGTCTTTTGGTGTCGCAGTGACTGGTGCCTTGGGGAGTGGGGCAGCACTTGCCATCGGGATCGTCGCCGTAACAGACGGTGCTGTAGCGGCCGCCTTTTTTAGTGCCGCCGCCTTTGCTTTTACCGGTGCAGCGGCAAGTGGGTTGACAGTAGATGCAGCCGGGGAAGCCGGTTTTTTTGCCATGTATTTCTCCTTTTGCGAAAATAGTATAAACAATTTATATTAAATATTTAATTAATGCAATTTTGACTTCATCACGCGGTCATATTCGGCGCGCAGAATTGCTGAAAATCAACAACCCATCACAAAGATGAAGATAAATATATTGCTCACTCCAGCAGTGCTCATGATGAGCCGCTTTCGTCTTGTTCCTAAATTTGGCCTTGTCGCCGTATTGTTCCTGACGCCGATGTTGCTGGTCTCGGGCCTGCTGTATCTGGAACTTCAACACTCTATCGACGATGCGCATCGTGAGCGCCAAGGTCTGGCTTCGATAACTACACTGCATCAATCGATGCATGACGTACAGAAACTGCGCGCGCTCAGGCATGTCGCCACGTCTGCAAATAGCGGCTTGGCGGAAAAGACCGCAGCACTCCAGACATCCCTTCATAACCGGATCGTTGCCGGCAAAACCATCGAACGAACCGGCGTGGAAGCACGACAGGCATGGTCAGCCATACAGCAGGACTGGAGTCAGCTTGAGGCCGGCCTGCCCGGCCTCAAAAAGAAAGATAGCTATGCCGCCCACACCAGTGTGCTGGAACGGATGGAAAAACTTGTAAAGCTGGAAGCAGACAAGTCAGGCCTGGCGCTTGATCCAGAGATTTCCGGCTCGCGTCTTGCGAATACGTTGATCAATACCGTTCCGGCCGTCACCGAAGCGATATCGCAGCTTGCCGGCCGCGGCGCTGCCTATATCGACACGGGCCTGCTGGAGCCTAACGAAGATATGCTGCTCAATTCCACGGTCATGGTGGCGCGCCGCGATCTTGCCCGGCTACCGGCTCAGATGGATGCCATCATTGGCGACAGAGCTGCAATGCGCAGCCGGCTTGGCGATTACCAGAAAGCCGCAACAATGGCGCTGGCTTATCTGGATCGGGCCCAGGCCGAAGTGCTCAACTCCTACAATCAAACTTCAGGCGCGGCATTCCTTGAAGCCGGGAACGAAAGCGCCAACAATCTGTTCGCGGTCGCAGCGAACCTTGCCGCTGAGCTTGATCGCGTGCTTGTGCAACGGATCGACCGCCAAACCGCAAAGCGCCGCATGATCATCGCGGCGGTCACCGCGATACTGGCCGTGGCCGGCTATCTGCTGGCCGGCTTCTACCTCTCCTTTACCAGGGAAATGAAGCTGCTGGAAGACGCCGTTGCCGGCACAACCAACGGCAAACTCGACGGTCATCTCACCTCTTCCACCAATGATGAAATCGGCGGCTTGATCAATTCCTTCGGCCGAATGAACGGCAGCTTGTCGCAACTGGTAGCAGGCGTGCGCACCGCGAGCGAATCCATCACCGAAGTGTCGCGTCATATCGTTGCCGGCAATACCGAAATGTCCGCGCGCACTGAAACCCAGGCCAGTTCTCTGGAACAGACCGCCAGCTCGATGGAACAGTTGACTGCCGTCGTGCGTCAGAACGAAGACAATTCCGCACATGCGCATGGCTTGGCGATCAATGCCGCGGACATCGCTCGCAAGGGCGGGCAGGCGGTCGAGCATGTGGTGCACACCATGGCGTCGATCAAATCCAGTTCCTGCCGCATCATCGACATCATCCGTGTGATCGATGGAATCGCGTTTCAGACCAACCTGCTGGCATTGAATGCGGCGGTCGAAGCCGCCCGCGCTGGTGAGCATGGACGGGGTTTTGCGGTCGTTGCCGGAGAAGTGCGCGCGCTGGCACAACGATCAAGTGCCGCCGCGAAGGAGATCAAGGGATTGATCGAGACTTCGGTACAGGACATTGACGCAGGCAACGCACTTGTAGGCATCGCCGGCGCCACCATGACGGATATCGTGAAATCGGTAGAACAGGTGGCGATGATCATGCACGATATCTCAGCAGGCAGCCGTGAACAAAGCCTGGGCATCGAAGAGGTCAATCGCGCCATGGGCGAAATGGACGAGGTGACCCAAAGGAATGCCGCGATGGTGGAACATGCAGCGACCTCCGCCGCAGAACTGGAGCGGCAGGCACTGAATCTGTGGCAGGCGGTTTCTGTCTTTCAGCTAGATGAGGCGGCGAACGAGATGAACGTCCTTGAGCAGGTATTGCCGGTAACGTCGGCGACCGTGCTCCCGTTAACAACGAGACGGCTCGCATTGAAGACCACGCGGCGACTCAGCAGTACTTATGCGGACCAGGCTCGGCGTGCCTGAAGTGTCATACCAATACCGACCGAATCTACTGGAGCAAGCTTCAACCATGCGCTTTTCTATCCTGCCTCCGCTTCGCCTTGTCGTCGGCACCGCCCTCCTTGCATTGTCGTTCAATGCGTTTTCCGGCGCTGCCGGCAACCCTCCCATCATTATCGGACAAGCGATTGATTTGTCCGGTCCCGATGCCAGCATCGGGCGCGACTATGTTGCCGGTATCAAAACCTGTTTCGATATGGTGAATGCCACCGGCGGCGTCAATGGCCGGAAAATCCACTACCTCGTGCGCGACGACCGCGGGCAGGCAGACCGCGCTGCGGAAGTCGCCTCCGACCTGATCGAACGCAACCAGGCCGATGTATTGCTGGGCGGCGTAGGTGACGTTGCCACGGAAGGTGTATTGAACGCACCCGCGTTTCGCCGCAGCGGCCACATTCTGTTTGCGCCTCTGGCGGCAGCCGAGCATGTCGGGAACGCTCGCGTGCTGTACTGGCGGCCGAGCTATCGGCAAGAGCTGAACCATATCTTCCGCCACTTCAGCAAGCTAGGCATGCAAGAAGTTGCGCTGGTCTATCAGGAATCGGGGGCGCAGCAGGACAGCTACCGCAATCTGTCGGCCATCGCACGCGAACACGGCATGAAGCTGACCCATACGGTGCGTCTCGATACGCATGCCGGAAAAATTGCCTCTGAAGCCGAACGGCTCGCAAGCACCCGTCCCGGATTCGTGCTCGTCGTCGCGGACAGCATAGGCACGGCGCTCTTTCTGAAGCAATATCGCAAACATGACCAGAAAACCTTTGTCGCGGGAACTTCATTGACCAATCTGTCGACGCTGCGCGAACTGGCCGGCGCACAGGCCGTGGAATGGACGGTTTTTTCACAGGTCGTGCCAAACCCGAATGCCGGAACGACCCTGCTGCAGCTGGAGCACATGGACATGATGCGCAAGTACCGCGATGAATCCTTGTCCTCGCTCACGCTGGAAGGCTTTGCAGCAGCCAAGGCGCTCGTCAAGGTTCTGCAACAGGCTAAACGTCCACGCACCGCGCTGCAGGAATTTATCGCTCAGCAGGCAAGCATCGATCTGGGTGGTCTAGCGGTCACTCCCGGCACGGGCAGCAATCGCCTGTCGAGTTACCTCGATATCGCCTTGCTGAAGAAAGGCAGCGGGCTGATATTCTGACGCACTGCCGGCATGGACAACACTTCAGGATGAAGTCCTGATATTGAAATCAAGGCCGACCTCTTTCCAGGCGGCCTTTTCTTTTTCCATTCCGTATGAAACGGTGGGATGCCGGGCCAGCCAGTCGCGCCCTACTTCAATGTCGATCCGGTTCTTCATCCGGATCCTGAAATCGCCCATATCGGTATCGACGCGCGCGTGCATCAGCATCGCTGCCATGCGCAGCGCAAGAACGGCCTTGGCAAAATCCGCTTCGTCAAGCGTATTGCCTGCCTTGCGCAGGTTGCCTTTTTGCGCAAGGATGAGCGTGCTCAACAATCTCTGCTCGCGCGTCGTGAAACCGGGCAGATCGGCATTGTCGACCATGTACGCCGCATGCTTGTGGTAGCCGGTGTGAGATACCGCGAGACCGACTTCATGCAGCAAGGCGCTCCAGTTCAGGTAACGCGCATACATTTCGGATGACGGCTTGAGTTGCGCGTACAGGCTCGCGGCGGTGCCGGCTACACGGTTTGCACGGCTTTCATCGACATGGAAGCGTCGCATGAATTCAATGACGGATTGCTCGCGGCGGTCGCGGCGAGTTGCACGCAGCTGCAAATCCCACAGTAAGCCCATGCGCAAGCCAGCATCGACCGCCGTCATGGCTGCAATACCGATCTCTTGCATGATGCCGATCAGGATGGCGAGGCCGCCGACCATCACGATCACGCGCTCCGGCTTGACGCCGGGCAGATCGACCGCGCTGACATGACCATAGGCGATAAGCCGATCGCGCAAGGTTTCAAGACTCTGCAGCGACATGGTGCCGTCGCCGATCTTGTTCTTGGCAATGACGTCCGAGATGACGCGTATCGTGCCGGATGAGCCGTATGCGGCATCCCAGTGTTGCGGGTCGTAAGGCGTGACAGCGTCTTCGAAATACGAACGTGCCGACAGAATAGCTGCGTCAAAAGAAGCGGTATCGATGGCCCCGCTGCGAAAAAAGGTATCGCTTTGAGGTGAGGTGCCAACGCTGAACGACTCGACATGCAAAATCTCCGGCCCATGCCCGAGGATGATCTCGGTTGACCCGCCGCCGATGTCGAGCACCAGGCGCCTTTCATCCGCGTCGGCGAGCGCGCTGGAGACACCCATATAAATCAGGCGCCCTTCTTCTTCTCCGGAAATGATTTCTATCGTATGGCCTATGGCTTCTTCCGCCGCTGGCAGGAACGCGGCAGCGTTTTTTGCCACCCGCATGGTATTGGTCGCGACCACGCGTACCGCATCGAGGGAATAGGCATTCAATATTACGCGGAAATTGCGCAGGCAATTCAGCGCCGATTGCATCGCCTGCTCTGTCAAATTGCCGTCGGCATCCAGCCCTGATCCGAGCCGGATCGGATCGCGCGCCGTTTTGACTATGCGGATCGTATTGCCGTCATGCCGGCCGATATGCATGCGAAAACTGTTGGAGCCGAGGTCTACCGCAGCAAACATGTGCAATCCCTATTCAATATTCCAGCCGTTATGGCCGCTGATGAACGCCATCACGCGGCCTTCCCCGGTCACACTTTGCAAATCATCGCTTTGTAACTCATCTCCATCAGTCGGACCGCACTGCGTCCGATGATGTTCCTGCATGTCAAACGACATCATGATTTTAACGAACTTAATGTCTCGGCAATGACTCGAAGCGCAACCAAACGGCGAAAAAATCTCTTGCAGGCGTGCCTACGCACGTACTACGCAGCCATTTCCTTCGCCTCAACGTCTCTCTCTGTACAGGAATCGACATGTCATCACCCCGACTACGCTATCCGAACTCAAACCCGTTTCTGGTGTGGATGCAATTGGGATTCAAGACCACCGAAATGCTGTTTGCCGCAGCCCAGGTGATCAATCATCGCACCACGCGCATGGCGCTGGCCGGCCCTGTGCCGAATGCTCGCGACCGCAAGGAATTTACCTTGATGGGCCAGGAAAAGGTCGATGCCGCAGCGGAATCCGTACAAGCGATGACAATGCGCATGTTTGCCGTACAGACCGAACTGGCTGGCGCAATATTCAGACAGTTTACTGGCGGCACAGTCGGCATGCTCGGATTGGCAGCGACTCCCTTTAGCTTGATAACGCCCTCCGGGCAGGCGCGACTATTGCGCGGGTTCCTTGGTAGCCCGATGACAAGCGCCGCCCGATTCTCCGGCAATCTCGGGCAAGTTGCCCATCATGGACTAAAGCCTATCCATAGCCGTGCTACCGGCAATGCAAAGCGTCTGGCCAAGCTTTGAACAATGCTCTTGCGGTATTGACGTTTACTGATGCAGGCCTACTGTATGGAACGCAAGAATGCCGCCTCCGCGCCATGTCTGAAATACTCTTCTTTGCACTCAGGAAAGCATCAGCCAATTTTTTAAACAAGCGAGGGCGTTTCCAAAAAGAACGCTATCAATTTGTGACGTTACGGGTAAGGATTAGTATTAGTCGCCCTGAATGGCCGCGGCCTTCCACATACAGCGCGCCGAACTCGGCTTCGAACTGCGACCAAGCGATCACATCGCCCAGCCTCAGCGTTGCTCGAACCGGGCCAGTTGCTGCAGGATTTCCTTGTCGAGTGCGCTCAGAGCCACGGTCTTTTCCACCGCGCCGCGCTTGACCGCCTCCTTCGGCATGCCGTACACCACGCAACTCTGCTCATCCTGCGCCACCGTGCGCGCGCCGGCCTTGCGCATTTCCAGCAGGCCGGCAGCGCCGTCATCCCCCATGCCCGTCATGATCACACCCAGCGCGTTGGCGCCGGCGCATTTTGCGACGGAACGGAACAGGACATCGACCGAGGGGCGGTGGCGGTTGACGAGCGGGCCGTCGATCACTTCGACGAAATATTGCGCGCCGTTGCGCCTTAACAGCATGTGTTTTCCGCCCGGCGCGATCAGGGCTCGCCCGGGCAGGACACGGTCATTGCTTCGCGCTTCCTTGACGGCGATTTGACAAACGCTATCGAGCCGGGCGGCAAACGCGGCGGTAAACTTTTCCGGCATGTGCTGCACGATGACGATCCCGGGCGATACCTTCGGCAGCGCGGTCAGCACTTCTTCGAGCGCTTGCGTGCCTCCGGTGGAGGTGCCGATGGCAACCACGCGCTCGGTCGTCTGTGCCATCGCATGCGTGTCGGCGGGCGGCAGGATGACATCGGCGGTATGTTTGACGGAGGGCACCGGCGCTGCAGCCTGGCGCGGGATCAGTCGCTTGACATTGGCGCGTGCCGCGCTCTTGACCGCCGTGACCAGGTCATCGGAGGCATCGCTGAGAAATTGCTTGAGCCCGAGCTTCGGCTTGGTGATGATCGCGACCGCGCCGGCAGCCAGTGCTTCCACCGTGGTTTGCGCGCCTTTTTCCGTCAGCGTCGAACAGATGACGACCGGCGTCGGCCGCTCCTTCATGATTTTCTTGAGGAAGGTGATGCCATCCATGCGCGGCATTTCGACGTCCAGCACGATCACGTCGGGCCACTGCATCCGCATCCTTTCCATGGCCAGCAGCGGATCGGCAACCGCATGCAGGACTTCGATGCCGGGCGCCTCTTCGAGCAGGCCGGTCACTACCTTGCGCACGACCGCCGAGTCGTCCACTACCAATACCTTGATGCTGTTCATGCGGAGTCTTTCCTTTGCGGCGGGTTGCGAGTAGGCGTCCCGTTATGTCTTGCGGTACACCGAGGGCACCAATGGCTGCACCGCATCGGTAATGCCATGCAGGCTTTCCGAATGCCCGATGATGAAATAGCCATGCGGCCGCAGCAGCGACAACACGCGGGCGACCACCTGTTGCTTGGTGTCGCCGTTAAAGTAAATCATCACATTGCGCAAGAAAATGAGGTCGAAGGCGCCAAGCTGTGGCAACCCGGCATTCAGGTTCGCCTGCAGAAACTGTACGCGGGCACGCAGACTGCGCTCGATCAGCAGCGTGTCTTGCTGCGGGCCGGTGCCCTTCAGGCAGAAGCGCTTGAGGTAGGCCTCGGGAATGTGCCGGGCGCGTTCCATCGAATAATGCCCGATGCGTGCGCGCGCCAGCACTCGCGTGCTGATATCCGATCCGATCACTTCCCACGGTTCATCCCCCAGGCAGTCGGCGAGCACCATGGCGATGCTGTACGCTTCTTCGCCGGTCGAACTGGCCGCGCTCCATACGCGGAAGGCTTGTCCGCGCTTGCGCAGCGCCAGGGCCTGTTCGCGCAAAAAATCGAAATGCTTCGGCTCGCGAAAAAAATACGTCTCGTTGGTCGTCAGCAGGTCGATCGCCATCTGCACCTCGGCGGCGGCATGGCCGCTCGCCAGAAGGCGGAAATACTCTCCATAACTGTTCAACCGGCATTGCTGAAGTCGCTTTGCCAGGCGTCCGCTCACCAGCGCTTTCTTGGCGGACGACATGGTGATGCCGGCAGCCTCGTAGATAAAGCGCTGGAACTGGGTGAATTCCTTGTCTGTCAGAACGGTCATGGCTGTGGCGGCGGCTGTTCCATTTGTTTCTTCATCCGCTTCTCCATCCATTTAGCGCCATGAGCCCGGTGTGGAAGAGCTGCACTCATATTGCCCCTTCAAAACCGTGTGAAGTGCTTTTCATCCGGCCCGTCCGCCATGGCAACCGCAGGATGATCCGCCTTCCTCCCTCCCGGTGCCCTGCCCGGGGCCGGCCTCGTCACCGGCTGCCTGCGCGGCACCGCGTCGAGCTTGAAGAAGGCCATTACCTGCTGCAATTGCTCGGCCTGGCTGCTCATTTCTTCCGCCGTTGCCGCCAGCTCTTCCGAGCTCGAGGCATTCTGCTGCGTCGTCTGGCTCAATTGGCTGACAGCCGCATTGATCTGCCCAACGCCCGACGACTGCTCTTCCGATGCCGCCGCGATCTCTTGCACCAGGTCCGAGGTCTTGCGGATGCTCGGCACCATCTCGTCGAGTAGCTTGCCTGCCTTCTGCGCGAGTTCCACGCTGTTGGTCGCCACTTCGCCGATCTCTTGCGCCGCCACCTGGCTGCGCTCGGCCAGCTTGCGCACTTCCGCCGCCACCACCGCAAAACCCTTGCCATGCTCGCCGGCGCGCGCCGCCTCGATCGCCGCATTCAAGGCCAGCAGGTTGGTCTGGTAAGCGATGTCATCGATGATGCCGATCTTCTTGGCGATCTGCGTCATCGCTTCCGTCGTCGCCTTCACCGCTTCGCCGCCTTCGCTCGCTTCCTGCGCCGCCTTGGTCGCCATGCCATCGGTGACCTTGGCGTTTTCGGTATTCTGCGCAATCGATGCGGTCATCTGTTCGATCGAGGCGCTGGTTTCTTCCACGCCTGCCGCCTGTTCGCTCGATGCCTGCGACAAGGATTGCGCGGTCGCGCTCACTTCTTCCGAAGCGCTCGCCAACGCATCGGCGGAGCTATTGACTTCCGCCACCACTTGCGCGAGTTTGCCCACCGTGTTGTTCGCATATTCCTTGAGCTGGCCGAAGGCGCCTTCATAGGATTTGTCGATCCTGCTGGTCAGGTCGCCTGCGGACAGGGCACCCATCACGCGCACCACATCCTCGATGCTGGCGCCGGTGGTCGTCACCAGCTGGTTCAGGCCTTCCCCCATGTCTTTCTGAAAACCACGCAGCCCGGCCAGGTCGATGCGCGCATCGAAATTGCCTCGGTTCGCCGCGTCCACCACCCGCCGTTGTCCTTCGATCACTTGCGTGAGACGAGCCACCATGCTTTGCATCGCCCGCAATAGCTGTCCGGTTTCATCCCTGGCGTCCGATTCGATGCGCACGGCGAGATCGCCGGCTTCCAGCTTGCCCGCCACCTGCACCGCCTCGTTCAACGGCCGCGTAATGCTGCGTGTGATCAGTACGCCGGCGCCGATCGAGAGCAGCACGATCGCGATCAAGGTGCCGGTAATCAATTGCTGCGTCTCACTGCCAGCTTCGACGATATCCTTGTCCGCCTGATTGATCGCGGCTTCGGTGAGTTCGCGCAGGCTGGCGAGCACCGAGGTAATCGGCTTGTCGGCGCCCTTCACCGCCTTGTCCAGCTCGGCGGTATCCTGGGTTTTTGTGCGCAGGGAAACCACCGTTTCCATATCGCGCCGATACGCCGCGGTCGCCTCGCGCAGTTTGACCATCAGCTTTTCTTCTTCCGCACTCAGGCTGCCGGTGGCCTTGTAATCTGCGGCGATCCGTTCGACCGCATCCATGTCGGCGGCGAATTTCTTGTCGTATTCCCCGCCGCGCAAGATGAAATTCTTGAAATGATGAACGCCGTCCCCCAGCGCCGCGATGCCCTTGGTAAGTGCGCCTTGCTTGGCCAGGGCATCCTGCCGGATGAGTTGCCATTGCGCATTCATGGCACGGGTTTCCTCGATGGCGATCACGCCCAGCGTGACCGACAGCAGGGTCAGCAGGGCAAATGCAAAGCCGAGTCGCGTACCGATTTTTATGTTTTTCATCATCACTGTTCCTTGAGCACGAAAATTTTTCCGATGCGCCCATGCGCCATCGGCAGATCAGCCGGCCAGCGGTGCCTGCAGCTCGCCTCCGGGCTGCGCAAGCGATCCGATTTCATCGACCGACAACACATTGTCGACATTGAGCAGAATGACGAACTTGCCATTGACCTTGCCCATGCCTTCGATGAAATCGCTGCGGATCTTCGCGCCGAAATGCGGCGCCGGTTCGATTTCCGATGCCGGAATCTCCAGCACCGCATTGACCGCATCGACCATCACCCCCACCACCTGCTGTTCTCCCTCGGCCTCGATTTCGACGATCACGGTGCAGGTGCGCTTGGTGACTGCAGTCGGCGGCTTGCCGAAACGCGCCGACATGTCCATCACCGGCACCACCGCGCCGCGCAGGTTGATCACGCCGCGTATGCAGTCCGGCATCATCGGCACTTCCGTCAATCCGCCGTATTCGATAATTTCCTTGATCGCGAGTATGCCGATGGCGAATGTTTCGCCGCTCAGCATGAAAGTCAGGTACTGGGCATGGTCGGCGGCTCGCACTGCCGTTGCCGCTTTGGTCTGCCTGCCCTGTGCTTGTACCAGTGCATTCATTCTTATCCCCCTTAATACCTGCTGAAATGCGTTTCGTCCGGCGCGGCTTCCGCACTGTAATGAATCGCGTTGCCGAGAGATTCATTCCCAGCCAGCACCGCGTCCTTCGTCGCCAGTGTGACCGATTCGAATTCATGCCAATGCGAGTTCATCGCCGACAGATTGAGAAACGCCACCAGGCCAAGCAGGATCGACAGCAAGATCATGCCGCTGAAACCCGCTTGCAGCCGTGTTTCCATTCTCTTGTTCTTGAACATGATCCTCCCTCTTTAAAACTTGACGAAATGCGCTTCATCGGGCGACGCCTCCGAGGCAAAATTCCCATTGCTCCCGGTCTTGATAGGAGCCGGCTTTTTGCCTATCTTCATCGTCGGTTTACCCTGCGAATTTTTCATGAACGCATGCCCCGACGCCTCCAGCTTGAAGAAGGCCATTACCTGCTGCAATTGCTCGGCCTGGCTGCTCATTTCTTCCGCCGTTGCCGCCAGTTCTTCCGAACTCGAGGCATTCTGCTGCGTCGTCTGGCTCAACTGGCTGACCGCTGCATTGATCTGCCCTACGCCCGACGACTGCTCTTCGGATGCCGCCGCAATCTCTTGCACCAGGTCCGAGGTCTTGCGGATGCTCGGCACCATCTCGTCGAGCAGCTTGCCCGCCTTCTCCGCCAGTTCCACGCTGTTGGTCGCCACTTCGCCGATCTCTTGCGCCGCCACCTGGCTGCGCTCGGCCAGCTTGCGCACTTCCGCCGCCACCACCGCAAAGCCCTTGCCATGCTCGCCGGCACGCGCCGCCTCGATCGCCGCGTTCAAGGCCAGCAGGTTGGTCTGGTAAGCAATGTCATCGATGATGCCGATCTTCTTGGCGATCTGCGTCATCGCTTCCACCGTCGCCTTCACCGATTCGCCGCCTTCGGCCGCTTCCTGCGCCGCCTTGTTGGCCATGCCATCGGTGACCTTGGCGTTTTCGGTATTCTGCGCAATCGATGCGGTCATCTGTTCGACCGAAGCACTGGTTTCTTCCACGCCTGCCGCCTGTTCGCTCGATGCCTGCGACAAGGATTGCGCGGTCGCGCTCACTTCTTCCGAGGCACTGGCCAGCGAATTGGCCGTGCCGTTGACTTCCGCCACCACCTGCGACAGTTTGGCGACCATGGTTTTCATTCCATACAGTACGCTGGAGGTATCGCGCGCGCTGGTATGGACGGTGACCGTCAAATCCCCTTCCGCCACCTTGGCGGCTATTTCGGCGACATAGGTGGGTTCGCCGCCAAGCTGCCGCATCAGGCCACGTACGATGAGGAAAGCAATCAGGATCGCCGCCAGGAAGCACGCGGCGATGGTGGCAAATATCCATTGCCGCGTTTCGCGATATTGCACGGTCGCGTTGTCGCTGGCAGTTTGGCCGCCGCGTACGTTCAATTCCACCAGTTTCAGCAATTGCGCCGAAAATTCATCGAACAGCTTTTGCGAGTCGCCATGCATCAAGGCGATCGCTTCGTTGGTTTTCTGCTGCCGAGACAACGCAACCATTTGTTCATGGATCGCCAGGTAGGCGTCGAATTTTTTCGAGAATTCCTCATACATGGCTTTTTCTTCAGGTGAAGAAATCAGCTTGGCATACGTGTCACGATTCTGTTTCAGCGTTGCCATGACATCAGCCATGTTCTTCTCGAACTGCCGCATTCTTTCCGGGCTGTCGGCCCGCACATGCTCCAGCTCGTAGATGCGGTAGTCCGAGGTGTTGGTGTTGATTTCTTGCGCATACCGGATGCTCGGCATCCAGTTGAGCGCGATTTCATCGGAGGCATCATTGATCTTCGACATTTGCACTATCGAGAAAACCCCCATCCCGAGCATCATCAGTATCACGATGGCGAACCCCAGTCCGAGTTGGGTTCTTACTTTCAATCCGTTAGACGTTTTCATAAATGGTCTCGATAAATTGATTCTTCAAAATGCGAGTGCGCCGGCCTGGACAACGGAGCGTTCCGCGTTCCCTGCCTTGTGCACCAGCGCCGGCACATCGAGAATGAGGGCGACATCGCCGCTGCCGAGGATGCTCGAACCGCTGATGCATTGGATACGGTTGAACATCTTGCCCAGCGGCTTGATAACGGTCTGGAACTCGCCCAGCAAGGTGTCCACCACCAGGCCGGCCTTTTGTCCCGCGTGCCTGACGACCACGATGCTTTCGCGCCGCGCGGCGGCCCCTTCGACCTCGAACAGGTCGCGCAAGCGGATGAACGGCAGCACTTCGCCGCGCAAGTTGGTGTAGTCGTGCCCGGGCTCGCAGGAAAATTCGATGCATTCCTCGATCACGTCCAGCGGGATGACGAATACCGTTTTCCCCAGCCCGACCAGAAAGCCGTCGATGATCGCCAGCGTCAGCGGCAGGCGCACCGTCACCGTCGTGCCGACGCCTTCTTCGCTGCTGATATCGACGCTGCCGCGCAGTGCAACGATGTTGCTCTTGACCACGTCCATACCGACGCCGCGGCCCGACAGGTTAGTAATTTGCTCGGCGGTGGAAAACCCCGGCTCGAAAATCAGCCCGTAGATTTCGCTGTCGCTCAAGATGCGGCCCGGTTCGACCAGGCCGCGTTCGACCGCCTTGGCCAGGATCCTGTCGCGCTTCAAGCCGCCGCCGTCGTCGCTGACTTCGATGACGATGCTGCCCGAGTCGTGATAAGCGTTGAGCTTGACCGTGCCCTTGGCCGGCTTGCCGCGCTCGGCCCGCACGTCCGCCGGCTCGATGCCGTGGTCGATCGCGTTGCGCACCAGGTGGGTCAGCGGGTCTGCGATCTTTTCCACCACGGTCTTGTCGAGCTCTGTATCCTCGCCGCTGACCATGAGCTCGATATCCTTGCCGATCTCTCTGGAGACATCGTGCACGACGCGCTGGAAGCGGTTGAACGTCGCGCCGATCTTGACCATGCGCAGTTGCAGCGCGCTGTCGCGCACTTCCTCCACCAGCCCGCTCAGAATAGAGGTGCACTCCTGCAGTTCGGCGATCTGCGCGCGGCGCGCGATCAGGTTGGCGCTGGCGCCGGCGATGATCAGTTCGCCGACCAGATTGATGAGGTGGTCGAGCTTGTCGGCATCGACCCGGATCGAGCGGTTTTCCTGGCTTTTTTGTTCGCCGGCCTGCCTTTGCTTGGCCAGCGCGGCTTCGACCACCACCGGCTGCACCGTGCGCTGCTCGATCAGCACTTCGCCGATCAAGGGCGTGGCGGGTTGCGCCTGCGCTTGTGCGTTCAGCGCGGTGTCGAGTTCATGCGCGGTCACGCTGCCGCAGCGCACGAGAATCTCGCCGAGGTGCGCGCTTTGCTCCGGCAATTCCTCGATCAGGCGCAAGTAATCGGCAATGCGGCTGTGCGGCGGCAGGATGCTGATGCGGCAATCGTCCCGTACGAACTCGAAGACGTTTTCGATCTCCGTCTTGTCGGCGGCGCTCTCGAACGCGATCTCGAAGCCGAGATAGGACGACTCGGCATCCATGTCTTCCAGCAGGGGAAGCGCGTCGGGCAGCGTCACCATGCCGACAATCGTACCGAGCCGGCCGAGATAGCGGATGAACGACAGCGGATCCATGCCGTTTCGCAAGACGTCCGGCCCGAAGCGCAGCGAGATATGCCAGTGGTCGTTGTTGCCGCGCCGGCTGTCGATGCGTTCGACGCTCTCGGCCTCCACCACCACCGCCGGCAATCCGGCCTGCGCTTGCTCCTCGGCGAGGTAGCCGCGCAGTTGCTCGATGAGCGGTGCGGCACGCTGCGCCATCGCCGTGTCGGGGCCTTCCTGGCCGGATTCCACGCCGTCGATCAGGACAGCAATATAGTCGCAGCAGGACAGCAACAAGGCCAGCAATTCATCGCCGATGGCGATCTTGCCGTCGCGCACATGGTCGAGCACGCTTTCGACCACGTGCGTGAACGCGACGATGTGATCGAGACTGAACAGCCCTGCCGACCCCTTGATGGTATGCGCGGCGCGAAAGATGGCATTGACCATGCCATCCTGCGTGCCCGCCTGGGCCCCGTTCAGCAGCGCGTTTTCCATGTCCTCCAGCAGTTCACGGCTTTCGAGAATGAAGGTTTGCAATGCGTCGTCAAGATTCATCGGAGCGCCTCACGAGACAACAAGGGGGTCGCCAAAGCAGGCGGCAAGATCGAGTGTCTCGAACGCTTCCAGCACCGCCGCGCTGTGGGCGACCAGGTGCAGTTCCTGCTGCCTGGCCTGCGCTGTCTTCTTTGCCGCGATCAAAAGCTGCACGCCTGCGGTATCGAGTTCAGTAACCGATGACAGGTCGATGTCGAGCCGCGCGACGCCATCCAACGAGGCCAGCAGCGTTTCCCTGAGTTCGGCGGCGCGGTAGATGGTCATCTCGCCTTCCATGCGCAACGCGCGTGCGCCGTCCTTACGCGTTTTTTCAGCGTTCATCGTGTACTCCCGAAGATTGTGGGTTGGAGAAGCGGTGGGATTAAGGCAGTATCAGTTTCTGCACCGCGCCAAGCAGCACTTCCGGCTTGAACGGCTTGAGGACCCAGGCCTTGACACCCGCAGCCTGGCCTTGCCGTTTCTTGGATTCGTCCGATTCGGTGGTCAGCATGATGATAGGCGTGAACTTATAGTTCGGCATTTGCTTGGCCGCCGCAGCGAAGCTGATGCCATCCATGTTGGGCATGTTGACATCGCTAATGATGAGATGGATTTTTTGTCCGGTGAGCTTGGCGAGCGCGTCCTTGCCGTCGCGACCCTCGATCACGTCGTAACCGGCCCCCTTCAGCGTGATTCCCACGACTTGTCTGAGCGACACGGAGTCGTCGACGATCATAATAGTTTTTGCCATGGCCTTATCTTCTAAAAAAACGTGATTTCGCTATCTTGTCTGTTTGCTGTATTGCCGCCTGCATGGATGGCGCGCTCCTCGGCCATTGCGTAGGTCTTTTCCAGTTCGGCCAGCAGCGCCGCCGCATCGAGCGGTTGCAGAGCGCCGGCCTGGTCGAACCCGGCACGGTTCTGCTTCAGGAAATCCGGGAGGCGCTCGATATTGTGTTTGACGTGAGACATGATCTGGCTGACGCGGTCCTGGAACTGCAACTGCACCAGCGCTTCGCCGACTTCATGCTTGATGCCGACGCTTTCGTGCTTGAGCAGGCTGGCGGACTGCACCAGGGCATCGGTGACGCTCCGGAAATCGTTGAGCACGGAACCGATGACGGCTTCCGAGGCGGACATCGAGCTTTGCTCCTGCTGCATCGATTCTTCGGCGGCCTGGCAGGTGGCGACGATGGCATCGCTGATGAGAGCAACCTTGGCGGTGATGCGCCGCCCTGTTTCGCCGGACATCTGGGAGAGCATGCGCACTTCCTTGGCGACCACGGCAAAGCCGCGCCCTCTTTCGCCGGCGCGCGCCGCTTCGATCGCGGCGTTGAGGGCAAGCAGGTTGGTTTGCGCGGCGATGGTGGCGACTTCGGACGCCATCCCTTCGAGTTCGGCAATGAACTTTTCCAGGCCCTGGACCTTCTCAAGCATCGCTGCCTTGCTGGCGGTGGCCGTCTTGAGCGAGGCGATCACCGAACCGAGCTCCTTCTCGCTGGCGGCGAACACGGCGACCAGGCCGGCGTCGCCATCTTCAATCGATTCGGAGGAAACGCCGGAGGCGTGCACCGCGTGGTCGAGCTTGTCGACAATGCCGGAAAAACGTTCGGCCAGCGAAGAAACCGCGGTGTCCATCTGGGACATCGATGACTCGATGTGACCTACCCAGACCGGCGTGAGCTGTTCGCCGAATTGCTGCCGGCCGGCGATGTAAGCTTCAATCGACTGCTGCAGTGCGTCGTGTGCGGCCTTCATGCGCCATCCCGCACCCATTCCGGCCGCGCCCAGCGCGGCGGCGGCCAGTGTGGCACCCCAGCTCAAGCCGCCAAAGGCCAGCACTGCGGCTGCGCCGGCCATGCCCAGGGTGATTGGATACAGTAAATAGGAAAAGCGGTGATTAGCGCGATTCATGGCCCGCTCCCGCCGATAAACATGGGCAACATTTTCATGGTCTACTACGTTCCAGCCTTTACAACTTCATGTTGCTGTTTCCGAGTTCCAGCGATTCGCTGCTCTTGTGGCCTCACAAAAACTTTCCCTCAGGAATGTTTCTATGCAGAAAGATAATAGCAGGCTTGGGCACGAAACGACAAAGAAGAATCGTGTGACTTTCCATCCACTGTTGAGTAATTTCCACATGTGAAAATATCAACCCTAGCTATCGAGGCAATGCAATGACTGCCGTGCGCGGCGAACGAGATGATCAACAACGGCGTCGATCTCTATACCGTCAGCGGAGTTTGGAGCACAAGAACTTCGCGACACAAAACGCTACAGCCACCTTGCGGTAGACAGGCTGGCGGACGCGGTGAGGAAGATCGGAATGGCTGGTAAAAAATCACCAGCAGCAAAAGAAAAAGCCGCTGATTAGCGGCTCTGAAGTAGACTGCGTAAGTCTTTGAATTACTGGCGGAAAGGGAGGGATTCGAACCCTCGATACGCATAAACGTATACTGGATTTCGAGTCCAGCGCATTCGACCACTCTGCCACCTTTCCGTCTTTGGTCGTCTTGCGGCGAGTCAGCCGCAAAGCACGAAATTATAACAGACTTCCTCCGGGGCGGAAGGGGGGATTGCAGTTCATAAACTAATCGATGATGTATTCCCTTCGCGCCTCGGCTGGCGCCTTCGCGCTCCTGAAAAGTTTCTTCTTATCATCATGCTGTCATAAACGGTCTTTAAGATTGGCACTGCACTAACCGATTCCCCCTATCAAGAAGAACAAGAAAGCCTGCCTTGAGTCCGTCTTTATCTCTGCTCGCGCCCAACCACGAACTGCACCATAAAAACGCGATCATGACATCCGTTCCGGCGACGATGCTGTGCCCCGACACAAATGAGGCTGTCGCCACAGCCGCGCATATTGCCAGGACCGCCGCCAATGACAGAGTGGAAGAACCTTGCAGGCAGACGGAAAGCAAGGATGCCATGCTGCTATCGCGTTTACAAGAAGTCTTGAGCCAGCGGCAGTTGACCGCCTTATTTCAACCTATCATCAATATGCAGCGCGGCGGCATCGTCGGCTATGAAGGCCTGATCCGCGGGCCATCCGATAGTCCGCTGCATTCGCCGATGAATTTGTTCAAGGTCGCACGCGCACATGATCTCAGCGTGGAAGTCGAGCACATGTGCCGTCGCATCGTGCTCGAACGCTTTACCGAATTACAGCTGCCGGGCAAGCTCTTCCTGAACGTGAGTCCGGAAATGCTGTTGCAACCGCATGCGCGGTATGGCGAAACGCTGGCATACATCGACGATGTGGGAATTCATCCGGATCGCGTCATCATCGAATTGACGGAAAACCAGCCTACCTACGATTACAAGCTGTTGAAGGAAGCCGTGAAGCATTATCGCGGCATGGGTTTTCAAATCGCGATTGACGACCTGGGTGAAGGCTTTTCGAGCTTGCGCCTGTGGTCGGAGTTGCGGCCGGAATATGTCAAGATCGATATGCATTTCGTACAGGGCATCAATCAGGACCCAGTCAAGCTCCAGTTCGTCCGCTCGATCCAGGAAATCGCGCAGGAATCCGGCACGATTGCGATCGCTGAAGGCATCGAAACACAAAACGAGATGCTGCTAGTGCGCGACCTCGGAATCGCCTATGGTCAGGGCTACCATATCGCACGCCCGCTGGCGCATCCCGCGATCGATGTGGCAACCGACATCGCCGCCTCCCTTAACCGCAGCGGCGTATCCGTCTATCCCTACAAGGCGGCACTGGAACACAATGTGATTACCGCAGCCAAGCTGTTGCGTGCAGTGCCGCCTGCTTCGCCAGTGATGACGAACACCGACGTGTATGAAATGTTCATCGGCACACCGGATCTGCAGAACGTTCCGGTGGTGGAAAACGGCAGGCCCGTAGGACTGATCACTCGCCATAATCTGATCGACCGCTTTGCGCGTCTGTTCTCGCGCGACGTCTACGGCAAGAAATCCTGCGTGACATTCATGGATCCGTATCCCCTGATCATCGACAAGAACACCAGCCTGCAGGAATTGAGCCGGATGATCGTCGAGGCTGACCATCATCATCTGTCCAACGGTTTCATCATCACGGCGGAAGATCGCTATATCGGGATGGGAACCGGCCAGGACCTGATGCGTGAAATCACGCAGATGCAGATCAATGCGGCGCGCTACGCCAATCCCCTGACCATGCTGCCGGGGAATGTACCGATCAATGAGCATATCGACCGGTTGCTACAGGGCGGCGTGCCCTTCTTCGCCTGCTACGCGGACCTCGATCATTTCAAGCCGTTCAATGACGCCTACGGTTACCGCAGGGGCGACGATGTGATCCAGTTGACCGGAAGGACGCTGGCTGCGCATTGCGATCCGACGCGCGACTTCATCGGCCATATCGGCGGCGACGATTTCATCATCCTGTTTCAGAGCGAGGATTGGGAGGCCCGGTGCCGCAGTGTCATGAATGACTTCGGCGCGGCGATCCCGGGGTATTACAACGCCGACGACCGCGAGCGCGGCACTTACGTCAGCGAAGACCGGCGCGGACGCAGGGTGTTCCATCCGCTCATCAGCATTTCGCTTGGCGTCGTGCGCGTGGAGCCCGGCAACTTCCACTCGCACCATCAGATCGCAACGGCTGCAGCGGAAGCCAAGAAGCAGGCAAAAAAAATCCCTGGCAACAGCCTGTTCATTGAACGGCGCCAGGGATCTGCTACGCCAGCGTGGCCCTTTCTTTCGCAAAGCCACGCTTGAGCGTTGAGCGTTGACGGTTACCTTCTATACCGCTGGCGCCAACCGTGTCAGACCGCCCATGTACGGCTGCAATGCCGCCGGGATTTCTACACTGCCATCAGCCTGCTGGTAATTTTCGAGGATGGCGACCAATGTACGGCCGACCGCAAGGCCGGAGCCGTTTAGGGTATGGACCAGTTCCGGCTTGCCCTGCACATTGCGGAAGCGAGCCTGCATGCGACGCGCCTGGAAGGCTTCGCAATTCGATACCGAGGAAATTTCGCGATAGGTGTTTTGCGCCGGCAGCCAAACTTCGAGGTCATAGGTCTTCGCTGCGCCAAAGCCCATGTCGCCGGTACACAAAGTGATCACACGGTACGGCAGGCCGAGCTTCTTGAGAATGTTTTCGGCGTGGCCTACCATTTCTTCAATTGCTTCATATGATTTTTCGGGATGGACGATCTGCACCATTTCCACCTTGTCGAACTGGTGCTGGCGAATCATCCCGCGCGTATCGCGGCCATAGCTGCCAGCCTCGGAACGGAAGCATGGCGTATGCGCAGTCATCCTGATCGGCAGCGCATCAGCGGCAACGATTTCGTCGCGCACCATATTGGTCAACGGGACTTCCGATGTGGGGATGAGGTACAGGGCTTCGCCCTCGCCTTCCTGCCCGCCCTTCTTGGCCGCGAATAGATCCGCTTCGAATTTCGGCAACTGCCCTGTCCCGCGCAGGGAGTCGGCATTGACCATGTAAGGCGTATAGCATTCGGTATAGCCGTGTTCAGCGGTATGCGTGTCCAGCATGAATTGCGCGAGCGCGCGATGCAGTCGGGCGATGCCGCCCTTCATGACGGCAAAGCGGGAACCGGTCAGCTTGGCCGCCACATCGAAATCGAGGCCGATTGCGGCGCCGACATCGACATGGTCCTTGACTTCAAAATCGAAGCTGCGCGGCGTCCCTACCTTGCGCACTTCGACGTTAGCGCTCTCGTCCGCGCCGGCCGGCACCGATTCATGCGGCAGGTTGGGAACGGCCAGCAGGAAATCGCTCATTTTTGCCTGGATGACATCGAGCCGCTCGGCGGATGCTTTCAATTCGTCGCCGATGCCGGCCACTTCGGTCATCACGGCAGTGGTGTCTTCGCCCTTGCCTTTGAGCATGCCGATCTGCTTGGACAGTGCGTTGCGCTTGCCCTGCAATTCTTCGGTACGGGTCTGGATCTGCTTGCGTTCCGCCTCCATGGCGTTGAAGGCGGCAACATCCAGCTGGAATTTGCGCGCGGCCAGACGGGCCGCGACGCTGTCGATGTCCTTGCGGAGAAGTTGGATATCAATCATGAAAATGCCGGTTTAGATTGCGAAACCGCCATTGTACCAAGCGAGACCGCATTCTCCGCCGCGCGTGCTATGCGATCTGATTTCCTCGGTTAGCCACCGCCTCCGCCATTGCCAGCGCTTCGCTGCCGCCTCGTGTCCTCAACCCGTCCTCCACACCGATGCGATTGAGGCGCGGCTGGTTCTGGCTGACCTTCCACTTCCCGAGCAATCTTGTGATCGGAATCTCGATGCCTACCAGCGACGGCAACAGCTTCTCGATGAAGTCGGCCGGCGCATCACTCAACTTCCAGGCTTCAGACTGTCCTGCTTCATGCGCACCGGTCAGGCGCTCAAGCTGGGCACGTACCCACTGCGGATCATCGATCACGCGCAGCGGTCCATAGGCATGCACGACCATATAGTTGTAGGTCGGGACGACCTTGCCGTGCTCTTTCTTGGTCGCGTAGAACGAAGGGCTGATATAGGCGCGTGCGCCCTGAAACACCGTCAGCGACTCCACACTGCCGGACGCGTCGCGCCATACCGGATTGGCGCGCGCAACGTGCGCGCGCAAGGTGCCGAACGGTGGGTCGCCGGAATCGATTTCAAACGGCAGCTGATTGGCATTGAGCCCATCCGGCCCAAGCGTGACGAATGTGCCGAGAGAATGTTCGCGCATCAACTGGTGCATAACGTCGAGGCGCGTTTCCTCGAACATTGACGGTATATACATGAATGATCCTTTAGTGCCGTGATACGAGTTATTGTGCTTCAACCACGATTTCCGACTTGACGGAGTTGGCGATAAAACAATCCTCATGCGCCTTGTGGTGCATATGGTCCAATTCGTCGGCACTGGGTTGGCGAGTGCCACTGAACACGATGCGCGGACGCAGCGTCACACGGGTGACCGCAACGCGTCCTTCCGTATTCTTTTCCATGATTCCCAACGCCTTGTCGCGATAGCTATCGACCACAAAGCCTTGCCGGCCCGCGACCCAAAGAAAGGTCAGCATATGGCAGCTGGATACTGCGGCGACAAAGGCCTCTTCCGGATCGACCGCCGCAGCGATCGACATCGGCTCCGGCACGACGGAGGGCGACGACGATGCCGGAACTTCGATTCCGCCATCGAAACTCCAGCGGTGGCCGCGGCTGTAGCGATTGTCGGTAAATGCGTGGTCTCCGCGGCTCCAGGAGATAGTGGCTTCGTAAGTGTGCATAGTGTCCCTGCCTGGTTAGGATGAGGTGATGGTGAACCAAGAATGCTGCAGCGGAAAACAGCTTATCAAGCCATTTGGCTTTCTTAAAGAGCCAATAAATGGTAATTTGAGAATACCAATTTTGCGATCCGTCTCCTATGCACTTTGCCGACTCTCTAGCCACCCTGCGACTTGATCCCGGGTCGGCGACACCGATGTTTCGACAGCTTTATCTTGCAATCAAGCAGGCGATCCTGGCAGGAACTCTCGGCCCGGGCGTCCAATTGCCGCCGACGCGAGAATTGTCGACTATGTTCGGCGTTTCGCGGCAAACCATTCTGAATGCCTATTCGCAATTGCTCGCCGAAGGCTATCTATCTGGTGTCGTGGGCAAGGGCACTTTCGTCAGTTCCTCGCTGCCAATCGCGAATGCACTGAACAGTGGCAAGCCGCATCAGCTTATCCGCCCTCTGTCTGCACGCGGCGAACGCTTTACCGGGCCCGAAGCATATCTGCCCTACCATCAGGGAGCATCGCGCGCGTTTCGCATTGGCATGCCGGGACTGGATGCCTTTCCCTTCGATGTGTGGAGCCGGCTGGAAGCCCGTTGCTGGCGCCGCCCGCCCCATGAACTGGGCTACGGCGACCCTGCCGGATACCTGCCGCTGCGCGAAGCCTTGGCCGGCTATCTGCGCGCCTCGCGCGGCGTGCAGTGCACCGCCGATCAAATCATCATCACCTCGGGCTCGCAACAAGCTGTGTATCTGATCGCCACCATGCTGCTGATGCCGGAAGACAAGGTCTGGGTGGAAGAACCCGGCTATCGCGGAATCAATGCCTCGCTGCGGGCGGCGGAAGCCTGTATCTGTCCGGTGCCGGTCGATAATGAGGGATTGAACGTAGCGCACGGCATCAGCCATTATCCTGAAGCGCGGCTGGTATATGTCACGCCGACCCATCAGCTGCCGCTTGGCATGACAATGAGCCTGCCACGGCGGCTGGAACTGTTAGGCTGGGCGTCGGCCAACAAGACATGGGTAGTCGAAGACGACTATGACAGCGAATACCGTTACGGCGGCCCGCCGCTTGCATCGCTGCAAAGTCTGGACAAGTCCGGTTGCGTGATTTACGTGGGAACGCTGTCGAAAGTATTGTTTCCCGGCTTGAGGCTAGGGTATATCGTCGCTCCGCCGGCGCTTGCGCAGGCGTTCACCCAAGGCAAGGCAATCATGGACCGCCACGCGCCGCTGGTGCCCCAGGCAGTATTGGCGGATTTTATCCAGGAAGGACATTTTCAGCGCCATATCCGCCGCACGCGCGACGTGTATGCGGAACGGCGCGACACCCTGCTGCGCGCAATCGACGCACGTCTATCGGATCGATTGACCGTCGGCGCGACGGATACAGGCTTGCATCTGCCGGTGATGTTCAGGCAGCCTTGCGACGACCACGTCATCGCCAAGGCGGGGCTGGATCATGGACTTGAGCTGCGAGGCCTGTCGTATTTCTATAACGAGACGCAAGCCGATACGCGACGCGTTGGCGTATGCGGATTGCTGCTAGGTTTTGCGGCAATCCCGCCCGCTGAAATCAGGCGTGGCGTGGACCGCCTTCATGCATTGCTGAACAAGCAGTTTTAGGTAAAGGCCAGCAAGCCTACGCCAGTAACTGCGACAGCCGCACCGCTTGCCCGCAACAACATGGCGGCGACTGGACGGCGTCCAGCGAGCCCCATCAGTACACCGGCCAGATGCAAGAGCAGCGTCGCAAGCACAAATCCGGCACCGTACGCCAACATGGAACCGCCGACAGGTGCTTCGATACCGTGCGCGTAGCCATGCATCAGGCCGAACACCGAGACCATCGCAATTCCCGCACCCACCGGCATGCGCACCGCAAAGGCAACCAGCAAGCCCAGCAAGGCAAGCGAACTCGCGATACCGGTCTCGACGCCACCAAAGCTACTGCCATACATGGCCACTGCGGCCCCGACAGCCATCATCAGCGGGAAGGCCAGCGCCATCAGCAGAGCCGGGAGGCGCTTTTGCTGGACAGCCCAGATGCCGACCACCAGCATGGCGAGCAGATGATCCCAGCCGACAAAAGGATGTCCGAAACCGGCCGCGAAGCTTGCGTCCGCATGATGCAGGCCAGGATGCGCGATGGCGGTACCGGACAGTAGCGTGGCAGCGATAATAAAAAGACTGCGGATAAGCATGGTGGGCTGAGGTAGTGTCATTGAGGTCCTCCTTGGAGTGTTTTATTTATGCCAGGCGCGGCGACGCACTGTTTTCGGGCAGTACGCCTCAAAACGGGCCGTCACACGACATGGGCATCTGGCAAGCACAAATGTGGTGCGCACGTTCACACTTTTCTACCTGCGCAAACTGATGCGCAGGGCTGGTGCGGAATCGGTCGCGTTAGCCGATTCCGTTCTAGCAAGACCTGCGCCCGCCCGGGATTACATCTTCTCGGTTTCGCCGCTTTTCGGCTGCCACTTCATCAGGCGCCGCTCTATCATGCCGACCACGGTGTCGAGCACCAGTGCAAAAGCCGTCAGCACAAGAATGCCGGCAAACACGGTATTGATGTCGAAAGTGCCTTCCGCCTGCAGGATCAGATAACCGACGCCGCGCGCCGAACCCAGGTATTCGCCGACGATGGCGCCGACGAAGGCAAGGCCGACCGAGGTATGCAGACTTGAAAATACCCATGAGGTCGCCGACGGCAGATAGACCTGACGCAACAGCTGGCGCTGGCTGGCGCCCAGCATGCGGGCATTGGCCAGAACGACCGGACTAACTTCCTTGACACCCTGGTAGACGTTGAAAAACACGATAAAGAAAACCAGTGTGACCGCCAGCGCCACTTTCGACCAGATGCCAAGGCCGAACCACATCGCGAAAATAGGCGCAAGGATGACGCGCGGCATGGAGTTGGCCGCCTTGATATAGGGATCAAGGATGGCCGATGTCAGTGGCGAGAGCGCCAGCCACAGGCCGCAAGCCAATCCCAGCAGCGTGCCGATACCGAAAGCCAGCAACGTCTCGGTGAGCGTCACTAGCAGATGCGGATAGATTTCGGCTGGAAAGTTCAGCGTGAACCAGGTCGAATCCATGAACCCGACTTCCAGCGTTCCGCTGCCGACCGTGAACCATTGCCAGATGCGCGCCATCACCTTGATCGGCTCGCCGAAGAAAAATGCAGCTTGGGGATCACGGGTCGCGAAATGCCAGACCGCGAAAAAGGCAACCAGTACGAGTACCTGCCAGATGCGCAGGTTTTTTTGGTTTGGTCGGATGAGATTGAGCATCGCTTATGCGTTGTTATCGATTGATGTGCGTTCCTGTCGGCAGCCGCGCGGCACTCTCTTTCTGCCGGCGACCAAACCTATGCCTTGGTCTTTTGCTGCTGATACCCCTTCAGCACTTCTTCCCGTAATACATTCCAGATTTGCGCATGCAGTTCCACAAAGCGCGGATGCATGCGAATTTCCGCCACATCCCTCGGCCTCGGAAGGTCGATATGGAATTCGCCGATCGGATGGGTTTGCGGTCCCGCCGACAGCACAACGACACGATCGGACATCGCGATCGCTTCATCGAGGTCATGAGTAATGAACAGCACTGCCTTTTTCTTGGCGCTCCACAAATCGAGCACTTCGTTTTCCATCAATTGCCGGGTCTGCACATCCAGCGCGGAAAACGGTTCGTCCATCAGCATGATGTCGGGGTCCAGAATCAGGGTCTGCGCGAGCGCGACCCGTTTGCGCATGCCGCCGGACAATTGATGCGGATAACGATCGCCAAAACCTTGCAGGCCGACGCGTGCCAGCCACTCTTCGCCCTGCCGGCGCGCACTCGCCGCATCAATGCCGCGAAACTGCAGGCCGGCAATGACGTTTTGCAGCGCGCTGCGCCAGGGCATCAAGGCTTCGGCCTGGAACATGTAGCCGGCGCGGCGGTTAATGCCTTCCAGCGGTTCGCCAAAAACCTTGATCGATCCGGAAGACGGCGCAAGCAAACCTGCGCCGACATTCAGCAGGGTCGACTTGCCGCATCCTGTAGGACCGACCACCGATACGAATTCGCCCGGTGCGATATGCAGAGTGGTATCGGCAACCGCGGTATAGCGTTGCGTGCGGTCTTCCTTGGAGACGAAGGTGCAGGTAATGCTGTCGAGGGCAAGCGCAGGTGTCATCGTTGCTGGTGTCGTGAAGTGGCATGCCTGCCTGCTGCAGGCATCGGCATGATTCTGCGCCCTACGGCGGGCGGGCCGCCGGCGCGGCCTTGCTTGGTTTACTTGTACTTCGCGTTTGCCTTCTTCACCAGTTCATTGGTGTAGGTCTTGGCCAAGTCGATGTTCTTGCTGGCGAGTTCCGGGTCGAACGCCTGCAGCGTCTTCAATGCGGTCTTCGGTCCGGCATCGGGGATCATGCCATCCGGCGAAATCGCTTCACGCACCTTCATGAAGGCATCGATATACAGCGCGCGGTCGCCCAGCAGGTAGCTTTCCGGAACCACCTTGATGATGTCGGATGGACCGGCCTTTTGCAGCCATTTCAATGCACGGACCATCGCATTGGTCAGCGCCTGTGCGGTATTCGGATTCTTTTTGAGGAAGGCATCGGTGGTGTACAGCGTGGCGGCCGGCATTGGGCCGCCGAAGACGTCGTTGGTGTCCTTCAGCGTACGCGTATCGGCGATGACCCTGACGTCATTCTTTTGCTGCAGCATGGTGACAACCGGGTCCAGGTTGGCGATCGCATCGATCTGCCCGGAGCGCATCGCCGCCAGCGCGCCGGCCGATGTGCCAACGCCGATGAAGGAGACATCGGTCGGCTTGAGCCCGCCCTTGGCGAGCACGAAATTGGCCATCATGTTGGTCGATGAACCCGGCGCGGTGACGCCGATTTTCTTGCCCTTGAGGTCGGCGATGCTTTTGTAATTGGGCATGGTCTTGTTCGAGACCGCCAGCACGATCTGCGGCGCCCTGCCCTGCAACACGAAAGCGGTGATGGATTGGCCCTTGGCCTGCATGTTGATCGTGTGTTCGTATGCGCCCGACACCACGTCGGCGCTGCCGCCGACCAGTGCCTGCAAAGCCTTGGCGCCGCCGGCGAAATCGCTGATTTCAACCTGCAGGCCTTCATCCTTGAAATAGCCGAGTTGCTCGGCAACTGTCAACGGAAGGTAGTAGAACAGGTTCTTGCCGCCCACCGCGATCGAGACTTTCGGCTTTTCCAGTGTCTGGGCAAACAGCTTGCCGTTGAAGGTGAAATAACCGGCGAGAAAAAGTGCAAGCGCAATCGCGAACTGCTTCCAGAAAGTCTTGTTCATGCTGTCTCCGACTTGTTATTCGTTGGGCTCTGCAGGCGCTCAACGCGTCCTTGCAGGGGGTTCTGACTAGATAACGCGGTCACGCGCCAACTGCGCGATCTGCTCGTCATCATAACCCAGTGCGCGCAAGACTTCAGTATTGTGCTCGCCGAGTTGCGGACCCAGCCATTTTGTCTCACCGGGCGTTACCGACAGCTTGGGTGTGATGGCTGGAAGCTTGATCGGCGTGCCGTCCGCGAACGCATGCTGTTCGAACATGCGGCGTGCAAGGAATTGCGGGTCGCTCATCATGTCGCGCACCGAATAGATCTTGCCGACAGGGACGTCGGCGGCCTTCAGCACCGCGAGGGCCTGATCAATGGTTTGCGTCGCACACCATTGCTGGATCGCGCCATCGATTTCGGCAGTGCGCGGCACGCGGCCGTCGTTGCGAGCAAGCTGAGGATCGTCGGCCATGTCCTGTCGCCCGATTGCCAGCATTAGGCGTTTGAAGATCGCGTCTCCATTACCGGCGATTACGATGTTTTCACCATCGCCGGTGGTATAGGTATTGGACGGCACGATGCCGGGCAAGGCGCCGCCGGTGCGTTCGCGCACGACGCCGGCATGATCGTATTCCGGCACCAGCGATTCCATCATGTTGAACACCGCCTCATACAGCGCGACATCGACCATCTGGCCCTGGCCGGCGATACAGTCAGTTCCGGTCTTGCCATTCCAGCGTCCACCGGTGGTGTCGCGATGGCGCAGCGCCATCATCGCGCCGATCACGCCATGCAAGGCTGCAACGGAATCGCCGATAGAGATGCCGATGCGCACCGGCGGCCGGTCGGGATGGCCTGACACATAGCGCATGCCGCCCATGGATTCGCCGATCGCTCCGAATCCCGGCAAGTCTTTCATCGGTCCGGTCTGGCCGTATCCGGACAACCGCACCATGATCGTGGCCGGATTGTGCTGCTTCAGATCCTCGTAGCCGAGATTCCATTTTTCCAGCACGCCAGGCCGGTAGTTTTCAATGATGATGTCGGCTTCGAGCGCGAGCTGCCTGGCGATGTCCTGGCCACGCGGATCTTTCATGTTCAGTGTCACGCTTTTCTTGTTGCGTGACTGTACCGACCACCACAGGGAAGTGCCATCTTTCAGCACCCGCCATTGCCGTATCGGGTCGCCGCCGTCGGGCGATTCGATCTTGATGACATCGGCGCCGAATTCGGCAAGCATGCGTGAACAAAAGGGCCCGGCGATCAGCGTGCCGAGTTCGAGTACCTTGATGCCGGCAAGCGGGCCGACGGATGTTTTTGTTGTCATGTCCCTGAAGGCTAAGGTGCGCGTTCGCGCGATTGGAGTTTGAATCCGACCAGCGTCTAGTGTAGTGTTTCACGTAGATTGAGACTGATAAAAGTGATGGATTTCGCGGCGAATCGAGGCGCACACCGCAGCAATAGCGAGCTATTGCGAGGATGTGCAACGAAGAGTCGGCGTGAAAGACGCACTTTTATGTCTCAAGAAGAGTGAAACACTACACTAGGTCGTGCGACGATCCAGCATGGCGCGCGCTATCGTTCCCGCATCCACATATTCCAGTTCGCCGCCGACCGGAACGCCTCGCGCGAGGCGGCTGACTTTCAGGCCGCGCGCCTTCAGCGTTTCACTGATGTAGTGCGCGGTCGCTTCGCCTTCGTTGGTGAAGTTGGTAGCCAGCACGACTTCGTTCACCGCACCGTCGGTGGCGCGCGTGATCAGCTTTTCCAGATGAATGTCCTTGGGGCCGATGCCGTCGAGTGGGGAGAGTCGTCCCATCAGCACGAAATACAATCCCTTGTAAGTCAGCGTCTGCTCGATCATCAATTGATCGGCCGGCGTTTCACACACGCATAGCAGCGCGGCATCGCGTTCCGGGTCCATGCACATTTCGCACAATTCGTTCTCGGTGAACGTATTGCAGCGGGCACAATGATGGACGCGTTCGACCGCTTGCGAGAGGGCGCGGCCGAGCATGGCGGCACCATCGCGGTCGTGCTGCATCAGGTGGTAAGCCATGCGCTGGGCGGACTTCGGACCGATGCCGGGCAGCCTGCGCAAGGCTTCGGTCAAAAATTCAAGGCTGGAAGGCGATTTCACTCGGACTCTCTGTCATCGCGACTGGATAGGGTCAATGCGCCTGCGGCGCTGCAGGCGCAGCGCGTCGATACGTGCTCGCCTGCATGCATGCGCCGTCAGAACGGCATCTTGAAGCCCGGGGGCAGCGGCAAGCCCGCGGTCATGCCGGACATTTTTTCCTGGGATGTCGCTTCGGCCTTGCGGACCGCATCATTGAAAGCGGCTGCGACCAGGTCTTCCAGCATGTCCTTGTCATCCCCCAGCAGGGATGGATCGATCGTGACGCGCCTGACATCGTTCTTGCAGGTCATGATCACCTTGACCAGGCCGGCGCCTGACTGGCCCTCGACCTCGATCAATGCAAGCTGGTCCTGCATCTTCTTCATGTTGTCCTGCATTTGCTGGGCTTGCTTCATCAGCCCTGCCAGTTGGCCCTTCATCATGATATTGCTCCTGCTCGTTGGTTGTTCATTGGTTATGGGTAACGGTATGCGTTACACAGGCTTGATCGAGCCTGGCACGATCGTCGCGCCGAATTCCCGCATCAGCGTCTGCACGAAAGGATCGCGCTGCATGCTCTCTTCCGCCTGGCGCTGCCGGGCTTCGCGTTCGGCCACTGCTTGCGCATTGGCGGTCTGCTGAACGGCGCCAATTTCGGTAGTGACACGTACGGCTTTTCCAAAATGTTCGGACAAGGCCGCTGTCAGTTTATCGACGGCTCCGGCCGATCGCAGTGTTTCCAGCGGGATGCGCACATGCATCATTACCGCATCGCCGTTGTCTTCGCATTGCAAAAGCTCGCTCTGCTGCGCCAATTGCTGGACCACGCCGCGCAAGGGAAGTGCCGCAGCTAGGGCCGGCCAGTTGCCATCCCAATTGAGCGACGGCATCGGTGCCGAAACAGGTGGCGACATCTTTGCCGTCGGCAGTTCCGGCACGACAATGATCGGCGGCTCTTCCAACACTGCGGTATCCGACTGTATCAATGGCTGCCGCTGCGGCTCGCTGCGTACTTCAGTTTTTTTTTGAGTCGCGACCGGAAGTGAATCGAACGACGGCATATCGCGCGCGGGCGGAGCCTCATCGTCCCATGGCGGTGGCGCGGCGCTTGCAGGACGCGCAGCCGGCGGCGTAGCAGCCTGCGATCTGCCGCCATTGCGCGCCGCTTCCAGTGCCGCGCGGGCCGGACTCATGCCGGCCGGTCTTGCCGGCTGTGATTGTGCGGCCGCTGCACTGGCATGCGCCGGCGCTTGCGCGCGGCTTGCTGTTGCGGGGGAAGAATTCAGGGTACGGGCTGGTTCCGGCGCTGCCGGCGACTGCGCGGCACGCTCGGCACCACCCATGCCGGGACGAAATGCCAGCATGCGTAATAGCGTCATCGAAAATCCGGCGTATTCGTCGGGCGCGAGACTCAGTTCATTGCGGCCATGCACAGCGATTTGATAGAACAGTTGTATTTCTTCCGCGTCGAACAAGCCGGACAGACGCAGCACGTCGTCACGCTCCGGCACATCGTCGGGCAATGCCGCCGGGACGGTTTGCGCCAACGCGAGCCGGTGCAGCAGCGTGCCGAGATCCTGCAAGGCAACGTTGTACGACAGGCTGCGAGCCGCCATTTCATCGGCGACCGCAAGCAGGCCAGTTCCGTCCTGCGCCGCCAGCGCATCGAGTATGCGGATCAGATAGGACTGGTCGAGCGCGCCGAGCATGCCCTGCACCGCTCCCAACGTCACCTTGCCGGCTGCATAGGCAATCGCCTGATCGGTGAGCGAGAGCGCATCGCGCATCGAACCATGCGCGCCTTGTGCAAGCAGACGCAGGGCGGGAGCATCAAACTCTATACTCTCTTGTCCCAATATGTTTTCGAGATGGCCGACAATATGGCCTGGCGGCATCTGCTTGAGATTGAACTGCAGGCAGCGCGAGAGCACGGTAACGGGAATTTTTTGTGGATCGGTTGTTGCCAGAATGAACTTGACGTGCGCCGGCGGTTCTTCCAGCGTCTTGAGCATCGAATTGAATGCGTGATTGGTCAACATGTGAACTTCGTCGATCATGTAAACCTTGAAGCGTGCATTCGATGGCGCGTAGACGGCCTGCTCCAGCAATTGCGCCATTTCATCAACGCCACGGTTCGAGGCCGCATCCATTTCGATGTAGTCGACAAAGCGGCCGGCATCGATGGCTGTACAGGCTTCGCATTTGCCGCAAGGCGTAGCGGTGATGCCGGCCTCGCAGTTCAGGGATTTGGCGAGAATGCGGGACAGGGTGGTCTTGCCGACGCCGCGCGTCCCTGTAAACAGGTAGGCATGATGCAGGCGTTGCTGCTCCAGCGCGTGCGTAAGTGCCCGCACGACATGCTCCTGCCCGACAAGCGTCTCGAAGCTCTTTGGGCGATACTTGCGGGCAAGGACTTGATAAGACATGGCGGCGCTGGCTGTTGAATGTAGCTCGCATTTTACCTGACCTGATGCAAGTTATAGTCCGAGAACTCATCGTGAAAAGGATATCCAGAATGCAATGGCCCACACATGAAGTAACGAACCAGGTACCGGAACTGGAGGACTACAACCTTTTTACCAGTGATGTTGCGTTGGCTGACGGATTGCGGCGCAGCGGCGCAGCCTGGAATGAAGATAATCTTCGGCGTTTCGGCGCAACACTTGGCACGGCGGAGGTTTTGCGCCTGGGCGAACTCGCCAATCATCATCTGCCCGAACTCGCCACGCATGACCGAATAGGCCAGCGCATAGACCGGGTGGAGTTCCATCCAAGCTGGCATGCCTTGCTCGGCTTGTTGCGTACAGAAGGCTTGCATGCCCTGCCCTGGTCCGATCCGCGGCCGGGTGCCCATGCGGCCCGCGCGGCCGGCTACTTTCTTCAGTCGCAGGTGGAATCAGGCTCGCTCTGCCCGACCACGATGACGTTTGCGGCGATTCCGGTGTTGCGAAACGAACCCAAACTGTTCGAAGTTTTGCGCGACAAGTTGTACTCGCGCGAACATGATCCGCGCGACCTGCCGCTGGAACAAAAAAAATCCATCCTGATCGGCATGGGCATGACCGAAAAGCAAGGGGGCTCCGATGTGCGCACCAACACCACGACCGCTCGTCCGCTCAGCGGCGAAGGACGCGGCGCGGAATATCTGCTGACCGGCCACAAGTGGTTCTTTTCGGCGCCGATGTGCGACGCGCATCTTGTACTGGCGCGCACCGAAGGCGGCCTGTCCTGCTTCTTCGTACCGCGCTGGCGACCCGACGGCACCAAGAACGCAGTACTGGTGCAACGTCTCAAGGACAAGCTCGGCAACCGCTCCAATTCCAGCAGCGAAGTGGAATTTCAAGATGCGTATGGCGTGATGGTGGGCGACGAAGGCCGCGGCATCCCCACCATTATCGAAATGGCGAACCATACCCGTCTCGATTGCGTGATCGGCAGCGCCGGCCTGATGCGCCAGGCATTTGTACAGGCGGCCCACCATGCGCGTCACCGCAAGGTGTTCGGCCGGATGCTGAGCGAGCAGCCGCTGATGCGCAATGTGCTGTCCGATCTCGCGCTCGAAAGCGAAGCGGCGACCGTGCTGATGCTGCGCCTGGCACAGGCTTTCGAATCTCCGGCCGATCCGCTGGAGCGCGCATGGCGGCGCATTGTCACACCGGCCGCCAAGTTCTTGATCTGCAAGCGCGCTCTGGAGTTCACCGGTGAATGCATGGAAGTCTGGGGCGGCAACGGCTACGTGGAAACGGGGCCGATGGCGCGCCTGTACCGCGAAGCGCCAGTCAATTCGATCTGGGAAGGTTCAGGCAATGTCATGTGCCTGGACGTATTGCGGGCAATCGAGCGGGAAACGGAAGGCTTTCTGCTGTTGCTTGAACAATTCGAGGCAGCCGCTGCGGGACACGCCGGCTTGAAGGAGTTGGTGCTGGCGCTGCGCAAGGATCTTGCGACACCACCCGAGCAACGTGAAATGCTGGCACGCCGCTTTGCCCAGCGGCTGGTACTGGCGGCGCAAGGCTGCCTGATGCTGGGGTCCGCACCTCCGGCGATTGCCGATGCATTCATCACAAGCCGGATCGACGCGCAATCCGGCCGGGTGTACGGGACGCTGTCATCGGCAGCGATGCAACAGGAAATTCTGGAACGTGCGTGGCCTGAGTAGAGTCGAGAGTCTAGAGCCTGCTTGGCATGCTTGCCTGGCCGCCGGCCAGGCAACGTAACTTGATAGGAAATTAAGCGGAAGCTTATAAAAAAAGAGGGGCGAGCCTTGTCTACGGCACTTGCGGGAAATGGCTGTGGCTGCTTCGTTCCCGACCTGACCAGGTTGGCCATGCCACAATGCGTAGGGGCCCGCCGACCCGTATTCTATCAGCAAAAGCCTTGCCGTCGGCTTCCAATTTCCGGCTTTGTCGCTCGACAATAGTTTGTCGTCGGCGCATTTGCGCCGACGCGGCATCACAATTTGCCTTAAATTCCGAGCTCTCCCCAAATACGGTCGACTTTCTGCTTTACCTCGTCACTCATGCGAATAGTCGTGCCCCACTCGCGGCTGGTTTCTCCCGGCCATTTGTTGGTGGCGTCGATTCCCATCTTGCTGCCGAGTCCGCTGACGGGCGAGGCGAAATCCAGGTAATCGATCGGCGTGTTATCGACCAGAGTGGTATCGCGGGTCGGATCGACGCGTGTGGTGATGGCCCAGATCACTTCTTTCCAGTCGCGGATGTTGACGTCTTCATCGACCACCACGATGAACTTGGTATACATGAACTGGCGCAGAAAACTCCAGACCCCGAACATGACCCGCTTCGCATGGCCGGCATACGACTTCTTGATTTGCACGATTGCCATCCGATAGCTGCAGCCTTCCGGCGGCAGGTAAAAGTCGGTGATTTCGGCAAATTGCTTCTGCAGCAGCGGAACAAATACTTCGTTCAAGGCCACACCCAGGACCGCAGGTTCGTCAGGCGGCTTGCCTGTATAGGTCGAGTGGTAAATCGGATCGCGCCGCATGGTGATCCGGTCTATCGTGAAAACGGGAAACCAGTCCTGCTCGTTGTAATAGCCGGTGTGGTCGCCGTAGGGTCCTTCCAGTGCATGCTCGTATCCGGAGGAATGTGCTTCGTCCGGATAGATATGCCCTTCCAGCACGATCTCGGCTGATGCCGGAACGCGCAGCTCGCTGCCGATCGCCTTCACCAGTTCGGTCCTGCTGCCGCGCAGGAGGCCGGCGAACTGGTATTCGGACAAGCTGTCGGGCACCGGTGTCACGGCGCCGAGTATGGTTGCCGGATCCGCCCCTAAGGCCACTGCGATGGGATATGGTTTGCCGGGATTGACGATCGCATGTTCACGAAAATCCAGGGCGCCGCCACGGTGAGCCAGCCAGCGCATGATCACCTTGTTGCGCCCGATAACCTGCTGGCGATAGATACCAAGATTCTGGCGTTTCTTGTGCGGTCCTTTGGTAATCACCAGACCCCAGGTAATCAAAGGTGCGATGTCGCCGGGCCAGCAGTGCTGAATCGGAAGCCTGGCCAGGTCAACGTCATTGCCTTCCCATACGATGTCCTGGCAGGCCGCTGAGCGATGCTCTTTTGGCGCCATATCCCACAGGGATTTCACCATCGAGCCCAGACCGAGAACATCCTTCAAACCCTTTGGCGGCTCGGGTTCCTTGAGCGTCGACAGTAAGTGGCCGATCTTGCGCAGTTCGCTAACGTCTTCCGCGCCCATTCCCAACGCAACCCGGCGCGGCGTGCCAAACAGATTTCCGAGCACGGGGATGGAATGTCCGGCCGGACGGTTAAAAAGCAACGCCGGGCCACCAGCGCGTAGCGTACGGTCACATATTTCCGTCATCTCAAGATACGGTGAAACCGGGCTGGAAACCGCCTTAAGTTCGCCCATTTGTTGCAACTGGGCAATAAAATCTCGCAAATCAGAATATTTCATGATTTTTCACAAAGTTTAACACTTGGCCATCTTTGTAAAATGCAAGCCCAAGTAATTGATTTTATTAAAGTATTGTTGCTGCACAGCGAGATTCTTATACACAAAAGTAATAAAAACCTTATTTGTTAGTATTGACGTGATATAAACAGCCCCCTAAAATTCGCCCAACTTGACGAGCACACTTCCCTGCATCAGGGAACTACCAGTGAAAAGCTCGCCACTCACGGGAACGGGGTCCCACGACATTTTAAGGAGTGTTTTCCAAAGGCTTCTGCCTTCTCCCCGAAAAAGTTGCTTGCTACTGCCAGGCGCATGGCCGCCGACAGTCAATGACAAGCAATTCCGACGTTTGCAGCAAAGCGCCGCGCGCGGCTGCAAACGATGTCCGATTCATGGCAAACATAAGTGTCTACAGGCTTTGTAGTGGGCTCTTTGCTTGCCGCGACATTTCAGGAGCATGAATGTTACAGCTATTTTCCAGGGCGATTCCCGATTTCGCCAGAAATGAGCAAACCCCGTCAAGCACGCCAGTCGTGGCGCGCGACGGCATCCGCGGTGTTATCACGACCGCACACCATGCCGTGATGGCACTTGGCCTTTTCGCGATCGCCGCCCTCGTCATCATGTTCGTCAGGCCGGAAATTGCCGATCAACTCAAGGAGTTGTCTCCGTTTGCCGCAGCGGTCAATGAAGAGGAAGGAACCGAGACGCTTGCACCGGCCGCCCTGCTCGCTGCGCCGGCACCGGCTGTAGTCGAGGCCTCAAGCGCACCGCAAAAAGCCGTATCCCAACCGGATACGGGCAGCACGGCCGGCAATTCCAAACAGCAGCAGTGGGTAACGAACTGGCTGTCGAAACGCTATCGCGTCGCCAGTGACGCCACCAACATGGTCGTATCTGCGGCCTATCTGACCGCAAAGGAAATCAAGCTTGATCCCTTGCTTATCCTGTCGGTGATGGCGATCGAATCCGGCTTCAACCCCTTTGCCGAGAGCCCTGTCGGGGCGCAAGGTTTGATGCAGGTAATGTCCAAGGTGCACCATGATAAGTTCGCCGAAGTTGGCGGCGTCAAGGCAGCCCTGAATCCGGTTACGAATATTCGTGTTGGCTCTCAGATTCTGAAAGACTATGTGCAACGCGGCGGATCGGTCGAAGCAGGATTGAAACTGTATGTCGGCGCAGGGGCTTTCGATTCCGATTCCGGCTACGGTTCCAAGGTATTGGCCGAGTATCGCCGACTGAAGGAAGTCGCGATGGGCAAGCAGGTACCAACCTTTACAACGTCGGCACGCGCCGCATCGCCAAAGCCGAAACAGGCTGAACCCAAGGTGGAGGAAGCGGCTGTACAGGTTCCGGAACCACCAACCGCGGAGGAAAGCCGGCCGTCGCTCCAGAGCGATCAGGTGGCTGCGCTGTAATCACGTCAACGTCCGAACATGGAGGAGCCGAATGGCTCCTTTTTTATTTGGCGCGATGCGTCGTTTGCATCGAAGGAGTGTGCCAGACCGCATCGGATCCGGCCGGCTGAGCAAAGCTGGATCTTTTCTAGCGCCGGGCCGCGAAGAACTTTTCAAGCCGCGTCACCGCTTCCTGCAGATTTTCCATCGAGGTTGCATACGACAGGCGAATGTAACTTTTCGCAGTGTAAGGACCGAAATCAAGGCCGGGCACCAGCACTACGCCGGCTTCATGCAACATTTCGATCGTGAGCCGGTCTGCATCGTCCGACAGCGCCGAGCAATCAGCATAGACGTAGAATGCGCCGTCCGGCGTGACCGGGACACGAAAACCGAGCTGCCGCAGGGCTGGAACGATGAAATCGCGACGGCGTTTGAATTCCGCTTTGCGCTGTTCGTAAATAGAGATGGCTTCCGGCGAAAAACAGGCGACACCCGCGTGCTGTGCAATGCTGGAAGCACAAATGAACAAGTTCTGCGCCAGTTTCTCAACCGCAGGCACCATCGATTCCGGAACGACTAGCCAGCCCAGGCGCCAGCCGGTCATATTGAAATATTTCGAGAAACTGTTGATGACAATGACGTCTTCACCCAGCGACAACGCCGAAAACGGCGCCTCGTCATAGGTGAGGCCCTGATATATCTCGTCGACGATCGTGAACCCCTGCCGCTCGCGCACGGTGGCGACAATTTTCCGTAATTCATCGTGAGGAATCGAGGTGCCGGTCGGATTGGACGGGGATGCCAGCAACACGCCGCGGGTTGCAGCGCCCCAATGTTCGCGCACCACTGTGTCGGACAACTGGAAGCGTTGCTCCGGTCCGCTTGCAATCATCTTTGCCTGACCTTCGAAGGCCGCGACAAAGTGTCGATTGCATGGATACGACGGGTCTGGCATCAGCACTTCCGTTCCCTTGTCGACCAGGGCTGCACAGGCCAGCAGCAAGGCAGCCGAGGCGCCTGCGGTGATGATGATGCGCGACGGCGCAATATCAAGTCCATAGACGTGCCGGTAATGATTGGCAATCACTTCCCGCAACGCAGGAATGCCGGTTGCCGAGGTGTATTGCATCTTCCCATCCGCCATTGCACGCGCGGCAGCGTCGATTACCGGCTGCGCCGCGGTAAAGTCGGGCTCGCCGATGCCCATGTGAATGATGGATCGGCCTTGCCGTTCGAGCTCGGTGGCTCGCTTCGCCAGTTCCATCACATGGAAAGGCGCGATATTGGCAAGACGGGAAGCCAGATGTGGATTCATTGCAGTGGATGATATGGATTATGCGCATGGCGACGGCAGGCGATGCCGGCGCCATGGAACGGAGAAAACGGGAAAGACGAAAGGCCGGGTTCAGCGCTTCTTGGCGTCGTCGACTTCGACGTTGCGCACCTTCGCTGCAAACTTGTCGAGCACGCCATTGACATACTTGTGGCCGTCGATGCCGCCGAAGGATTTGGTTAGTTCGACTGCTTCATTGATCACGACCTTGTAAGGGATTTCAATATGGTTGCCAAGCTCGTAGGCGCCTATCAGCAAGGCCGCATGTTCAACCGGCGAAAGCTGTTCGATCGGCCGATCAATCAAGGGCGCAAGGCTTTCGCGCAATGCCGGAGCCTGTTTGATCGTACCGTGCAACAAGGCGTTGAAGTGTTCGGCATCCGCCTTGTCGAACCCGTGTGCTTCACGGATATTCGCATCGATCGCGCCGGCGTCTTCATTGGCAAGCAGCCACTGATACAAGCCCTGCAGCGCGAATTCGCGCGCACGATGGCGTGGCGTACGGCTTTTACTCGGATTGGCATGCACTGTCTTCTGGTTCATTTCTTACTCTTCCTCTGTTGCTTCGCCAAGCTCTTCCAGCGCAATCGACAGGTTTGCCATCTCGACCGCCACGCGCGCCGCGTCAGCGCCTTTAACCGCCATGCGAACTTCGGCCTGTTCGTCGGTTTCGGTTGTCAGCACCGCATTGGCGATCGGAATACCGAAATCCAGGCCGACTCTGGTGATCCCGGCACCGGACTCGTTGGATACCAATTCAAAGTGGTAGGTTTCACCGCGAATCACCGCACCAAGTGCAATCAGTGCATCGAACTGTTGGGTTTCAGCCATTTTTTGCAAGGCAAGGGGAATTTCCAGGGCGCCGGGTACGCTTACATGCAAGACATCCTCGTCGGCAACGCCGAGATGCTTCAACTCCGCCAGGCATGCAGAGAGCAGGCCGTGGCAGACATCTTCATTGAAACGGGCTTGGACGATACCGACACGCACGCCTTCTCCGCTCAAATTCGATTCGTAAGTTCCTACGGTCATGGTTATTCCTTCATGCGCATGTGCGCTCAATGAACTGCAGCCCCGCAACGTACGCCTCGATGTCTCGAAGCATGCGTGACAGGGTGGTTGTCAACTATTATTACGGTCCGGCTTTGCCGGACCGTCCTGTTTATTGGTTCTTAATTATCGGGTTTGGATTGATAGCCAACCACTTCCAGGTCAAAACCGGTCATCGAAGGCATCTTGCGCGGGCTGGCCAGCAATTTCATCTTACCGACCCCCAGGTCTTTCAGGATTTGCGCGCCGATGCCATAAGTGCGCAGATCGAGGCGCGAGCCGCGCGGCTGTGGTACCGAGCCGGGGTTATTGAGCGCATCGAACTGGGCAAACATTTGCTCAGCGGACTCTTCGCAATTCAGCAGCACCATTGTGCCGCGCTCGGAAGCCTTGATGGCCGCCATGGCAGACGCTGTGTTCCAGGAATGTGTGGTCATCTGGGTTTCAAGCAAGTCCAGGATCGATATCGGCTGATGCACCCTGACCAGTGTTTCCGATTCCGGCGTTATATCCCCGTGCACCAGCGCCAGATGCGCGCCGCCGCTTGGCTTGTCGCGATAAGCAATGGTGCGGAATGGACCGTGCGCCGTGTGCATGACACGTTCGGCGACGCGTTCAACAATGCTTTCATTCTGGCTGCGGTAATGGATCAGATCGGCAATCGTACCGATTTTGAGTCCATGCTCTTGTGCGAATTCGATCAGGTCCGGCAACCTGGCCATGGTGCCATCGTCCTTCATGATTTCACAGATTACTGCGGCCGGGGTCAGGCCGGCGAGCTCGGCAAAGTCGCAACCCGCCTCGGTATGGCCGGCGCGCATGAGCACGCCGCCCTTTTGCGCCTTGAGCGGAAAAATGTGGCCAGGCTGGACGATATCGGCGGGCTTGGCATTCTTTGCCACTGCCACCTGTACCGTACGCGCACGATCGGCCGCGGAAATACCGGTGGTGACGCCTTCAGCTGCCTCGATGGAAACAGTGAAATTGGTGCCATAGGATGTGCCATTGCGTGTGGTCATCATCGCCAGGTTCAACAGATTGCAGCGCTCTTCCGTGAGTGTCAGACAAATCAGCCCGCGGCCGTATTTCGCCATGAAATTGATGGCTTCAGGCGTCACGAATTCAGCAGCAAGCACCAAATCGCCTTCGTTTTCGCGGTCTTCCTCGTCGACAAGAATAACCATGCGGCCGGCGCGCAGCTCGGCAATAATTTCCAGAGTTGTTGAAATAGCCATGACTAAAGTCCTATGTAGCCTGCTATTTTAAAGGATTTGGAAGCGTTCCAACTTTCGGTTTCGAAACAAATCACGCTGCGGCGCAGGGCAAGCCAGCCTGCTACGCGTCGCCTGTTCAAGCCTTGAGGCTTAGCATGCGCTCGACATACCGCGCGATCAGGTCGATTTCCAGATTGACTCGACTTCCTGACCGCAAATGCTTGAGCGTCGTGACTTCCACCGTGTGGGGAATCAAATTGATGGAAAACGTGCATTCGCTGTCACCATCGATAACGCGGTTGACGGTCAATGAAACGCCGTTGACGACGATCGATCCCTTATAGGCCAGATACTTCGCAAGCTCGCGCGAAGCTTCGATCACCAGTTCCATCGATTCGCCCACCGGCTCGAAACTGCGAACCACGCCCAGGCCGTCGACATGCCCGGAAACCAGATGACCACCCAGGCGGTCGGCGAGCGTCAATGCCTTCTCAAGATTGACTTCGCCGATGGCGTCGAGGCCTGCGGTGCGATTAAGGCTTTCGCGCGAAACATCCACGGTGAATCCGGTGTCGGTCTTGCTGATCACGGTCATGCAGGCGCCATTGAGCGCGATCGAATCACCGAGACCAACATCCGCCATCGGCAAGCCGCCTGCTTCAACAATAAGGCGCACACCCGCATCAGGGTCATTGCCAAGCGGTGTAATCGAGGAGATTTTGCCTATCGCGGCGACGATGCCGGTGAACATGATCGGGCTCCTTTAGATGAAACGAGCAAGGATACGCAAATCCGGACCAAGCTGCTTGATTTCGTGGAAAGAAAGACGCTTGCGGTCATCCAGACTGTCCAGCGCCCTGAGGTCGAACATCCCGTGCGCGTCGCCCAGCAGGCTGGGGGCGAGATATACCAGGAGTTCATCGACACAAGCTTCGCGTATCAGCGAGCCGTTCAGCTTGAAGCCGGCTTCGACGTGCAGTTCATTGATCTGTCGCCGTCCGAGCTCTTCCATCAGTAGCGGCAGATCGACCTTGCCATGGGTGTTGGGAAGAATAATGATTTCCGCACCGCGCTCGCGCAACCTGGCTTCCTTATCCGGGTCCGACTGCGCAGCAACGATCCAGGTGCCGCCTCCCGTCAGCACGCGCGCATCCGGGCTGATCTGCAGCCGACTGTCGATCACGATCCGCCGCGGCTGGCGCGGCGTGTCGATCGCGCGGACGGTCAATTGCGGGTTGTCCTCGATGACCGTGCCTATGCCGGTCAGAATCGCGCATGCCCGCGCCCGCCACCGGTGCCCGTCGTCCCTCGCCTCTGCAGAGGTGATCCATTGGCTGTGTCCGTTATATAGCGCCGTTCGTCCATCGAGGCTGGCCGCCGTCTTCATGCGTACCCATGGCCGCCCTCTCTGCATACGCGAAAGGAAGCCAATGTTCATTTCTCGCGCTTCCGAGGCAAGGACGTCAGTCACGACTTCGATACCCGCGGCGCGCAACTTGGCGAAACCTTGCCCCCCCACGAGTGGGTTCGGGTCGCCGAGTGCGGCGACGACCTTGCCAATTCCGGCGCGGATCAGCGTATCGGCGCAAGGAGGGGTGCGGCCGAAGTGACTGCAAGGTTCGAGCGACACATAGGCGGTCGCGCCCCGCACGTCATTGCCGCGGCGCATGGCGTCATTCAAGGCCTGCACCTCGGCATGCGCCTGACCGGGAGGTTGGGTATGTCCTTCACCTATGACCACTCCATCCTTGACAAGGACGCAACCCACTCTGGGGTTGGGACTGGTGATCAACATACCCTTCGCAGCCCATTCAAGGGCAAGCGCCATTCCCTGCACGTCGTTTTCTATGTTCACGTTAATACCGTTCCTGCTCGGATATACCACGCATGCGTGGTCAAATCGCCATTTTATCCCGCCGTGGCAGGTTTTCGGAACGGACGGGAATTCAGTCGCGATGCGCGTTATGTTCGGTATCGATCCATAGCTGGATCCTGCACCCGAGCTCGGACTTGTATCCGCGGCGATTCGCGGGAGGGAAATGTGCGAAACGCAGCCCCAATTGCTTCAGCAATTGTCTTCACCGGCTTTCGGCGTGCAGACGCGTGGGCGCCCGAGGGCATTCAGGACAATCTTACGCTTTTGTTTGCCGAGTTCGAATGTGAACGAGCCGAACTGAGGTTGTTGTCCACCGGCGTGATTGGTACGGGTCCGGCCAGTGGCGGCATATGCCAGATAGAGAGGTGACTGATCGGTCAGCACCGAAGTGATCACCATATCCGGCGGTGCCGAAGGATGCGTGAAAATCACTTGCTCTCCCGGGCCGGGTTTTTGATCGTTGTCCTCGTCGACGAAAACCGTCCATCCGGCCGACCAGTTTTCGCCGCTGGGCACCAGATCGACCCGAACGCCCCTGCGAATCGCCTCCGAGCGGGCCAACTGGATCGAAGACAGAAAATCATTGACTGTGCTGCTCGCTTTCTGACTCTGGATCAATTCACCGAACGATGGCGCTGCAATGCCGAGCAATATCGCCATCACTGCAAGAACGGTCAGCAACTCGACCAAAGAAAATCCGTTACGCAACGATCCATTTTTCAACGATGGCAATAACTGCGATGAAAACGCGCTGCAATTCGAATGCCAGGCTTGGTTCATGGATGTACCTTTATTTCCAGCATTCCGCTTTGATGGGCGTCCGCTTTCCGTTGCTCGACATGCCGAGTTCTCCGCATGCCGGATCGGAAAACTGACTATCCACCAGAGCGGTTCCGGGTTTTGCCGTCACGACAACGCAATTGGCTACCGTGTCATCGCTGCAGGCAGTCGCGGAAAGTTCATAAGCGCTGTTTGACGGACTGCCGCCCGAATACCATTTGAATAGCTTGTCGGGCGAAGACGACGAAAACGCGGCATAGGTATTGTGCTGGGAGTAGTAACGCTCCTGTTGCTGCAATGTTTCCATCAGGGCACTCTTCCCTTCCGTCCGTTTGGTCCGGCGTATGGATTCCTGATACGAAGGAAACGCAATGCCCGCCAGTATGCCGACAATGACGACAACCACCATCAGTTCCAGCAACGTAAATCCTCTTATTCGCAATGCCGGGTCCGCAATGCTATTTGCTTGTTTTTGCATTTCGCAGCTCCTGCCAATTAGGAATTTCTCTCCAGCTGAACCGTCCTGCCGGCGGTTTGATTTCAATCTTTTCGCCAACTGCCGCGCCTCCAGCCGCTACACCGGTGCCAGACGCCGTTTTGGCACCGGTCCCGAAATTGACGACGGAGTACTTTTTCTTGACCGCACGCCTTCCAATTGCATTGCGTTCGCCGACTTCAGTCCCAGTTTCAAAAGGCACTGGCGCACTCAGCATGCCGACGGCCGACAAGTGGCCTGTGACACCGCCATTCGCCGGCATGCCGCTTAATGTGTCGACCACATAGCTTCGTCCGCCACCGGCGTCGCAAGGGTCGGAACCCGGGATCAGGGTATTGAAGAACAACAGGCCGTTGATCAGCATCGGGTTTGTGACGCTGCGTTCCCCTGTCGCCGAATCGGGAAAATCGAAATACCATCCTTTTGCACCGGTGATATTTGCGTCGTAGCTAAGCTCGGCACCTGTTATTTTGAATGCACCGTTTACTTTTTCGAGCGAACGCGAGGCAAGATCGGCGCGGCCGCTGGCTGCATAATCGCTTTTCATGGCATCGAGCACGCCATAGAAAGACTGGGTTGAAAACTTCCCTTTGGCGGCATCATCCTCTTCAATAAACTTGCCGGTACCAATGAGCACGACATAGCCCCCACCCGGCGCGAAGGCAACACGCGGTTGCGTGGTCAAGGGCTGGCGCTTGCCCTTGTCATCCGTCGCCATAAAGAGCGGTGTGGTGCCGGCAAGCGCATCGTTCCAGGGAGCGGCCCCAGTGAAATCGAAGCGCCAAAGGTTGCCCTGCATGTCGCCTGCATACGCGTAGCGCACCGCGCCATCGGCGCCCGTGACAAGCGCGGGTGCACTCAGTCCGTTTTGCACGCCCGCGTCCTTGGAGGGAGTACGGTATTTATAGTAATTGACGCCGAGTTGCCATTTGGCCGATGGCGGCTTGTCCAATGAAAGGAGGAATAATGCGCCCGACGCATCCTGATTGAAACGGCCTGCGCCATCATTCTTGTAATTGTTCATGCCGCTGGAGACAACGGCGAAGTACCTGTAATCGGGAGCGCCTTCTTTCGCGTAGGCACGAAATTTCGCAATAGCCGGCGTACCAATGACGTAACCCATATCGGGATCGTCGGCATCGCCAAACTCGAACAGTGCCCGACCGCCTCCGGCAAATGATGCGGGGTCGCTCACGTCCAGCGCGAACACACCCTGTGCCCCGCCGCCCATGCTCGCAAGAAGGACTGTTTTCCATCCACCTACAGCATGGGCTTCGGCCACGGTTACCGTGCCATCCATATATGGCTGATGCCGGTATTCGGGGAGGTAAGGCGATTCAAGCCAGGAATCAACGCATTGGGAACATAGGCAAACATTTCCAGGCCGCTCGTCGCATCAAACGCATGCAGCATGCCGTCATTGGCGCCGACATACACTGCCTTGGCACGACCGGCATGCTTGCTGTAGAAGGTTTCGTATCCACTGCCTTGCACGCTGGTCGACGGTGCGCCAACAAAGACAGGATTGCCATTGATGATGTCGCCCAATACACGCTTTCGCACGCGAAAAATCCCTCGGGCTGATCGGCTTCGAGTGCTCGTTCCCCGCGCAGGTAACCGACGCGATCGACTCCCCGCCCATCGGCCTGCGTGCTTACCGGCGAAACGTCAAGCCAGGCTTTTTGCGCTTCGGTCAACTGATCCCACTTGAACTCGATGTTTTCAATACCGCCGGACGAAACGGATGAGGTATATATTCGTCGCTTGGCCGGGATCGGCTCCGCGCCCTTGGCCACAATACCGGTCAGAATTTCTCCGGCATCCCATTCCGCCGACTTGCCGATGTTGATTTCATCGTTGGCGCCCAGCGTCAGTTTCAGCTTTCTGAGGCTGCCACTCCATGTCGATGAATCGAAGCCGGGCTGATACACGTGAGCACCGTCGGTCGATATCCTGGAGGTGGATACCGAAACGCCGGAAATCGTTCCTCCTCCTTCGGACAATGTGGAAAACACCTTGCCGATGGCACTGATCATTTCCTTCGGCTGGCCGGCCAGGAAATAGTTGCGGGGAACGGCGGTCGCATCCTTGCCATTGCTCCATGGCGCATAGCTTCCGCTAAGCGTTTCCCCGTCCGCCGTCAGGCTCACAAATGGATTATTGTCCTTGGTCTGGGGGTCGAAGCCGCCATATTTCGCCGCAAGGTAAAGCTGGCTATCGCGCGGTTTCAAGGCACGTTTACTGCCATCGACAAGGCCATTGCCGCCTTCATCCACGTCGATGGCGAAGGTTTTCACGCGGGTCGGTTTATCGACGCGAATATCGTTCGTATTTGCCCAATAGGCCAAGCCGGCCATATAGTAAGTGCCATGCCCGGAAGCGCCAGTATCCTTCGCTTCAAGGCTGGAGAGATTGTCATTCTTTGCAGGGTTTCCATACTTGCCAGAAGTGTCGCTCTCCATCTCGCCGACTTTGCGCGTCCAGTCGACAACATTCAGTGCCGGCGCGGCTTCATCGGCAGACTCGATGGTGCGCGCAGCGTCATGCGCGTCGTTTTCGGTCTGTGAGGATCCATACTTGGTACGTGTATTCCCGGGTATGTAGCGGTCCCAATGCGTGTTCACGTCAGCGATGCTGAGGATGTAGTTTCGCTGACATGATGCTATTACGGGATCCTGCCATTTATCGATGACCGGAAAGTCATCTTTCATGGTGCCGGTGATATTGCTGACGGCGTTCGATGTCGGCCCCTTACCTTGAAAATAGCGGATTCCTTCGTAATACAGTTCGCTTAGCGGATCGTATCGCTTGTAGTTTCCTGAACGGCCGAATTTGTTGAGATAGTTGAGAACGCCGCTATTGGTCTTGCCGTCGCGATCAGACGGCATGTCGGGATTGTTGTAGAACCGGCCCGAATTCGCATCCCACTCGCGCCAGTCATTTTCTTTCACCAGGAAGTCCGGCGCTTCTCGACGGGTCGTGCCGACGTATTTGATCGGCGCACGCAGGACGCCGCCATAACGCTGCACGTCGTCATCGAGCAGATAACCCATGGCACCAACGCGCAGCTTGTCAGCATTTCGCTGAATCTGGCCGACCGGCTTGTATACGTTTCCGTATTGTTGGCATAGCTCTTTTCTCTGTGGTCCTTCGACCTCATCGCAAACCTTGACCCGGACAAGGTAGTCGCCCAATTTCTTGTCTGTCGCATTCTTCGGTGCCTTGCCAATTCCATCCCACGTCGATGTGCAATACTGGCTCGCATCGTTGCCAACAACCGTGCCGGCGCTGGTATCACTGAAAAGAATGCGATTGCGGCAGGAAACGACATAGAGTGTAGTCACATCGAAGGGGGTCACCATTTTCGGTGCACTGACGTTGCCACCGACAGTGACCGTCCTGCGCGGAAAGTAAGTGTTATGCGCATAAAAATTAGGCTCGGCGCCATCCCGCAATACCGCACGTTGCAATATGGTTTCCGTATCGGTGTCACGAATGCGGTCGCCGCCCGTCAGCGCATAGCGCACCATGTCGATTGCCGAGGATGACGCCCAGTTCATGAAATTGCCACTGAATGTGCCATTCCCGCATTCGTGAATTGAATCGGCATTGGTGTCGATGACGAAGTAAAGGTCGTCGTAAAAGAGATTCGTGTCATTGCCGGGATTGCGGTTGCTGCCTTTGTAGCGATAACATTTTTTCGGATTGAAGTATCCGAGGTATTCATAAGTGCGGTTATAGGTGCCACCATCGCCTCGATAAGCAACGCCCACGGTAGGAAACTCAACCGAGAGGCTCAACAGCAAATTGGGGTGCAGATTTGCACGACCGCTGAATAGCGGTCCGGCGGCGATGTTCACTAAGGGATTGGGTGCATTTGCCGCAACCGCCGTAGCAGAGATGAACAAACCGAATGACGACAGAAATGCGGCGAGGTATATCGGTACAACAATTGCGTTCCTCATCTATTTGTCAGCTTTCTTGTAAAACGTTTGCAATACCACTTGCGTCGAATCCCGCATGCCGAACCCGATCGCCGTAATTCGGTAAAACACTTCGGGCTTCTCGGCGGCGTAGCCTTTGTAGGCAAACATCATTGGTTCTATGACATAGCGTGGCTGACGTGCCGGAAGCGTCCCCATGCCGGCCGGGAAGCTGTAGCCGGTAAAGCGGCCATAGGGAACCGAGCTGGCATTTTCCGACGCATCCAGAAAGTCGACGGTTTGCCATACCGGAGCACTACCCTCCGCCGCGGCGCTGCACAGACCGACATCGATATTGGCGACCCCTGCCTTGCAACCGGTTGCCGGAAACGCGAGCATGTTGTCCGATGCAAACAAGGCACTGCGCGATTTGGCCGCATCGGGCGAGCCTTCTATGTCGAGCTCGGCATCCATCAACGCAGCTTCGGCTGCCTGCAAAGCGATCTGGCGGTCACGATCATTGCGCGATACTTTCTCGCCCTGCAGTGCTATCCGCGCAGCCGAAATACCCAGCAACGAAACCACAATCAGCATGAGCAGCGACACGATCAGGGAGACGCCTGTCTCTTTTGTGCGGTTTGCGACGGCAATACGAGTATTCATGCGTGAACCGACGTGCAGGGACGACATATTCAATCGCCGCTCCCTGATGCCTGATTGCGAAGATGCACTGTGGTTGCGTACATCCTGCGCTGCCGATTGCGGGTAGCTTTCGAAAAATTCGTTTCCGTCAGACGCACGCCTTTGTCTGCGGATGCATGCATGTCGGAGTACTCCTTGCCGAACATGTCAAAAATCAGGTCATCGGTACTCGCAGGGATGCGGGTATTATTCGTGCCGCGCACAAGCACCGCGATCTGTACGGTGGCTATTTTTTTCCAGTGGGTCTTTGCATTTCCCACCGCTATGCTGACGCCCTGCGGTATGGTTGTCGCATCAAGTGCGTTAACCCCGGTGGCGCTGACCATTTGATTGGGGAGGCCGTCGTCATCCGTATCGACCCCATACAGAACTTGAAAACCTTCGACCCCGCGCACAATGGCGTCTGCCTTCCAGCTTGAATTTCCCAAATACTTGCAATACAGCTGGGGTTCGCCAAGCGAATCCTCCGCCACGTAGAAAAGACTGCCGCTACGCTGTTGGTCGGCGACCGGAAAGCCGGCGCAGTTAACTACAGTACCTTCAGGCGCTCCGAAAAACTGGACCGACAACACATCGCTTCCATTGACCGGCGCAGCGACCGGCGATGCCATCCATGGAGCATCGCTTTTCAAACGGTGCGCATCCAGCCCCTCGATGCTTGGGTTCATTTCCGGCTTCACTATGGCAGGCGCCTCTTGTCTGTCCCAATTCACGTAAGCTGCCTGCCGTATGGCGCGGGTAAGAATTTCCATGGCATAGCGTCCGGTATCGTCCATTCGCGCTTCATCGTCCTGGGCCAGATAACCGGACTTGGTAGACAACAGCAACGCCGTCGCCGCCATCACGACCAACAACCCCAGGGCGATTGAAATCATCAGCTCAATCAGGGTAAGGCCGTTTTCGCGCACCAATGACCGGGATATCGACGCGCTTTCCCTCAACATGTCGATATTCATTGCACGTAGGGCTCGACAGTAAAGGCGACGCTGGGCGGAAATTGTTTGGCGGCGTCCTTCACAAGGCTACCGTCGGAATTTTTTGCCTGCCATCCCAGCTTGATGACCAATGAGGTGCCCGTCTCCGCACCCGGCTGGCAATTCCATGACAGGGCGCGTGCAGCATCATCCCAAGGCTGGGAGTCGCGGCACACCAGCGCGCGTACATCCGGCAGCGTTGAAGCAATACGCCTCTTCCATTCGTAGACATCAAAGTCGGCCAGCTCGCGGCTATTGCAGCTCACGGAGTAGCAAAGCTTGGACGGAGACTGCGGCATGCCATCGATGGAACGCTGATAGCTGAGACCAACGAAAGGATTGTCGGTATCGCTCTTCTTCATCTGGCCGTCGTTCGCACGCATCTTGTCGGCAAGCTCGGCCGCCAGTTGGACCGCCATGGTTTGCAGCCCGGACTGGTGGTTAGTCCGCATCGCGGTCAGCTGCATTCCTGCTGCGCCAATAACGCCGATGGCAAGGATAAATACCGCAACCAGCACCTCGACAAGTGAAAAACCCGAAGTGTGTTGCTTAACCACGTCGCAAGCCATTTCTTTGCCCACAAAAGATACAATAAAACAATATTATATATTTGTTAATTATTTTTTATGCAACTTTTTTGACGCGTGAAATGAAATAGCGATGTGCGTTTTAAACGAGATTATTTGGAAGGAGTTTTGCGTTCGCGCCCGACTTCAGCGATTGCGTCCTGGAACTCGGCCACGTCTTCAAAGCTCTTGTAGACAGAGGCAAAGCGTATATAGGCAATCTTGTCGAGTCGTTTGAGTTCGCGCATGACGAGTTCGCCGATATGGCCGGACAAGACTTCGCGCACGCCGCTGGAAAGCAGTTTTTCTTCGATACGATGTATCGCGGCATCCACTGCTTCCGCGGACACCGGCCGCTTGCGTAAGGCCAGCATGAGACTGGCGCGCAGTTTGGCCGCGTCGAAATCGGTGCGACTGCCATTTTTCTTGACGATGACCGGCATCAGCAACTCGATGCGTTCATAAGTCGTGAAGCGTTTATCGCAATGGGCGCAGCGACGCCTGCGCCGAATGGTATCCCCTTCTTCGGACACGCGCGTGTCGATTACCTGAGTATCTTCATGATGGCAGAAGGGGCATTTCATGGCGGCTGTGGATAGGCGTGCGAGTTAGGAGAGGTCCTTAGTATCGCACACAAGCATTATCAACTCAGCAATTATCAATGCGGAAACAGGTATTTGCACGAACCTGCTTCCGCATTGTCATTTGATCCGAGAGCTGGGTTACGCCGCCAGGTATGGTCATCACCTTGAAGCGCTGACCATGCCGGCGGCAAACCGGTCCTCGTTCGTATTACTTTGCTTAGCCGTAGACCGGGAAAGCTTCGGTCAGCTTGCGCACTTCCGCTTTCACCCGCTCGATCGTTGCCGCATCGTGCGGATTGTCGAGCACGTCGGCGATCAGGTTGCCGACCTTGATCGCTTCCGCTTCCTTGAAACCGCGGGTCGTCATCGCCGGGCTGCCGAGACGGATGCCCGAGGTAACGAATGGTTTTTCGGGATCGTTCGGAATGGCGTTCTTGTTGCAAGTGATGTGCGCCGAACCAAGGATTGCTTCCGCTTCCTTGCCGGTGATTTTCTTCGCGCGCAGATCGACCAGCATCACGTGCGATTCGGTACGGCCGGATACGATGCGCAAGCCACGCGCGATCAGGGCCTTGGCCAGTGCGTCCGCGTTCTTGACTACCTGCTGCTGATAAGACTTGAACTCGGGCGACAATGCTTCCTTGAATGCGACGGCCTTGCCGGCGATGACATGCATTAGCGGACCGCCTTGAATGCCGGGGAAGATTGCCGAATTGATGGCTTTCTCGTGCTCGGCTTTCATCAGGATCACGCCACCGCGCGGACCGCGCAGCGATTTGTGTGTAGTCGAAGTGACAAAGTCGGCATGCGGAACCGGATTCGGATACACGCCGGCAGCGATCAGGCCCGCATAGTGGGCCATGTCGACCATGAAATAGGCGCCGACTTCCTTGGCGATCTTTGCAAAACGTTCGAAGTCGATGCGAAGCGCATACGCGGAAGCGCCCGCGATAATCATCTTCGGCTTCTTTTCACGTGCCAGACGCTCCATTGCGTCATAGTCGATTTCTTCCTTGTCATTGAGACCATAGGAAACGACGTTGAACCATTTACCCGACATGTTGAGCGCCATGCCATGTGTCAGGTGACCGCCTTCGGCGAGCGACATGCCCATGATGGTATCGCCGGGCTTGAGCATCGCGAAGAAAACGCCCTGATTGGCTTGCGAACCGGAATTCGGCTGCACGTTCGCGGCTTCGGCGCCGAACAATTCTTTCAGGCGATTGATCGCCAGGGTTTCGGCGACGTCAACGAATTCGCAACCGCCGTAGTAGCGCTTGCCTGGGTAGCCTTCCGCATACTTGTTGGTCAGCTGGGAACCCTGCGCTTCCATGACGGCAGGCGAGGTGTAGTTTTCGGACGCGATCAGTTCGATATGATCCTGCTGACGCGTGTTTTCCTGCTGAATGGCGGACCAAAGTTCGGGGTCGACTTTGGCAATGGTATGGTCTTTTGTGAACATGAAAACTCCAATCGATTAAGGAAGCAAAGTGGTTTTGCCGAAATCGAATGAGGGGCCAATAGGAAAAGGACAGGCAGCCTCAGTCGTGCATTCCATTTGGGCTGCCCAGGCGAACGGCTATTGAACGGCTATTGATATCTCACGTTCCCCGGTGGATTTCCACCTTTTAGCCGGGCCGCGATGAATCGCTGCTGCCGGCATTCGCCAGTTACGTGAGACGAAATGGAGCTAAATTGTAAGTCAGCCCCTAGAATTCGGCAAGGATGAGCGGCAAACGATTTTTGACGAATTGAAATGGTTACCCTGCCTTTCGGCTACAATTTTGCGAACGCATCGTTTATGCATGAAAGGAAACGACCATGATCGTATTGATTACTGGCGCAACATCCGGCTTTGGCGAAGAAATGGCGCGCAAGTTTGCACAAAATGGCCACAAAGTCATCGCGACCGGTCGCCGCAAGGAACGCCTCGACAAGCTTGCGGCCGAACTCGGCGCCTCGCTGCTGCCGGTCGAAATGGATGTGAGCAACAAGGCATCGATCATGGCGGCAATCGATGCACTACCGTCCGAATGGGCCGACATCGATGTCCTGATCAACAATGCCGGCCTTGCATTGGGCGTTGAACCCGCGCACAAGGCTTCGCTGGAAGAGTGGGAAACCATGATCGATACCAATTGCAAGGGATTGGTCACGATGACCCATGTAGTCTTGCCCGGCATGGTGGCGCGCGGTTGCGGAACCATCATCAATATCGGCTCGCTGGCAGGCGCCATTCCTTACCCCGGGGGCAATGTCTATGGCGCGACCAAGGCATTTGTCGATCATTTCACGCTCAACCTGCGGGCCGACCTGATCGGTACCGGCGTACGCGCCACCAATATCGCCCCCGGCCTGTGCGGCGGCACGGAATTCTCGAATGTACGCCTGAAAAACGATGACGCCGCAGCCAAGGTCTATGAAGGCACCGTTCCGCTAACCCCAAGTGATATCGCCGAATCCGCTTACTGGATCGCCACACTGCCGGCGCATGTCAACGTCAACTATCTCGAGATGATGCCAACCTGCCAAGGCTTTGGCACCTTGAATATCAAGCGAAATCTGTAATGCTCCGTATTGCAGCAAAATCATTGCGGCGCGTTGAGGGATGGCGGTGTCATGGATAAAAGCCAGCCGGAGTTCGTCTGGCCGATTCGGGTTTACTATGAAGATACCGATACAGGCGGGGTTGTCTTCTATGCAAATTATCTGAAATTTTTTGAGCGCGCACGTACCGAATGGCTTCGTCACTGTGGAATCGGGCAACAACTCTTATCGGAAACGCATCAGGCGATGTTTGTCGTCAAGAGCACTTCTGTCGATTATCATGCTCCGGCGAAATTAGATGATGAACTGAAACTCACGGTCGTTGTCGAACGGCTAGGCCGCGCCTCGGTAGAGTTTGTACAAGAGGCTTGGCGAACAAAGGGAAAGGAAAGCATGCTGTTGACGAGCGGAAGAATCCGGGTCGGCTGCGTGCATACCGCAAGCTTCAGGCCCATGGCTATCCCGAACGAAGTGCTGGACCGTATCCACAAAAGCAAGAGCGGCACGGCATAAAATCCCACGAGACGACATCGTTTCCGCCCTGGCGGGAGAGATACGGTTGCGTGAATAGAATTTGCAATTACGTTAAAACATCCAATGAGCGTCACACAAGACCTTTCGTTTATCTCGCTGATCAGTAACGCATCCCTGCTTGTCCAGTTGGTCATGGCCCTGCTCCTGCTTGTGTCAATCATGAGCTGGACATATATCTTTCGCAAAATGTTTGCCATCAAAAGTGCGCAGACGCAGACCGAGGAATTCGAGCGCGCCTTCTGGTCGGGCGGCAATCTCAATGCCTTGTTCGAAGAAGCAACGTCGAACCGCCGCCGGAACGGCAATAGCGGCGCGCTTGAACGCATTTTTGAATCCGGCATGGGTGAATTCATCAAAGGCAAAGCGATCTTCGCCGGCAAGGGTCAGGTCGATCCGGGCAGCATGATCGATGGCGCACGCCGCGCGATGCGCGCTGCCTATCAACGCGAAATGGATGCCCTCGAATCACATCTTGCGTTTCTGGCATCAGTCGGTTCAGTCTCGCCCTACGTCGGCTTGTTCGGTACCGTATGGGGCATCATGAATGCATTCCGCGGCTTGGCAAACGTACAGCAAGCCACTCTTGCATCGGTCGCACCGGGCATTGCCGAAGCGTTGATCGCCACAGCGATCGGCCTGTTCGCAGCGATCCCTGCAGTGGTTGCGTACAATCGCTACTCGCACGACATCGATCGCCTTGCGATTCGCTTCGAAAGCTTCATTGAAGAGTTTTCCAACATCTTGCAGCGTCAGGTTCGCTAATGGCAGGCAATAGCACGATGCGCGGCGGACGCAGCCGCAAATTCAAATCCGAAATCAACGTCGTACCGTATATCGACGTAATGCTGGTGCTGCTCATCATTTTCATGGTGGCAGCGCCGCTGACCAATCCGGGTGTGATCAATCTGCCGACAGCGGCCAAGTCGGCATTACCGCCGACCGAGTACATCCAGATTTCGCTGAAACCGGACACCAGTGCAACCATCGGCATCAATGGTCAAAAGAGCGGCAACCAGGCTGACAAGGTGGGCGGCCGCAGCGCGCTGCTGCAAAAACTGCGCTCCATGCATGAAGCCAATCCCGAGTTGCCGGTGATGATTTCGGCGGACAAGGACATCAAGTACGACGAAGTAATTCAAGTCATTTCCGAAGCCAAGAAATTGGGCATCAACCGCGTGGGGCTCGCGACAAAGCAATGAACGCGATGACAGATTCCACTCCGTATTCGGTACCGAAGGAACCGGGCCGCTGGCGCGCGCTAACGTTTGCAGCGCTGGTGCATGCCGCATTGCTCGCCTTTCTCTGGATTGGAGTACGTTGGCAAAGCGATACGCCGACCACCATCGAGGCAGAAGTCTGGAGTCCGCAGCCGCGCGAAGCAGCTCCCGTGCCAGAGCCGGTAACGACACCGGAACCCAAACCGGAGCCCAAGCCAGAACCGAAGCCGGTCGTTCAAGAACCGCCCAAACCCAAGGTGGTCGAGCCGCCTGTCGCCAAGCCGGATATCGCGCTTGAACAGGAGAAGAAGCGCAAGGCGGAAGAAAAGAAACGCCGGGAAGAGGAAGAAGAAAAAGAAAATCTTGCCAAGGAAAAGAAGCGGCTTGAGGAAGAAAAACTCGCGAAGGACAAGAAACGTCGCGAGGAAGAAGAGAAAGTCGCCAAGCTGAAGCAGGAAGATGCCAAGCGCCTCGAAAAGGAAAAAGCAGAGAAGGCAGAGGCAATCAAGAAAGCTGCGGCTGAGAAAAAACGTCAGCAGGACGAAGCGGACAACAAACTCGCACAGAAGATGCGCGACGAGGACATGCGTCGCATTACCGGCGCTGGCGGGAGCAGCGATGCTGCGAAGGCCCAGGGCGGACGCGCCGATGGCGCTTACAGTCAGCGTATCGCGGCGAAGATCCGATCGAACATCACCTTCATCGTGCCGGAAGGCTTGCAAGGCAACCCGCCGGTAGAATACGAAGTGCGCCTGCTGCCTGATGGATCCGTCGCGGGCATGCGCAAATTGCGCTCCTCCGGCCTTCCCGGCTTCGACGATGCCGTTGCGCGTGCGATCGAGCGTGCGCAACCGTTCCCGAAAGATTCATCCGGCAGCGTGCCATCCACGTTCATAGGTAACCATAAACCGAAAGACCAGTAAGCGATCATGATAAAAAATCTTTTCTCGCGTACGTTTGTGATCCTCGCGATCGGCTTTACCGCGACGTTTGCACAAGCACAATTACGCGTCGAGACCACAGGTGTCGGTGCCACGCAGATCCCTGTTGCGATCGCCGGCTTTGCCGACGAAACCATCGCGCCCCAACAGATCACCGCCATTATCAAGGCGGATCTCGCGCGCAGCGGCTATTTCAAGATCATTGACACGGGCAACACCATGTCCGAGACCACTTCGGTGAACTATGGCGAATGGAAATCCAGAGGCGCGGATGCACTGGTCGTCGGCAGCGTACAACGCCTTGCCGACGGCCGTTACGATATCCGTTACCGCCTGATGGATACCGTCAAGGCATCCAACCTCTCAGGCTTCGGCCAGGTTGCCGCACCCGACCGACTGCGTGTTGCAGGTCACAAGATCGCCGATGACATTTATGAAAAACTTCTCGGTGTCCGCGGTGCCTTCTCGACCCGCGTTGCCTATGTCACCAAAGCCGGCAACGAATACCGTCTTGAAGTGGCTGACGCCGACGGCGAGGGCACGCAGGTCGCGCTACGTTCCAACGAACCCATCATTTCGCCTTCATGGTCGCCTGACGGCACAAAGGTCGCCTACGTCTCTTTCGAGGCGAAAAAACCTGTTGTCTATGTGCAGGATCTGACAAGCAGGCAGCGCACCGTGGTCGCCAACCATCGCGGCAACAACTCCGCGCCGTCATGGTCACCTGACGGATCCCGTCTTGCCCTTGCGCTGTCCCGCAGCGGCTATACGCAAGTCTATGTCGTGAATGCCGATGGCTCGGGCCTGCGCCAGCTGACCAATTCCAACGGCATCGAAACCGAGCCGCAGTTTTCGGCAGATGGTCAATACATTTACTTCACCAGCGACCGCAGCGGCGGGCCGCAAGTCTATCGGATGAGCGCCAATGGCGGTGAAGCACAGCGCGTGACTTTCAATGGCAGCTACAACATCAGCCCGCGCGTCGCGCAAGACGGCAAAACGCTGGCGTATATTTCGCGTCGTGACGGAAGATTCCAGCTGTATGCACTTGATCTGACAAATGGACAGGAGTTGCGCTTGTCTGATTCGACCAAGGACGAGTCGCCCAGCTTTTCCCCGAATGGCAAATACATCATGTATGCAACCGGCCGCGGCTCGCTTGCGGTCGTGTCGGTTGACGGACGCGTCCGGCACCGCCTCACCACGCAAGCCGGGGACATCAGGGAGCCCACCTGGGGCCCATTCATGAAATAATATAGGTTTGAAGCAATATTCACTCAGGAGAAATTTGAATGCGCACTACCACGACTTTTGCCCTTATTCTTTCCAGCGCCTTGGCACTGACGGCTTGCGGTTCCTCCGTCAAGCTGGATGACAACGCCAAAGTCGAAGAACGTTCTGGCACGGCACCCAATACCGCCGATGCACGTTCCATCAGCCCCGTGACGACCGGCTCGACCGATCCGCTGAACGACCCGAAAGGCGTTCTCGCCAAGCGCAGTGTTTATTTCGACTATGACAGCTACATCGTCAAGGACGAATTCAAGCCGGTCGTCGAAGCACATGCAAAATACCTCGTGTCCAACAAGGCTCGTAAGATCGTTATCCAAGGCAACACCGATGACCGCGGCGGCCGCGAATACAACCTGGCACTCGGCCAGAAACGTGCTGAAGCCGTTCGCAAATCCCTGGTGCTGCTCGGCGTATCGGACGCGCAAATGGAAGCTGTCTCGTTCGGCAAGGAAAAGCCGAAAGCTACAGGCAGCGACGAAGCCGCGTGGACAGAAAACCGCCGCGCTGATCTGGCCTATCAATAATCCATGAACAACTCCATCCGATCTACACTTGCTGCGGCCGTCATGGCCGCATTTTCGCTCGCACCGCTGCAATCGCAGGCGGCATTGTTCGAAGACGAGGATGCGCGCAAGGCAATCCTCGAAATCCGCAATCGCCTGACCAATATGCAGAGCGAGATCAATGCCAAGGCGGACAAGACGAACAGTCTCGATCTGAATAACCAGAACGAACAGCTCAGGCAGGAAATATCACGCTTGCGCGGTCAGATCGAGGTATTGACCAATGAATTGTCCAATGCGCAGAAACGGCAAAAAGACTTTTACGTCGACCTTGATACAAGGATTCGCAAGCTTGAACCGCAGCAGGTCACGGTCGATGGCAAGGAAGTCACCGTAGAACAAACAGAACAACGCGCATATGATGCTGCCCTCGCCGCTTTCAAAGCGGGGGACTATCGCAGTGCTGGCGCTGCATTCTTCGAGTTTACGCGTCGCTATCCGCAATCGGGACTGGCGCCATCCGCGCAATACTGGCTCGGCAATACCTACTACGCACAACGTGACTATCGCAACGCGATTAGTGCACAGCAGGTCGTCGTAAAGAACTATGCGGACAGCCCCAAGGCGGCCGATGCCTTGCTGAATATCGCAAGCTGCCAAATGGAGCTTAAGGACAAGCCTGCGGCGAGAAAGACGCTGGAAACACTGGTTGCACAGTATCCGGAGTCACCATCGGCACAGACCGCCAAGGAACGCCTGACGGCATTGAAGTAATCCATTGCCTGTAGCTTGCAGCGTCACTAATGTGCAGCCGCAAGCTACAGGCAAAGCAAGGCAATGAGCAAGTCAATGAAGTTGTTGGAAGCAGTACGAAAGAATTTCCTGAAGGTTTGTCGCAAGGCATTTGACAGACCTGTCAAAACTTCTTTATAATCTTGGTCTTCGGGTCGTTAGCTCAGCTGGTAGAGCAGCGGACTTTTAATCCGTTGGTCGCAGGTTCGAATCCCGCACGGCCTACCAAAAAATAAAAAGCCCACGAGGAATTTCTTCGTGGGCTTTTTTCATTGACGGCTGTGCTTTCGAGTCTTCACGGAAACGATCGATCCAGCATCCTCAGCGTGCCCGAGAATCCCCCATCGCAACTAATCCTTGCGCATCGCGGCTGCAACCAGATCACAGACAATGGGGGCAGGCGCGGATCCGCATACCAGCCACCCGGTCGGCAAGTGAATGTCCGTCACGTTACAGGTCAGGATTGGTATAAGAAATAAACGCCCGGAATCAGAAGTACCAAGCGTAGGCAATCAAGGCGGCAGTGCTCGCAGCAGCATGCAGCACATACATCAAAACTTGCCGAGTACGATTCGGAACAACTGGCGTAGGAGCGTCGTTCGACTGAGAGGGTTCGACGGCGTCCTGAACAACTACTGGCGTGTCGATCGCAGGACACTGCAACACGCTTTCCTTTGGCTTCACCGATGGTACAGCCGCCTCAGCCCATGGAGGCACAGGAGCTTCCTTGCGGACGATATCGACAGGTGCGCGCGCCGCCTTGCCGGTACTAACGGGAATTGAACGCCGGTTCGCAGTTACTTTCCCGGTCGTCAGCATCTGATGAAGCTCCTGCACTGTCGGTTTGCGCCCATGGCGGCGCTCCCATGCGCGGATCAGGTTGATGTGACCGTCGCCCATCAAGGCGTCATGAAGTGCATTGCCCATCTCCAGTCCTCGCCCCACCGCTTGAGCAAGCTGCTTTTCATGCACACTCTGGGCTACCTTGATAAGACTGCGCGCGCGAACATGGTCGCGGCAATCACGCAACTCTTCTTCAAGATCATGGAATTCGATTTGCGCATCGATCTGCACTGGCGGATCGAGAATGACCCGGGCACCGACCTGCTTCAAATCCAGCAGTGCGCGGACCGCAAAATCAAGTTTTGCCTCCGCGAGCCCATCTTCTTCATCGATATGACTTTCCGCCAGGCCTGGCATGAACAAGCGGGATTGTTTGTAGCCGGAAAAAAAAGAGGCTAGCGGCTCGATATCCGCTTTTCGAAGGGCAAACGGCTTGCTCCATTCCGCGCCCTCCTTCGCATCATCAAGGGGGATCAGCGCAGAGCGCATTCGTGGGATACGGAATACTTTGTCCACCCATTCGCCGCGCAACGAGGCTGCATCGGTCGAAGCGAGATGCGCCGTCTGGACAGCACGCATTGCATTGGCATGAGGATCCGGCAGTTGCTGGTGCTCCGCCGGCATCTCCCTGTGTGTAACATCGATGCGCGCCTGCTTTCTGCGCAACTCGATCGCATCTTGATGAATCCGGTTCTGCCTTTCGGTCTCCCACTGGAGCGGGCTATCCAGAATATCGAGGGCCTGCATCTCAGGCCGTTCCATATTCAGTGATCATGCGTGTCGCAGCGCGCGACAGATCGGCATGAGCCATGCGAACGCAAACGCTCCCCGCCGACGCTCGAAGGGAGCAGACAGGTGCAATTGCGGCAGCTTCGCATTGATCGTAGGTCACGCCGACAGTCTTTCCAATGATTAGACCATGGCTTCCGGCGCCTGCGACGCCATGATGATCGACGCATGAACCGGCGCACCGGTGGCGCCCGCCTTATCGCGCAGCAGCGTCGACAGGATGGCAGTGTCATTGAACCTGAAGCGCGACAGCATTACGTTGCAGCCTGCCATTTTCAGAACCTGCGCATTGCTCATGCCGGCGATCAGGTCTGCAATTTCGCCGCTTATACCGAGCCGGAAAATAGCTTCGGCGCGATCGTCACGAATCATTTGCTGCGCGATCATCAGGTAGCTGAGGTTGACGTCGCGGATCTCGGACAGGTAGTCGTTGGCCATGTGAGTTCGGTCCTTATCTTTAATAAGCGAAAACTTCTTGTAATACTTCGAGAGCCTTGGCCATGGTATCGTCGCCGATCACGCCCAGCTTCCTGATTAAACGCGCCTTCTCCAGCGTGCATATCTGATCCAGCAGGATCAATCCCTGTTTTCCCATGAACGAGACAGGTATCCGGAACGGCGCCGGAAGATCGTGCGTGCTCATTGGTGCCACGATCAGCGTGCTCAGGTACTCATCCATCTCTTCGGGAGAGACCACCACGCACGGCCATCGCTGCTGTGTGACGCTTCCGACCGGCTTCTCGAAATCAATCAGCCACACCTCTGCCCGTTTCACCATGAAAAGCCAGCGTCCGCTTCATTGGTAATCAAAGGCCATGCGATTGCCTGCTCTGCATTGCTGGCCGCAATTTTTTGACATGCCTGCGCCCATCCTTCGCGGGATTTTTTCTTTGGTTTGCGAATGATGATGGCGTCGTTTTCGACGTCGATTTCCACTTCTCCGATATCAAGACCGGTCTGCAACAAGAACGGCTTGGGGATCAATACCCCTTGCGAATTTCCCATCTTGCGAATTGCAGTTTTCATAGAAATCCCTTTAACAGTGCGTTCTAACATAGTACAACGGAATTCCCGTACGGCAAATTTTTATTTCAACAATGTTTGAACAAAGCTGCGGAGATTGCTACTTAGTATTTACGTATGTAAATACATTGTTGTACCTATGAGAAAAATATTAAATGGATAATCTAAAATCGCCATGGAAGTGGAAGATCCGGCAGTCCTTTTGAATATCAAAGGCTTTTAAGCACAGGCGCAATAAGAGGCACCGGGCACGATACAGACACAGCCGATTTGACAGAAATGCAGCGGAATTGGAATCGCCCGCGGACCATGTGAAACAACCTCGGCATTGCAGGCGCCCAGGGGGGCTCGAAGGAATCAGTAGGCGCTATTGCCAACCGGCCTGTTATAAGAGGGGCATCCATTCTTACCCCACATTCCATTGCAGAGCTTCCATTTGCATTGCTCGCGCAAAAAGAAGTTTGACGCTTGCTCACATTGGGCAAGCATCATCTGGGTGCTGCGTGTCTTGAGGATACCGCCGGAAGTAGATACCTGAGACGAAGCACGCTGGGTGGGTGCGCTCTTGCGTTCCCTTACCTCGGCTAATCGTCGCTTAGCTTCGGTCTTTTTTTTTAGTTCTTCGTCGGCCTGGCGGCGAATCCGTTCGATTTCCAAGTCCTTTGCCATCTTTGAATCCGGCTGGCGTTTCGGCACGACGGCATGCGCTCTCGTCTCTACTCTTGCCGACGGCCTTGAGTGCTGCTCTGCCATGTTTGCGGTACTCGGCATCTCGGCGAGCGAAGGAGCACGTCTTGCCGATGGCGACATGGGGAGTTCGGGCTTTGTGTCCTGACTGCGCTGGCGTTCAGCTTGAGTAATCGCATTTTGCACTACCCTGTCTTCGGCGGTTTTACTCGACGACCTTGCTCCAGGCGATGAAGCGGCTGCCGTCTCCGGCTCAGCGACGGCGTCCGGGGGGGCGCCATCGTAAGGCAGTTCACTTCTGCTGATTCCGCGTACACCGCTACTTTGAGACGCCACGGACGACTCGGCTGTGGCCGCAAGCGCGGAGTACGAAGGCTTGCCGGCGGAAATTCCCGGCACCCCATCTGCTCTATCAGTCTGTGCATGAGGATTCAACCACCATGCACTGCCGACGCCGACAGCAGCGCCAACCACAAACACTGCGGCCATATATGCAAATTTCGGCATGCGACGGCGCCGCGGCAGCGGATGCTCATATTGCGCGTAACGTTCTGCGTATTCACGCTGGAACTGTTCGTATGCCGGGTTAACCCCCGAAGTTTCCGTAGTTCGTTGAGACAAATTTGCACCTGTCTCGTGAATATCCCTCTGATCAGCGCCCGATGCGTCTGTCTTATCCGGTGCAGGCGTATCACCAAGCGCGAGCCTGCCATCCGTTTGCGTTTCGCTACGGGATTGCGGCGGTTCCGGTTGTTTCAGTGAAAGTGGCGTCGTCCGGCCGGTCAAGTGCAGTACCCTCCAAAGCAGGTTGGCATTAGGGATGCTTACCAAACAAACTTTTACATGATTGCCAACGAACAGATTCGTATATAAAGCAAGTGTCATTCAACTTTTGCGCAATATGCACTGAAATTGACTTGCTGCGAGGCACATTCGCCGGAAATTCAAGCGTCGGACCCGGTGTGGCAGTTTACGACAAGCACTTTCGCAGTGACCCGCCGTATCCAGAAAGACAACTAGAGGCAATAGTGGTTCAATGGCACCGGTATGCCTATTGATGATTTGCCATGGCAGCAGCAAATAGACTCTGAGAAAGGTCGGGTAGATTACAGATTCACTTCTTCAACCGAGCGTTTGGCAATAGTGCGACGTTGTTCCATTTCGCCTTGTTGACGAAATCGAGCTTGCGCTGATGACCTTAGGCGCTTTCCCAATCTCGATCGTGTTTGTCAACACAACGTAGCTTATCCCGGAACCGCTTCTGGCGATAACGCGATCCCATTCATTCGGATGATGGAGCGTCTGTTTGCATGGCTCAATATCCTTTAACCGCTCCGCCTGCTGCATCAATCACCCCCTGCTCCAGTCATGGAACAAAGGTGAAAAATCCCGGAAAGTCAACAGCTCCTTCGCCGCTTCCAAACGTTGGAATTCAGCATCTCCTTATGGCGTCTGGCCTTGATGCCGTCCCGTAAAAGTTAACAGCTATCTTTACTTGACGGCATGCTGAAAACTGGAAATACGTTCGGCATTTCGGTTCGCCTCAGTGGAGGATTGCGACCGCGATGTCTGCTTTTCCCTTCAACCTAAAAATTTCCGATTAGTGCAAATGATGCTCGCGCCGTCCGTGATCGGCGACGCTGGTTTTGATTCTTAAAAATTCGCAGGAGATCCACATGCTCAGAAATGTGCAGATCAAGACACAAGTAGTTCTAGGCTTAGGTTTTTTGATTGCGCTACTGACGATGATCGGCGGTTTGGCCTTCTACGGTGTTCGCAATACCGCTGCTCAACTCCAGAGCATTACGCTTAAGGATGTTAAAGCGGCCGGACAGGTGGAGAACATCCGCTTCAGGATGGAAATCAACCGCAGCCAGATATTGCAGTCGCTGCAACACAATCCAACGATGGAGTGGTCGAAGTTGCATGATCATCCACTGGATATTCATTCCAAAATAGTGTCGGACACCACCGGCGAGATAAACGCCGCATGGACGCGGTATATGGCCAATATCACCTCGCCTGATGAAAAAAAGCTCGCCGAAGAATGGTTCACGGCGAGCGGACGACTAGGCACCGAGGCGATTGGGAAATCCATGCTGGCGATTCGGGAAAACCGATGGGACGACGCGCAAGCAGTGCTCATCCGTTCGATCAATCCAACATACAGGATCGGAGACGGCGTCTTGGCAAAGCTAACGGACTTGCTTGAGAAGCGCGCCGCACGCAACGGCGTAAAAGTAGAAGCAGATATTTCGCAAACCGAAAATACTTTGGCGATCGTCATTGTACTGGCGGCGCTCCTTGCGATCGCGGTCGGCATTCTCCTGGTGCGCAGTATCACCGTCCCGCTCAACCAATCCATAGAAATTGCGCGCCGCGTCGCCCAGGGAGATCTTACGGGCGAAATTGATGTTACTTCCAACAACGAGATTGGGCAGCTTCTCCTGGCTCTGAAGAACATGAATACCAGTCTGGCTACCATCATTCACAACGTCAGATCGGCGACCGGGATGATCGGCTCTGCTTCCTCGGAAATAGCCACAGGTAACCTGGACCTTTCCTCACGGACGGAGCAACAAGCGAGTTCGCTGGAAGAAACTGCTTCGTCGATGGAAGAACTGACCAGCACGGTGAAGCAGAATAGTGACAACGCGAACGAAGCAAATCAGTTGGCGCTATCTGCTTCTACGGTGGCAACCAAGGGCGGAACGGTGGTTTCAGAAGTCATCGCCACGATGGCATCGATCAATGAATCAGCCTTGAAGATTGTCGACATCATCGAGGTGATCGACGGCATTGCGTTCCAGACCAATATTCTCGCGTTAAACGCAGCGGTTGAAGCGGCTAGAGCGGGAGAGCAAGGCCGAGGCTTTGCGGTGGTGGCCTCGGAAGTAAGAAGTCTGGCCCAGCGTTCCGCCAATGCAGCAAAAGAGATCAAGGCCTTGATCGATGACTCCGTTGAAAAGGTCGGCGTTGGTACTCGCCTGGTCGATCAGGCTGGGGTAACGATGGAAGAGATCGTTTCCAGCGTCAGGCGAGTAACCGACATCATGGGTGAAATTGCCGCGGCGAGCGAGGAACAGACCATAGGAATCGGGCAGGTAAATCAGGCGATCACCCAGATGGATGAAATGACGCAGCAGAATGCAGCATTGGTCGAGCAAGCAGCCGCAGCGGCGGCCGCACTTGATGACCAGGCCAAAAACCTCACGGGCGTCATCAGTGTATTCAAGGTAGACAACAACCAGGGGGATTCTCTGCCACTTGTACCGCAGCAGAAAGAACCACGTCCCGCTCTCCGGATTGTTCCCAAAAAAATTCCGAACACCAGGATCGGAAAAATTGCGGCCAGCCGAAAAAGTGTTGTTTGAGATGACAATTTGATCGGGGAAAAAGTCTCGATCATCGCCGCTACAGGAAAACCATTTTTCTAAAAATTGCTGCGCCAGCATATCGTGCAAAACGAAACGTCTGCGCCGATGCGCCTCGTTGCGGGCCACACATATGCGTTTTCATCATTATCTTTAATGTTATTCAAGAAAATCTTTAATGTGCCTCTTACCTAATAATCCATTTATCGCAGAAGAACGGATTGCCATCCTAGCGCTTGCAGATGGGTCGATTTTTCAGGGATTTTCGATAGGAGCGCCCGGTCACACGATCGGCGAGGTCGTGTTCAACACGGCCATGACAGGCTACCAGGAAATCCTGACCGATCCCAGTTACAGCCGCCAGCTCGTCACGCTGACTTATCCGCATATCGGCAATGTCGGCATCAATGCCGAAGACATCGAAGCCACCCGGATCCATGCTGCTGGCTTGATCATCAAGGACTTGCCCTTGCTGGCGTCGAATTTCCGTTCCACGCTGAGTCTGTCGGAGTATTTGAAAGCGCAAAACGTGGTCGGCATTGCCGGCCTCGATACCCGCAAGCTGACCCGCATCCTGCGCGAAAAAGGGGCCCAGAACGGCGCCATCCTGGCCGGTGAAGCCGATGTCGACAAAGCGCTGGCGCTGGCCAAATCCTTCCCCGGCCTGGCCGGCATGGATCTGGCCAAGGTGGTCTCGACCACCCAGTCCTATGTCTGGAATGAAACCGAATGGAAGCTGGGCCAGGGCTACGGCGCACAGACGGCGCCGGCGTATCACGTGGTGGCCTTCGATTACGGCGTCAAGCGCAACATCTTGCGCATGCTGGCCGAGCGCGGTTGCAAGATCACGGTGTTGCCGGCGCAGGCCAGTGCCGCCGAGGCGCTGGCGCTCAAGCCGGACGGCATCTTCCTGGCCAATGGCCCGGGCGACCCCGAGCCGTGCGACTACGCGATTGCCGCGACCCGGGAATTGATCGAGCGCGGCATTCCCACCTTCGGCATTTGCCTGGGGCACCAGATCATGGCGCTGGCCTCCGGCGCCAAGACCCTCAAAATGAAATTCGGTCACCACGGTGCGAACCACCCGGTGCAAGACCTCGACACCAGGCAAGTGATGATCACTTCGCAAAACCATGGTTTCGCGGTGGACCAGGCCACCTTGCCGGACAATTGCCGCGTCACCCACGTGTCGCTGTTCGATGGCTCGCTGCAAGGCTTTGCCCGCACCGACAAACCGGCATTCTGCTTCCAGGGCCATCCGGAAGCCTCGCCCGGCCCGACCGACGTCGCCCCCTTGTTTGATCGCTTCGTGGCGATGATGGAGAAACACAAAAATGCCTAAGCGCACAGAGTTACACAGCATCCTGATTATTGGCGCCGGCCCGATCATCATCGGCCAGGCGTGCGAATTCGACTATTCCGGCGCCCAGGCCTGCAAGGCCTTGCGCGAAGAAGGTTACCGCGTGGTGCTGGTCAACAGCAATCCGGCCACCATCATGACCGATCCGGACATGGCCGATGTCACCTATATCGAACCGATCACCTGGCAGGCGGTCGAGCGCATCATCGCCAAGGAGCGTCCGGATGCGATCCTGCCGACCATGGGCGGCCAGACCGCGCTCAATTGCGCGCTCGACCTGCACCATCACGGCGTGCTGACCAAATACGGCTGCGAACTGATCGGCGCCACGCCGGAAGCCATCGACAAGGCCGAAGACCGTTCCAAGTTCAAGCAGGCGATGACCAGGATCGGACTGGGGTCGGCGCGTTCGGGCGTGGCGCACACGCTGGAAGAATCGTGGGCGGTGCAAAAGGAAATCGGTTTCCCGGTCATCATCCGGCCCTCGTTCACGATGGGCGGCACCGGCGGCGGCATTGCCTACAATCCGGAAGAATTCGAGACCATCTGCAAGCGTGGCCTGGAAGCCTCGCCCACCTCCGAACTGCTGATCGAAGAATCGCTGATCGGCTGGAAAGAGTACGAGATGGAAGTCGTGCGCGACAAGAAGGACAATTGCATCATCGTCTGCTCGATCGAAAACCTCGACCCGATGGGCGTGCATACCGGCGACTCGATCACGGTGGCGCCGGCGCAGACGCTGACCGACAAGGAATACCAGATCATGCGCAACGCCTCGCTGGCGGTGCTGCGCGAGATCGGGGTCGACACCGGCGGCTCCAATGTGCAGTTCGCGGTCAATCCGGCCGATGGTCGCATGATCGTCATTGAAATGAATCCGCGCGTCTCGCGTTCCTCCGCGCTGGCGTCCAAGGCGACCGGCTTTCCGATTGCGAAGATCGCCGCCAAGCTGGCGGTCGGTTTCACGCTGGACGAGTTGCGCAACGAAATCACCGGCGGCGCCACGCCCGCCTCGTTCGAGCCCAGCATCGATTATGTGGTGACCAAGGTGCCGCGTTTCGCGTTCGAGAAGTTTCCGACCGCCGACAGCCATCTGACCACGCAAATGAAATCGGTGGGCGAAGTGATGGCGATCGGGCGCACCTTCCAGGAATCGTTCCAGAAAGCCTTGCGCGGTCTGGAAGTCGGGGTCGACGGCATGAATGAAAAGACCACCGACCGCGAAACCATCGAAGAGCAGCTGGGCGAACCCGGTCCGGAACGCATCTGGTATGTCGGCGACGCCTTTGCGCAAGGCTTCTCGCTGGAAGAAGTGCATCAGCTGACCCATATCGATCCCTGGTTCCTGGTGCAGATCAAGGAAATCGTCGATATCGAACTGTGGCTGGAAACCCAGACGCTGGAGGCGCTGGACAAGGACACCCTGTTCAAGCTCAAGCAAAAGGGCTTTGCCGACCGGCGTCTGGCCAAGCTGCTCAAGACCAGCGACAAGGCGGTGCGCGAGCAGCGGCGCGCGCTCAATGTGCGGCCGGTCTACAAGCGGGTCGACACCTGCGCGGCCGAATTCGCCACGCGCACCGCGTACATGTACTCGACCTACGAGGAAGAGTGCGAATCGCAGCCGACCGACAAGAAAAAGATCATGGTCTTGGGCGGCGGTCCCAACCGCATCGGGCAAGGCATCGAATTCGACTATTGCTGCGTGCATGCGGCGCTGGCGATGCGCGAAGACGGCTATGAAACCATCATGGTCAACTGCAATCCGGAAACCGTCTCGACCGATTACGATACTTCCGACCGGCTGTATTTCGAACCGCTGACGCTGGAAGACGTGCTGGAAATCGTCGACAAGGAAAAGCCGTATGGCGTGATCGTGCAGTACGGCGGCCAGACCCCGCTGAAACTGGCGCTCGACCTGGAAGCCAATGGCGTGCCCATCGTCGGCACCTCGCCCGACATGATCGATGCGGCCGAAGACCGCGAACGCTTCCAGAAACTGTTGCAAGACCTGGGCTTGCGCCAGCCGCCCAACCGCACCGCGCGCACCGAAGAAGACGCGTTGCGCCTGGCGCAGGAAATCGGCTATCCGCTGGTGGTGCGTCCGTCCTATGTGCTGGGCGGGCGGGCGATGGAAATCGTGCATGAACAGCGCGATCTGGAACGCTACATGCGCGAAGCGGTCAAGGTTTCGAACGATTCGCCGGTGCTGCTCGACCGCTTCCTCAACGATGCGATCGAAGTCGATGTGGATTGCCTGTCCGATGGCCAGCGCACCTTCATCGGCGGCGTGATGGAACACATCGAACAGGCCGGCGTGCATTCGGGCGACTCGGCTTGCTCGCTGCCGCCGTATTCGCTGTCCCAGGACACCATCGACGAACTCAAGCGCCAGACCGCGCTGATGGCCAAGGGCTTGAAGGTGGTGGGCTTGATGAATGTGCAGTTTGCCATTCAGCAGCATGAAGTCGATGGCCAGTTGCAGGATGTGGTGTACGTGCTGGAAGTCAACCCGCGCGCCTCGCGCACGGTGCCGTATGTATCGAAGGCGACCGGCTTGCAGCTGGCCAAGATTGCCGCGCGCTGCATGGTGGGGCAGTCACTCGACAGCCAGGGCATCACGAAGGAAGTGGTGCCGCCGTACTACAGCGTCAAGGAAGCGGTGTTCCCGTTCAACAAGTTCCCCGGAGTCGACACCATTCTGGGTCCGGAAATGAAATCCACCGGCGAAGTCATGGGGGTGGGCAAGACCTTTGGCGAAGCGTTCGTGAAGTCGCAGCTGGGGGCGGGCGTCAAATTGCCGACCTCGGGCAAGGTGTTCCTGAGCGTCAAGAACAGCGACAAGCCGCGCGCGGTGCAGGTGGCCAAAGACTTGGTGGAGCTGGGCTTTACGCTGGTGGCGACCAAGGGCACGGCCGCGGCCATCAGTGCGGCCGGGATTCCGGTGGCGGCCGTCAACAAGGTGGTCGAAGGGCGGCCGCACGTGGTCGACATGATCAAGAACAACGAGATTGTGCTGGTGATCAATACGGTGGAAGAAAAGCGTACCGCGATTGCCGATTCGCGCGCCATCCGCACTTCCGCCTTGCTCGCGCGCGCCACTACCTATACCACCATCGCCGGCGCCGAAGCCGCCGTCGAAGGCTTGCGTCATCTAGCCACTTACGACCTGTATTCACTGCAGAACTTGCACGAGTGGATAAACAGAAGCGCCAGCATGCACAAAAAGATTCCGGCAATTGTGCCTTTACACAACGCAAATATGTCGCGCAAGCGAGTTTCCGAGCCCGTCATGCATTCACTATTTCAATCAGCAAAACAAAGAACTGCCTTTGAACGTAATCGCAAGCGAATCAATCTTTTTATCCGGCAGCCGTTTACCGAATCCAGCGAACAAGAACAGTCTCTCGTTGCAGAAGCACTGAACCTGATTGAGACTGCGAACGGGACGCCGTATGAGTTTAATTATTTGACCGGGCTGGAAGCTGAAAGCGCGACCACGTTCCGAACCTCGTTTGAAGAAAAAACCGGACTGCCTTTCAATCCGCAAAATTTTCGGCAATATCGATTAGGCTTACTAAACCAGGCCGATGCCTTCATCAATATCCGCGTTGGATTAAGCGAAAGCAGTGCATTTGAACTGGCATATCATATTTTTCAAGGCCTCGGAACACCTGTTCTATTCCTCGTCTGGAAGAAAGCGCCGATCAAAACCACTCTATTGAAAGACCTTCAGAGTATGTGTGACGTCACTTACCTGGAATTCGAACAGGTGGACGACTTGCGGCAGGGCATCCATGAATTCTTTCGAAAAACAGAACTTGGACTACGACCTGTCATCAGTTGAATCAGTTAAATCTGTACATATACCGGCCCTTCTTCATCTTGCGAACCGCTAAAAAGATGTTTGAAGCGCCGTGTAGAGCAGCAATCACATTCGAACATTTACATTCGAACGGTCGCAGCAACTGCAGATTTGAGGAGCGGAATACTAGTCTTCAGACTTGGGCGATGTATCCGTCTGCGTGAGCTGATAAGACAATTGCGAGGATGCCGGCACTGGCGCGGACAAAGTCGCTGCATCGCGGACAATCGCGCCTGTTACCGGTGTACGCGTGAGATTGCCGCCATCAATACCATAGATATTCCAGGCCAGCGTCACCACAATGCCAGCGGCGAACGCTACACCTCCGAGCAAGGCGACCATCGGCCGTGTAATACCAGGACGCACAGCAGCTACCGGTGAGTCTGCAAGGATGGCTCTTGCGCGAACGTTCCAGGCAGCCGTCTTTTCGCTGTCACTGCTTATGCACCCGACCAGATCGGCGGCAAGGGCCTGCGCCTCGGCGCACTGACGCTCGCAGGTTTGGCGTAGCGCCTCTGCCTGATCGGCACTTGTGTCGGCATATTCTTTTTGACGGCGGGCTGATTCCGTCGCGCGGCGTTCTGCGACCACCCGCAGTTCTTCGGCAGTGCGCGCTTCTATCTGGGCGTCCTTGCGCAATATGGCTCGCTCTATCGCCGCCCTTTCAGCCACTGCGCTCTGTTGCACTTCCTCGCGCGCGATGGCGTCGGCAGCCTTGCGCCGCAACTCTGCCTGTTCGGCTGCTTTTTCGAGTTGGTGCTGCTCCGCCAGTAGTCTTGCCTGGCTGGCCTGTCGTGTTGCACGTTCGGCAGCATGGCGCTCCGCCTGTACCCGTGCATGCTCCTGTTCGGCATGCGCGCGCGCCTCTGCTTCCTGTTGCCATTGCTTTTCCGACGCCAGCTTGCGCTGGATGGCTTCCAATGCAAGCTGTTCCGCCGCAGCACGTTCTTTCTCGACACGTGCCAGTTCGATTGCTTCGCGCGCGTTCTTCAGCGCTGCATACGCGGCTTTGCGTTCGTGTTCGGCGCGCTCGGCCGCCTGCTGCATCAAATGCTTTTCGGCGGTCAGCTGGGCCTCGATTGCCTGGCGCGCCGACCGTTCGGCCTGCTCCCGCGCTCGCATTGCGTCGGCGTGTTCCTGTTCGGCCCGGGCGCGTGCTTCCGCATCGGCTTGCGCCACCTGTTCGGCCGTCAAGGTTTGCCGGACCGCTTCAAGCGCCTGCTGTTCCGCGACCGTACGCGCCTGCTCGGCACGCGCCAATTCGCTTGCTTCGGCGGCTTTCGCTTCTGCTGCGTCGGCCGCATTGCGAGCGTGCAGCGCCTGCTGTTGCGCCGACTGAAGCGCTTGCTGCTCGGCCGCGAGCTTGTGTTGGGCGGCTTCCAGCGCTTGCCGGGCAACAGCGGCACGCTGCTGCTCAAGCGTGAGCTTTTGCCGCATGGCTGCGAGCGCTTCCTGTTCGTCGTTCGCACGCTGGCGTTCGAGACGTGCCAGTTCGACGGCTGCGCGCGCTTTTTGCAGCGCGGCTTCCGCCGCTTCGCGCTGAATGTCAGCGCGCTCCAGCGCCTTGGTCAACGCCAGATTGGCCGCCGCTGCTTCCTCTTCCTTTGCGATGCGTGCGGCGCAGTCAGTCTGTTCCCGCATGCGCAGCAGGCTGGCGTGCTGTGTATCCGCATCGGCACGCGCCTGCGCCTGCGTAATGGCCGCCTCCTCGGCACGCGCTTTTTCCTGCAGCGCGGCGACCGCCCGTTGCTCCACATCGACACGTTCGCGCTCAAGACGGGCAAGCTCCATTGCTTCGCGGGCCTTGGCCGCGGCGAGTGCAGCTGTCTGGCGCTGCAGTTCCGCATGCTCGGCTGCACGGGCCAGCGCCTGCTGTTCGGATTCGGCGTGCTCGGTTGCCATGGTGTACGCGGCACGCTCCAGCTCAACCCGTCCTTCCGCGAGCTGGCGTGCGCGCAACTCTATTTCACTACGTGCCTTGGCGGCATCGGAAATAGTTTGCTCCGCTTCGGCACGTTCGCGTGCCTCCTGAATGCCGCGGGCTTCGGCGTCGATCCGGGTACGCGACTGCATGTCCGCATGATGTTCGGCTTCGACGCGAGTCAGCGCCATCTGCTGCAGTTCACGCTCGGTGCAAATGCGGGCTTCAGTTGCGGCGCGGATGCGGTCTTCGGCTTCGCGGCGCGCTTGTGCTGCGGCCGCTGCCGTTGTCTCCGCGTGTTCGCGGCGTGCGGCAGCTTCCCGCATTTCGACTTCGGCCTGCAGCCTGAGGCGCAATGCTTCCGCGACCTTGCGTTCGAGATCAATGCGCGCTTGGGCGGCGGCTTCGTTTTCCTGCTCGGCGAGCACGCGTGCGCGTGCTTCTTCGCGCGCACGTATTTCGATCGGTGCCCTGCTGAGCGCGGCGTGCAATGCCGTCGCTTCTTCGCGTTCGCGTTCGCGGGTGGCGGCAAGCGCTTCGATGCGCGCCTGGGCCAACCTTTCCGATGCCTGACGAGCTTCCTTTTCGCGCCTTTCCTGTTCGCGCGCCATGTCGGCGATACGGGCATCGGCACGGGCGCGCGCCTCGATTTCCTGACGCGCGGCTTCAGTGGCGGTTGCGCGCTGAGCTGCTTGCCAGCGAGCGAGTTCGGTTTCCTGTGCCAGCTCTTCCGCGGCTGCGGCAGCGCGTGCCGCCAGTTCGGATTGGATGGCCAGATGCTCGGCTGCGCGCTCGCGGGCTGCGCGCTCGGCACGGGCACGTTCTTCGGCGACGCGGCGGGCCTGCGCATCCACCTCGGCGCGCGCGCGCAATTCGTCGGTTTCGCGCTTGACGGCGGCAGCGCGCGCTTCGCTGGTTTCACGCGCCTGGCGCTCGGCGTCGTACCGGGCGTGAGCCGCTTCAATCGCTTCCTCGGAAGCCCTGGCGTTCTGGTACGCCTCGGCGGCGGCGGCGGCTTCGATCCGCGCGCGATCTTCTGCCAGGGAACGGGCACGGGCTTCGGCATGGGCGCGGTTTTCGGCGGCTACTGTCGCCTTGGCTTCGGCCTCGACGCGGGCAATCGCTTCGCGTATGGCTTTCAGGTCGACACCGCCATTGCCGGATTCGGAAATATCGGCCGCACGCAGGATGCGATCCGGATTGCCGCGTGCCTTATTTTTTCCTGCCGATGCGATTCCGGTCGCCCCATCCTCAGGACCGTCGTCCTGAAGTTTAAGGTTGTTGCGCAATGCCTGATTGGTATCCATGTGTCCGCTCTCGCTGGATGGGATTCCGGCGAATTATTGTTTATGCCATGGGCCGGAATTTCATACCATGCATTATCGAGCCGCGAAAAACAAATAAGCCTTTGAAAAGAAATGAATTTGGGAGTCATTTCGACGATATGGCCGATGCGATGCCCCGCGACAGAATTACCGGAAACGTATTACAGTAGCCGGATGCCGCAATCGCGCACGTTTAGTGTCCTGAGTTAGAAGTTCGCCGAATAAAACTGATGAAATGGACCTCATCCTTCGCCTCGCCTGACGCCCATTGCATCAGTTTTATTTTTCAACGAACCTCTAACTCGGAACACTAGGCGAAACACGCTGTCTGCGGTTGCCAAACAGGACATCGACATGCAACCAGAAAACGAACAAGCTTATTCCGCCGCCGCAAGCCAGACGCCTGTGGATTCCAGTGCACTTGCCATGGGCAATCTGCTGGCAGACATGAATCACGATATCCGTACGTCCATGAACGGTATCGTCGGCATGCTAGAACTGCTGCTGGAAACCGGCCTGACCGCCGCCCAGCACGAATACGCCCGCATCGCCCAGGACAGTGTCGATACACTGCTGCAGGTCATTGAGCGCATTGTCGATTTGTCACTTCTCGAATCCAATCAGTTCAGCCTGACCCGGCTTCCCTTCGATCTGTTGACCGAAATGCGCGAAGCCTGCGCCGGCAAGGCTGCCATAGCCGAGTCCAGCGGTCTGCGTCTACATATCGGCTATCCGCAGACCGCACTCCTCACCGGCGACCCGGCCAGGTTGCGCCAAGTGGTTGGCATCCTGATCGATACCGCAATCCGCATTGCCGAACGCGGAGAGATCCGCGTCGCGACGGAACTGCACATAGACCAGGCAGTCGGAAAGCTGCGCATGGCGGTCCATGCAAACGGCCCGTCCGAGGCAGGCGAGCAGCTGACCACGGCAATGAATCAACCCCTGCGTACCGGTATCGCTGCGCTCAAGGTGCATGGCAAAAATGCGGTTGAACTTGCCCTGTGCGTGCGCCTGGCGCGGCTGATGGGCGGCAGCGTCAGTGTGGACAGCGTGCCAAGCCATGGAGCCAACCTCCGGCTCCTGCTCGATCTTCCGCTTGCCGCTGCATGCGTCGCCGGCACTCGTGTGCTGCTGCTCGCAGACACCCCGAAAAAATGGACCGCTGCACTTTCTACGCTGACTGATGCAGGCGTGCAGATCGATGCCGCCGCCCTGGTAACCGATGGCCTTGACCTGTTGCGTCAAGCGGCTGGCACCGACGCACCCTACCGTATCGTCCTGCTCGAGCCTTCGGTAGGCGGCATGCCGGCCGATATGCTGGCTTCCGCGATCCGGAATGAGCCGGCTTACGCGAAAAGCGGATTGGGCATTCTTTCAAACGACACCCATGTGCGCCCGGACGCCTTTCTGCGGCAGGGCTTCGACGCGGTCATCCTGCCGGCGATGACACCGGCGGCACTGATGCAATCCATGTTCCGGCTCGCCGGCGTGGCGGGCCCCGATACGCTCGGAGCAGCCGGGATCAGCGCTCCTCCACAGCAGTATGTTTCGGGCGTGTCGTTCGACGGCAAGCGCGTGCTCGTCGCCGACGACAACATGGTCAACCAGCAGGTCGCGATGCGCATGCTGGAAAAAATCGGCTGCCGCGTCGACATCGCCAGCCATGGAAATGAAGCAATCGAAAAACACGGCGCGACGCCTTACGACCTGGTGCTGATGGATTGCGACATGCCTCACCTCGACGGTTATGAAGCAACCGCACGCATTCGCCAGTTACCTGGCTCGGCAAAACATGTTCCTGTCATTGCGCTGACCGCCTGTACGACACAGGAAGAACGCGATCGATGTGCGGCTGCGGGCATGAACGATTTTCTGTCGAAGCCGATCCGGCCGCAAACGCTCAAGGATATGCTGGCCCGCTGGATGCCGCGCGCCATCCCGAACGACACCGCGATGTCGGGCCCGGCCGGCGATGACGAACTCGAAGCCATACGCGACATGTTCGGCGCCGATTTCGCCGAACTCGCGACGCTGTATCGAAACGACAGCCCACCACGCGTGGCCGCACTGCGTGGTGCGCATGCTGCCGGCGATGCCGCAATGATAGCCAAGGTCGCGCATGCCTTTGCCGGCAGCAGCGCTTCGATAGGTGCTACCCGTTTATCTGTGTTGTGCAGCGAACTGGAGGCGAGCGCCAAGCTGGTAATGCCGACAGACATCGACGCCCGGCTTCACGAGATTGCAACGGAATACGCGCGGATCAGCGCCAAGTTGCAGTCCCTGCTTGAAACAGAAAGGACATAAGAAACGCAATGCTGATTCCGTCCAAGCAACTGAAAGTCGTCATTGCTGACGATGACAGCACCACCTGCAGCGTACTGCGTCTGCTGTTACGCGAACATGGGCACCAGGTAGTGGCCGAAGCCCGCGACGGCGAAAAAGCCGTGGAGCTGTGCGAACTGCACAAGCCGGATATCGCCTTTCTCGACATCGACATGCCGAAACTGAACGGACATCAGGCGGCGCAACGGATTCGCGACAACACGCCGGGTGTGGGCATAATCATGATCAGCGCACTACCGACCTTGGAAAACGTACAGAACGCATTGCAGGCGGGTGCTTCGAGCTTTGTCGTCAAGCCGTTCAATGCGGTGAAGGTGGAGGATGCGATTGCACAATACATGCGGCAGAAACAGCTTTAACTTTTTTCCCTGACCACCATCAAGCCCGCCCTTAGACCGGGGCGCACGTCCGGATTGGGAAACACGACATACTCGGTCTCCGGTCCCACGCGGTATTCGATTTGCCGATCCTGTGCAATCAATGATCCCGGCGGCAGTGCAGTAAAATTTTTTGTGCTCCGGTCAAACGACAGACAGAAAGCTTCGCTGTGCTTGATCAGTTCCTGCGTTACCCGAAATACGGCAGGCGCCGATCCCGCAGGCGGGACGCCTGTGTAAATGAAATCCGACAACGCGGCTGAAGTATCAGCAAAGCGCGTCAGGTCATTCTTTCCCAGTGTTCCGACCTGCCCGAGTTCCACCGTTGCACTGACAGCGCCGTATCTCTCGGCGGTATAGGCGCTGTAAGTGCCGGCCGATGAAGGATTCAGGATTGCCGCTTCGATACCGGCCTTCCCCAGCCATGCCAGCAAGGCTTGCCTTCCATTCTTGTCGATAACCTCGGGCACCACCGCGAATGTCGGGTAGTACGACTCCCGGATTGCGGTATGCAGGTCCAGGTGCCATTTTTCGGCCTTAGGAATGTCGAAGAAAGCTGTCGTGGCACTCATGATGTCGTCTGCCCGTTCGGCCTCGCGCGTCGTCTGAAGATCACCCCGCTCGCTGCGGAACATTCGGTTCAGGTCGGCATCGATGTATCGCTCTTCTGCTGCAATGGCAGCGGGGTTGCCGACTACGATCATGAGGTCGAGTACGAGTCGATGCGGTGCGGTTATCAGTTCGTCGAGGAGGTGGGCGAGCATTTCCAGCGGTGCGGTTTCGTCGCCATGGATGGCGACTGATAGCAAGAGCCGTGGTCGAGAGGATTGTGCCGGTGAGTGGATGAGTTGCAGGATGCCAGGGGCTGGGGTACTGGCTGTCATGCCGGCTTTGACGAAGGGTTCTGTGAGAGTGGTCAGGTTGCCGGTTGCGAGTGCGGTGATTGTGGGATGCATGAGGCATTCCTTTTTTTGCGTGTATTACCTGCTCGTTCGTTTGGTGCTTTATTCGTCACGTTACTGGGCAAAGTTGGCATAAAGCCTCGGCAAACCGAGAATACCCTCCAGTTCTTCCAGGGCAATCTGCACCTCCACCGCCAACACAGGATCGACCAGATCCTCCGGCGCCAGCCGATCGCGATAATGTTTCTCGACCCAGGCAACCAGACTCGCATACAGCGCTTCATTCATCACCACCCCTTGATGCATGGCAGCCGCCTCATCTTCTGTCAAGGCTACCCGCAACCGCAGGCAGGCAGGTCCGCCACCATTGCGCATGCTCTGGCGAAGGTTAAAACTGATCAGTTCATCAATCGGTCCACCGCTGCCGGTCAAATGCCGCAGAAAGCGCGCCACCGCCGGGTTTTCTTCGCATTCCTGCGGTACGACCAAGGCCATGCGGCCGTCTGTTTTTGACAGCAACTGGCTGTTGAACAGATAGCTTGAGACCGCATCCGCGACCGATACCTCGGCAGCACTGACACGTATCGCCTGCAACTCCGTTTGCACATCTGCCAGCGCTTTTCGCAGCGCGGCCATGGCCCCGCGTTCATCGCGAAAAGCGTGCTGGTGATAGAACAGTACGTTGCCATTACCGACTGCGATCACATCATTGTGAAAAACGCCCTGATCTATCGTATCCGGTTCCTGCTGGATGAAGATGGCGCGCTTGTCGGGAAGGCCATGCAGACGCGCCACCGCCTGGCTTGCCTCCAGCGTCTGTCGCGCGGGGAAACGTCTTGGTGACGGCGCGTCGGGATCGAATTCGATCCTGCCGTACGCGAACATTTCTATCCCGGGTGCACCATGGCTGGCACACAAACGCGTGTGATTGGCTGCACCTTCGTCGCCGAAGGCCGGGGTCGCGGGCAAGGAATCGTGCACGAGAAAATGCCGGTCGTTACCGAATAGCGCACGCAATGTTCGCGCAGTCTGTTCATGTTCATACGAGCGATGCAGTTTATTGTTCAGATTGGCCACCGTGAAATGCACACGGCCGTCCGCAGTGTCGGCCGATGGGCTGACTGTCGCGGCGTTTGCGGTCCACATCGGCGATGCCGAATAGGCGGACGCCAGAATGAAAGGCGCTTCCCTGTAAGCACGTGCCAGCACATCGGCATCGCTGCCGGTAAAGCCAATGCTGCGCAGCAGGCGAAAGTTCGGGCGGACCTGCGGCGGCAACACCCCCTGCGCGAATCCGCGCGCTGCAAGCGAGCGCATCTTTGCAAGCCCCTGCAAAGCGGCTTCCTTCGGATTGGAGACGCTCTTGAGATTGCGATGCGATGCGACATTGCCGAACGAAAGGCCGGCATAGTTGTGCGATGGACCGACAAGTCCGTCGAAATTGAATTCGCGTGCATTCAGCATGAGATACCTTGCATGGCGTTTGGTATTAGAACAGCAGACCGGGCGAAAGCTGCCTGGGCAATTCCAGTTCCGGCGTTTCTATCGACGCTACCGGATAGGCGCAGTAGTCGGCAGCATAATACGCGCTGGGACGATGATTGCCTGACTTGCCGACACCGCCGAACGGGGCGGTGCTGGCCGCACCCGTGGTAGGCCGGTTCCAGTTCACGATGCCGGCCCGCGCCTGCACGGAGAATTGTCGCCACAGGGTTTCATCTTCGCTCAGCAGGCCGGCAGCAAGGCCATACCCGGTTGCATTTGCCACACGTACCGCCTGCGTAAAATCCTCTACGCGGATTACCTGCAGCAGCGGGCCGAACCATTCTTCATCGGGCAGCTCCCCGGCTTCGGTCACATCGACGATGCCGGCCGATAGGAATCCGGTTCCCGGCTGTAGCAAACGCATCAGCAACAGGCTTTTCGCGCCGCGCGCCAGCAGGTCATCCTGCGCATCGAGAAGCCTGGACGCGACTTGAGCAGACACGACCGGCCCCATGAAAGGCGGCGGTACCGCATCGAAACGTCCGACCGTAATTCGCGACGCTACGGCCACCAAACGGTCGAGCAATACCTGTCCATGCGGCGAATCTTCAACAATCAGGCGGCGCGCGCAGGTACAACGCTGACCAGCGCTGACAAAGGCTGAAAACACGACATGATGAACGGCGGCATCCAGCTTGTCCGGATTGCCGATGTTCCACGCAACCAGCGCATTGTTGCCGCCCATTTCCAGGGCCAGCATTTTTCCCGGCTGCCCTGCGAACTGTCTGTGCAACATGACGCCGGTCTGGTAGCTGCCGGTAAAAAGAACGCCATCCAGTTCTGCATGGCGCGCCAGCGCTGCCCCGGTGTCGCGTCCACCGTTGAGCAGGTTAATCACACCAGCTGGCAAGCCGGCCGCGATCCAGAGTTCCATTGTCTTGATTGCAGTTTGCGGTGCATATTCACTGGGCTTGAAAACGATGGTGTTGCCGGCGATCAGTGCCGGCACAATATGGCCATTCGGCAGATGGCCGGGAAAATTGTACGGCCCGAATACACCGAACACGCCATGCGGCCGATGTCGCAGCACCGCCTTGCCATCGGGGACGGTGGCAAACGATTCGCCAGTGCGCGCTCCATAGGCCTGAATGGAAATATCGATCTTGTTTGCCATCGTCGTGACTTCGGTACGCGCTTCCCACAAGGGCTTGCCGACTTCGTGCGCAATCAGCAGGGCAAGTTCCTCGCTCTGTTCCTTCAGCAGATCGCGAAAGCGCTTGCACACCGCAATGCGCTCATCGACCGGGCCAAATGCCCAGCGGTCGAAGGCCGCGCGCGCAGCCTGGCAGGCAAGCTCCACTTCGTTTTCGGTCGCCTGCGTGCCTCGCCAGATGACTATGCCGGTCGAGGGGTCGATCACTTCAAGCGGCGCACCGTCGCCGGCTATCCATTGGCCATTCAGGTAGTGACTATGCATGGAGTATCTTCTTCGGGTTAAGCGCCATCGTGCGCACCGGGTCCCCGGCGTGAATGCCGAGCAAGGCTTGGTGCGAATCATCAAGGCCAATACGGCCTTGTTCCGGAAAGGCATCCGTCGCGATGATACGGAACTGTTGCATCGAATTTGTGGCGACAAGACAGGGCACGCCTGCGACATCGCCGGACAAGTCGTCGACTGTCGCCATTTCGCTTTCGCGCACCGCACGCAGTTCAATCACCCTCGCCTGCAGTACCGGGCCGGCATCGAAAATGTCGACATAGCCTTCGTAATGCATGCCTTCCTGCTCCAGCAGATGCCGCGCCGGTGCCGTGTCGACATGCACGCGGCCAATGACGTCCTGCGCTTCTTGCGGCAGATAGGCGACATACAAGGGGTGGCGCGGCATCAGTTCGGCGATGAAGGATTTTTGTCCAAGGCTGGTGAGATCATCCGCGCGGCTGAAATCCATCTTGAAGAAGTGCCTGCCCAGACTATCCCAGAATGGCGATGTGCCGTCGCTACGCTGGAAGCCGCGCATTTCGGCGATCAGTTTTTCGGGAAACAGATGCGGGAATTGCGCGATGAACAGGAAACGGCATTTCGACAGCAGTTTGCCATTGCTGCCAGTGCGGTAATCGGGGTGCAAAAACAGCGAACACAGTTCCGCGCAACCGGTCAGGTCGTTCGACAGATACAAGGTATCCATGCGCGAAAAAATCTTCAGTTCGTTGCTGGAATGTACCAGTGTGCCGAGTCGATAGTTATAGAACGGTTCGTCGAGTCCCACCGCGCTCTTGATGGCAGACACGCCTGCCAGTCGGTTACGCGCCGTATCCTCCATCACGAAAACATAGTCGCGCTGCGCAGGCGCAATGGTTTCCGCGAACGAGGCACAGGCGATTTCGATGCGCCGGCCCAGCGCCGCGCGATCGGGCTTGAGTGTGGTCATTCCCGGCCCGACCTGGGTGGCCAATTCAAGCAAGCCTTCCAGGTCTCCTTCTCTGATAGCGCGTACCACTAGCATCGGCGGCCTCATGATTTCACGCACAGTACAAATTCGCCTTCGCTCAGTTCGAGCTTGCGCAATACTGCTTGCGGCAGGATGATCTCGCCCGACAGTTCGACGATCCTGCATTGGACGAGCAGCGCCCGGAAATTTTCTTCACGTGCAGTGGCGATCATCCAGGTTTCTGCCCCGGCGTTGTCGGCATCGCCGGCGTAGGCACGACGCAGCGTCGACGCGGAAAAGGAACGCAAGGCATTCCTGTGTGCCCGCAGTACCGGTCCGCCGTCAAAAATATCCACATACTTGTCGGGCTCGAAACCTTCCGCCGACAAGATACGGAACGGCAGTTCGGCTTCTGCATGCACCTGGCCCAATGCAGCTTGGGCCTCATTGGGCAACAGGGGAACATAGACTGGATAGTGCGGCATCAGTTCGACGATCAGTGTGCGGTTGCGCGCGCCCTCGATCATGCGTTCGGCCTCCAGAAAATCCATTCCGAAAAACTTGCGGCCCAATGCTTCCCAAAACGGCGAGCGGCCGTTCGTATCGGTCATGCCCGACATCGATGCAAAGAACTTGTCGCTGAAGCGCTGCGGCGCAACTGCCGCAAACAGCAGGCGCGCACGCGACAGAAGCGCCGCGCCGCCAACGGCGCGCCGGTCGCATAGATGAAATCCCGACAATTGCGAATAGCTGGTCAGATCCGAACACAAACTGAGCGCATCGACGTGATGGCTGATATTCAGGTCGCGCGACACCTGGCTCAACACATCATGTCGAAAGGCGAAGAAGGTGCCGGTCGCGCCGGCCGTCGCCGATATGGCCGCGGTGCCGGCAATCGTCTCATCCGGTCCTTCCATCACGAAAAAATAGGCTTCTTCGCTCGGCATCTCGGGAGCAGCGGAAAACGATGCGAGCGAGCGCTCCACCGCGCGTTCGATGGTCTTGCGCGTTCGCGGCAAGGTATGTACGCCAGGAGTGGACGCCGTCGCCAGCGCTTCCAGCAGCGGGACATCCCTTGCTTCTACAGGCCGGACGACGTACATGGGTTCTCCATTCACGATCGAACTGCAGCCCTACTGGTTTACCGATGTGGGCTCGATCACCGCATCGATCGCCTGTCGCAGGCGGGAAATGCCTTCGTCGATCTGCTCTTCGCTGACGACCAGGGCCGGCAGCAGGCGCACCACGTCGGGTCCGGCGATCAGCAGCATCAAGCCATGCGCCTCGGCCGACTTGACGATGTCTTTGGCCTTGCCCAGATATTGGTCCGCAAGCACGATGCCGAGCATCAGGCCGCTGCCGCGCACCAGCGAAAACATCTTCGGGTAATCGCGCACGACGACGGCGAGTTTGCCGACAAGATATTGCGCCATCTGGTTGACTCGCGCCAGAAAGGCCGGGGTATTGATGATTTGCAGTACCCGCAAGGCGACGGCGGTGGCGAGCGGATTGCCGCCGAAAGTGGTGCCATGCGCGCCGGGTGTGAAAACAGCGGCGATAGTTTCGGTGGTCAGCATGGCTCCGATGGGATAACCGTTGCCGAGCGCCTTGGCCGATGTCAGGATATCCGGCGTTACCCCATAGCCCATGTAGGCAAACAGTTTTCCGGTGCGCCCCATGCCGCACTGCACTTCGTCGAAGATCAGCAGCGCACCGCGTGCATTGCAGAATTCGCGCAAGGCTTTCAGATACGCCGGATCGGCCGGCATGACGCCGCCCTCGCCTTGCACCGGTTCGACCACCACGGCGCAAACCTCGTCGGTGATCGCGGCCCGGGCAGCCTCGATGTCGTTGAAAGGCACATGCAGCAATTCCGCCGGCAAGGGCTCGTAGCCCTCGGTGTATTTCGACTGGCCGCCGACCGATACCGTGAACAGGGTACGGCCATGAAAGGAATTGAGGCAGGATACGATGCGCGATTTGTGCGGCCCGAATTTCGCATGTGCATATTTGCGGGCCAGTTTGAACGCGGCTTCATTGGCTTCCGCACCGGAATTGGAAAAAAAAGCACGGTCGGCGAAAGTCGCTTCGGTGAGCGCACGCGCCAACTGCAGCACAGGCTCGTTGGTGTAGCCATTGCCTGCATGCCATAGCTTGTCGGCCTGAGTGCGCAGTGCCTCGACCACCGCCGGATGCGAATGGCCAAGGCCAGTGACGGCAATGCCGGCGGTAAAGTCGAGATATTGCTTGCCCTCCTGATCCCACAAGTTGAGTCCTTGCGCCCGCACCGGCACCATGGAACTCGGCGCATAGGTGGGCACCATGACTTCATCGAAAGTCTGGCGGGTGACGGGCTCGACTGCAAAGCCGGATTCGGTATCTTGTCCCGGAATCGCGTTCATTGGATGCTCCGTTTCATTCCGAATAATCAATTATAGGCGGCGCGGCCATGGTCTCGTTGGATCACATCATGCCATTTTTCCGTTCTGTTATACGCTTTCCGCATTTCAGAATGCACCATCAATTCTTTGGTTCAAATGTCGAAGCTGATCCCTTGTGCCAAGGGGAGCGCATGGCTGTAGTTGATCGTATTGGTTGCACGCCGCATATAGGCTTTCCATGCATCCGACCCGGATTCGCGGCCACCGCCGGTTTCCTTTTCCCCGCCGAACGCGCCGCCGATCTCCGCGCCGCTGGGACCGATATTGACATTGGCAATGCCGCAGTCGCTGCCCGCCGCCGACATGAACAATTCGGCTTCGCGCACGTCAGTTGTAAAAATGCTCGATGACAGGCCTTGCGGCACGGCATTGTTCCAGGCAATGGCCTGTTCGATCTTGCCATATCGCACAATATAGAGAATGGGTGCGAAGGTTTCGTGATGCATGATGCCGGTTTGTTCAGCCATCTCGGCCAGCGCCGGTTTGACGTAATAAGCGCCTTCGCAGCCGGCAACACTGACGCGTTCGCCGCCGTGCACCTTGCCGCCTTCCATTCGCGCCTTGTCCAGCGCGGTTTGCATGGCCTCGAAGGCGGCGGCATCGATCAGCGGACCGATCAGATTGCCAGGCTCCAGCGGGTTTCCGACAGGCAGAGTGTCATACACTTTCTTCAGGCGTGGCACCAAGGTATCGTAGACGCTGTCATGCACGAACAGGCGGCGCAGGCTGGTGCAGCGCTGCCCCGCCGTACCCACCGCCGAGAACACGATGGCCCGGGTTGCCAGTTCGAGGTCGGCGCTGGGGGCCACAATCATTGCGTTATTGCCGCCCAGTTCGAGCAGGGAACGCCCCAGCCGTTGCGCGCAGCGCACCGCCACTTCGCGCCCCATGCGCGTACTGCCAGTGGCGCTGACCAGCGGTAGGCGCGCATCGTCCACCAATGCCGCGCCCGCTTCACGTCCGCCGATGATCAACTCCGACAAGCCTTCCGGCGCATCATTGCCGAAGCGGGCGACAGCCTTTTCAAACAAGGACTGGACCGCTATCGCGGTCAGCGGCGTTTTTTCGGACGGCTTCCATACCACGCTGTTTCCACAGACAAAGGCCAGCGCCGCATTCCATGACCAGACGGCGACCGGAAAATTGAATGCCGAAATCACGCCGACCACGCCCAGCGGATGCCAGGTTTCCATCATGCGGTGCCCCGGCCGCTCGGACGCAATCGTCAGACCATAGAGCTGACGCGACAAACCGACCGCGAAGTCGCAGATATCGATCATTTCCTGCACCTCGCCCCAGCCTTCCTGCAGGATTTTCCCGGCTTCCATGGTGACCAGTCTGCCGAGCGCATCCTTGTGGGTGCGCAGTTCCTCGCCGAACAGGCGGACCAGCTCGCCGCGCCGGGGCGCCGGCACCATGCGCCATTGCGCAAAGGCGGCATGGGCACGCGCGATCCGGTCCGAGACCTGTTGCGGCGTATCGCATCGCAGGCTCGCGAGCGTCGCGCCGGAGATCGGCGATACGCTGTGCAAATCGCTTCCTTCGTAGCGTGCCAGATCGACACCGAGCGTGTTCAGCGCATGCTTGATGTTTTCCATACTTCCCATCCTTTCTCAAGCCGCGTAGAAACGGCCGAAGCGGTTATCCAGAAACTGCTGCAATCTCGCCTGCTCTTGCCTGACCAGTCCGCGCCTGGGCAAATGGCCTTGCATGACCAAGTCCACCATTGTGCAAATCCCGGCGGCGGTCGTCACCTGGATCGCCGACAACAGGTGGCCATTGACCGGCTGGCTATAAATTTTCTTCGCATAGGTTTCCTGTTCGAGGCGCCCTTCCCGCATGCCGCATACGCTGGCAAACACCAGCACGACATCCTGCCGGGTGATCGGAATAGCCGACTCCAGAACTTCCTTCAGAATGGGACGCCGGTCGAGCAAGCCCAGTTGCAGGTCGCGCACGAGCATCTTGATGATATCCCGGTGGCCGGGGTAGCGCACGGTCTTGTAGTTGAGGTTTTGCACTTTACCGGCGAGGCTTTCGCATAGGGTGCCCAAGCCGCCGGATGTGTTGAAGGCTTCGTAGTCTATGCCGTCGAGCGAAAAATGCTCCACTTCCTCAAGCGGCGACACTTCGCGCAACTGCCCGTCGACAATGGCTTCGCAGGGATTGCAATATTCATTGATCAGACCGTCGGTGCTCCAGGTAAGGTTGTACTTCAATGCATTGCTCGGAAAGGTCGGCAGCGCGCCGACACGCATAGTGACATCGCGTAGCGTATCGAAACGGCTGGCCACATCATTGGCGACAATGGAAATGAAGCCTGGCGCCAGCCCGCACTGGGGAACGAAAGCGGTCGCTGCATCTTCGGCCAACTGCTTGACGACGCGGGTGCTCTCCACATCCTCGGTCAGGTCGAAATAATGGGCACCAGCCTTTTTTGCCGCGCCGGCGATGACCGGGGTCAAAAAGTAGGGGCAGGCGGACAAGGCGACGTCATGACCATCGATCAGATCGACCACCGCCTTGGCATCGCTGATATCGACCAGCGTTGTCGTCACCTCGGGAAAGCCCATTTGTCGGACGTGGGCGAGACGCTGCGCATCCCGGTCGGCGACCGTCAACGCATAGTCGCCGCTGTACGCCAGCAGGTTGAGAATGGCGTCGCCGATTTTCCCGGCGCCGAGGAGGATGACTTTGTTTTTCATGTTGCACTCTCTTCAGGATGGATGAAAAAAGTGTAAGGGCGGGCACGGTCAGATAATAGAGAGCAAAGCGTCGTCGTATTGTATGATTCCACGACAAAACGTCGACACAATGAGACAAATTGCCTGACATGAAACCCTTACTCGACGAAGTCGACAACAAGATCCTTGCCTTGCTGATGGATGACGCGCGCATGCCCACCGCCACCATCGCCAAGCGGGTTGACATCGCGCGCACCACTGCCATTGCGCGCATCGCCAATCTTGAAAAACGCGGTGTCATTGCCGGGTATGGCGTCAGGCTGAACCAGGAACTGTATCAGCCGGCGGTGCGCGCCTATGTCGGCGTCGCGGTCGACCCGCGCAAGGCCGCGCCGCTGGTCAAACTGCTGCAGCGCATGCCCGAAGTTGAAACCCTGTGCGCGGTAAGCGGCCCGGTCGATTACATGCTGACGCTGCGCTGCCAGTCCACCGGCGAGCTGGACCGCCTGCTCGACCAGATCGGCGCGGTCGACGGTGTGCGCCAAACCTCGACCTCGATCATCCTCACAAAACGGATTGATAGAAGTCCGGTGTGAAAAAACGGAAATCGGCTAAGCTGCGTCCTTGAAGGAGAAATAAATGCATTCCATTCCAGAATCGAAAAAGAATCACCTCTGGCGCAAGGTCGTCTGGTTTACCGATCCGGACGAACACCCGCTCGGGCCATTTCACTCGGTTGAAGTGTATTGCAGCGAAGAGTCGAACGGCTACGCGGTCTGGTATGTGCGCAAGCTGGCCAAGGACGACCCGCGCGGCGCCGGCATCGAGAATGCGGACTATCTGCTGAAGTATTTCGCCAAGACCGCGCGCGATGCGGCCATCGAACACGCGGTACTCATCGCTCACAGCGATGCCTCCCTCGACAAGGTCATCGAAAACCTCGACCGTCTGGCGGTTGCGGCGCAAAAGGTTTGAGTCAATTCACTTCATTCAGGTCGGCCACAACGGCGGCTCGTCCATCAGCGCGGCCTGCTCGCGCAGTTCGAGGATGCGATCCTGCCAGTAGCGCTGGGTGTTAAACCACGGAAAAGCAGCTGGAAATGCAGGATCTTCCCAGCGTCGCGCCAGCCACGCCGAGTAATGGATCAGGCGCAAGGTGCGCAAGGCCTCGATCAGATACAGTTCGCGCGGATTGAAGTCAACGAAATCTTCATACCCTGCAAGCACATCGGATAACTGCCTGACCATATCGGCACGCTCGCCCGACAACAACATCCACAAGTCCTGAATCGCCGGACCCATGCGGCTGTCGTCGAAATCGACGAAGTGCGGGCCGACATCCGTCCACAATACATTCCCGGCATGGCAATCGCCATGCAGGCGTATGGTCGCGACTTCTCCGGCACGATCATAGCAACGGCGCACACCATCAAAACACTGAAGCACGACGCTGCGATAGGCCTCGACCAAGTCAGCAGGAATGAATCCATGTTCCAGCAGATAGGCGAGCGGTTCTTCGCCGAAGCTTTCCACATCGATGCGCGGCCTTGCGCAAAATGGCTGCAGCGCACCGACGGCATGAATGCGCCCGATGAAACGCCCTATCCACTCCAGCGTCACACTGTCGTCGAGCTCCGGCGCGCGACCACCCTGGCGCGGGAAAACGGCGAAACGGTAGCCGGCATGGGTATGCAGCGTCCGGCCATGAATAAGACTGGGAGCAACCACGGGGATCTCTTGCTCCGCAAGCGCAAGAACGAAGGCATGTTCTTCCAGGATGGCTTCATCGCTCCAGCGCTCGGGACGGTAAAACTTTGCGATAACGGGTGCGCCTTCCTCCAGGCCGATTTGATAGACGCGGTTTTCATAGCTGTTCAGGGCTAGCAGGCGGCCATCGCTGTGAAGGTCGAAAAGCGCGAGTGCGTCGAGAACGGTGTCGGGAGTGAGGTCACGGAAATGACCCTCAATTTTTATGGTCATTTATTCAAGGTCGGTTGCGGGTGCATAAGCGCAGAGTCTACATGGAAGTCGATGTCATCGACGCTCACTGAATTGCAGGCTTCGCGTATATATCGCCGAGCGATTCCGGATTGCAACGCAACTACCTGCTTTACCATTCGGCTGCTAAATTCTGCCGTTCGTCAACGGAGCTTTTGTTTCCGTATGTCATTGCTATAGAGTAACTTTACACGCCGCTCATGACATAACGGACATAACGCGCATTGCATATGGGAAAGCGCAGTAGCCTGTCAGGATGGCACAAGGACAATAAAGGATAACGCAATGAAGCAAGAAAAAGCGGTAGTTCGCCATGACGGATTTACTCTGGTTGAACTGATGATCGTCGTAGCCATAATCGGCATTCTCGCTGCGGTTGCATTGCCGTCCTATAGCGATTACGTCACACGCGGGAAAATCCCTGAGGCCACCGCCACCCTGGCGGCAAAACGGGTGGAAATGGAACAGTTTTTCCAGGATAACCGCACCTATGCCAACGCACCGGCCTGTACATCGGACACCACCTCGAGCAAATACTTTACGTTTGATTGCTCAGTTGCCGGTTCGGCTTCGGCATTCGAACTTCGCGCGACCGGTAGCGGTTCAATGACGGGCTTTAGCTTCACTGTCAATCAAAACAACGTCAGAGCCACAACAATCGGCGGCGGCGCACCCTCCGGCTGGACCGGCAACGCATCCTGCTGGGTCACGCAGAAAGGCGGCGCATGCTGAAAACTGTTGACATGCAGCGCGGCGTCAGCCTGATTGAAATCATGATCGGGCTGGCCATCGTCGCGATGCTGTTTGCAGCCGCGGCGCCCAACTACGCCACGTTTATCCAGAACAGCCAGGTGCGGAACGCAGCCGATGCGCTGCAAACCGGACTTGGCTATGCAAAGGCGGAAGCCGTCCGCCGCAATACCTTCGTACAGCTTGTCCTTGGCGCGGATTATTCATGGACCGTCGGATGCCAGACGCCGGTGGTAGACCCGGACGCCGACGACGGCATGGAACTCGATTGCCCGGCAACCATACAGACACGCAGTGCAAATGACGGCTCCCGAAATGCCGTCATCACACCAACTCCCGCGGCTCCTTCCACCATCGTTTTCAATGGTCTCGGTCGGACGACGCTTGCCGCCAATGCAAGCTATGACATTACCAATCCTTCGGGAGGAACCTGCGCGGCTGCGGGAGGAAAGATTCGTTGTTTGAGCGTCGTCGTAACGACCGCCGGCCAGGTGAGGATGTGCGATCCGGCGTTGACGATTTCCAAACCCACCGACCCGCAAGCGTGTTGATCCGCCCATGAACAGCCATTTCAATCATCTGAAACAGCAAGCCGGCATCGTGCTTCTTGAAGGGCTGATCGCCATTCTCATTTTCTCGCTCGGCATTCTCGCACTCGTCGGCACACAGGCTGTGGCAGTCAAGCAGTCGACCGATGCGCAATATCGCACCGAGGCCGGCCAATTGGTCAATCAGCTGGTTGGCACCATGTGGGCCTCCGACCGTACTACCGCCACTCTCAAGGCGAATTTCCAGACCGGAGGCGCTGGATACAACACATGGCTTGCCGATGTAAGCGCCACTCTGCCGGGCGTCGACACTTTCCCGCCGACGGTGGTAGTCAGCGATGTCGCCCCCAACGAAGGACTTGTGACGATTACGGTGTTCTGGCGCTCCCCTAGTGAATCGTCGACAGCCGCGCCGCATAACTACGTTTCCGTCGCACGGCTCAGGTAAGGAGATGAAATTGCTGCCGGTGTCCATATTCTCAACGCATCGCCATCGCGGCTTCGGCCTGGTGGAAATCATGGTGGGCCTCGTCATCGGCATGCTCGCTGCGGTCGTGATGCTGCAAGTGTTTGCCCTGTCGGAAGAGAGAAAACGCACGACCACCGGAGGCGGCGACGCGCTGACCAATGGCGCCATTACTTTTCATCAGTTGCAGCGCGATATCAGTCAGGCGGGTTACGGCTTCGTTGCGCTTGGTCTGCTCAACTGCAATATCCGTTGGCCGGTTGCCTCCGGCGCCAACATCGCAACCGCAGTTCGCCTAGCGCCGGTAACGATCAATCCGCCGAACGCGGTCATCCCCGCAGGCGACCCGAATACCGATACCTTGCTGCTGATGTACGGCAATGCCGACGGCCAGCCTCAGGGAAATATCATCATGGGCCAAACCGGCAGTTTCTACCGGGTGCAAATGGCCAGCGCATTTTCCGTCAACGATAGAGTGATCGCCTCGCCGGCTGCCTGCGCGGGCGATCTGTTGATCGATCAAGTGACAGGACTGGGCAACGCAGTCGTACCAGGCGTCTCCGTGGCGACCGGCGCGGCCGGCTCCACCGCTCTCTACAACCTTGGCAATGGCCCGACAATTTCCGCATATGCCATTCGCAACGGGAACCTCACCGTTTGCAATTATCTCGTGAACGACTGCGGTCTTGCGGCAAGTGTCAACGACGCATCGATCTGGATGCCTGTTGCCAACAACATCGTCAGCATGCGTGCCCTTTATGCACATGACATCGATGTACCTATGGATGGATACGCGGAAGATGCGGCGGGTTTCGATCAAACCACGCCAACCACGAATTGCGGATGGATGCGGACGCCGGCGGTTCATCTCGCCATCACGGCGCGCAACAGCCAGTTCAACAAGGAAGTCGTCACGAAGACCGGGGAAGGCGGCAATGCGCCGAGCTGGCAATGGGAAGCCGCCGCGTCACTGGTGGGCGCGAACGGCGCGCTCGGTCCCGACGCCGCGGCGGACGAGCCCTGGAAGCATTACCGCTATAAGGTCTTTCAAAGCCTCATACCCATTCGGAACGTCGCACTGGTTGCGCCGTCATCAACATGCTGATCCGATATCCATCTCGCGTCATCTACCGGCCGCATCACTCGCAACAGGCGGGTGTGGTGCTGATCATCGCACTGGTGGTCCTGGTCGCCATGACACTGGCAGCCGTAGCCCTTGTGCGCTCGGTCGATACTTCGAATGTCATTGCCGGCAATCTCGCCTTTCAGCAGGCGGCAACGCGCTCGGCGGATACCGGCATCGAAACGGCCATCAGCTGGCTTGAAGCCAATAACGCCGGCGCCATGTTGAATGACGACGATCAAACCAATGGCTACGCCTCCAACGGCGGCAATGCGGCCCAAAGTCCGGCCGCCAATGAATCGTGGGACGCGTTCTGGATGCGTTCCCTGGTCAACCGGTCGGTCAAGCTGTATGGCGGCGGAAAGGACAGTGCAGGCAATATGGTTTCCTATGTCATTGACCGCATGTGCAATAACGCAGGTGCGACGACCAGCGGTGCATCCTGTATCGCGTCCCCTGTCGTGACAGCGGCAACCGGCAATGCCGAAGAGGGGGGCGAAGTCCCGCTCGCGGCGCCCTCCGTGGTGTATTACCGGATCACGGTCCGCGTGGCCGGTCCCCGGAATACCGTCAGCTACGTGCAAGCGGTGGTTGCTATTTAAAGACGCCGCATCACCGGGTTTCATCAACATGAAAGTCAGCGCTTGCGAAATGCAGGTACTTCAATATCAGGAGATCGCGATGATCACCGCACGATTACTCAGAAAAACGATTTCGGTACTGATGAGTCTGGCTTGGTCCGGCGGCGCATACGCTGCGGCGACAGACATCTCTACCGAACCGCTGAATACCTATTCCGCAACGTCTTCGACGGATGTCAAGCCGAACGTCATGTTCGTACTGGACGACTCCGGCAGTATGGCGTGGGACTTCATGCCCGACTGGGCCTGTGCTAGGCATTCCGTGGTGCGCCCCGAATGCGGCAGCCTCGGAGAAAATCCCTCGTCGCCACGATGGGAATATCTGTTCAGGAGCGCCGACTATAACGGTGTCTACTATAACCCGGCGATTCGGTACAAGCCTCCCGTTGCGGTCAATAGTGCGGGTGTGGCGACCACTGCCACCTATCCGAGCATGACAGGCGACTCCGCTGCAACCGGTGCGGATTCCTCCAGCAAACCGAACTGGAAGGCGGTCAAGAACGATGCGTTCGGTGTGCAAAGCACTGGAACATCGGATCTGAGTTCGACGTCTTCGAACGAAGCAAGCTTTTATACCGTCATACCGGGCGAGTATTGCACGAGCCCCAATCTAAGAAGCTGCATTTCCACCAACGTTCAGACAACGACGCATCCTTATCCCGCCAAGGTCAGATGGTGCAACAGCAGTGCGCTGACAAATTGCCAGGCGGCATTCACACCGACCTACAGCTGGGTGCGTACGCCCTCTCCGCGCACAGCGACGATCATTGTCTCGGCGCCCTCCAGTCCCACTACGACAAGCGTGAGCGGCATCACGATCGGCACAACCCAAATCATGGCGGGTACGGCCGCTGCGTCGACCAATCCGCTCACCCTTGCCCAGAATATCGTCGATCAGATCAATGCGTGTACAGTCCATAAAGTAGGCAATTGCCAGACAGTCGGCTACAGCGCATCGCGTATACAGCGCCGGGACTCCAGAGATTCCGGGGCGAGCTTTGGCGAATGGTATCCCGTCGGCTCTTGCACAGAGGACACCAGTGGCACCACGCAGAACCAGTGCCGGAACAACGTCATCGTGATCAGCGCACCGCGTAACGTGTCCGGCACGCCGTCGGTCAGCAAGGGCAATAGCGGAAATCTGTCCTTCGCGGTCACCGCATTTGTCGGCACCGACGTCCCGGGCGAGATCGTCCGCACCAGTATCACGGATACGATCACCGGTACAAGCTATCCCTTCCCCGGGAGCGCCGGCAAGGCGGCGGATCGAACCGACTGTGCGGGAAGTACCTGTACCTATACCGAGGAAATGATCAACTTCGCAAACTGGTGGACGTACAACCGTACCCGGATGCAGTTGATGAAAACCGCCGTCAGCCAGGCTTTTTCGAAAATCGATACCGATGCGGACATCGCGAGCGGGATGTCGCGGTTCCGTCTGGGCTATATGAGTATCAACAACGCGACCACACAAGATTTTCTCAATATCGATCAGTTCAAGACGTCGCAGAAACAGACTTGGTACGCCAAGCTCTTTGCGGCAAATCCGTCCGGCGGGACGCCATTGCGGCGAGCCTTGTCGGACGCTGGCCGCCTGTATGCCGGGAAATTGAATGGCGAAAGCTTCAATGGAAGTACCGTCGTCGATCCGCTGCAATACTCCTGCCAGCAGAACTACACCATCCTGTCGACCGACGGTTTCTGGAATGGCGATGACGGATACAAGATGAACGGCACGAGCAGTGTCGGAAATCAGGACGCGCATCTGGCCCGCCCGTACTACGACGGCGGCAATTCGCAACTCCAGCAACGCACCAGCCAGCTCCAGAAGCAAGACCTGACGCTGCAACTGCAAAGCAGGGCAAGCACCCTGCAGACAAGGACGATCACAAATACAGCGGCGCCCTCGATGCAGAAACGCGAGTCGTCGAATAGCGGCAGCACCTGGACTGAGTGGACCGACGTTACGTCCTGCAGCGCGGACAATAGCGGGTCATCCAGGCGTCAGTGTCGTTATCCGAACAGTACCTCGTCCGACAGCGGTGCTACCTGGACCAGCTGGTCCTACGAGAATGATTGCGACTCCGACAACTCGGGAACCAACCGTACGGCATGTTCTGGTACGGTTGCCGTGGCCAGCGACTGGGCCGACACGGCAAGTTGCACGGCGGCGGGCGACCGTCAATGCCGCTACTCGTCCTGGACTTCGTGGGCAAACGCAGCTTCCTGCTCCGCTGTATCGCAATCGCCCAGTTCTCCTTATACCGTTGGCCAAGCATCTGAATGCCGCACGATTGTTTCGTCCACCGGACCCTGGACAAATGCATCGTCATGCACGGTATCCGCAACCCAGAATTGCCAATACACCAGCTGGTCCAGCTGGTCCAATGCCACTTCCTGTACCAGCGCAGCGCAATCCGTCGCGCCGGGATATACCGTGGGCCAGGCGCGCGAATGCCGCAACAGTGCAAGCGGCGGAACACTGGATACGCTGGCGGACGTCGCCGCGTATTACTACAGCACCGATCTGCGCAGTTCGGTTTCAGCAGATGGCACCGGGACGTGCGATGGTCCGGTTATTGCACCCGCAACCATCCCCAACAACCTCTGCACGGACAACGTGCCATCAAATGGCCGGGACGTGGCGGCGACGCAGCATATGACGACATTTACCCTTGGCCTCGGCGCACAGGGACAAATGATCTATGCTCCGATCGACAAGAAGGATTACTGGAACGACGGCAGTGGCGATTTTTACGACGTAAAACAGGGCACCACAGCCAATGCCAGCAACGGCATCTGCTCGTGGCAAAGCAGCGGTTCGTGCAATTGGCCTACCCCGTCGGCCGATTCCAGCGCAAATATCGATGATTTATGGCACGCGGCGATCAATGGGCGCGGAACCTACTTCAGCGCCAAGGATCCGGTGACCTTGACCACCAGCCTGACAAACACGCTCGAAGCGATCATCAATACGCCACGGCCCGGCACAGCGGCAGCGGCGGCAAGCAGTAATCCGAACGTCAGCGCAAGCGACAATTATGTGTTCAGCTCTTCATACCGGTCCGTGGAATGGTTTGGGGAACTCATCCGGCAGCGCATCAGCGATAGCGGCGCATTGACGGCGCAGAACTGGTCCGCCATGAAACTGCTCGACTGCGCAATGACAACATGGACTCCATCGACCAACTATGTCGTCGGTGCGGTGTTCCGTCATGGCGACAGCCCACGATGCTATTCCGTCACGACCGCTTACACCACGGGCGATTCGTTCGGCACGGCCGACACCGCGAATACCTCGATCGTGAACGTCGATGAAGCGGCGGATACCAAGACAGCTATCGAAGCGCCGACATCGCGCACGATCTATACCAAGGCCGGATCGGTTCTGATACCTTTCACCTGGCCCAGCATTCAGGCAGCCGGCCTGAGCTCCTACTTCACCAAGCCAACGATTGCCTATGTATCGGAAAGCGTAGGTCTGTCGCAGTTCTGCTCGACAGGGGGTACCTGTCTGAGTGCGGCCGCGCAGGATAATACGACCGTCGCCTCGGGAGGAGCGGCCGGAGAAGCGCTTGTCAACTTCCTGCGCGGCGAGCGCACCAATGAAGGCGGCTTCTTCCGTAAGCGTACTCATGTCCTTGGCGATATCGTTGCCTCCGAAGCAAGGTATGTGCAGGCGCCGTTGTTCGAGTATGCCGACGCGAATTACAGCCAGTTCAAGGCAAACAATCTGTCTCGCGCAGGAAGCGTTTATGTAGGCGCGAACGACGGCATGCTTCACGCTTTCGACGCGACGAACGGCAAGGAACTTTGGGCCTACATTCCCAGCCTCGTGCTTCCGAATCTGTACAAGCTGGCCGACAAGAACTATGCAAGCAAGCATCAGTTCTTCGTCGACGGCACGCCAGAGACCGGCGATATCTGTCCCAATGCCCCTGCATCTGCATGCACGGCGAGTGAATGGCGGACCATTCTGGTCGGCGGTTTGAATCGGGGCGGCAAGGGTTATTACGCTCTGGATATCACTAACCCGGCCTCGCCAGCCCTGCTATGGGAATTTACCCATGCGCAGCTCGGTTACAGCTACGGCAATCCCAAGATCACCAAGCTGAAGGACGGTACCTGGGTGGTATTGGTAGCATCGGGCTACAACAACGCTGACGGCGCAGGCCGCCTGTTCGTTTTGAATGCCAAGACCGGGGCGCTGATCGGTGACCCCATCCTCACAAGTGCCGGCACTGCCGCCACCCCCAGCGGTGTGGCGCGGATCAGCGCCCATGTCGTCTCACCGCTGACCGACAACACGACATCGGCTGCTTATGGCGGCGACACGCTGGGGAATCTGTGGCGCTTCGATATCAATGGCGACATCGGCGCTTCAGGCCGTGATGCGCATCGCCTGATCACGCTGGTCGACGAGAATGGCGCCGCGCAGCCGATCACGGTTCGCCCGCTGGAAGCCACCATCAATGGCAAGCCGGTCGTATTTGCCGGTACCGGCCGCTATCTGGGAACCAGCGATGTGGCGAACACCGCCATGCAGTCTTTTTATGCCGTAAAGGACAATCTGGACGCGACAAGCTATGCAAGTCCGCGGGCCGGCGGCAGCAACTTCGTCAAACAGACGCTGACCGCGGGCAAATGTCCATCGGGAACGCCACGTACGGTATGTACGGCCGAGCAACTGGTCCGGACCAGCAGCAAGAACCCGGTCGATTGGACAACCAAAAACGGCTGGTACATCGATTTCGTGACGCCGGGCGAACGCTCGGTTTCCGATCCGTCGCTGGGGCTTGGTACGCTTTTGTTCACAACGATCACGCCACAAGCGACTTCAGTCAGCGCATGCGGCGATACGGAAAACTCCTCACCAAGTTTCGTCTATGCATTGGATTATCTGACCGGGGGCGCGGTAGAGGGGGCAAATAATGTCAGTGGAGTAAGCGTGGGTTCCGGGCTTGTGACGCGGCCCGTCATGATCAGGCAGACAGATGGTACGGTCCGGGCGCTGATTCGTACTTCCGGCGGAGGATCTGCCGCAGCGGGAAGCACCGATCAGGGCAATACGATTGTGATTGATCCGACCATCAGGCGTAGCGGCGGCACCGACACGCGTCGTGTCTCATGGCGCGAGCTAACCACAACCAAGTAAGGCTATTGTAGATAGCGCATCGAGGGGCGCTGCGCCCCTCGATAGATTTATTCGCGAGAAATTGTTTGTATTGTCCTCCACCCTTGCGTAGCCGCCTTTTTCAGCTGACTGCGCTTTTGCTGTCCCTGGCTCTTCACATCGGACTCAGCCTTGCGATTGGCAAGAGAAACCACGCCACTCCGTCAATACCTGCGAAGCAGATGGAAATCGGGCAGGCAATGACTGTTTGGCTGCATCTACCGACAAATGCTACCCACAATGAAATATCGTCTCCGGCGCTCCTGAACAACACAGGTATTCCGATAGAGCGCCCGATGCCGGATGCAAGGCAGGCAACCGTACAACCAAGCCCGTCCGAGCTTGCCGCTCCCTCCCTCACGTCGCCCATGGTTTCCGATACCGTTGCTGAGGAGCGGCTTGCGCCTGCATTGCTGGAAATCCCGGAGCCACCGTACCTGGAAATCAGCCAGTTGACGGAAAAGCCTGATCTGATCGAAGACATTCCTGCCGACAAGGTAAAACAGGTGACTGATGTTCCAGTGGAGCCGGTCATTGCGAATTTGTTGATCAATGAAGCTGGCGGTATCGACAACGTCGTCATCAATGACCCCGCGCTTTCGGAAGAAATCAGGCAATTTATTGTCGACTCTTTTGCCGGCGTACGTTTTCATCCCGGAAAAGTTGGCGCCTTGCCGGTCAAGAGCCAAATGGCTATCGAAATCAGGCTGGATCCACCCAAGCCGGCTCCCGCACCCGTACCGGTAATAGTACGGACCTTGCAATAGTGCTTTTGTCCTCTTTGTTATCAGCGGCGTTACGCAGGCTCAGTGCACTATGATCGGCACGCCGGAATGCATCCGGCGTCGGATATGCGTCTACAATGACGCATTCGGCAGGCATGCTGCCACTCTCTTTTCATGATCATGCATCTCGACGAACCCCTCTCCGATAAAGAATTCAAGGAACTCGACCAGTTCCTCCTCTCCGACCGTTGCGCCGACGATGGCATGACGATGGATTCGCTGCACGGCTTTCTGACCGCGCTTGCCATCGGTCCGGAAGAAGTGTTGATGGCCGAATGGCTGCCGGTCATCTGGGGATCGCATGGCGACAAGGGCCCTGCCTTCAAGAACGCGAAGGAAGCTGAGCGCATTACCGGCCTGATCGCGCGCTTCATGAATGAAGTGGCGATCACCTTCGAAGTCGCGCCCAAGGAATTCGAACCGCTCTACTGCGAGCATGAAGTCGATGGACGCACGCTGCTTGATGCCGATGCTTGGGCATGGGGTTTCTGGGAAGGGATCGACCTGCGCGCGGAAGCGTGGGAGCCGCTCTGGTCTTCCGATCTCGCCGAGATGGCGCGCCCGATCTATCTGCTTGGCGCAGAAGAGATCGAGGAAGAGGAAATGGCACTGGTGGACGATCCGGTCAAGCGCCACAAGCTTGCCATCGAGATGGAAGCTGCCATTCCGCATATTCACCGCTTCTGGCAACCGCATCGCAAATCCGCCGTTCAACAGGTGCAGCGCGACGCGCCGAAGGTGGGCCGCAACGATCCCTGTCCTTGCGGCAGCGGCAAGAAATACAAGAAATGCTGCGGAGCCGACCAGGCCGATCCCCAATCTTGATATGCCGCCGTGAGCCCAAGGCCGTGTGCGGTTCACCCGTGCGGCTTGCTACTGCAGCTTTACCGCCGGACGACCAGGGCTTCAAATTCCATACTGCATTTTCGCATTCGGCTTGACGTTGCGGGTCGCCGCATAAATGTCGGACAACGGCAGCTTGGGTGAACGGTCCGCGGTCAGCAAGCCGTTTGCCTCTTGAAAGGTGTCGGCAAACTGGGTGTAGCAGAATCCGCTGAACATCGGCGCTTCGTTAATGACTTCCAGCAAGCGCCGATAGATGCTCAGAAATTCCTGGTCGCTGTCGGCCAGCGAATACCCCCATACATTCTTGACGCCAGGCTCCGGCTGTTTGGCATAGGTGATGCCGCCGAATTCGGTCAGGATGATCGGCTGCCCGCGGTGCGGATAGCCATCCAGCGTCAGGATGCGGCCGCCGGGGCGCCTGCGATCGAACAATTCCTGCGTCGTCACCTTTGACGAATAGCGGGCCGCAATCCGTTCTGGATCTCCGTCATAGTCATGTATGCCGAGCAGGTCGGTCGCCGAGGCTTCCCAGCCATCGTTACCAATTACCGGACGCGTGGAATCGAATGTGCGCGTCAGATGATAGAGCGCTTCGACCGCGTTGCGATGGGCCTGAGTGGACGTCAGGTTCGGCACGCCCCAGGATTCGTTGAACGCAACCCAGACGATGATGCAGGGATGGCTGTAATCGCGCTCGATGACCTCGCTCCATTCGCGCACCATGCGGTTGATTGCCTGCGGCGTAAAACGATACGACGATGGCATTTCTTCCCACACCAGCAGCCCGAGGCGATCGGCCCAGTACAGATAACGCGGGTCTTCGATCTTCTGGTGCTTGCGCACGCCATTGAAACCCATGGCTTTGGCCAATTCAACATCCTTGCGCAACGCAGCGTCCGAGGGCGCCGACAGCAGCGTATCGGGCCAGTAGCCCTGGTCGAGCACCAGCTTGAGGTGATATGGGCGACCGTTCAGCATGAAGCGGTCCCGGTTGATGTTCACAGAGCGCAGCGCAGTGTACGACTTGATCTTGTCGATCACCTGATCCTCGTGCCACAGCGTGACGTCGACATCGAGCAGCGTCGGATGCTCTGGACTCCAGAGCAGTTCATTACGCGAATCGTCGATGCCCGGGTCGGACAAGGCGATCTTACGATGCGCTTCCCCCCCGATCACCTTGTAATGATCGTCGGCGAGCATTTTTTGTCCATGCCGGATTTTGACTTCGACCGACAAGTCGTCTTCCAGATCGCCCGCGATAAAAGCCTCGCAACCGATTTCAAACCCCTCGAAGTGCGGTGTCCAGCGCAGTCTCTGGATATAGGTGCGCGGCACGCGTTCCAGCCATACCGCTTGCCAGATGCCTGTGGTCCTTGGATACCAGATCGAATGCGGTTCGAGTTGCCAGTCCTGCTTGCCGCGCGGCTTAGCCAGATCGAGCGGATCATCTTCGACAAACACCGTGACCGTATGTCGGCTTTGCTCGCCCAGGGCATTGGTAATGTCTGCATAAAAGGAACTGTGACCGCCTTCATGTTCGGTGACCCTATGCCCGTTGACCCATACCACGGCACGGTAGTCGACAGCGCCGAAATGCAGCAGCACGCGTTCGCCCTGCGGCACGATGTCGAATTCGTTCTGGTACCAGCACGCGCGATGGAAGCCTCGATCCCCTACCCCGCTGGCTTGCGATTCCGGAGGAAATGGCACCGTGATATCGTGCGTCCACTGGATGGGATTGCTGGGATGCGTGTATTTCTTTTCGCTATCGAAGGTAAATTTCCACTGACCGTTCAGCGATTGCCAGTGCTCACGTACCAGTTGAGGACGCGGGTATGCGGTATCAGCCATTCTTTTTCCTGTTCCGTTATGTGGTGAGTGCTACCACATTTGGAGTGAAAGCCGGCGTGGCTGTTCCCTGCGCGCCTAAAGATGCCATCGGGCAAACTGCCGGCATCGACTGATACAGCGTAAACCAGATCAGGCAGCCTCGCGCTCGGATGGCGCGTCGCTCCATGCGACCGTGTTTTCCTGCACATAGCGTTCTATTGCACTGGTAAAGCTTGGCAACAACAGGCCGCGCTCGCTGGTCAAGGCTGTCATGCCGCGTTCTGCGCCCTGCACCCTGATGAGCATGCCCGTATCAAGGCCGGCCTGGCGTGCAGCGCGCTCGGCGAACTCGTACCACGAGATGGTGCCTTGGTTGGCGAGATGCCAGATGCCGCCGACGCGATCAATCAGCAAATCGATCGTGGCATGGGCCAGATCGGGCACATAGGTCGGCGAGACCTGGACCTTGTCGCTGGCTTCTACCGGACGGCCAGCAACAAGGTCGCGCAATACTGCATGGACGAAGTTATAGCGGTCCCACGGACTGAAAAAGGCACTGGTGCGCACGACCAATGCGTCAGGAAATGCCTGGATCACCCTCTTTTCCGCCTCTGCCTTGCTACTGCCGTAGACGCACAGCGGCGAGACTTCATCGCTCTCTACATAGGCGCGTCCGAGGCTGCCATCGAATACAAGATCGGAAGAAAAAGTGACGTAGGGAATCCCCAGCTTTGCACAGGCATGTGCCAGCATTTCGGCGCCCGCCGCGTTTTCACGGAAGCAGCGTTCGGACTCGCGTGCCGCATCAGCCACGCGCACATAGCCGGCTGCATTGATCACAGCCCAGGGCCGATGCCTTCGCAACGCCGCTTCGACCGATGCGGTATCGGCAATATCCATTTCGTCGCGTGTCAGCAAGTCATGGGCAAGGCTGCGGTGTTCGCATACCCGTGCCAGCGCGCGTCCTAATGTACCGCGTCCGCCGGTAATCACCAGTTTGCGCGCGGACGCGCTGATATGGGGCGCGCCTATCGGTTGCGGTGGCGGCGCAAAGAAACGGTCTTCGCGATGCCACCAGCCGACTCCATCCAGCACCGGATGATCGAATGTCCCTTCGCGCACCAACGATGACACCGCGCCTGCCAGGGCGGTCGGACGTATGGCGCCGCCGCGTACGTCGAATACACCGCTCTCGTAGAAACCGTTTTGCTGGGTCAACAAGGTATTCCAGTCGACGCATCCAAAAAGCGACCATGCGGTGACAGCACGCACGTCCGCACCGTCGGCGCGCAGATTCTGCGCGGCCTGCCAAACCTGCCCAAGCCAGCGCAACTGGTCGTCGCGCGCACCGCCGAGATGAGCTTCGGTGACCACGATAGGCAACCGATAGCGCTCCCATACTTCACGCAAGCGCGCCTCGGGTCCTGTCAGTCCGATCGTCTGATAAGCGCGTGTGGCATGGACATCCACATAGGGCACCGCGTCGGTATGAAATGCCGGCGGATAATCGCGGAACCGGTGATCGAGAAAACGTTCGCTGGTGACATAGTGATTGATGCCGATGAGATCTGGTACGCAAGGCTGACCGACAAACTCGGCCAGTTGCGCCGCATCGATACCGGCCTCCAGAAACGCCTGGTGCCACGGGTGCGAACGAGAAATCTTCCCGCACAACAAATCGAATGACAGCCAGCGACGCTCATTCTCAAAATCTGCCTGGTGTTGCAAGCGTGGAAGGCAAAAGGTTTTTCCCATGTCTTCGGTCTGCACCAGTTGGGCATCCGGGATGATGCTGCGGATGGCACGCATCGACAGCAAGATTCCGCGACATTCCTGATAAAGCGCTCTGAGCATGGCTTCCTGACTTCGGGCATGGGGATACCAGTGGCCATACAGCGCGCTGAATCGCGCCGTCGTCAGCGGCTCATTTACCGGAGTAAATAACTTGATCCAAGGATAGCGTTCAGCGACGCGCAGCGCATGCTTGGCCAGCTTTTCAGGGAATTCCGCATCTAACAAGCTCGTGTATGCCGGACCGCTGCCGTGATGGACCAGTCCAGCGATCGGTGCAATACCCAGGCCATGGAGGTGGGCCATTCTTTCATCATGCCAACCCCAGTCGCAGACATCCGGATGGTCCGGTGCAATCGTTTCCCAAAGGATCGGATAACGCAGTGTGCGAATGCCGAGGGCGGCAATGGCGTCGAGGTCGGATAGCCGGTTTGTGTGGCCGGTTTCAATGGCTTGGCTTCGGAATTTGTCTTGAATGCGAACGATGGTGCATTCGATTCCACCCCACAATTCCAGGGGCGCTTGGATAAGGGAAAAAGGCTTGCGATTCGAGGTGAGAAGAGTCATATCCACAAGTCGGTTAGATAAGAGATGGATTGAATGATCCGGACTTGTCTCCTGACCGTGGCTGATGAACATCAAGGCCGGACAAGATCACTCGCGATTCCAGTCCGCGTGGCGCATGTCGTCGGGTATTCAGCAGATTGCCGGAAGCAGCCGTCTCGGTTGTCCTGGAGGAAATTCGGAGATGGGTCTTAGCAAGACAACGACGGATCGGCAAGCCTGTAGTGCCCTGCCCCGCCAGACTGGTCCGAATTACCCTCTGCTGCACATTGTGGGTGTTTCATTAACCAAGACTATGGAAGTCTGTTAAATGTTCCTTGATATTCGATCAAGAATGGCGCGAGGAGGACCTGATCGGAGCATGCTTTGGGCGCCGATAAGTCAGAAAGAAGGGGTTAATAGCCGAAATCACGTAATTGTATTTGCAAATGATGCTGCAAACGGTTCGCTTCGCTATAAAGATAGTTGTTTTCGCGGCCAAGCGAGTTCTTTTGATCGAGCAGGCGATTGTAGTCGTTAAGCAGGGCCGCGCGCCGCTCGGCGGGCGGATTGTCCCTGTCCAGTTCACGCCGGATTTTTGCAATCTGTTCATCGTTGCGTCGCATCTGGCGCTGGTTCCGTTCGATATGTGCATGTCGATTCGACAAATCCCGTTCCATTGCATGAACCTGCGTACCCCGCAGGTGCTGGTCCAAAAACCCATATTTCAGATGTTCCGGACAATCCCCGGCATTGGCTTCATTTCCGCGCCGGCCGACGGCAAAGCCGTTATCCGGCCGGCAGTATCTCAGCAGGCCTTGCTCACGGCCGCGAAGATAATCGTCGAGATGCGGTCGGATGCCATATTCGGCACATGCCTTCGCATGATCATTGATACGGCCGGCCGACACGCCGGAAGCACCGTCACCAAAACCAATCTGCCGCCAGTCCGCTGTCTTGCATTGCTCCGGCGACAGGCTCGCGCAAGACGACAAGAGCATGAAGGAGGCATATGCAGCGATGCGGCGCCAGGAAGGCGCAGGTGCATCGGAGAAGGGAAGATGCCGCATGACGGATGTCTTTCGGTGATGAACAACGAGGGGGAGATCCAGGAGAGGCCTGAACCGGCCATCCCGATTACATGCGTGGTGCCACCGATACGCGCACCCGCAGGCGATCGCCAGGGTCGTAAGGCATGATGCTGGTATAGGTATGGCCGTGGTATTCGTAGGTCACCGCATAGCCGTTGTTGCGGGTTTGCCAGTTATCGATGGTCCGGCACTGACGTACTGGCTGCTGCTCGGTCACAATTGTGCCGTTGCTGTTTTCCATTCGGTCGCCAACAATGGCGCCGGCAATGGCACCGGCCGCAGTGGCAACGGTGCGTCCGCTGCCGCCTCCCACCTGGTTACCCAGAATGCCGCCGGCCACACCGCCGACAATGGAGCCGCCCACGCCTCTTGACTGACGCTGTACCGGGACGTACTCGGTCCGGCATTCCTGCTGGGGATAATTGACTTGCTCTACTTGCGGCGTAACACTCAGTACGCGCGCATAGTCTTCGAAATCGGCGGCTAGCGCCGTCGAACCAGTCGCAAATGCAAGCACGACGCCTGCTGCGACAGAAAATCTGGACATAATTTGCCTTTCGGTAAAAACGACAATGAAATGCTACGTCGTTCAACGTGCAAAGCAAATAAATGTACTACAGGAAAATGTAACGACATGTATCGAAATTTGCCTTTTCCGATATTGCCTGGCGACTACATTTTTTAGACGCCTGCAATGCCGGGTTGCGTTCCGACCGAGCGTGCCATTTGAACCAGCAAAGCGCCCTGCACCATCGAAAGCGCCACATTGCTGCCCATCTTGAAACCGCGCATCGCTGCCGCATCCATGAGCGTCAAAACCTGCTCATGCGTAAGATGCTGATAATCGTTTCGTCCAAACAAGACATCACGGTTGCGCGTATTGAGTTCACTGATAATTTCATCCGGCGTCATGTCGGCTCCCGAAGGTTCAATGACTTGTTGATCATGGTGCTAAATTGATAACAAGTTTGCTCCAGTAGTTGCCATGCGTTCTGCGCCAATTCGCATGCTCTGCATCGAAAAATTGTGAACGCTCAAAAATTGTTAAAACTCCAACAGCGGACCAACGTGCTCAGGCACAGCGAAACTGATCGAGTCGGATGAGAAGCCGGGCAAAGCAACGATACCTGGCGGTATCAGGCTGAAGGATTATTGAACGCTTCTTCTTCGACACGATAGTCATCTGCGCAGGATTTGTTGCAAAAGCGCTTGATGTTGTCGAGCGGCTGGTTGCAATACCAGCATGCGCCTTTAGGCTTCAATGCTGCGACGCTTATTCCGCCTGCAAGCTCGGTTTGCCTCCGAGGTTCGCTTTGCCCGTCAATATGATCTGCATCATTCATGATTCAGCCGCCGCTCCAAAGCTGTTACCAATTGCGCCGAAAGACAAATTGCAGCCAGTATAGTGCTATATGACGCCGGCATCGAACAGTAATACCAGTCCCAACCCCTAACGTGATGTGACATCGCGTCTTTTTCCGGGGGCGCCGAGCCGCCTGCCTGCGTTGCACTCGTCGTCAATAGCACCGCTATTGATTCCTCCTGCGCCATGCCGGTCGAAAAAATCCATCGATTTCATTTGTCCCGTTACCGGTCGGGATTGGTATAGGACAAAAATCCGGGACCGCTCGCATTCGGTCAGCCGGTGTAAACGCCTGGCCGATTTAAGCAGGATGCATCCAGCGGAACGCCTGCGAAACGTCGTGTTTCCCCAATGAACTTTTTTCGGCAGTGCCGCGTCCAACGACTCAAAATCCACAGGGAATATACCCCACATCATGATGCCAGGGAGGTCGCGTGTCAGCAGTACTTGATTCGAATGAAATTGTGTCGACAGCCGGTTCCAGGTCGACAGCTATCGAAATCCGCGAAGGCGACTGGAAGGCCTACCTGTACTGTATCAATCGCAGCAAGGAGACTCCGGCAATCATCGAGCGCTATGGCAGCGCTGACGCTTACAAGCGTGCCTGCGCACTCGCCTATCTCGGCAAACGTGCCCAGCTTCATGGCGGCGTATGCAGCACCCGGCATCCGCATGTCATGACGCCGCAATTCATCGCCGACCTCGAATTGACAAATCGTACAGCGCGCTTCAACCGCTATCCGTGGTTACGTGCACTAATGACGCTGCTTGCCGAAATCGAACAGATACAGGATCAGATATCGAGCACCAACGTCATCACTCTGGTGCCCTCGTCAAAGTAAGCCCGCTCATTGGACGCGTAGACATCAACGAGCGATTGCCTCCTTCAGCGCGATTGACAACCCGTGTCCGGGCCCCGGCTTTATTTATACGGCTGGCGGCCGCACCTCATGTTCAACCTGCGCGGTTTCATCGCCGACCTTGCTCATCCACGCCTGTTCCCAATATACCTTCTGTTCACTAGTCGGTTCTTCAAACCAGACTACTATCAGCGTCCCCTTGTGATCGTGCAGGTGTGACAGCTTGCCAAGGAACTGCTGATCACCGACGCCATCGGCAACGGCCAATGCGTAACCGTACACACGGTTCAGGCGTTCAATCCTGTCCGGCTCGGTATTGCTGTTGGTGGCACTGATTTTGGGGTGGTCCAGGTACATCTTTTCGTCTCCATGAGAAGGCCAGATCCGTATGCGCAGTGGATGCGCATACGGAGGTGAAGTCTGTTCTGATGATGATCTGCAGTCGAGCCGCTTCGATCATGGTACATCTTGTGTTGCATTTGCCAGCATATCACTGTTCATATGATGGTAACGATTCCGGGAACGATCGCTGCGTCGGCCGGATATCCTTCGCCACATGTTAGCTTCAGACGAGCGGGAGCTGACGTTATTCCAGACTCCTGCATAAAAAGTGCGGCAGAGGCCCGTACCAATCGAATCATTCGTGCAGCACCTGCGCCATGTCGCATATATAGCGTCGAGAAGTTGAGTGGTGTCAAAACTTCCATGTATTGGCTCATTACCATCAAGCACATCGAGGTTCCGTTTCTGCAACCCTCAATCTATGGAGACAACGATGCACAGAACAATGTCGGAGCCACGCGTCGCGGAAGAAGGCGTGACCTTTACGGTCGAAGTCGGTTTCGTCGATCGCGAATGCGTAGTGTCAAAGAATGCCCTCGCCCATCTGCGCCGCATGAAAGGCGGCCAGCTGGATTTCATGGAAACCTACCGCACATTCGAAGACCAGATCCATAGTGTGGCGCGCCGCCTCGTTGTGGCAGGCGTCAGCGGTTCCCCACTCGTATTGGGCGCAGCCTATTTCGTTTAGTTTGTTAGCTGTAATACCAATCCTGACCCATAACATGACATGAAATCGCGTCTTTTTCTGGGGGCGCCGAGCCGCCTGCCCGCGTTGCACTCGTCGTCAATAGCACAGCTATTGACTCCCTCTGCGCCTTGGCAGTCGAAAAAATCCATCAATTTCATTTGTCACGTTATGGGTCAGGATTGGTATAAGGCGTCGATTCGCATAAAAGCGTGTAATAAGCATACGCGGACTGACGCTCGTCTTTATCAGGTTGTACGCATTACGCAAGTACACACTCTCGGGCGGATGCAGAAACAAGCATCTCTGAGAATTATCAAAAAGACATCTGAGCGAATAGTCAGAATAAACCTCAGATCGAACCACAATGGGGAATAGTCCACATGAACCAAGCTAAAGAAATGAACGCGTCAGAACAGTTCCAATACGATCCCAATCATCTCTTGGAATCGTTGATCGAAAAGCTGAACCTGAAAAACGATGCGGCTCTCTCTCGCGCACTCGAAGTCGCGCCCCCACTGATCAGCAAGATCCGCCATCGCCGCTTGCCGGTCGGCGCCTCGCTTCTGATCCGCATGCATGAAGTGTCGGATCTGAGTATCAGGGATCTGCGCCAGTTGATGGGCGATCGTCGCAACAAGTTCCGCATCAGCGACAAGCAGTTCAAGCCGAAGACCAGCTCGCCGTCCTGACGTTCGCCATCCCCGCACTGGCGGCTACTGATCTTATGCCGCCGTGCTGCGATCGACGCAGTTGTCACAGCTTTTCGACAAGTCCTCTGCGCCAGCGACAAGCGTACACGGAGTGGCGGTGGCAGGAGAGTTGCCTTTTCATGGCAAGGTTTTGGCAGGAACGTCTTTCTTGCGGTATCTCATGGGCTACTGCATGAATCTATGGCGGCAGCCCGGTCGCAGGCGGTGACTGCAGCGATATGATGCCGAAGTACCGGTCCTCAGCCATCGGCAGGCCACCATTGATCTGCAAGCAACAGAAAACAACGCAAGACACGCGCGCTTTTTATGCGTCAGTGTGCAGACCGCCAACGGTATACCGCATGATGCAAATCTCCTCTTCACTGAGGTCGCTCAAGGTCTTCCTGTACAGGCGCGATACGATAAAGCCAATTGTATTGGAGCAGATCATGTCGAAATTTGAAGATCATCAGGTGCCGCCAGACCCTGTCCCAGGCGATCCGCCGACCCCTGACCAGAGTCCCACTCCAGACGAAGACCCGGTCCCTGACCACAATCCGGTTGCCGCTGAAAACGCAAAGGCCAAGTAGCCTTTTCCTTCCCAGGAAAAGTCGTCGTGGCGGACATAGAACCGCACAATGATTTTTCCCATGACGGTTTTATTCTTGCTTTGCACGCACGGTCGCCGGCGTAATGCGCGCAAGCCAATCCTTCCCTTGCAATTGATGGACGATGCTGGCCATTCGTTGGCGTTTTCCATTGCATCGCCACCACCGTGAATCGATGAACAATCCCTCGTCGGAATGGCTCGATGCTATCGCACTCACTGTAGTGCCGTGGATCCTGCTCATTAATCATATGCCGTGGATCGGTGTCGTGGTCCAGCTGCTGATCGCCGTGCCGGTGGTAGCGGTGATACATAGCGTTGCGGTGAATATCCTGCAGCGCCTTGCCGCATCGCTGCCCTATTCGCGCCGGCTTGTGCAATATGGACATCGCGCCGCAGGCACGGTTCTTTTCCTGCTAATAGCACAGGTCTTGCTGCGCAATGCGGCCGATAGCCTTCCGGGTATTGCGACGGCCAGACACGTTGCGGCGCTTGCATTGATCGCATCGGTCACCTGGCTGGGAGTTCGATGCGTACGTGCAGTGGCGCATACCATCATCGAATTCAATCCAGCCGATGTCCCCGATAACCTGCAGGCGCGTCGTATTCAGACCCAGACCCGGGTGCTGGCACGTTCGGTCATGGCAGTCATTATCCTTATCGGCACCGGCACTGCATTGTCGACCATGCCCATCCTGCGCCAAATCGGCACCAGCCTGCTTGCCTCCGCAGGCGTAGCCGGCCTGGTGGTCGGCTTTGCCGCAAAGCCGGTACTGGGCAATCTCCTCGCGGGAATGCAGATCGCATTGACTCAACCGATCAGGCTGGAAGATGTGGTCATCGTTCAGAACGAGTGGGGACAGGTTGAAGAAATAACCGGCACCTATGTCGTCGTGCGTATCTGGGATCAGAGACGGATGATCGTGCCGCTGCAGTGGTTTATCGAAAACCCTTTTCAAAACTGGACGAGAACGAATTCCGACATACTGGGTACGGTGACGGTATGGGCCGACTATCGCATGCCGGTAGAACCACTGCGCCTTGAAGCTGAACGCATCTGCAGCAAAGCACCTGAATGGGACAAGCGCTTATGCCTGACGCAAGTGGTCGACGCCGGTGAGCGCGCGATGCAGATACGCGTTCTGGTCAGCGCCGGCGACGCCGGCCGGTCATGGGATTTAAGATGTCGTGTGCGCGAAGGGTTGATCGATTTCGTTCAACGCGAGTATCCGGAATACCTTCCGCGCATGCGTGCCGAAGTCCTTGCCGAAGGACCGATGCGCTCACCATCCGATACGGACGATGCAAGGTTGACGTAGCGCAAATGCACCGAACTGATCGCTTGATACATTGCTTATCCGCACAGGGAGGAGCCATAACATGCAAACATACATCGACCAATACCAAACCGTCTATTCGTTCAATGAATATCTCATCAAATCCACCGTCGAATACTGGACGGCGGTAAGCTTCCCGGCAATTTATTTCGCCAAGTATTTATAAGCTTCCCTTCAAGGCTTGCGTCTGGCTGCGACCCGGCCAGACGTCATGTCTGCTGCATCGAATTTGATCAGCGCCATCTTTTCTTTACGAATCAATGCCTTGCCATTGCTGACTGACGGTTATCCACAGGATTAACCACAACAAATGTGGGCAACTTGGCAAAGACATGGAACATGACGGCCAAATTTTGGCGCAGTACTGTCCGGTTCACGCAAATCGCCGTCGAATCTGCAACAATCCGAGAGGCAGCAAGAGACGCTTGCGCATTGCCGCCTCCTCTTCTGTAATGGAAGGGTCCACATCACCACTAACGGTCTGTGCCCCCGGCGCAGCTTCAAGCGCAGATTGAAGCACTATGCGCATGAGTTCCTGATTGATATGCAAGTCTTCCTGACGTGCATGTCGTGGGAGAAGCCCGGCTTCGGTCGCTTTCTTCACAGCGGCGTCGATCATTTGCATCGTTATGTTCATCACAGTTCTCCGGTAGGCATTCGTCATGCCAGTGCCTCGGTATCGTGACTGGTGCCAAGAGCCCTACACCCTTCATACCTTCAAGCATCGGCCTAACCAAGCGGACTCGTAGTGTGCAGGCTCTTTATGACGTGCAAATGAAAGCCTGTGAAGTATCCGCGCGATCAATTTCGGCTCAGGCTCGCGAACCGAATTGCCATCGATCATTTGCAAAAATTATGCCGCTTCAAATGGGGAGCTTGACCTCGGATCGTGATTACTTTAGATCAACAGCCAGTGCATCTAGCCAGTGCATCTCCCATATCTATGGCTAGCCCGGTCCAGGTCGTGCGCGAATAATGTGCTTTTCTTCCTGTACTAAGCCAAGTGGCGCAAGCACCGACTTGCAAGAACCCATGCGCCTGATGTCATGCTTACAATGCCAATGCCGTCTTTCGGATCAAGCAAAGTCATGTCCTGACTGCGGTTATCCGGTGCCTGGCGAGAACAGTTCGAAAATTTCAGACACTGATGCTATTTCGGAGCATCCGCTCCAACAGTATCGAACACTGCGCATCATCGGGTTAGCTGCAATGGGAAGTACCGTGGTAATCGCGATGAATGAGTTTCACACCGCAGCAACTATCGCAGGCATAAGCGGTGCGACCACCTATCTGATCGGTTTGCTGAGTGCATGGTGGAATACCTGAAACCGATTGCGTACTTCAGACTCGAAACAATACGCCGATAAGCCTCTGATGCAGATATCTCTTACCAAACCTGTGCATGGCATCATTCATGCGCGCTGAAATGCTCGATGAGAATAGGTGGAGCAATGGGTGGAGCGCATTCATAACAGCGTCGTTTTCCCGCGAAGAAGCTTTATGCAAATAGAAACTATCGGAAAGTATCAGATCCATTTGCTTGCACATGAAGTTGCCGGGGGCAAACAATGGGATCCCTTTATTACGATCTTGAAATTTGATGACCTAGCCGGAGATTTTCGCTGTGTACTTGAAAAACGACGTGCAGCCGATACCCCTTTAGACACCTACGAACAGGCGATAGAAGTTGCCCGCCAAATCGGCACGATGATGCTGAAAAAAGGCGAAGTGTAGTAAGCGCTTTCGGCAAGACGACCGAAATCAATACGCCGCTTGATAAATTGCAATGGTATAACGTATCGTGTCACTTACCATGAATGCAAGATAAGGCTAAGCCGAATCACTAGATTTTTCATGTAACCTCTATCCGGATTGCCGCCGATGGCACAGATCCACACGCATTACGACAACCTGAAGGTCGCACGCAACGCACCACCTGAAGTGATTCGGGCGGCGTACAAGACGCTTTCGCAAAAATATCATCCTGATCGAAATAGCGACAATCCGGACGCGATCCGTGTCATCCAGATCATTAATTCAGCGTATGCCGTACTATCCGATCCCGCCAAGCGACGGGAACACGACGAGTGGATAGCGCGCACGGAAGCGCAGAATCAGCATTCGGCCGCCGGCATCGATGGTGTCGACTTTGTCATAGGCCGTACCATTCATAGGAAATCCCGCCGTTCGCGCCATCATTCGTCCGCAAGCAGTTTTCTTTCCCGGCGCGGTCACTCGCATCCGATATTAAAGATGCTGCAAAAAGCCTTTGGATGGTGGGATCACCTGGGGCGCAAGCTGTTTCGAAAAGTCTGATCATCGCGTGCCGACGTCGCAAGCGTTCGCCACGTCCTGTTACATCACGCAATCTTCCATAGTCATAGAATGATGAGAGCTTGCTAGTCAATCCTCTTCTTCGGTGTCGATTCCGCGGTGCGAGCGCTCCACCTTCGCAAGCAACGATGCGACCGAGGCCACATTGACCAGTTGTTCATCCTCCGCATCGAGCTGACGTCCATTCTGCATTTCATGAATAACCGATAGCAATTCAAGCACCAGGCCGTAATGACAGGCAGCTTCTACCAATATTTCAAGTTGTCTTGCAGTATGTTCAGCGGCAGGCATCGAGAACCCCATGATCCGTTTGCACGTCATGTGTGCTTCGTACGGTAATCCTGATGGAAGTTCCGGTTCTTTATGCGATTTACAATTGTCTCGCACATGGGTGCCATTGCACGGCGGTTAAGTCCTGCCAATAAAAAACCGGCTCGTGGCCGGCTTATCAAGTCCCGTGTCTGGGATGGGGATAGGCAATAGTACACCATCCGGCAAAGGAAGCAAACATACCCCATGCTTCCGGAAGAAAGGCGATGATTTAGCGTCCATCCTTGTGACTTCAAGGACGTTTTTCATGAAACGGCTATTTTCGTTCAGTCTGATTGGCGCACTCACGCGGTATGCGTGTCCCGCATGCCTCTCAGGCGTACAAACCGTCCATGCTTTCCTTTAAGCCACATCAACATCTGGTTACTTAAAGGTTTCAATATGACTACATTCACTGAACGCCTTGGGGATGCTATGAATGAAGATTCCACATTATTGTTCATGAAAGTGATGTGCGTGGTGGCGTGGGTCTACATTGGAGCAGCAATCGCCTGTTGTTTTCCGTGGTTCTTTGGCGTACGTAAGTCAGGGCCAATACAAGCACAGCAACAGCGCACGGACGAAAAGCAAATCCCAACCGAAAATGCGCAGATCTAATCGGCTTGGAACGAGACTTGCCATCGCAAGCTGCAGCAGCCTGCGATAAGGTATAGCCCGAGGATTAAAGGGAATGTTTGGCGGAACCCACGCATGTATTGCCGTGGATGAGTCTTTGACTTGCGTTAGCAGGCATGTGCCTGCTCTTTTCATCTGGAATTCTGGCTCCCCGACCTGGACTCGAACCAGGGACCTGCGGATTAACAGTCCGTCGCTCTACCGACTGAGCTATCAGGGAAAGGAGGCGGAATTATAAGGTCGATCCTGCAGGCAAGTCAAAATTTTATTTCCTACCGTTCCCGCTTGGGGGCATTGGGGCGCTGCGCCATGCAGTAGCGCCCTATCTATCCTACAATTTCCGTCCACGCTGGCGACCGGCGCGACAGAAGGAACCGCGCATCGCTTTAATTACCTAATTATCTCGGGGCTCACGCCCGGCAACAACGAACACGATCGATGACAGACCGAAAACACAAAGCGACGAACAGAGAAATCAGCCTGGACGACCTTGCGGCGATGGTTGAACAAGCGGCAGCGAAGATCATCCGCTTGCAGGAGGAAGTCGCCCGTCAAAACAGACAGATCAAGGAGCTGGAACAACTGCAGGAAGCCGTGCGGCAGGACGCCGACTGGAGTCGGTGGTTCCGCCAGAAGTATCGCAATACCGTCTACTATCCGGTGATCGAAAAGGCGTTCTTCGACGATCATCCGCAGCATTCAACGTCGGACGACCAAGCTCCGGCCGGTAATGACGCACAGTCGCAGCAAGAATTGTAGACATTGAGTCGATGCGGCGACAGATTTCCTGCGATCTTATTTGCAGCTTTTGACCGTCGTAAAGCGCATGCCGAGCGAGCATGCCGCCTTGTGCATTGCCAGTCGCAGTTTTTCTATACCCGGCAATAAGGATGTAGATTTGAGACGTATTTTGTTGTGCAGAGACCTTCCCATGATTTCCCCCTATATACATAAACTTTTCCGATAGCTGAAATTATAGAAAGCGGCCCATGACGTGGATGTGACACCGAACACATTAGCGATTGACGCCGAGCAAATATATGCACACTCCGCCAGGATCCGCTGTTATGCCGGGCCCATCGCCGGGACAAATCATCTCTGTGATCCATATGTAGGTAATGCTCCGGTGGCGGTTATCGAATGGACACACGCAGTGCACCAGAACTCTGGCAGACGCAGGAAGGTATCGCGCTCAGGCCAAGTGCAGAACAGGTTCTCGCCATGCCGATAACCGACCGCAGAACCCGCCTCATGATCGAGCGCCCGGGCGCCTTCGCATTACGGACGCTCAAGGGGTTTCGCGCCAATCAGGGATTGCTGCTGGCAGGTGCCGTCGCCTATTATGCCCTCCTGTCGATCGTTCCCCTGCTGATCGTGACTGTCATCGCTCTCTCGCACGTTGTCGATCAGGGCGAGTTGCTGTTGACGATTGGCCGGTATCTGGAATGGCTTATCCCGGGCCAATCGCAGGCCGTGATCGAGGAACTTGCCGGATTCATGGCGCACCGCGAAGCAGTCGGGTGGCTGCTGCTTCTCACGCTGATTTTTTTCAGCTCGCTCGCATTCACTGTTCTGGAAAATGCGATGTCGGTAATTTTCTTTCACAGGGTATCGATAAGGCGCAGGCATTTCATGATCTCCGCCCTGCTTCCGTATTGCTACATTCTGTCGCTGGGTATTGGCCTGCTGATTGCCACCCTCGTCGCCGGTAGCCTGCAAACGATAGGACAGGAAAGCGTCGACCTGCTTGGAAGAACCTGGTCGTTGAGCGGATTGTCCGGCGTACTGCTTTACCTGCTTGGCCTGGTTGGCGAAATACTGATGCTGACCTCGGTCTATATGGTGATGCCGGTCGGCCGCCTATCGCTGCGCCACGCCTTGATAGGCGGCGTCACGGCGGCGCTGCTATGGGAGATCACGAGGCACATTCTGGTGTGGTACTTTGCCACCCTGTCACAAGTTAGTGTGGTATATGGGTCGATGACAACAGCGATCTTCGTCCTGCTAAGCCTGGAAATCGCAGCAACTCTTTTCCTGTTCGGCGCGCAGGCAATTGCCGAATATGAACGAACGGAGGATGGAACCGATGAAGAAAGCGAAGAGGCTTTCCATACGGATTAAAGGCATCTCGGCCTGAGCAGACGATGAAATTAAAGCTCTGGCGAAAAGCTTTAGGAAGATATACGGCGGGAGGGATGGTACGCCTCTCCATAGTTGGTCGAGGCGTACCGAACTGCCATCATGCATATCGGTTGCATGTACAGCAGATGAATCAAGTGTATAAGACTCTTGTTACGAGAGCATGACTGGGCTCAAGGGAAATGCGAAGTCTGGAAGATTGCTTGAAATTGGCACGGTGTAATAGCCAAGGCATGCCGCTTCAAAAACGTTGTCCTGCCACCGTCATGTGGAAAAACAAAGGCCTCCATACGGAGGCCTTGCATGACCGGCGGAGAGGGGGGATTCGAACCCCCGAAGTATCGCTACATTTCTAGTATTTGCAAAAATGCTGGCGAAAAGCTGGCATTTCATCATTCCTAATTTTTCTTTTTTCAACGAAACGCGTCAGCTCCTTGCTTGAAAGACCGGCATCATTTATAAAGTATAACGTTGTCTTTTTTTCATCATTTATGGATTACAAAGCTTATGCTGCCTTTCTCCGACAGAAAGTTAGAGACTTTCGCGGAATTGCCGCAGCGACAAACGGTGACCTGGAGGTCGAAGACCTGCACAACGAAGCATGGGTTGTAGCTGAATACCATGGGGCTAAACGTGGGATACCAATCGACTGGCTAGACCCTGCGGATCAATCACTTATCTTGGGTACCTTGACGGTCAAATACGATTGGGAAAAGCGTGCGCAGCGGTCGCAGACAGTCAGCATTGACGCAGCAGGAATTGACGAGGACGGTGAGGCATTCACCCTGTGTGACTTGCTACATTCCGACGTAGCGATTGACCCCCTGGATGAACTCGCTCACCGCCAGGAAGTAACCAGTGAGGCAGAACGGGCGAAGCGGGCGGCCGAAGAAAGGATTCTTGAATCGTATTCGCAGTCCGTGGCCTACAACGTTATTCTGTGGCATTTTGAAAACGTGCGCCGGCGGCTAGCCGGTTATCTCGCAATAGACCGAGGCACGCTGAGGCTCCGAATTGACGCTGCGGCCAAACAGCTGAAGGTTCAGCCATCGCTTTTTGATCAAATTGAACGCATTGCGTCGTCATTTCGACCAGCACCAGGAAAGGAATATTGCAAGCGAATTGAACAGCACCGCGCAGGTAAACAATGGGCTTGGGAGTTCTAATCAGACGAGGCTCTAAGGAATAAAGCAAGTGCAAATGACGAAGGACCGAACCCCCGGTGTCAAACACGGCACACATTCGCCAGCATGATGCTCGCTGCTGGCGAGTCACCGATGTGGGTTGCACAGCAAATGGGGCACAAGGATTGGACGATGATCGCCCGGGTCTATGGGAAGTGGATTAAGGACGCGCAGCCGGAGGCTGGCAATAAGGCCGTTGCAATGTTTGCTGGGTCAAATCAGAGAACGACACCCCAAGCGACTAATTGAGTTGTGGCTGAGGAAAAACACCAGCAATGAACCTATTTGCCAAGTCACGCAGACTCAAACGGATGCTTCGCGTATGTGCCTTTTGGTGAACAAGTTCGCAGATGTCCGCATGCGAGCGATCTGTTTCTAAAGCAGTGTCATATACGCCAAAACCGCGAAGCGGAGCTGGATCAGTTTCAAATTGAACGGTAATTTGGCGAACATCAGCGCAAAGAAATTGGATTGTACCAAGGTACAGACGCTCCTTTTCGGGATTACCCTGATTGTGTCTAAATACTCTATTCTCACCGAGTTCTTCGATATATTCCTGTGACGCATGGGCTAGCCTATTCACAGACATACCGAAACTTGAAGCATCGGAAAACGCCGCCGCAGTAAGAGAGTTTGTCTCCGGGTCGTAGTGAACTGGACTCACAATTTGACGGCACAAGATTTCATTGTCCTGCACTGGACCAGGCGAGTGCGCGGACGCAGATTCACCTTCCCACCCAACTAGCTGTTCTTGGGAAAGTTTTTGCAGATCCTTGCATTTTTGTTTATTGCCGGAATTTTGAGAAAAAAACTCGATGCAATCCATCGACTATTGCACCTACGCGGCTAGAGCGTACCCATGCGGAATGAGTAGGTCGCCCAAGGTATCGAAATACCAATTCGAATTAATACTTGTTGTATCAATTGAATCGTAAAACTTCTCTTTTCCGGTCGAACGAATTTTGGAATATATAGATATCTTTCCTTCAGGTTCGAAGGCAATATCGATATATATGTCGTTATCGTCCCAGTAGAGGCCTAGTTCTCCACTTGCTGAAAGCATCGCCTTTGGCAAAGGAAGCACTGGCGGCATTGAAAGTACAAAATCCAAAGCCGCCTCAATATCTTGGCTTGCAGGAACAACGCTATCAGCACCGTCCCATCCCGGCTCTAACTTTGCGAATGAAGACAACTGCGACAAGACATCCCCTGTCGCCACTACATAGGTATTTGAGGTTTCAATTGCACTGAGTGGCGGCTCATAAGTCGCTTCAGGTGCAGCTGTATCAAAGTACATTTGAGTAAGAGACGTATCAATGCCTGCAGCTTTAGACTTTTTCCCTGCACCCCAATTAGGTAAAGCAGTCGCAGGCAAAGCCAATGAGGCAAGCAACGCGATTGTCGAAAGTGGTTCCATTGTTATCCCTTAATTTTGGGTATCAGCTTGGTTCTTCAGCTTAATTTTTTCGCATACTTCTTCGGATAAAAGTTGTCCGAGAACCAGTTTATTTTCTTGGTGAAGTATGTTTTGATACTTTTCAATCGATTGCAGATAGTCTTTTGTCGCTATTCGCAATGGACTGTTTAGCGTCAGCTTGTGTGAGGTCAAAATTTGAATAGCCCGATCGTCTTGATTATTGACGACACTGACATTTATATTGTCCAAACACGTACCATCTACTCCTTCCAAATCACGTATGAAGCCATGATGACAGTGCCACAAGCCCTTCTGCTCGAAACTATTAGGAGCAAGGTAGGGAGTGTCGGTTTTAAATACTTCACGCAGATTGAGATTGGCCGGTTCGTCCTTCCAGGTAAACATATCGTTATACTGTAAGGCAATAGAACCGATCGATTTCTCCCTAAGGATCGGAGGCAAAACAATCTTGTAGTATCGCATCACGGCTTCTAGAATTGCGTCCCAACGACTGTACTCATTAATAGCAATGAGACAATTATTTCGAGAAACAACCATTTGGCTTGCAACTTGGCCAAATTTCCCCATACGTTGGAAAACAACTCCACCCATCGCATCGCCGTTTTGCTGAATAGCAGGAGAACCACTTGTAGCTTGGTCAAGATTGACCATAACCACTTTTTGCACCGTGCTTATCGGAAAATGGGACTTTAAGCTTTGTCCAAGACTTTGGACTTCTTGCAAAGCTCTGTCAGAAATTTCGCCCTGCCATTCCAAGACAAATATCACGCTCTGAATTGCGTGTGACTCAGTAATGGGAAATAAGTAATCCAAGCTCATAAGCACAACTATAGCATTTCGTTATTTTTATGCCTAACAATGCTGGCTGATTGATCTCAACGAGCGTCTAGGACTCTAAAAGGCTGGCGAAAAAGCTGTCATTCCAAAGCCCATTTCAACTCATTCAGCCCCACAAACACTAGACGAAAAAAATGCGTAAGTCTTTTTAATCAAGGACTTACGCATTGCTTCTTGGCGGAGAGGGGGGGATTCGAACCCCCGATAGGCTATTAACCTATACACGCTTTCCAGGCGTGCGACTTAAACCACTCATCCACCTCTCCTGGATTCTGGTTTCGCTTTCACGAAGCCGCAGATTATAGCAAACATTCGAAAATTTTCTCCATTTTTTCAGCAGGCAATATTTGATGCAAAGAAAAAGCCGGTGCAGGCTTGTGGCCTCACCGGCTTTCTTGTCTCCTCTCGGCTTTTTGCGGCGGGTATTCCGCGTATGGCTTATTCTTTCTTACTCTTTATTGCGCTTCTTTCAATTGCTCCAGGATCGCGGGGTTTTCCAGGGTGGAGATGTCTTGCGTAATTTGCTCGCCCTTGGCCAGTACGCGCAGCAAGCGGCGCATGATCTTGCCGGAACGGGTCTTGGGCAGATTGTCGCCAAATCGGATTTCCTTGGGCTTGGCGATCGGACCAATCTCCTTGGCCACCCAGTCGCGCAATTCCTTGGCAATCTGCCTGGCTTCCTCGCCGCTCGGCCGCGCCCGCTTCAGCACCACGAATGCGCAAATCGATTCGCCCGTGGTCTCGTCCGGCTTGCCCACCACCGCCGCTTCCGCCACCAGCGGATTGGCCACCAGCGCCGATTCGATTTCCATCGTGCCCATGCGGTGACCCGACACATTCAAGACATCGTCGATGCGACCGGTGATCGTGAAGTAACCGGTCTTGTCATTGCGCACCGCCCCGTCGCCAGCCAGGTAAATCTTGCCGCCCAGCTCTTCCGGAAAATAACTCTTCTTGAACCGCTCCGGATCGCCCCAGATGGTGCGGATCATCGATGGCCAGGGCCGCTTGACCACCAGGATGCCGCCCTGTCCATTCGGCAAGTCGTTGCCGGTTTCATCGACCACCGCGGCCATGATGCCTGGCAGCGGCATCGTGCATGAACCCGGCACCATCGGTGTGGCGCCCGGCAGCGGCGTGATCATGTGGCCGCCAGTCTCGGTTTGCCAAAAGGTATCGACGATTGGGCAGTGTTCATTGCCCACATTGCGGTAGTACCACATCCAGGCTTCCGGATTGATCGGCTCGCCGACCGACCCCAGCAGGCGCAGGCTGGACAGGTCGTATTTCTTTGGATGCACTTCGGCATCGGCGTCGGCGGCCTTGATCAGCGAACGGATCGCGGTGGGCGCGGTATAGAAAATGGTGGCCTTATGTTTGGCGATCATGTCCCAGAAACGGCCGGCGTTGGGGTAGGTCGGCACGCCTTCGAACACGATCTGGGTTGCGCCTACGGCCAGCGGGCCATAGGCGATATAGGTGTGGCCGGTGACCCAGCCGATGTCGGCGGTGCACCAGAAAATGTCGGTGGGCTTGATGTCGAAGGTCCACTTCATGGTCAGCATGGCCCACAGCAGATAGCCGCCGGAGGCATGCTGGACACCCTTGGGCTTGCCGGTCGAGCCGGAGGTATACAGGATGAACAACGGGTGCTCGGCATCGACCCATTCCGGTTCGCAAGTACTGTCCTGGTTGGCGACGACGTCCTTTAACCAGCGGTCTCGGTCCTGCACGAAATTGATATTGGTGCCGGTGCGTTGATAGATCACGACGTTCTTCAAGTGTTCGCAACCACCCATGCCGATTGCTTCATCAACGATGGACTTCAAAGGCAGCTGCTTGCCGCCGCGCACTTGTTCATCGGCGGTAATGACCGCAACCGCCCCTGCGTCGATGATGCGTTCCTGCAGCGATTTTGCCGAGAAGCCGCCGAACACCACCGAATGGGTTGCGCCGATGCGGGCGCAGGCTTGCATGGCGACGATGCCTTCGATCGACATCGGCATGTAGATCACGACGCGATCGCCCTTTTTGATGCCCAGCGATTTCAGACCATTCGCAAATTGGCAAACCTTGTCGTGCAATTCCTTGTACGCGACCCTGGTTACCTGACCGTCATCGGCTTCAAAAATGACGGCGGTCTTGTCGGCATTGCCGTTTTGCAAATTCCGGTCGAGACAGTTGTAGGAGACGTTGAGCTGTCCATCTTCAAACCATTTATAGAAGGGAGCATCGGTCTCGTTCAGGGTACGAGTGAATGGCTTGCGCCACTCGATGTTTTCATTGGCCAGCTTGGCCCAGAAACCTTCATAGTCGTTTTCCGCCGCGGCGCACATCGCCTGGTATGTTTCCATTCCAGAGATGGTGGCGTTTTTGACGAAGTCGGTAGGAGGGTTAAAGATGCGATTTTCCTGCTTGAGGGTTTCGATGTCTGCCATGAGCGTCTCCCGCGAGATGTTAGTTTGCTACGAAGGTAAACTTTTACACTTACTCAAGCCTTACACCCCCATGGACGAACAGGTCCACACGCACCAAAGGCGTGCGAACGGTCGTGATCGGCTTTTTCAGATCGGCTTTTACCATGCCACATCCGGTCTGATCTTGCCATAGTTGCATCGCATGGAATACGCAAGAGCTTCATCGTTGACGCGTGTAAAATGCTGGGGTTTTGTTTCACTCAAAAATGACTAGCGACATGAAACCTCTCGAGCACGAAACCTCCAAGGCTTCCCGGCCCATCCGCCCTTTGCCGAACCTGATTTTCATGAGCCGGTGGCTGCAGTTGCCGCTCTACCTCGGCCTTATTCTGGCGCAAGGCGTCTACGTGTATCACTTCTGGGTGGAACTGGTGGACCTGATCGGCGCAGCCATGGGCAATCAGGCCGCGCTCGAGCATATCCTGAATGCAGTCGCCATCGATGGCGCCGTACGTCCGACCAAGCTCAATGAAAGCACCATCATGCTGGTGGTGCTCGGCCTCATCGACGTAGTCATGATTTCCAACCTGTTGATTATGGTTATCGTCGGCGGTTATGAAACGTTTGTGTCGCGCATGAATCTGGAAAGCCACCCCGATCAGCCGGAATGGCTGTCGCATGTGAATGCATCGGTTCTGAAAGTAAAACTCGCCACCGCAATCATCGGCATATCGTCCATCCATTTGCTGAAGACCTTCATCAATGCCGGCGCATATGATGCCAAGACCCTGCTCGCGCAGACCGGCATCCATATCACTTTCCTGCTGTCGGCCATAGCGATCGCGTATAGCGATCGTCTGATGGCGCACACCACGAGCCATTCCAAGCATTCCCACTGACCCTAGCCATCCTAGCCAATATCACCATGACTACCATCAAGCAAGAAGACCTGATCGAGTCGGTTGCAGCCGCGCTCCAGTACATCAGCTACTACCATCCGGTTGATTACATCCAGCACCTGGCGCGCGCATATGAAAGCGAACAGAGCCCGGCCGCGAAGGATGCGATCGCGCAGATCCTGACCAATTCGCGCATGTGCGCGGAAGGACGCCGTCCGCTGTGCCAGGACACCGGCATTGTCAACGTCTTTCTCAAGATCGGCATGGAAGTGCGCTTCGAAGGCTTCAAGGGCTCGATCACCGATGCGGTCAATGAAGGCGTGCGGCGCGGCTACAACCATCCCGACAATGTCTTGCGCGCGTCGGTCGTGGCAGACCCGCAATTCGAGCGCAAGAACACCAAGGACAATACGCCTGCGGTCGTGCACATGGAACTGGTTCCGGGCAACACCGTCGACGTGCAGGTCGCGGCCAAAGGCGGCGGCTCGGAAAACAAGTCCAAGTTTGTCATGCTGAACCCGTCCGATTCCATCGTCGACTGGGTACTCAAGACCGTGCCGACCATGGGTGCAGGCTGGTGCCCGCCAGGCATGCTCGGCATCGGCATCGGCGGCACCGCGGAACGTGCGATGCTGATGGCCAAGCAAGTGTTGATGGAAGACATCGACATGTATGAACTGAAGAAGCGCGGCCCGCAAAACAAGACTGAAGAATTGCGTATCGAACTGTGCGACAAGATCAATGCACTCGGCATTGGCGCGCAAGGCTTGGGCGGCCTGACTACCGTGCTCGACGTAAAGATCATGATGCACCCGACGCATGCCGCATCCAAGCCGGTAGCGATGATCCCGAACTGCGCGGCAACCCGCCATGCGCATTTTGTGCTCGACGGTTCCGGTCCTGCCTACATCGAGCCGCCTTCATTGTCCAATTGGCCGAACGTGCAGTGGACACCTGATACCGAACAATCGAAGAGCGTCAATCTGGACACCCTGACCAAGGAAGAAGTCACTTCCTGGAAGCCGGGCCAGACACTGCTGCTTAACGGCAAGATGCTGACCGGCCGCGACGCTGCGCACAAGCGTATCCAGGACATGCTGGCCAAGGGCGAATCGCTGCCCGTCGACTTTACCAACCGCGTGATTTATTACGTCGGCCCGGTCGATCCGGTACGCGACGAAGTGGTCGGCCCGGCTGGCCCGACCACGGCCACGCGCATGGACAAGTTCACCGACATGATGCTGGAGCAGACCGGCCTGATTTCCATGGTCGGCAAGGCCGAGCGTGGTCCAGTCGCGATCGAGTCGATCAAGAAGCACAAGTCGGCCTACCTGATGGCGGTCGGCGGCGCGGCTTACCTGGTATCCAAGGCGATCAAGGGCGCGAAGGTGGTGGGCTTTGCCGACCTCGGCATGGAAGCGATCTATGAGTTTGAAGTCAAGGACATGCCGGTCACGGTCGCGGTCGATTCCAACGGCATCTCGGTGCACAACACCGGTCCAAAGGAATGGCAGGAACGCATTGCGACCGGCAATCTTGCCAAGATTCCCGTGACTGTTGCATAAGCAGGATACTGAAGCGGTGAACGTCACTTCTCAAGCGACGAAGCTGATGGGGGCCGAGGCCCCCATCGGTATTTTTGATTCCGGCATTGGTGGCTTGTCGGTCCTTAAATACATTCACGCCTGCCTGCCGAACGAACAACTGCTGTACTTTGCAGATTCCGGGTTCGCGCCGTATGGCGGACGTCCGGAAGAAGAAATCGTCGCGCGTTCGCTGGCGATTGCAGAGTTCCTGATGCAGTACGGGACCAAGGCCTTGGTCGTCGCATGCAACACCGCGACCGCCGCTGCAATCCGTGCGATCCGCGAGCGCTATCCCACCTTACCGGTGGTCGGAGTCGAACCGGGTCTCAAGCCGGCTGCCGCGCTGACCAAGACCGGCACGGTCGGTGTAATGGCGACCAAGGGCACTCTGGCAAGCACCAAATTCAATTTATTGCGCGAGCAAATCACGGCTGCAAGCAACGTGGTGTTTATCCCGCAGCCATGCATTGGGCTCGCCGATCAGGTCGAAAAAGGTGAGTTGCATTCGGCGACCACCGCTACGCTGGTGCGCGGCTACGTTGCGCCATTGATCGAACAAGGCGCCGACACGCTGGTACTGGGTTGCACACATTACCCTTTCGTTCAGCCCCTAATAGAAGAAGTGATTGCGCATGTCACCTCGAGGCCGATCACCATCGTCGATACCGGCGAGCCGGTGGCACGACAACTGGTGCGTCTGCTGACAGAAAAGAAATTGCTGCGCCTGGAAGGAAGCGGGACGATGAGCGGTTTTACGACGGGTAGCCAGAGCGCATTGCAAACTGCATTTGCCAAGCTGCTTGGATTGCATCCTCCGGTAATGCAGATTGCGACGAGTGCTTGAAGATTCCGATGCGCTTACGATGAATTGCGTACGCATAAAATCACAGAGCCGTCGCAAGAAAGTAAAAAGCCTGGTTACAGAAACCAGGCTTTTTTTTCAAGATCCCAGGACACCTTAAGGGAACACCGAATCAGAATATCCCTTACTGCCTGAAGAGCTGGAATTGGTTATCTTACTTATTGTAGATGCCGCAGCCGACTACAAGATCATCGACTTTTTGTACATACGTGGATTTATGCTCGATGGCCTTCGTATTCGGATTGACCCATTTATAGTCGGACCAACCGCTACCTTTTGCATTGGCCAAGTCAGTATATTCTTTGACAAACGGTTTGCCATCTGCGTCTTTTAAGTCCATCAAATCTTTACCGATCAGCTTTGCGTTCGCACCGTGCGCAAGCATTTTGCCTTGGACGTTTGTTACGAAAATATACAGTTCACCTTTTTTGAATTCGCCTGAAGGATTACTAAACTCTGCGAGCGCCTTTTCTTTACCATGGTCCTTGATATAACTGACCGCTTTTTTCACCATCGCGGTCGCGTTGGCCGCGTCGTCAGCCAATGCGGACGCAGATATTGTCATAGCCGTCAAAACCAAACCGGCAAATTTTGTAAAACGCATGAGTGTCTCCTTATGGAAGTATGTCGGAAATCTGTTTCCGTAAGGAAATATTAGACTAGTATCTCTGGTATGTCATTGAAATCAGTCTGCACAGGCATATACACAACAGTCGTGTTGCGTATTGTTAATGTGAAGTACATACCCAAGGATATTCCTCCAATTCATGCTGCCCGGAAGTGCCCCTGAAAACAAAAAGCCCAGTCCGAAGACTGGGCTTTTTGTTTGAATTCTATGGGGTGGCTGACGGGACTCGAACCCGCGACAACAGGAATCACAATCCCGTCTGCAACTCGGCGCTGGGCCGCATGAATCCTCACTTCTCCAATTCGGATTTTCCAACGACGCACGAGTTATCCACAGCGATTTACGCTGGTTTCAGGCGAGCCGTTGGAAAATTTTAGCACCATACCAGGCGCCTCAATAGGTACTCTGACCTGCCTTATATTGCCATTTCCGAACCATCAAATGGATGAGAAATGAGCACAGGAACCTGCGACACCGACCTTGAAGAACTGATGCGCCTGGCGGATGCGGCGACGCCCGGGCCGTGGCAATGGTGGACAAGCAATAGCGTTCTTCGACTCTCCGGAGCCGATGGCAAGGATGGCGGAGTCCTATCGGCCGTCATGCACTCGAGCTGGCCAGACATACTCTGTAGCCCTGCCAATCAGGCGTTTATCGCCGCGGCCGATCCGCTCGTGGTCGGATCCTTGATTGAACGCATCCAAGACCTGCAGCGCCTCCTCGATGTCGAGCGTGCCGAGAATTCTCGCCTTGAGGACGAACTTGCCGGCCTCCGTGCTGCGGCGCCAGCGAGAAAGGCGAATTGACCATGCACGCCGATATTGCATTTTCTGCCATGTTATTCGCCCGTGAGGTGCACAAGAACCAAGTTCGGAGATATACCGGCAACCCCTACTCCGATCATTTGGCCGAAGTCGCCGGCATCGTGGCGACTGCCGCGCACGCCTATCCACACCACATGCGTGACCAGATGATTGCCGTCGCCTGGTTGCATGACTGCGTCGAAGATCAAGGAGTGCAGCACCATACCCTGATCGAGAAGTTTGGCATGCCAATAGCGGACGGCGTACGTTGGCTGTCTGACCTCGAGAAAGGCAACCGGCAGGAACGCAAGGCCGCAAGTCGCGCGCGGCTCGCTCGAGCGCCAGACTGGGTCCAGACGATCAAATGCGCCGATCTGATTAGCAACACATCCAGCATCGTCAAACACGATCCGACGTTTGCCGTGACTTACCTGCAAGAGAAACGCGAGTTGCTGGCCGTGCTGACCAATGTGGACATGGGCCTATGGCACTTGGCTGCCGCACAAGCGAACGTCCAAGCAATTTCAAAGAGAGAGAGAGAGAGAGAGAATGACAGAAAATCAGCCACGAAAGACATGGCTCTACTTCGGTTGCCATAGAGAGCCCGGGCACTATCTGTTCGCGCCTGGGATGCGTCACATCTATGACCGCACTCTTCAAAAGCTTCAATACTTCGACGGCAAGCTGCCGTCTCAGAATGATACCACCGGCTATGTCGCCTCGATCTCTCGCTTGGGTGGCTGGGGAATGTCAGCGCTGGCCTTCTGGGATTATTCCGTCGACAAGCGCGGCGGTTGCAACAGCGTGTTCTATGCCCCGTCGCTGACGATCACACCAGAAGAACTCATGGCCGGCGCAAAGCAACACTTTCCTGAAGTGTGGGCTCGGCTTCCTGAAGTCCGGCTTGCCGTCCCTCCCCTTCCCACACTGAGGCCAACAGCATGAAAGTATTTGAGCTGAATGGCGTCTGGCTGGATTACTGGGTTGCGCGTGGCCATGACAAGATCGTTGCCCTGCCAATAGACGGCAGTCGGCAGGAAGTCGGCTTTGACTACATCCCGTGCTATTCCACGGATTGGAGTCTTGGCGGCCCGATCATCGAGCGGGGGAAAATTGTTTTGCTTCCGCCGCCAGCCCATGCGAAAGACTGCCAATGGTGCGCTTGCAGTGGCGCATACTTCGAGACGATCCACAGCATGGATGGCGCGCAAGAAGGTCCGACTCCGCTCATCGCTGGTATGCGTGCATTCGTGGTTGAGAAGTTTGGCGAAGAAGTCCCTCCTACCATAGTAGGAGATACCACCGATACAGCGGCAGATTGATTGAAAAGGCTACGACAGCAGGAGGGATAGAACAAGGGCAGGGATTCTCATGCGGACGCCACATCGCGACGCACATCGATCACCAGCTCTTTGCCAAGCGCCTTCAATGCCTCTTGGATCGTGTCGATTTTTGTCGAGTGCGACAGATCCAAGAGGCGATTGACATCCTGCGGCCGAGTGCCAAGGCGCCGCGCCAACTCCGAAGGCTTTACACCTTGCGCCAACATCTCGTTGAGCAACAAAACCTTGGCAGATAGGCTCGCCGGAAGCTCGACAAACGGGAATTTCCCGCGCATCTTGCTTGGCAAAGGGACTGTCCGGCGATCCTCGAAATAAAACTCCATCGCCGTTGCCAGCGCATCGCGCGCCATTTCCATCGCTTCTTCTTCCGTGACGCCAGAAGTCAAAGCCTCCGGAATATCCGGAAACGACACACAAAAACCGCCCTCGTCAGGCGTTAGATTTACTGGATAACGCATATGCACTCCATGGGTGCCGTGCTACATCGCGAGTCTTGGAAAGCCCCTTTCGGGGCCCTCCTATTTGATTCCCAGCTGTTTCAGAATCGCCTGCCTTAGCCCCTTTGTTATTTCATGGCTGGGGTGCCTTGGCAGCGTGGTTTGCTTTCCATTTAGGTAGACTTTCGTGTGACTTGCACCTTCTTTGAAAGTCGCCCCTTGGTCAGCGAGCCACCGTTTGAACTCGCTTTGCTTCACCGCACCTCCCTTATTCGTTGAACATGGAGATACTATAAACATTATTGTTTAATAATTCAATGATTTTTAAGCAATTTTGTTTATTTATTGAGTCATATTTTCAGCAAAAATAAATGCTTGGCATGCCCTTCCAGCCGCAAATGCCTCTTCGACTTGGAGCTTCAGCGCATCAAGATCTCGTCCAATGTCTTCACGAACCAGCCGGCCTCCGGGATCGGCTGCATCGCTGCTGCCGGCGCTACGGGCTTCGGGCGTTCCGGAAGGCTGACCACAGATTGCGGGACCGACGCGCAGCCTGGGAGCACTGACAATAGAAGCGCGCACACGACCCAACTCAAAATCATGAGCTTTCTGGATAAGGCGGTTGCTTTCACGGTTTTTCTCCCTTTCTGCTTCGTTTTCAGCATTGCGCTCAATGAGCGCCTTATTTTCGGCGGTGGCGCGTGCCGCGGCCGCTACCGCGCACTTGCCCTCTTCGATGTGGCCGCCCATGTAGAAGCCTGTAGCGAACAGGGCAATGCAGAAAGCGACCTTGGCAAACTTCAGCGCCGGTTCGATGAATGGCTTGAAAATATTCATATCAAAACTCCTATCGCGCGGGCGTAGATGTCCCGGCGCTCGGTCATGCCATTGGTGCCACCATTGACGGCTTTGCTGATCGCGTCAATGTTGCCGGTATCAGCCAGGAAATTGAGATCGCGGCCAGCCGGATTCCCTTCGACCCAGAACCAGCCAAAAGACCGGCAGGCTATATCGGGACGCTCAATCAGTTCAGGCTGCGACACAAGATCAATGCCCAAGGCCGCGCCGCATTTAGCGTAGTTGCTTTTAAAGGTCAGATGGCCGGCGCCACCGCCCCGAAATTTCCAACCGTCGCCAGATTCCATCGGACCGTTTCCGTACCGGCCGGCGTATGCAATATTGGCAATCGTCTGCTGATCGGCTGAATGTTCCGCAGTGCGGCCGTAGCGGTATGCGTCCGTTTTTGTGAACCGGGTAACCTTGGACGTATTGAAGGTGCGCAGCAGTCCTTCCGGGCTGTAATTCAGATTTTCGCGAAGCTTCGACAGCCCTAACGTCTCATGCAAAATCTGGGAAAGAAAGGCCGCCTGACGCGCCGGTGTGTTGACGCTGAACTCCTGCATCGCAGCGCAAAGAGGTGTAAAAAAAGCCGCTAGGTGCGGCTTTACAGTAGGCCTGATGCGGATCAGATCGTCTTGTGTCATACCGTCTTCCTCACTTCCTCGGCCGCTTCGGCGATGTCCTTGCCGTTACGCTTGTGCAGCCATAGAGCTGCAGCGCGAGTCACCCACCAAGCCGGGGCCCCAACGAGCAGATATACCGCGCTACGGTTCTCGGCTAACGGGACGCTTGGCAGGTATGACACCAAGACATCAACCGCCAAGTCACCGAAAACCATGCTGGCAATTCCCGCGCATGCCAGCCGCACCACAAATTCCCGCTGATCGAATGTGCCGTCCGGCTTCACCGGGGGCAGCACGAAGTAAAGAAGCGCCGCACCTATCATGCCAAGCCCTGCCTTCAATCCATAGAGTTTAAAAAATGCCAGCCCTGCCGCTTCGCCTGGTCCGTTCATGTGTGTCGCCTTATTGTTGTGGAGTCGTAAAAAAACCCGCCGAAGCGGGTTTGAGGATTGGAGATTTCGGGTAGTTACATTGTCGAAGGTCGTTTGGCGTCACCCGCGTTTTCTCGTCCGGATCGAGCAGCCATAACCCACCGGCACCGATCTGAGCGAAGTTGAGTTCGCTGCACCACCATTTGCTTTCATCCTGCCAGTTTTCCGATTGAAGAAACGGCAGACCGAATGCGCCGGGGAAGTCATAGTCCTTGCCATGCTGCCGCTCGCCGAACTCGATAGCAGCATCGATGTCCGGTACCGGGACATACATGTCCTGGTAGTAGGCGACGCCCTGCATGGCCACGGCCTCATCGACAGCGCGGCAGCCGTGCGACATTGACGCCTCGTACGCGCGACCCCGGATGATGCTCATGGTATGACTCCAACGACGAGAACCGGTGGCAATGGCAATCACTGGGCTGATCAGATTAGGCGGCCAGCGCGTTGTCGAACGTACAGTAATGATCTCCATGGGTCACCACACAATCTCGTCAACTTGCACTTGTGTTGTTGCAGTCGCAAGTGCTGCCTTGAGCTGCTGCGACTTATTGAAGTTCGCCGTTCCCTGTGCCGCCATCGATGCATAGAACGTCTTGAAATGTTCGATGGTCGGCATCGGGATGATCGATTTATCCTTGGCCTTCCAGCCACCAGGGAAGTCCGGCGGGAAGGTGCCGAACAATGCAATGTGACTGGCGGTCGATGCAATGTCTTTGAAGGACAGCGAATCGCAGGCAATCACCTTACCCTGGTGGGTGAACACGGTATTGTTTGCTTCCTCGCGCCATTGATCGATCTGCGCGTTCTTCGCATCCTTAACTGATTGCGACACGGGCGGCGGATCTTTACGCACCAGCTGGCCATCGACATACAGGTAATCGCGGGCGGTAAAACCCTCGGGCACGTCAAGGTCGATAACCGCGAACTCACCTTGCACTTTGCAGAATACCGTTTCGCCCACGGTGTAGGTGTCGTCGGTTTCGACGATGGTGTCCGCCAGTTCGTCGGCCAAGATAGTAGAACCGATAATAAGTAATCGCATAATTTAGACCTCGGCGAATTTGAAGCGGTAAAGGGTTGCATTCTTTCCAATTTGAACATCGTGATTTACGAGGCCGATCATTTCCGCGTTGCCCTGCACGATCGACCCGCTTTGCGGACTGCCGAATGAACCCTCGGCAAATTTGAACCCATCGCCGCGCATGACCCCGTGCCAGCGTTTAAGGCCCATGTTGGTAGAAATCGCTACGCGGCCATTAGACAATCCGATCGCCCCGCCGGACGCCCCGAACGTACCCTTCGAAAACGGCCCGAACGTAAGGTTGCCCGAAGCATCGATTGATATTTTCGTAAGATCAACAGAAACATCGTTGCTTGCGTTTGATTGGGCTACGCCTATCCGCTGATACGTGACGGATGAGGCGCCCGTACTATTCGAGAACGAAAAGGTTTGCCCGTTGAGTGGGTATTGGCCCGAGGCCGACGGTTCGAAACGATTCGACCCGATCGAAACGGTCGAGCCGCTTACCGCAAAACCCTTGTAGTGCGTTTTGGATCCGGACGCCGCATCAAGGTAATAAACAAGACCTTTTCCGTCCAAGTCTGAAACGTTTTGCAAAGTGAATACGCGAGACGCGCCGGGCAAGGTCGAATCAATATTCCCGCTCAAAGAAAACGTTATTGCGTTTGTTTCTTTGTTCGCGGTAATGAGTTCAATTTTCGCCGTGTTCGCCGTTTGATACCCGGCTTGGACAATCGAGTTACTCGAAACGCGGAAAAAGACCCCGAGCATCGTAGTCGACGCGAGGGTTGATGTTGCGATAGCCGCCCACGTTGGCGTGCCGCCCGATGCAGGAAACTTCAGCAACCCGAACTTAATCGCGTTTGCGTCCTGGTAGTACGGAATCAAATAGCATTCCGCGTTACTTGTATCTTTACCGAGCGAAAAACAGTCGGGTAAGTGGGCCGAATTCGTGGTTATCAATCCGGTCGGGTCGCCGGCATCGCCGCCCCAAGTCAGCGTTGTCCCTGCGCGAACTACGCATCGCGCAATAGACCTCCAATACGAACCGTTGTTGTACCTGCCCTTTACCGCGGCGACGGTTGAATTAACCGCTACCGCCAAGTCGTAACCGTAGCTCGACGTCCCGGTATAACTTGATGTTTGAACCATTGCGCCCGCCGTAATGGTCGTACCATTTGCGCCGCAATCAAAGCAAATGGCCTGTACCATTTGCGCCGCCGCGTTATACCCCAGTGCGACGACGTAACGATCATCTTGCACAACTAAATGGCCGCCCCACGACGTAAGCGCCGATCCGTTATAAATTTGGGTTCGCGCGCCGACTGCAAGCGCCGCGCCAGCGGACCAATCAACAACAACGCCGTACGAGCCCGTTGTCGGCACGAACATGCGATTCGCGCCGAGCTTAACGCAGTAGGTCGTTTGAACGGATGATGCAGTTACCGCGTCTAGCACATACTCATTGCCGACTGTTAGCGCAACGCCCGCCGGGTGTGAAACGTAGCGCACGCATGGAAGTGAAGCTTCGTTTTGATAAAACAGAAGCGAAATATTGTCGGAGACATTAACAAGCGTTGCGCCATTCCAAGCCTTAAACCCCGCTTCCGCAGTTTGGAACCAAGGGTCCAAATTACCCTCGGTTTGCCATGCACCGGCCGCCGTCGTGATATTGGACAGACTGAACTTAACGCGGTCGTTTGGCAAGATTTGCCCGACGACTTGGCCAGCACCATTCAAGACGCCGATAGGGTATGAGCCGGCTACGATAATGTCGAAATGCGGGCCGCCCTGGTCAAGCGTTGTAGCCGAGGGCAGTTGCACGTAGTAGCCGTAACCTGGCGCCGTCAAAACCTGCATACCTGGCGAGTCAGCGGTAAGCACCTTGTTCGCTGCAAGCGTTTCGGTGTTGGCTTCATTGATGCCGCTCCCCGATGCGCCAACAGCTTCCCATGTTGCCGGATCATTGGCCGGATCGGTGTTGCTTACACCAGCCACGGTGTGGCGATACGTCTGGAAATCGCTCGGCGACCATACGGCCACCCCGAGAGCGTAATTAGTGCCAGATACCCATTGAACGGCACCGGCGACAGCGATGGCTGCAGCTGCAGCCGCCTCGGCAGTACTACGGCTAATAGCAGCCGCAGCAGCATCTTCGTTGGTCGCTGCCTGCTTGACTGTGACATCTGCTTGCAATGCATTCAACTCTGCGACATTGACCGCATCCCATGCAAGCCGTGCCTCGACATTTTCATTGAAGGTTGCGGCGTCTTGACCAGGAGACGGCGCGGTCGGTGGTGGTGTCAGTGCCATTTAAGTAAGACTTTCAATGTTGATTGAGAGAAGTGATTCAGTCGTATATTGAATTTCGGTTTCGTAGTCTTTGTAGAAGCCGTAATTGACCATGCACCCGTATAGCGGCGAGCCGATATAGACGACCGGCGTCGCCCGGTACCTCGCCAGCAGTTTATGGAGGCGGTCGATAAACGTGTTTTGCACGACGACCGTGAAGCTTCCGCGCTGGCTGTATGCCCGTTCGAGCACAGTGAGATTTCCGAACGCGTCCGGTGTCTTGGCGCTGTAGTCGGTCATACCAATACGTGCACCGAACTGTGTGTCACCAATTTCCTTTGCTTGACCGACCAGGCAAGCACCGCATAGTGCTGTACCACCCGGCCGGAGAATCGAAATCCGTAGAGTCACCCCTGCATATGGAGGCAATCCCGTAATAGCCAGATCCCGGATTCGGTCGCGGTCATCGAAATGCCAGGAATAAAAGTCACTGATTCCAGCATGGTCGAGCAAACTGAACGTCTGGTCATACACCACGCCAGCTGTCGGACTTTCCATCTCAATATGCAGTTCGTCGCCGTCGGCATTCAAGATGGTGACTGCCGTGGCGCGCCCCTCGATCGCCAACTCGATCTCGATGCTGTTCGGATTGCTGGTCTGCGACTGCACCGAGCGATCGAACATCTTGTGTCGATTGGTAGCCCCAACGTCCTGCCACCAGTCCGTTGCCGTCGCAGGCAAGACTGGCAGCGGCTTGTTGGTGTTTGCCCCCTGCAACGACCGGTAGATGTGATGCGTGGTCGTACTGATCACATATGCATCTACCGCATAGGTCGTCGCAGTGCTGTACACCGGATAATCATTCTCGGCAACGTTACTGCTTACCAGAATGTCGTCCGTGATCGCGATTGCCGGGATGATCGTAAAACCGTCACTCATACTGTTAGATCCCTTTCTGCTGGCAAGCCGTCACCCTCCCAGCGCTCAAGTACCCGTGCACCGCGGCTTGTGTTCTGGGCGATTGCAATGTCGCCGGCCTTCGACTGTTCGCGGAAGGCGCGCAGTTCTGCTTGTACTGCTTGCAGACCGCTGGCCAGCACTGCACTGTTCTCATTGGGGCTGCTCAGACGCCGCATCAACTCGCGATTGTCGGCCGCTGGGATGACACGTTCGTCCTTATGAATCTTGGTGAACATGTCCTCCGGCACGCGGTTTGTTCCTACCGCCAAGCCCTTTCGTGCATTGACGATGTTCACCGAGTCCTGGAAAGAGGCCAGTACCGAGTCGTACGACTTACCCATGGCAAGCTGTCCGGTCCAGTAAGCCAGTCCTTCCGCATCGACCTGTGAGCCGATCTTTCCTGCGTATCCTGCATACAGGCCAAGAACGCGATCCACATAATCACCAGAAGCGCCCGTAGTCGGGGGCACTGGATTCGACGTAACACCACCGGCGCCACCCGCCGCGCGGCTTCCCTGGTTGAAAACCGCAATCGCATCACGCACTGATAGAACCGATGTGTTGACGCCATTGATCGCGTCAATCTCTCGTTGCGCCGCAGCCAGGATGTTGTCGAGCCGGGTCATCTCGTCCCGGTATCCCTGCTCTGCAATCTTCTTTTGCGCCTCGATTGCTTCGAGCATTTTCTTCTCGACCGAAACTTGCGAGTCGGCCAGGTCCGCCAATTCAGCAATGGCATTTCTGTCCTGCAGGAAGTCGCGCTCGAAGTCGACAAACGATGCATACAGCTGCTCGGCCGGCTGTCCAATGACCGACAGTGCATTTTGCAGATCACCGGCTTCAGGGAACACTCCGCCCGCCTTGGCCAAGGCTAATGCGGTTTGAATCTGTGCCCTTGCCGACGCCCGGTCCATGCCGGACTGCGAATCCAGCCGCATACCATTGACTGAAGAACGCAGTGCGCTCGACAGGCTGGATAGCTTGCTGATCGAGCTAGTCACACCTTCGATCTGCTTGGCCAGCCGGTCCATCACGCCCTGGTGGGCCGTTGTGATCGCCTTGCGTTCGGCTTCGACCGCACGCTGCAGCACCGAGAAAAGCGTGCTTACCGTGTTCTTTGCATTGGCCAGTGCCGTCGCCTCATCTTCCAGTGCATGAATACGCTCCAGCATCGGACGAAGAGACGCATCGATCCCGTCAAGCTCAATCTTGCGACGCGCGGCCAGTGCACCGGCCGCATTGCCGGTCAGCTCCATGATGCGGATTTCCATATCACGGCTCTGATTGGCCAATTCCTCAGGATCTTTCGCCTTTTCGGCAGATTCGTTAATAACGTCGAACAATCCATTGCTTAACGTTAGTGCCTGGGCGAGCAACGTACGGCCAGCGTCAGTTGTATCCTTCTTCAAGGTGTCGATCATCGTGCGATAACCGACGGTTGTCGCGGGCATTTCCAGGCCGAGGGCCTCAAACTTTTCTCCCATATAAGCCGTTTTCGCGGCCAGCTTTTCGCCATCAGTAAAGAAGTTTTCGAAATAACCGTCGAGCCCTTCTTGCAACGAATCCAAGCCACCAGCCCCGCGAATCATCGACCGTCCAAGGGCGTTTTTATCAATACCAACCATTGACAAAGAATCTTGCGCAGCTCTGAGATTGGCGTATGTCTCGGCTAGGTCGCTCGCGGAACCGTCGAGGTATTGCATGATTTCGCCCACGCCGGTCAATGCGCCGCTTGTGCGTTCGGCGTTCATTACGGTTTGACGCACGATTTCGGCCCCAACATCCCCCTGCTTTTTGACAACGTCGGTATAGCTGACCGCCTGCAAGCCGAAGCGCTCCAGCTCGAACTGGGCAACCTCGACGCCATTGGCAACACGCACCAGCGTCTCGAACATCCCTTCTCCGACCTTGTTGAAAGCCTTGAGGGACGGCATTGCTTCCTTGGCCATGGTGTCACCCACGGCGCCAAGCACTTCGGACAGAATCTCGCTGATTTCGGTACCGCTCTTGCCCATCAGGCTGATCTTGTCGAGCTTCAGATCATCCATGTCCAGATCCTTGATGATCTGCGACATGGCGGCACCATTGGCGCCCAGCGATGTCCCGGCCAGGACAATGGCGTCCGTGGTGGCATTCAGGTTCTTGATGAACTCTTCGCCGAACTCGGGATCCAGCGAACTGAATACGTCTTTGACTTCGACGTCATCATCGAACCATCCGTCCTCAGTACGCTTGACCGTGCCGTAACCGCGTGCCCACAGCATGCCGCTGGACAGGATGTCGCCGATCTTCTGGGCATACCACTGGTCATTGCCCTGCCCATCCTTGCCGACAAGCGCACGGTCGAAGACGATACCGCTGTCTTCAAGCGAGATTTCGACGTCCTTGAAGAAACCCTCTTCCTTACCGACGCCATACGAAATCTGATCAGCGTATGTGCCACGGATGCCCGCTGTCCGAGAAATGGATGCGGACATGCCGGCGATACCGACTTCGATATTGCGCAATGCCGCCAACATCTTGCTGGAATACTCAAGGGCAATGTTGGAGTTACCAGCAAGCAGCTCGGTTGCTTTGGCCAGCGACTCCGACTTCGCGTTTTCGTCGCCCAACACCGTGCCGGCACCCTGCTGCTTCTGGCGATCGGCGGCAGACATATACCCACCACCTCCTCCACTGCCGCCGCCACTGATTGCCACGCCCAGACCGGCCACGACAGCCGCCATCGCAGCCATCCGACCGAAGGCGGTATAGGGGTCTCCGTTCGCCTGGTTCAGCACCGCATTGATCGCTTTGGGAACTGTTTCGGCGATCGTCATTGCCAATTCGGCAGCGTGGAACGCCTGAGAGACCGCCATCAGTCCGCGATAGGCTGAGCTCTGCTCGTTGAAAAATGAGGCCGCCGCACCCGCCATGTCGCCATAGCCGCGCATCTGGTTCTTTACATTTTCTTGGTCTATCTTGCCGATGGCTTCGAGGTACTGCTCTTCGGTCTTTTTCCCTCTAGCACGAGCTATCTCCGCATCTTTCCGAGCTTCATCGATTGCGGCCTGCCGCTTTCCAAAACGCTCAAGCGACGTAGTCAACTTGATCAGAGAATTGCCGGCGCCGTTGAAGGCGTCGCTCAGCGCGTCGCCGAAGTCAATTGCCTTGGTCGGATCAAGAAATTTGTCGAGATCTTCCGTAGCCTTTTTGCCTTCGTCATCACGGGTTTGCTTGGTGCCGCCTTCGCGCTGCCCGGACGCCAGGTCGCGCTTGAGCTTTGCCGCTTTTTCCAGATCGTCTGCATGCCGCAGATATGCACCGTGCAAGTCCCCGGCATAGGCCGCCGCATTGCGCATGTTCGCTGCAAGTTCCTCATCGGCAGCCGCAGCGAGTTCCAGCTTCTTGGCCGCCAGTTCGGCAACCTGCTCCTTCGACAAACCGATTTCCGCAATCTGTTCGCGCTGCTTGGTGACTTGTTCGGTCAGAGAGTCGATTTCCTTCTTGCCCGCGTTGCCGAGCTCGTCCGACATTTTCACGGCGTTGCGCTTGTTGTCGACCAAGGCGTCGAGCTGCTGTGCGCGCTCCAAATCAGCCTTGGCCATTGCATACTGCTGCGGCAACAGTTTGATCAGACCCTTTTCGTAGTCGGTCGTGAGCTTGGACAACTCCTTTTCCGATGCCGACAGTGGCCTGCCAACATCCAATTCGGACTGAGCCAACGCGATGCGCTCTTGGATTGATTTGTTCAAGCTGTCGTAGTCATTGGCCGTCTTCTTCGCGGATTCCCCTTGTGCACCCAGCAGCTTTGCGATGGCTGCGGTGCGTGCTTTGCGGGCAGCGTCATCCTTCGCCGATTTCTGTTCGGACTCGCCAGCCTTCTTGTCCAGTGCATCAAGCTTTTCGTTGAGCGTGGTGGAAAACAGTTTGCGATTCAGAATTTCTTCTTTGTCTTCATGGAATGAATTAAGGACATTGCCCGCCGCCTTGAATTCGCCTTGTGCCACCAGGACCGCAGCGGCCGCCAGCGAGCCGAAACGCTTGCCGACGAGTTCGAACACGCGATAAACACCCTGCCCAGCATCGCCGACAAAGCCGATGGCCTTGGCAGCAGAAACCGCCCATTCGCGCAACGTGCCGTCTTTCTTGAGACGTTGCGCGCTCTGATTCAGGGAATCGGTACCGCTATAGGACTCCACCAATGCATCGCTGAACATGGCCAGCACCGGCAACGAGGCTTCTGCAAGCTGGTTGAACGTGCCCTCGGTGATCTTTCCGAGAATTGTCAGGTTGTCGTTGAATTGTTCCGCACCGGGCAACACCTTGCTATCGACGACAAGACCGAACTTCTCCGCCTCTTCAGACGCTTTCTTGAGTGCTTCCTTGCCGCCATTCAGCGCCGGGATCATGTCGGTGCCGGCCTTGCCGAAAATTTTTACAGCCAGCGCTGTCTTGGTGGCGCCGTCGTCCATACTTGCGAACACGTCGGCGATGTCGGCCATGACGTCTTCAGAGTCGCGCAAATTGCCGGCCGCATCCTTCACGTCAACGCCAATCCCCTTGAAAAGGGCTTGCTGTTCCTTGCCGCCGCCAGCAGCTTCGAGCATCGAGACGGATAGCTTCTTGAATCCGGTCGACAGTGCCTCGACGCCCACGTCGGCGAGCGCGCCGATATAGGTAAATTTCTGGACCGCGTCCGTAGTGATGCCGATCCGGGCTGCCATCTTGTTGGTAGCATCCATACCATCGATCGACGTCCTCAGTCCTTCTACGACCTTGGTGACACTGACATATGCCGAAATCGCACCGGTCGCACCAGCTAGTACGCCTCCGAAGAATTCGGAGGTCGCGGCCTTCGCCGTATCCATGTGCTTCTGGACGTTCTGAGCGAATTTCAGCGCATCCTGGTCAGACTTGGACAAACCTTTCGTGTACTCAGCGTACTCAAGTGCAAGTTTTACGACCAGTGATCCGAGAGCGCCTGCCATGTGTATGCCCAATAAAAATGCCCGCCGAAGCGGGCTGTGTTATCTCTTCTTTTCGCCGTCGTATTCAAGGACGGCAGATTCGATGAGGCGCAAGTCAGAAAACAGCGCTTTCCGGTCCCTTCGATGGATGCCATCCATCCACATGGCCGACCCAATGCCGGCGTAATCCAGCTTTACCCGCACACTGTTTGTAAGGCCCGTCACGATCACCCATTGCGACTGCACCATCAGGTAGAACTGAAACGACTGCCAGTTTTCCTCCCAGACGTAGCACACCGCCTCGTCTGGCTCCGGAGAAGCCTTAGCTTCCACGGACTGGATGACTTCGGCGGGTGCGCCGGCCAGCTCCAGCAACGACACGGTGGTCGCATTGAAACCAAAATTCGAAGGCGCCCGGTCACCCGCCCAAAACCGGGCCGCCTCTTTTAGTTTTTTTCTTTCGCCTTGAAGATCGATGTCCAGAAGCCTTCAACCAAAGCTTCGAATGCCTGCGGAATCTTCAGCAAGGCGACACGGTTGACCGGATTGAACGGCACGTCATTGCCCGTTTCGTCGAGCAGCGACGACCAGCCCACCAGCACTCGTTCCAAAACTTCCTTCTGTGGCAGACGCTTCAGTTCTTCGATGTCGTCCATATCGACACGAAGATATTCAGCCATGAAATCCGACTTGTCTTTACGGCCGTTTTCGTTCGGGATCTCGACGATGATCTTTTGTTTGTAGGTAGGAGTTTGTGCGAGTTTGAATGCCATTTGAATTCCAGTATCAAGAGATGGGAGGAAAAGAAAAAGGCCCGCGTTGTCGGCGGGCCCTGGTGGAAATTACTTAACCGTGATGATGATGTCGTCGTTGCCGGTGTTCGGCTCCAACGAAAGATTGGTGCCCAGCATGGCGATACCTTCCGAGTCCGAGATCTGCGGATCGGTCAGCTGAACCTTTGGCGCATCAATCTGCACGATGTTGCCGGCGACGGTGCCATGCACGATTTGCAACGCATTCTTGGTATTGGCAATGACGGTCGCAAACCAGTCCTTTGCGGCCACCGATGGCAATTCCATGCTGATGCTGCCGGTGATCTTGCGGTCGCGGATGGAAACGCCTTCGCGGCCGATCAGATTGCGATAGATGACGTCGTTGCCAAAGTCGAACGACAGCGATTCGACGGCGCCGGCATAGCCGTGCAGCGACCAGGTCGGTGTGTTCAGGTTGTTCACGGCGACCGGCTCGGTAAAGCCGCTGTAGTCTGTGCCAGCCGGGATTGGAGTATCGGTCACCGGCGAGTACAGGCCTGTCAGCTTGAACTTGAGCATCGGAATGCCCTTGGCGTTCATCGTGACCTGACCATTCGCTTTACAGTCCAACATTTTGAAGCGCAGACCGTCGATGAAGTAATACCCGGTTACCATTTCCTGATTGGCGGTGATCGGGTTGTATTTCACATCCGTGCCGACCGTGATGGTTTCGGCAAAGCCGCAGGCGCGAATCAGCGGACCCCACTTCGGCGCGGTACCAGCGGCGCCAGCGCCGGCCAATTCCACTTCGAATTCGGATTCGCTATGCACGTCGGTCAGCACCTTGCCGTTCTGGCCAAAGTACGGACGGACATTGTCGCGCTCGGCGAAATTGGCCACCACAGGCTGCGGCGTAACGCCTTTGCAGAGAATGGCGTTAAGCGCGGCGGTCGGATTGGAGTCCGTACCGGCAACGGGTTGAATTTTGACAAGCAGGAGAGCTTGTTTCATCAGCTTTGCAGTCATGTCGATTCCTTTTCAGGCTGGGTTTCAGGGACGGGAGTACGTTTGCCGGCGGCGGGGTCAAACACATACGATCCACCGCGCCCGGCGTGTTCGTCGGTGGCCAATACTTTGTGCGCGTCGCTCACGGGCTCCGTCGCTGGCTTCTTTTCACTGTTTGCTGTCTTGCTGGCGTCTGTCTTTTTCATGGCCACATTCCAAAAAAATGCCCGCATGAGCGGGCTGGATCGAGGGAGAAGGTGAGGCTTTACAGGGTTCGCGTCCGAATGCGGAAATTTTGGAAGTAGGCATAGACCTCAGGGTCGCCTTCGTACTCGGAGTCACCCTCTTCCTCCGACCCCATATATCCCGGAATTACCTCCATAGCGGCAACGATCTGCGGGCGAAGCGCTTCCAGCTCCTCGACTGTCTTGGCCAGGCTGAAAACGCTGACGACATGCTGGTCGTATCTTGCTCCGGCACACCATCCTTTTTCCTCTTCGGTCGCGACCTCAAACACCGTCGCGGGCCAAGTTGGCCGCTTCGGCAGTTCGACCGCCCAGCTGTTGGCCAGAACAGGCGTCAATGCCGCAGTGATCAGTTCCTTGATCGTCATGACTTGTTCGCTTTCTTAATGGCTGCTTCCAACCGCTGAACCATGACCGCCAGCGCTTCCTCGCGCTTGTTTTCGAGCGCTGGCGCCAAGAATGGCGTTGCCTCGGTGCCGGGATGTTTTACTTTTCGCGCGAACTTTGTCGGCTGCGGGATCTGTGTCCAGGCGAGTAACTTGCTGCCCTTTCGTGGTTCGATGACATGTGGTTTGGCACCTACTTCAAGGATTACCCAGTACCACGGGTCGTTCACATACCGGGTCTGCACCCGACCGTTAACACCGACCACTAACTTCTTCTCAGCCTTCTTGCCGAGTGCCCGGCCATGCCGAACACCGAGGTTGTATTGCTCGATGCCTTCCGGCGTGCGCTCACGCTTCATGACAATATTGTTTAGTAGCGCGCCGGTGCGCCGTAGGCCAGCACCGGCCGCGATTCTCTTTGCCTCTTCCCGGATCACCTTTGCACCGGCTCCCACCATGCGGCGTGCAGTACGCCTGTGCAGATCCTCGTGCAGCTCCTTGAACGCGGCCGTTAGCGCGGAGGTATTTATACGGTCAGCCATCGTTCATCCCGGTGTCACAGGTCAGCACCATGATGTCATGCTCGTCATTCACATCTTTGACATGCTTGATGTTGTAGTTTTTGCCCTTGTACTGGATCCGCATTTCTTCAGTAATGCCGAGTCGGTACCGGATAATGAATTCGGTTCTGGCTTCCGATTTTTCGCCGCCATGATCGGTACTGCGGCGCTCATTGCCGGACAGTGGTGTCACTTTGGCCCAGACCTTCTTCCATTCGGCCCACGCAGTGGTACGGCCGCCGCTCGTGCCTCGTCCAACTGTCGGCTGCTGGATGGTTATCCGGCGATTGAACTTTCCGGCATCCATTCAAAACCTCGGAGGCGTACAAATAGGATCCAGCAGTGAATCGACGTATGAAGAAGGCATTTCCTCGACTTTCTGTCCGGTCAGAAGCAAGCCTCGCTGGCTATATGCCCAAGCACATGCCATGAGAATCCACTGCTTTACGCTCGGATACTCTTCGAGGTCAATGCCGGCTTCATACTCGATCTCGACCGTTCCGGAAGCCGGCCAAGATGCGGATGGCGACAGGAGCGATTCTTTTCCCAGATTGATAAGCTGATAGGTGGTCGGATTGACAACCGCACCTCCGCATTTGAGCGAAGTGACCTCAGTTGCTTGCCCTTTGGACAAAGGAAATTCGTCCTCTGGGAAAGACCTGAGAATTTCCCGGTACGTGCCTTTTCGGATCGCGGCGCCAGAACGGGTTTCAGCGAGCTGGCGGGCACCCGGAATGATCAGCTTTTCGATCAGATCCTTTTCGGCTTCAGCATCATCTGCATCAATGCGACACTGAGCGGCCACGTCTGCAAGTGTGACCGGCTCATTTGCATCGGCCCAAGAAACCAGCACCGCTGTCATGATTTACTTCCCAGCAGCCGGATCGACTGCCTTGTTGGAGTCGCTACCAGCGTCTTTCCCAGTGCCGGCGCCAGATTTGGCGGCGTCTTTCTTTGCCCCGTCCTTGTGTGGCTCGGCAATGCCGCTTTTGACCAAGGAGGCTGCCCGCTCTTCGTCGAAACCAGCGATGTCGCCCGGGCTATAGATCGACCAGGCTTTGAGGATCTTCACTGCAGTATTCATGCTCACTCCGAAACTTGTTTTCGATTGCCGGCCCGCAGTGGGCCGGCGCTTTGGCTACCTGTTCAGGCTATGGATCAAGCGCCCCAGGCGACACCGGTCAGAATCGCGACAGATTCAACGTGACGCGGGCCGAAGTCGTGCTTCGAGATGACGCGAATCAGGGTTTGATCGCGCTGGAAGGCGCTGATGACATTGCCTTCGCCATCTTTGTAGGTCGCCTCCTTCGAGTAGTCGATCATCAACTCTTCGTCCTCGCCGATGAAGCAATCGCCGAAGTCAACAAAGTAGATTTCCGACGCGTTGGTACCAGCACCCAAATTGTTCGGAATCTGAGTGGTCACTCCGACCGGATAGCCCTTCAGCATCTTGTTTGCCATTTCCGGATAGACCTTGTTGCCGTTGCCGTCACGCAGGCCTTCCAGGAAGCGGAAGGTGCGCGGGGACATCATCCAGCCCGGCTCTGTCATGTTCGCATCCACACCCTCGAGGGCAAGGATGAGCTTGTTCAGGTCGGTTTCGACCTTCGGGATGGTTGCGCCGTCAGACGCGGCAATCTTGTTGCCAGCGAGCGCCCAGAACAGCAGGCCCTTCGGAGTGTTGCCAGTACCGTCGTCACGGATGAATGCCTTGTCTTCACGGGCAGCCAGCGCACCAGTTAGGTCGCTGACCACGATGCGGTCGACGTTCGGATTGGCACCCGAATAGGACAGGAGGTCGTTGGAAATGGGCACCAGGGCCGACAGCTTCTTCGCCGACAGCTTCAGGTCGTCGAATTGCTGCTGGGTTGCCGGAACATCGGAATCGGAGCCGATATAACCAACTACAGCACCACCCTTCAGGCGCGGCATGCTGACGTTACCGTTGTTCAGCGGGAGCGCACGGGCGCCGAGGCGGCGAACGACGGCTTTCGGGCGCATCAGTTCGATAACTTCGCTAGACAAATTCGTCGGTACCAGGACACCGCCGGCGCCAGATGTAAGGGTGTTCAGCGACATGGCGACGTCTTCACCGAAGCCACGGTCGATCGCAATCTTTGCAGCCATTTCGGGATTGCCTTGTGCCGCGGCCAGAGCGCGGACCATGCGGGACACCTTGGCGCCCGGCACTTCTGGGATGCGAGGAGTAGCAGGCATGGAGGCTGCAGGGGGAGCGTTCGGTTGATTGGCTTCGGTGCCTGTCTTGTCAACCGGTACCGCGGCCATGGCAGCCAGACGCTCGGCTGCCATAGCGCGGTCGATCTGCGCTGTCAGATCGGCAAACTGTGCCTGCAAGTCGGTGAACTGCGTTGTCTGTTCGGCAGTAAGCTGACCACCATCGGCCTCGATTTTGGCCAGGGTTTGAACGGCATTGTTAATCTTTGCGCGTTCGCTGCGGAGTTCGTTAATTGTTGCCATGTAATGCTCCTAAAAGTAAAAAACCGCCCGAAGGCGGCCGGTTGCTTATTCCGCGAACGCGGTCAAAGTTGGTTCTGGATTGCCATCGCTTGAGCGCGAGCGGCAATCTTCGTTGGTTTGGGATTACGCTCTGCGCGGCGCTGCTGCACCTCGGCTGCGATCCGGTTGACGGCCATTTGCGGCGTTTCGATGCGGTCCGCCAATTGCAGGTCAATACCTTTTTGCCCGAAATAGACGTTTGCTTCGGTGGCGCGCACAGCATCGGCGGTCAGTCCGCGATATAGCGCCACGGCGCCGACGAACTGCTCGTAGTAGCCCTGCACCATGTCGTTCAGAAACTGCAGAGACTGGTCAGAAAGAGGCTCATGCGGCGTCAAATCGTTCTTGTGCGCGCCGGCGTAGACGGTCGTTACCTTTACGCCCTGCTGTTCGTTTCGCTTCGACATGTCCATATGCTTGGCGATCACGCCGATCGAGCCAACACCAGACGTCCGACTGACTGAAATATCAGTGGCCGCCGATGCCAACAGATAGCCGGCCGAGAATGCACTGAAATTCACAATTGCGGTGATAGGCTTGATTGCACGCGCAGCATGAATGTCGTCAGCCAGCTCGAATGCGCCGTTGGTGCTACCACCAGGACTGTCGATGTCCAGCACAATATGCTCGACCGCCGGATCCGACAGCGCAGCGTTTAACTGCGTACGGAGCTGCTCGTAACTGGTCATCGTCTCGCAAAGGTTCAGTTGGGTGCTACGACTGACCAAGACGCCGTGGACTGGAATAACGGCCACACCGGTGTCGGCAATAGCTTGCCGGCGCTGATCGTCGCCGCGCGCAGCCTGCGCAGATGGATAGTCATCGTCCTCCATCATCTTCGCGCCTGTAGCACTAACGCTGAGGTTCAAGATATTCAGACTCAGCTGTTGATTTGCCCAATGCGCCGCTTGGTCGAGCATGGCATCAGTGACCATCAACGGCTGGTTGAAGATCATCCCAGCAATCCGGAAAAAGTTTTTCATTGCACTATCCCTTCGATTTCAGCAACCTGTTCGGCCGTGGGCTTCACAGATGTTGGCGGCATTGCCGCATTGATCATGTTCAACGGCTGCAGGTAAACGTCGCCACCGGCGATGGGTGGAAGGTTTTCTAGACGTCGGATGTCATTGACGGACAGCCATCCCCACTGCCGAGCAACCGCATATGCAGCGAAACGCGATGACTGATCACCGCGCAGAAGGCCTGAAACGTTGAATTCGATGTAATACTCGGCCCGCTCGGATGGCAGCAGGAAATCGCGCATCATTGCCTGCTCGTGCCGCTTGATCCATGGCAGGAGCGTATAGATGACAAATTGGATAGCCTGGTGCTCAATGTTGGAAAACGTTGCCTTATCGAGCTCGCCGATCATGTGCGGCGGCACCTTGTAGATGCGCGCTATTTCCAACGAGGTCAACTTCAGCGCTGCGATCAGGTCCGCGTCGACGTTTGTCATCGACAGCGGCTTGAAGGTCATGCCCTCCTGCAGCAGGGCGACTTTCTTGGCATTTTCGCTGCCGCCATACTTCCTTTGCCACTCGTCCACCAGTTTATCAACGGCAGATTGTTCTTTGATCGGCGGGCTTTCGCGCGGGCGTTCGATCACTCCAGACAGCGCGGTGCCGTTCAGGAACGACTTGCCGGCGTACTGCCTGATTGCTTGAGCATGCCCGATTGCATTCGCATGCAGCACGATTGGCGACAATCCAAAATAGCTGTTCAGGCTTATCCAGCGGACGTGGTGCACCATCCGCTGTGGTATTGGCTCCGCACCATTGATGCGGTAATACGGCTTTCGGTCATTTCCGCGCAGGACCTGCACCGGATCCGTGACGGGATACAGCGCCGTGACGGTGCCGTCCGGATCCCGATCGATCAGGCTGATGGCATTCCCGCGCAGCCCTGCCGCAATTTGGCCTTGCTCCCGGTATTCAAATGGAGTTTGCCATTCGTTAGGTTCCCAAGCCAACACCCGATACAAAGAATGGTCTCTGGCGACTTCGCGCTGGCCCTCTGCAGTGCGCCGATACAGTTCAAGCGGGAGTTGGGCGATGCTCTCAGCCAGCAAAGTGACACAGTTTTGCAGTGCGGTCAGCGCCAGCGCGGTATCAGGCGTAACGATTTGTCCAGCCTCCGAACGCGCTCCGCCTATACCGGAGAGCCATCCACCGCTACCAGGCGTGGACTGACTGCCAAAGAGCTGACTAAAAAACATCGGTTACCCCTTGCGACCAGCGCGCGCGACGGCGTACGACCATCCAAGGAGGCCGGCGCCAAGCGTTATCAGCCCTGCTGGAAAGTAGACCATGCCGGCGCCGACCGACAACAGCAGCAAGCCGACCACGCCTGCAATGAAAGTTGCCCAGTCCAGTTTTGTCATATGCCTACACCTTGGTCGTAAATTGATCCGCCGGTATCGCTGGCCATGGCGCGTCCGACGCCCATGATCAGCGATACCGCGCCGTCGATTTTGTTGTCGTTTCCCTGCTTCACCGGCCGGACAATGTCGTCACTGCCAGGCAGATTCTTCCCAATCACGTTGCCAATACACCAAGTCATGATCGGGTTGCCGTCATGATGGAACCGGCCAGACATGATCGCCGCCTCAAGCTCCTTCATCGGATCGCTCATGTTGGTGTAGTTCTGCGTCACCGTGACCGGGTTCAGCCCTTCATCGTCCAGTTCGTGAGCCAGCGCAGCTGCGCCAGTAGGATCCAGGGGGCACGACTGCACTGGCGTAAGCCGGTTAGCCTCGAGCGCTTCGGCTTTCACCTCTCGGTAGTCAATCTCTGCACCGTCGATTTCGATCAATTGCCCTGAGTTCACCCACGCCTGGTAACGCTCAGCCATTCGCTTGTTGTCGGAATTCTTGACCGTGTCCTCTGGCACCCAGAACCGCGGAGCCACGCTGTAGTAATGTTTTTTCCCCTCGATTTCACGCCAGAAAAGGCGAGCCATCGCGGTCAAATCCAGCTTTTTCGACAAGTCGAATGCGAGAACGCATTCCTGTCCTTCGAACTGCTCGAGCGTGAGCGTCTTGTCTTCACACGCATGCCAGCGCTCGATGTTGAAATAGCCCGCTTTCGCTGACGTCCAGACGTTCAAATGCTTTGTTTTGAACGTATTGGTGAATCGCGCGCTCCGTATAGCTCGCTGCTGCTGGCTTTCCAAATAATCCTGGAACACCGAAACGCCGATATTGGGGTTGGCCTTCGCCAAAACCTTCGGGTCCGTCCAATCGTCACCTTCGTCGATGGTGAAAATCACCCCGAACAGCTCATCGTCGGGGACAGTGCCCTCGAGCATCTCGATGACCTGCCGTCGCTTGTCGTAGCAAGGCCCTTCAATGTTCGCGCCGGCGGTCGTGATGATGAACATCAGTGCCTGTCGGCGTGCACCCATTCCGGTCAACATGGTTTCGTACAACACTGCGCTGTCGTGCTCGTGATACTCATCGACGATTGCGCAAGATGGCGACGCGCCGTCGCCCGGGTTGCCGATCAGTGGCTCGAACCGGCTGCCGTCTTCCGGCTTGTTCATGTTCTGCGCGTTGACCTCGATGCCGGCGGCCTCGATCAACATCGGGGACCGCTTGACCATCAAGCGCGCTGGCCGGAACACCTCCCAAGCTTGCTTCTCGGTGGTTGCACCCGCATAGACCTCGGCGCCGAACTCGTCGTCTAGAATGAACATCGAGATTCCAACGCCGGCGGCGATGACACTTTTTCCGTTCTTCCGGGGGACTTCCCAGTAACTCTCGCGGAACCGACGTAGCCCGTCCTTTTTCCGCTTCCAACCAAACGTACACGCGAGGCCGAACTTTTGCCAAGGCTCGAGCGTGACTAGCTGCCGCTTGAACGCCCACTCGCCCTTGGTATGAGGCATGAGTTCGATCAGCTTCAGCTTGCGCTCTGCCGCCGCAGGATCGAATCGGTACTTAAATCCCTTCGACCGGCTGGCCGCCATGTCGTCGAAGTGGCGCTGACATGCCAGCTTGGTATAGCGGCACGCTGGCACCTTCCCGGCTATGACGTCACGTGCCCACTTCAGCCCAGCCTCAACGCGCGGGTACAGTTCTTTGCGCTTAGCCATTGAGAAGTGCTGCGAACGGGTTGTCCAACTTCTTCTTGCCACCGCCCATTAGTCGTGTCCGACTGGACGGATCCAGACCGAGCAACGCACCGAAGGTGGCTAACTGTCGCGACGCCTCGTTGAATACCGTCGCCGCCGGGTTCTTTACCGGCCCACCCTGGGCACCAGAGACTACCAACCCGTTGCGCGCCATGTCGACGGCGGCATTCCGGAAGTTGGCGTACGCCAGGCAGAACACCTCAACGTTGTGCAAATCACTCATCTGCAAGACCTTCTGTTTGCAGAGCAGCGGAACAACTCGCTCCCACATTTCTCTCGCCAAGCCATCAATCCATTCAGGCGGATCGATGTTGGTTACTTCCCCGAAATTGGGCTCTTCCTTGTTTAGCGCCCGCTTGCCGGGGTTACCTGCTGCCACCTTCCGCGACGTCGGCTTGGGTTTGCGGCCGGAGCGCCCGGCGACACCAGGCATGTTGAACTCCTATCTCTGTTGCAGCCAAGCACCACCCCAGCGGGAGGCCCGCCGGCCAAACTTTAAATTTTATTTTTCGCGGGTACGTTTTTTCGACGGAGCGGGCAGTGTTATAGGAAATCGCTCCAGATATTTGCCTCCCCTTACCCCCATGATGCCGCCCCCATGGCTAATGCGCTTTCAAACCGGTCGCGTTTCGCCAGATTGCATTGACGACAGATGCAACGGGTATTGCGGTACGAATGCTCACCACCTTTTGATACAGGGCGAATGTGATCTAGCTCTGCGGAGTTGGGCTTGAACGGAATTGATATTGTCTTTACACCGCATTCTTGGCAGACCCAATAATCACGGTCAAAAACCTTTTTCCTATCAACTGCTTCGACGAATGCCGCCTTTATCCGCTCACGTCTTACCCTAACCCATCGGTAGCCATCTTTCTCCTCACAGTCGGCGCAATGACTTGGAGCCGAAAAGAAGCCATACAAAGGGCAAAAGGAGTTCGCGCACGCACGGCATTGCACGACCAACGGTTTCGCCTTGTATTCCTGCTCTCGCTTCGCCCGACGCCCAGCTATCAACGCACGTAACGCACAAGTTTCTCCGCAATATTTCTTCTTGTGTTCAGAAAGGAACTTGCTTGAGCAATGCGCGCAAGCGAATTCTCTCAATCCCTTGCGAACGGGAGCCCGACGCTCACTGCTGGCCTTATCCTTACACTTGTCACTGCAGTGACGCCTCGGTCGTCCTCGGCCAATTGGCTGATGGATAAACGAACCACATGCGCAATAGGATGCCCTGCTGCTATACTCAGCTTCAGTCACTGTGATACCTCGGATATTGCAGATGAATAGAAGCCGGTGAGTGTTTGCACACACTCACCGGCTTTGTTGTTTTGAACTACTTGATGCGCTCCCGCGCCGTCTTTATTTTGTGGCAGTCGCCACAGATCGACTGCAAGTTGCTATCGTCGTCAGTGCCGCCTCGAGCCCTATTCAAGACGTGGTCAACTTCAGTTGCCATTGATACGCGGCCGGCTCTCAGACATTCTTGGCACAACCCCCGATCACGCTGCAGAATGCGTTCTCGCTTCTTCTTCCACGCCCATCCATACCCGCGCTCTTCGGCCGACTTGCCCCGATTACTGCGGCGCCATCCAGAAGCTTGGTCTTTATGCCGCTCGCAATGGCCAGGGGCGTCGATCAGCGCACCGCAGCCGGGCTGCCTGCAGATGCTTCTAGGTCTACGCGCCATATATAGTGTGTCGCCGCCCACGCCGGTGAACGACCGCAATGCGCTGCGGGAGGAGTCCCAGCCTTCGATATGTCAACGACTGCGGCCGTTACCAAGCCCGCCACTAGTGCCGCACCGGCGGGCTTGCCTACTTCAAATAAAAAGCCCGCGAACCGAATGGAGCGCGGGCATGAAACCAACCTGATGGCTGGCAGAGACATTCTTTAATCAGGTGCCTCGGTGAACGTGACGTAATATTTCTTCCCCGGCTTGAAGAAGGTGGCCGCTGGTGTGCCCTCGGTGATGCCCATCTCACAGCTGCCCCAAGGGGTATACTTTGTGAAGTCCGCGTTCTCACTCTGGTCGTTCGAATAGACTGCACCGAGGGCTACCTTATTGACTCCACGGCCGTTTTGATCAGCGCCAAACAAGGTATTGCAGATCATCTTGGCACGTACGGATGTAATAGACATGGTGCGACTCCTATATAAGAAATGCCTTTTGGCTGATATAGAGGGTTTGTCTTACAGTCTTGCGCCCCGAACAGAAAATGCCATCTGGCTTAGGCGGCATCCAACTAGATAGGTCCAGAAGGGCCGGAATTTTGGGAGGATAACTGCCTGACCGGATGACGCTTATCTTGAATGCATTTCGAACTTCCAAAGGCAAAAGGCCCCGCAAACTTTTGCTTGCGAGGCCTAGCGACAATAATCCTGTGTATCAGAATCGTCACTTTACCGCACAGGTTTGTGCGGCGTCAAATAATCACGAACACGTTACGCCGCCGAGTATCCGCACATGCTCCCAAGGTACTCATCGATCTTTGTCCTAGCTGTTTTGTCATGATCGATCAAGACAGTTTCTATCTTGGTCTTCATGTCATATGCTGTGCGCCTGGCCACCTTAAGTCGGTCGGCAGCCTGTCCGATAGATAGGCGCTCCGCAGCCTTTTTTGGCTCGAAGTAATTCCGGATTATGGCGTGACGCATCTGACGAAGAGTAATGCCAGTCAATGCGGGAAGTGCAACCACGTCATCGAGAAAGAGTATCGCTTTCCGGTACTCTTCAAGTATGAATGTCCCGCTGCAGCAGCTGTTTCCGCACTTGCATGCTGTGAAGCGCTCAGAATACCGACAGACGATGCAGGCCTGCTGGATCGGAGTTAGTCGACGCACATTCGCGAGGATTAGACCAGCCTGCGCAGCACCATCCAACGAAACTAATCCACGACCATTGCCAACGACGCCAGACTTCATCAACTTAGCCGTCGGCGATATTGCGTATTGCTCGGTTGCGAACCTGAAGGCAAAGATTAACGCCTCATTATGGCTCTTGAAAAGTACGTCGTCGGTCATTGTGTCCACCCTGTATGAAGCCCGCCTGAAAACATGGCCTATTTTATTGCTGCTTCACATGCATATTGAGGCGCGGGCGTCACGCATAGAATGTGGCGAGATCTTCCCTGACCTGCCGTGCGTCCGCATTCTGATCGTAGACGCCGACCAGCAAGTTTGCATGGAGAGTGGTCTTTCGCTCAAACGCATCGGAACTCTTCTTGGTACCGGTTACCTGTCCGGCAAGCATAAAGATGGCGACTGTGCAGCCATACCCATCAATGATCTCCATCGCCCGCTCGACTGCATCACGTAGGGGAACTACCGGTTGCTTAAACTCGCCTTTACGTGCCATCTGCTGTATCGCCTCTATGCCGACATCCATCGTGTTTAATCATGCCGCATTTTTGCGAGCGGCATTGATTTCGGCAATCAGTCGGTCGCGCGTACTGTATCCGCTTCGGTCGCCGTAATCGTTGCTAACTGAGTGGCCAACGCCGCCCTTGGTGCGCACGGTGATGTTTCCGTAATCGCTTACGGTGACTTCCGCAATCTGCTCGGCGGCCACATGGCAACCATGGCTCAGTTGGATCATCATTCAATTTGCTCCCGACAAGCCGAGCAATTCAACGTATCGATTGATAAACATTTGGTATGCAGCTTCATGGTCCACCGGTTGGATTCTGGCATCCATTGGATGAACGCCGTCCAGGCAGTGCCAGCTCGCGCCATCATCCGGCATCAAATCCCGGCGCTCAGTAGCAAGCATGACCATGTCGACATGCTTTACAGCGTCTGGCAATGGATTGCTTACATGGAAGCGGGCAAATACCGCATCCTCCACACGCTTCTCGATCGCCTTGAAATCCGGAAGTAGCTTCTTCAGCGGGCGGGACACGTCACCGGTGAATGCCTCCGCAGCGTCGTGCATCAGCGCGTCGTAGGCATGCTCAGGCGGCACTATATAGCTGGCCAGAACGCAATGCTGTGCAACGGAGTAAAACTCGCTGGTATGCCCGACGAAGCGGCACTGTTTTGACAGGCTGCGCGCAATGTCATAGATACTAAATTCGTTCCGATGCGGGTCTTCGAAGCTGAAGTAGTGTCCGGACTGGGTTTGAATGTCCATTTTTGCGCTCGATTGTTGTGTCATTTTTCCTGCCTCAAATAGTCCTGGACGGTGCGGACCGCCGCTTCAGAATCGGTACAGATCACAACCAACCAGCCTGCATCAACCAGCAACGTGATGTAGTCATCCTGCTTTTCACTAGTTGTTTCCCCCGGTCGCTTGAACTCGATCGCCAAGCCAACGAACGGACCGCTCGGGAACGGAAGCATGATGTCCGGCACGCCGGCGCGCAGACCCTCCGCAAGCATCCATGCCGCCTCCGCTCGCGTCCGCTTGCCCGCGTTGGGCACGGCAAACAACAGCCTGAGACGCCAGTCCGTTTTTTCGGCCAGCCGCACCCAATAGATGAACGTCGCCTGAATCTCGTGCTCTTTTGGTGGCGGCATGCAGTCGTGACGCTTCATGGTTCAATCACTTGAAGAGCCGCTTGAACTGTCCGAAGAGCTGGACGAACTGTCACTTGAGGAACTCGAGGAACTCGAATCGCACGAAGATCTCGAACGCCAATCGGCCGAAGCACCGCCACCATCGAACGTCCCGCCGCGTGCCGGGATCGGTTCTTCCTCTCGGCAGGTTGGCACGTAAATCGGCTGTTGCGTCGTCGATTGCATAAACATCACGGCGGCGGTCGAATCCTCATCCACCGGGCGCCGGGCTGGACGGGGCGCGGATACCGGCGATGTCTGAAGCCTACTTACGTGCGTGGCCGGCGGCGACAATGGCGCGCGCGGTACGGCCGCCGGTACAGGATCTGCCTTCGCCCGAAGTCCCACTTTGTGGCCGCGTGTAGCGAACAGACGTTTCAAGGCGCCAATCACGAACGGCTCGCCTGTACCTGACCAGTCGGCAACGGGATGCCGGCCATCTTGCGCAGCTCGTTCAGCTGGAGCCCTGTCATGTCGTGCATGCGGACCAACAGCGATGCACCGATCGGCAGACGTCGATGACGGATCTTGCTGATCACTGGCGGTGCGATCTCGAGCGCGCGAGACAACGCAGCGTCGTTTTTCAAATTCAGCTTCTCGATCAGATCATCCAACAGGTTGTTGGGGTCGTAGGTCGGGATGCTCAGGTGGTCTTCGGTCAATGGCTTTACGGTGGCAATGCTTTTTTGCATTTTTATGCTCCCTGGTTGTGCAGCGATGCTGCGGTTTCCTACTTGAAAATGTCCTTCATCACTTCATCGAATGCGCTACGCAACGGTCCATTGCTGGATGTTTTCCCGATGTTCGCAAACGCTTCAGCCGCCTGTATCTGGCGCAACTGTCCGACGAAGTGCAGGAGCTTTTGGGCATTGCGCGCATCTACCTCGCTCGGACGGTTGAAGCCGTTCAGTACGTCGTCGCAACGTGCTTCGATGTCCTTGAGCTGTTGAGCGTCCATGTCCCTGTTCCTCTAAGTTTTTGCCCCTTGCCAATTATGCGGCCGGTCCGGAATGGTTTTGAGGTGCCTCGTGATCACTGAGCAACGGTCTATGCGGGAACCCTTATCGCCTTTGCCGCCTGAAGCGCAGCTTTCCTGTTCGCCTCCGAGACCGCCGGCTTCTCGTCCGCCACAGACGGCCGAATGACAATTGCTGGAGCTGGCTTGGGCGCCGGAGGCTTACCGCCGTTGTCAATCGCAGCCTGGATGCGCCCCTTGAACTGCTGCATCGACTCGCCCGGGTTCGCGATCAAGCCAAACTCGGTGCCCTTGGCGGCGATAGTGGCGTCTGTCGCCCACCAGGCACCGTCCGATTTTTTCGGCGTACTTGCACCTTCTGCCTGCAGTTCCTTCGCCTGCTTTGCCCAGCTCTCGATGACCTTGACGATGTAGCCAACATTGACCTGCTCTCCCCGCTTCGCCCGCTTAGCCTCTTCGCACGCGGCCTTGACGGTATCGATACTGACCATCTGGTCCGCCAGAGCAATGAGCCTTGGGTCTGCCGGTTGGGACTTAATTCCGGCTGTTCGAAGAGCGATCGAGATTTCCACCGGCGTAGCGCCCGCGCCTATCTCTCTTATATTCTTCTCTTCTCTTTCTCTAGCTCCGCAATTCGGCGGATTCTGTCCGTCTTCTGTCTGCCCGTTGTCCGCATCCGATGCGGACGGATTGCGCGAATTTGCCTTCCGTTGTGCGTCCATGCAGCGACGTTTTGCGGACGAACCGTTGTGCTCAGTGAATCTGGGGATAACAACACCCTGCGTATCATCTTTGACCCATTCGATTTCGCACAGAGCTGCTGCAAAGCCGGGGATTCCAGTCTTGCGATCGATCTGACGCATTGTCAGACCCGGCATGCAGCCGTCCTCAGTGTGCTGATCGGCCGTCGACCAGAGCCAGTACAGTCCACCGATAATCTGTGCCTCGCCGCAGTCGGTAAGGTCGCACAGTTTCGAAATGCGCGGATCATCCCAGAGATTGCCGCGCATCTTGATCCAATCGCCAGCCATCATTTCCCCTTGCCATCTAATAACTTGCGTTGCTCTACCAAATAGGAATGCAACTCGTACTCGGTACCGTATTCCGCTTCAAACCGCTTCTTCCATGGGTGGCGACTTATCTTCTCGCTTCCCGTCGGTGCTCCCTGGTGATGCCCGGGGTCGCATAACCCGATCGTCCACATGTGCCCTTTGCGCTGACCGCCTTCAACGATGTGATGCACTGCGCATGGGGACTTGACCTTCTTCTGCAGCCAGCAGACCACACAGCCGAACGATGCGACAAAGGACATCCACTCTCGTTCTTCGAGCGTGGGCGGCACCTTTCGGGACCGCAGGCGCTTTGTCCCAGACTTCAGCGCCAGCTTGTGTTCCTGCTTGCGATCCGATGCGAAGCCGGCCGCTTTCAAGGACTTGGCTCCCCTGTTCATCGGGGTCTTGCGTTTGAGTGGTGAGCGCTTCATTCGCAAAGTCCATATGCAGAAGCACATTCGGTAGGCGCGAACAGGCTGGGACGAGTATCAATGAACTTCCCGCCTCGCTCTGTTCTTGCCCATTGGATCACTGCATAGATGCCATGCTCCTTCGCCTCATGGGTCTTGATGCCTGGTGCCGGAATAAACGTAGCAGCTTGGCGCTTGCTCCCGCGCGAAACACGCTGTTCCCATTCGTGGATGCGAGCGACGTGAAGAGGAAACCGCTTTCCAATTTCGTTTAGCTCGGCCTTCGAGGCGTTGATGCACGGCATGCAGCCGACCCGTCCCATCCCCTGCAAATAAAGCGGATTGGGCTTCACCTCCGCCATTTCTGCATGCCGGAAGACATCCTGCACGGTCCACTCGACGATCGGTCGGTAGATGTAGAGCCCGCCACCGACACTTTCAAACTTCTTCGCATTCTTGCGGACATCGGACTCATCTCGCCGGATTCCTTGCCATGAAACCACTGTATGGCCCTGATCCATCAAAGAAAGCTGGTGTTCGACCGCCGGATTGCGCTTCAAGAACTCAGTACAGAATTGCGCTTTTCGGCTGGGGAATCTTCCCTTCCAAAGACACAGGTCCAGATAAGGATTACCGGTAGGATGCAGCACCTCCAATGCCCGGCGCTTCGCCTTATTGGTCCACCGGACCTTTCGACCACCACCGATTTTCTTAGTTTTTTGAACCAGCTCATCAATCGTCATATCGCCGCGTTTCAACGTGCGGGTCACGATGTTTCCGCGGCCGTCTCGTTTCCACACCGGGTTGGCCAGGTCATCGAAAACCGATTCAGTATCGTAGACACGGCGGTGGCGGACGTCCCGCGCGATGAACATGCGCTTTGCTGCAATTTCGGCATCAAAATTGGCTTTGAGATGAATAATCTGAATGCCAAGTCGCTCCTCGAGGTATGCAAGGTACTCATAGACCGCCTCGTGCTCATTGCCGGTATCGCAGAAAATGGGCACTGTCCGGTGCTTTCCGAAGCGTTCGAGCGCGATCAGGAGCGTTGACAGGCTGTCTTTACCGCCGGAGACTGAAACAACATGGAGAACCGACATTAGTCCGACTCCCTTCTTACTGACATCGGGTTCATGCAGTCTCCAAATCTTCAAAGGTGAACAATGTAGGCATTGTCACCGCTTGCTCAGCCGATTTGAGGTAGTGCACCTGGTCGAGGAAATACTGCGGGTTCAGCTCAGAGCCGCCGCCGGTGCGTCCGGCTTTGATTGCCATGTAAGGCACCGTGCCAAGGCCGCAGAATGGGTCGTAGACGAATTCGCCCGGGTTCGAGTACCGCTCGATCAATCGGGCAACCAAATCCTGCTGTAGCGGGCATACGTGCTGCTCGACGTTGCGCTTGGCCTGCTGACCATTGAGCGTGAGCATGCGGTTTATGTCATGCCAAACGCCGTCATCAGCGCTGCCAGGCGCCAAAGACATGAAGGTCGACGGCAATGCGCCGCGCGCGTCCAGTTCTTCGCCGATCCGGACGTGGAATTCGTAGTCGTAAATGTTCTGCAGCGAATACTCGGTAAAGATCTTGGCCAGCTTGTCAGGACCATAGCCGGCCATCTCCTCTGCTGTCAGAAGACGGTTGCCGCTCGAGCGCCAGAATGCATGGGCGTCGACCTGCCAGCGCGCGCGGGTGTATTCCGCCTTGTCCTTCTTTACCGGAGCGTCGGCGTAGCCACGGGTTCGATCGGTCTGAGGCTTGCGGAAAAGGAGGACGTACTCAGGCGAGCCGACGCCCATCTTCGTGCCATCCTTGCACTGCTCAGACCAGCCAAGGCGGTATGTCTGGTTGTTTTCGCGGACGACGTCGGTCACCACGGTAATCATGCCCATGTAGTCGAAGCCGTGCTTCTTTGCATGGAAGATCGCTTCGGCGTGGAACGGGCTGACGGTCGGCGCACCGGCGCCGGTGACGTTGCCGAATAGGATACGGTCCTTGACGTGGCAGCAATACATTCGGCCGGGCTTCAGTATCCGAAGCAGTTCCGGCGTCAGGAAATCCATCTGATTCCAGAAGTGATCGTTGTTCTCGGTATGGCCGAAGTCGTTATAGCTTGGCGTGTACTCGTAGTGGTTCGCAAATGGAATTGACGTGACGATCAGGTCGACATGGTTTTCCGGCTGGAGCCGAGCCTCAAGCACGCAGTCGTTGTTTGCCACGGTGAACTTTTCACCCTTTACCGCCATGCGTTCGACGCCAATTGTGCGGGACAAGACATCAGACATACTGAGATGGCTCAGTCCGTGCTTTTTGATGATTTCGGTCATATTGGCAACCATATGGTTGTGCTGATGCCATTTCTCCTGCAATGCACGCAGGATTTCGCGCTCAGCCTCTGAATAGATGATGTGAATCTCGCAGCGGTCGGTCTGCAAGAACCGGTGAATGCGGTGAATCGCCTGGATGAAGTCATTGAATTTGTATCCAATGCCCAAGAAGATCGCCTTGTGGCAGTGCCGCTGGAAGTTGCAACCGGATCCGGCAATAACCGGTTTCGCAGACAGGTACTGGAACTTCCCGTCGCTGAAGTCGACGATGCACTGCTCCCGCTGGTCAAGGTCCTGCGACCCGTAGACGCTTACTGCCGCCGGCAAGGCCTGCTCAATCGCATGCCGCTCTGCCTCGAGGTCATGCCAAATGATGTAATTGCTTTCCGGGTCGGCGCCGATGATTTCCTGCATCATCGCAATGCGCCGGGGCAAGCTGTCGCGCTTCTCGGCGCTAGCTGCCTGCAAACCAATGGCTGCATCTTTCATCAGATACTGACGGCCGTCACGGTCGGCGCCGGCGGTGGCATGGTCAGTGTCGACCTCGTGATAGATGACGTCCAGTGGCGGCAGGTCATAGCCCTCATCGGAGAAGCCAAGGTCTGACGGACGCTGCAGGAAGATGGCCCATGAGTTCAGCCACAGCCAGAATTCCTGTTCCTTGTGCGGGTACAGGGTCAGATTGTTCGCCTGAGTGCTGTCACGCTTGAAAAAGCGAGTCAGCGCCTGGCCAGTGTCCATGATTCCCAAGAAGCCGGCGTAATGGATTAGCTCTTTGTAGCGGTTCGGGCTCGGCGTGGCCGTGGCAACGAACTTGTATTTCACCTTGCCGAAAAGTGGCAGGAACTCCTGATAGGTCTTGCTGCCGAAGCTGCGCAGGATGCTTGCCTCATCCAGACTAACCACGGTGAACAGGTTTGGGTCCAGCTTCCCGTCACGGATGGATTCGTAATTGGTCAAGTAGAAGCCGCTGTCGCCCTCTCCCATCTCCTCCGGCGTCCGGATGAATTTGAAGTCGATGCTCAGCTTGGCGCCGTCGCGCTTGAACTCCTGACGCACGCCGAGAGGGATGACGACCAGCGCCAAGCCACCGGCATGCTTCTTGATCAGGCGGACGATTTCGCACTGCTGAACGGTCTTGCCAAGCCCGAAGCTTTCGAAAAGCGCTCGGTTACCGCCCTTCACCGCCCATTTGACGCACGCGCGCTGGTGCGGCAGCAACATGGGATGGATTTCACTGTCATCGATGTCGAACCCGCTGAACGATGCGAGCCGGATCTTTTGTTGGAGGAACTGCAGGTATGGATCTGTCTCTGCTATTGATGTTGTCATTTTCTGGCTTCTCCGGCCGGGTTGCGCTTCGTCGATTTCGGGGTGCTGATGCCGCGCCTGGTGCAGGTCAGGCAATACTCGGCTTCAGCCGTTTTAAACTGCCCGAAGCTGCGCCGGCGGGCGCATCCATAACAACGGCGGGATGAATGATTGAGGTAGAGCTGCTTTTGCGTGGAAGCCTTATAGGCTTCCGTCGCAGATGGATTTACTACGCCTCGCACCTCAAGCCTCGCTCTGTGCGGTCTTCAGCTGCTCGAGCTCGCATTCCAGTTCGTTGACCGTGTCTTTGAGGGCATCACGTTCCGTTTCCAGCGTGGACATGTCGTCTTCCATCTCGTTGACCTCCTTTTCTAGCTCTGAGACGCGGCCCTCAAGACGGTCGATTTCGGCTTCCTTTTCCTCGACCTCGTCTTTGCGCCCGTCCATGCGCTCAATAAGCGCCCTCTCACGAGTGGTTGCGTTCGGGTCGAGCTCGATGATATTGATCAGTTCGGCGAGCGTCGTATTGAAGTTAATGTAGGTATTGGACATGATTAGATAGCCACCGGCATAGCAATGATTACTCGGCCGGCATTGGTCAGCCGGATCGGGGTGCTGTTCATGTCCGCGGTATCAAACTCGATCTTCAACTTATCCGTTTCGACCGACTTCAGGAACGATGAAAATTCGTCAGGAAAAGCGCCAAAGGCGAGCGGCGCGCCACTGTAGTCAAAAGGTGCGCTTGCCTCGTTTTCAGTGCTGATCAGTTTGACGATGTTGGAATCGCCGGAGTGAATCTCCACGCGACTGCGGATTTTTCCAGAGTCGGAAAATGAACCAACAAAATTGATTGCCTCGAGCAGGCTTTTGCGCGAAATCTCGCCTTGGCTCGGAAATGCGCGAGTAATGAACTTGTCAATCTTGACCGGCTTGTAGGGAGCCGTTTTGAACAGTGCGATGGCGTTGTCGCTGCGCAGTTCGATCTGCTCTTCCCGAACAACCATGGATACAAATGAACCAACCATGTGGCGGGCAGTCTCGTTTGGAATGCACACACCAAACGCAGTGGCGATATGGGGCACGGATTCAAAACCTATCTTCTTTGTATCCGTGGCGAAGATCTCCAGCTGCGCGCCTGTGGAATTCAGTTGCAAGCAGTTCAACTGTGGCATCGATGGATTCATGCCGCAAAACTGCACCGCAAATGCGATCTTGTCTTCAACCAGCTTCCATTCGATTTCGGTAAGGACCTGGTCAACCTTCTTCATCATCGGGAAGGTGTCAGCTTCGAGCGTATTGAGGCGCGTCTTCTTGTCGCCGCATTCAAGCACCGCTTTCTTACCTTTGACGGTCAGGCTGACATCAGCGTCGCATACAGAGGCAAATTTCTTCAGCGCGGCTGCATCGATGCAGACTGCGAACTTCTCGCCGGTGGCGTCAATCCAGTGCTCGATTTGGGAATCGATATGCGACGCGGTGAACGTGATGCGTTTTCCTGTCGACTCCACTTTTACGTGGGTCAGGATCGGCAACGGGCTTTTAGTTCTGGCAAACGGAGTAACCGCGTCAACGGCTCCCCGAAAGTCGGATTTCGACAGAATCATGATGCGTTCCTCTCTGGTTTATTCGACGCTGATGTCGAGGCTGTTTTGTAGTGGCGGCTTAAAGACCGGGTGGATGTCCACACCGGAAAACTTGCAAGGTCTGACGGTTCCGCGGCGCCGCAAGCGGCCGGCCGTGATCAACTGATTGACGGCACGCGAAACGGTATTGGCTTCAATGCGCTTGTCTTCTGGTATGTCGCGCTGAAACATACCGCGGTAGACGACCTTGATTTCGCCCAGCGACATGTCGCCATCGGAGGCAGCGACGATAGCTTCGATGCGGTCGTTTTGTGTCTTCAACTTGTCGCAGGGAATCGCATGCCATGCGGCGATGCTGGTATCTCGAACGGCGGTCTTCATACTGGCTCCATTTCCGGCTTCCTAATGGGCGTCACCTCGAATAGCTGCATGATCCGTAGCTCGCCATCGAACTGCGCTGGTGGGTTCTTTTTACGCAGGTTCTTCTGAGCAGCGGAGTATGTTTTGCCGTCAATACACAAGACTGCGTATGCGTACTCAATTCCGTCGAGTTCAAACGACGGTTCATACACTTCGATAACTTCGCATTCGGTCCCGTTGAGCTCACACTCAACGTTTTGCACGATTGCGATTTCCCCCACCTTGAATTGCCCGCTCATGATTTCACCTCCTCAAGCGCCCATTCTTTGAATTCAGCTAGCAGCGCCATCGAGTACTGAATGCCCTGCTTTGGCGTTTCACCCCATAGAACAGCTTCGCTCTTGAACCTCTTAACATGGGCATACACATATCGAACGTCACCGTTGACATCTCGATATGCATGGCCCACTTCGATCTTCAGTCCGCCCGCTGGCCGAGCCTGTCGCTTGAAAGCAAAATCGACCAGCGCCTGCATGTCTTCGCGCATGGCGTACAACTTGCGAGGCACCAGGTCCGCCACTTCTGCATAGGCCCTGGGCTTTCCAGCCAACTCATACATGCGCTGGAACGCTCTTCCTTCGAATTGACAGTTGATGGCCTGGCACCTGCGCCCGCAATGGTCGATCAGTTGTTGGTCCGTCATGCGCATCGCTAGATCAGATCAATGAATCCAAGCGGGCCACCTGTTCGATATGCGTATGCCAACTTCTCGGATACAGCTAATGACTCGATCTTGATGCCACGCCATTCAACACGCTGGAAATAGCACTCACGTCCGTTGATTGGGTCGCACCATTTCTTGCCATCCCACGCCGCCATGTTGATCATTTCGACCGACCGCAGTGGCATGCGTACCTCGTACGGGCCAACATGGACCGGCATAATTTCGGCTGGAAACCAGTCTGTCTTTGCGAGAATTTCTCCGAATGGGGACGCATTTCCCTGCGGGTCGGGATCAGCATCTGGCGTGACTATGCCGATTTCCATGCCGCGCTGCGCTTTACCAGTAGAAGACTCCAAACGATGGCCGGCGAAAGCGAGAGTTCCAATGACCGCAACCAGGATCAAAACGATGAAACCGTATTCAACAGCGCTCATGCAAAGCTCCCACATCCGTAATGCAGAAAGAACTCGATCCCATCCTTGCAGGCTTTGCCAATGAATCTCGGTGCCTGGCTGGCCGGAATACGTGTGATGACCTGAGGTTCGTGATCGACGGTTTCGTCGGGACTGTCGTTCCAGTGGTACACCTGGAAGCCGACACGGCTGTGAGCATTCAGGAATCCATCTTCCGCTGCATGAGTCATAGCACGCTCGACCGTTGTCCGATGACAGTCTGCGACCTTCGCCACATAGGCAACGATTTCGCGGCGTTTGAGCCCAGGCTGACGCATCAAAAGGTCACGAAGTACCGCGTTGGCGCGATTAAGTGGAGATAAGGGGCGGCTGCTCATTTTTCTGCCATCCCTTCCAGGCGCATGAGCATTTCGTTCAGCGACTGTTGCGTGCGATAGATGGCTTGGCGGACCTGTGCGATTTCCTTATGGTCTACGCGGCCGTCAGCTAATGCATTGTGCACAGCAGTGCCTACATCACCGTTTGACTGCCATACCTTCGTGACGAGCTCAAGAATGGCGAGATCCGATGCATGCGTATCGCGATCCACTTTGAAGCAGACATGTCCGTGATTTTCAGCCAAGGCATGGAGGATCCTGTAATCCGCAGTCAGACCCATGACGCGATCGGCATCCTTGAGCAAAGGCTTGTTGTGTTCCTTATTCGGATCCGCCTTATTCAGGAGGATCGCCTGACTCATGTCCAGTCGACCTGCGAGTTCGGCTGTACCGCCCTTGTAGTCGTGAACCGTGTGGTAAAACGCGTCTTGTACATTCATCTTGCCATCCCTGAAATCTGATGATTCTTTTATTAATTTCTTTGCGTACACTTCGTTACACACAATCAACAAGCCACTGAACGGCTGACAGGGAGTAGCGATGAACCGCAAATACCTTGCTGCAACTGCGTTTGATAAATCTCAAAAGACCAAAATCGGGCAAAAAAATAACGGCATGCCTAGGCGTACCGTTAAAGGCTTGACTTATTGTCTTTTGTCTGTAGCCATTGGGGTCTGAGGACCAGGTGACGCCCGAAGGACAGACCAGTCCACATCAGGTCGTAGGTCTTCACATTTGACCTGTCCAGCGGTGACGCGCTCGATCGTTGGGCAATGCTCCGCCGGTATTTTTCTACCCTCGTCCTTCCATTGGGAGATCGCGCCTTTCGTAAGATCTAAGGCACTAGCCAACGCTGTTGCTGACCCCACGATTTCAATGGCTTTTTGTAGCGCTTCTGACTCAGTCATATGCCTAAATTGGTTGCCTCGGTTCAATCAAAGTATAGAACTCTACACCGCAGCAAGTCAAGCACTCTAAACCTTGATATGTTTAGAGTGCTAAACATGTCAACGCTTGCCCAACGGATACAAGAGCTAATCGATGCTGGCCATACCCAGATCGAACTCGCGCGCGCCGCTGGTGTTACCAAAGGTGCAACTAATCAATGGCTAAATGGGGGAATTAAGTCCATCAAGCTGGAGTACGCCCAAGGACTTGAGGCTCTTACCGGCTTTTCGGCTGAATGGCTAGTAACTGGTAGAGGCGAGAAGAGAAAGCAGCAAGCATCTCTTCCTCCGTCAGTACCAGGAGCACGTCCGGTGATAGCCATATCGGATGAAGAGGAATATCCCGGCTTAGTCCGCATTCGCAAGGTGAAACTTCATCTGTCTGCTGGGATTTCTGGCTTTTCCACGGAGCTTGAGGAGGTAGACGACAACCCGATTAGCTTCCGAATAAATTGGCTCCAGAGCCGCGGATACGCAGAAGAAAAGCTTATTGCGATCCGAGTAAAAGGCGAAAGTATGGAGCCGGGTCTCTACGATGGTGATACCGTCGTCGTGAATACCGCTGACACAAAGCCAAAGGATGGAGAAGTGTATGCGGTCAACTACGAGGGCGAAGCTGTGATCAAGCGTATGGTTCGTGAAATAGGCTTTTGGTGGCTCGTTTCTGATAATCATGATCAGCGCAGGTTTCCCCGTAAACAGTGCATGGGCGACATGTGCATCATTATCGGCAAAGTCGTTCATAAGCAAAGCGAGCGGATTTGAGAGCTGCAAATGGATTCAGAAATACTATTTTCTGCCGTAGCCGCAATTCGCAACCACTTTCTTATTCAGCCTGAAGAAAGGCGCGATCTCCACTCAATTCATGAAATGTGGAACCGCTGGCCGAATCCTTCAATTCCCGTTCAAGTCACATGTGCAGCCATTGCGATCCTTGAGGCTGATGGCGTAATTGTCCGCGATAGAAGTTCTTCCCAAGATTTTTTCCGTCTTGCCCCATAAATATGGGATACCCCATATTTATGGGTGTACCGAACAGCCTTTTTACGGTGTAATTGCGTATTGGAAACTTTCTTTAAAGGCAAACATGAACCGACTTTCAACCTTTGTAGTTGCTATGTTGATCACCACCTTATCAGCATCGGTTGCTCATGCGAGCCTGAAGGATGCAATGAAGGTGTTTAAATCGGGTAATTGGACTGTTCTAAGACATACGGATCCAATGAAGGACACCGTCAACTGCACAGGAATTCACAAAGAAAACTACGGAATTCAGCTGACTGAAGATAGTTTGTATGTATCAATACGGGGCGGGATTCAAAGCGTCACCTTGCGCTTCGATGACAATCCGGCTCGGAGCATGCGATTAGCGGACGACATTGAAAAGAAAATCAATTCGGTCATTATTTCCGGAACTGACTTTACGGAACTAGTTAGCTCAAATCGACTCCGTGTGCAGGTTTCAACTCTGGTTCGAGGAATAGCCAACGAGGATCTGGACTTGACCGGTATTCAAAGCACCTTGGAGAACATCAAAGCCAAATGTCCGGCACAGAAGGAAGAAGTTAAGCCGGCTGCCGTGCCTTTGGCTCCAGTTTCATCCGCCGCCCTCACTTCGTGCTCAACTGAGCTCAAAGCGAGAATGAAGGCTCAAGGCATTAAGGATAAGCAGATCGAAGCCATCTGCAAGTAATAGCCTATTCCCCGTCAAGCGGATAATCAAACGGCCTTCAAACTGAAAAAGGGAGAATGATGTTGTGGTTCACGGTTGAGCTATCCGATGAAGCAATCCAGTGCAATGAGCACGTACGGCTTCAGGAGAATTTTGAACGAGCGTGGGGTTTGTCCGGAGCACCCGAAGAAGCTGCTATGTATAGCGGCCTGGGTGACGGCAATACCAACAAGCTCTATTTTTCACCAGGCACTGAAAGCTTTTTTAGACATGTGCTGGATGCTTGCGGCGCCAAACCTTGCGACCCGCCTACGGTTGATGAAGCCGGGCTGCTTGTCGGGCATGATTCTGCCCGTTTCGCCCTAGCCACCTCAACAGCCAATAGCTGAGTCAATAAATAGACAGCCAATGCGACCTTGGAAGTTACGGCAATAAATAAGAAATGATCGAAATCCTTACTTCAGATGCTTATCGCGGATTCTCTGCAAGCATTCAAGACAACCCCCAAGCGGAGACAGGCGCCCAACCAATTTTTGTTGGTCGGCTAGCATGGCCGGAACAAGAAGACGTCGTAGACGCTGTCATTAAGCTTTATGGTGCAACCACCTGTGGGATAGCAAACGAAGTCATTGGCTATGTTGTGAACGCATTAGTAGGCGTAAACCAACCAAGGCGTGGCGCAGTACTGCTCCTGCCGAGAGAAGTACTGCCTCCATTTGATTTTGATCTTACGCCTTACGTTGATCAAGCCACAGGAACAGCCGTATGCTGGGTCACTTCGTTTGAGCAGAACACGAAACCATTTCGGTATATTCGCAAACTTTCTTCTTTTACCGATCAAAGGCTTCAAGCATTTTACAAAAGCGTCTTCTGTCAGTTATTGACAGGGGTTGATCATGCAACCGGAAACAACGATCGTCATGAAGGGAATTTTTTGTACATTGATGATTTACATTACTTAGCTATTGATCAAGGGAATATAGGTGGAGGACAATTTTGGCACCAGCTTTGGCCTGACAACAATGCAAGAAATGAACTCCTACAACTTGTTCAAAAACACTTAAATGCCTCGCAAATTGCAGTCTGGCACACTCAGGCTTTGACTAATTATCAAAAAATATATACAGCTTGGAACAACATTAGCGAGCACTTGTCAGATTTGCTAGTCGGCTTGCTTACTAAAGAGCAAATTGATACGATCATCAGCTATATGAACGAACGAGTTCATGGTAATAGCTATCAACTTGCATGTGGTCACCTAATATGAACGTGCTCGACCTTCTGCATCGTGCGAAGCCATCTTCAGAGCCTGTTTATGCGGGTGAATGGGCTACCCTTTCCTTTCGCCCTGACTTGGGTAGTCAGCAGCAGTTTATTGTAGGCGTTGCGGCAGCGATTAAGAACGATACTAGTATCTATATAAAGTGGCTTCCTTCACTTCAAAGACTTAGTTCAATTTACGGAGATGCGATCTCTACCACATCCGTACGTGAACTTTTTGATGGAGCGTCAACTGCCCTACGAACCAATTTCAAGAATGGTTTCTCATCAATCGATACTGGATCTCCCAACATCAAGATAACTCCTTGTGGGTACATTGCGACACACGATGTGGAGAAGGAGCTTTTAACACTCCTGAAAAGACATGCAGGGGTAGTTTGGGCTGAAACGTCACAACGAGGCGATCCAACCGATGATGAATGGGCCTATTCTCTTATGCGCCGCTCCCTGGATATAGCGAAGTCAAGTGTCTTTGTCCCAAATAGAACGCTTGTACTTGGAGCTAAATCATTTAGCATTGGCTTAGATAACGGCAAGAGTTACGGAAATATTGTTTCTGCTTGCTACGCTAACGCCAATACCGTCGAAAGGCACATTAATATGTCTCTTATCCAAGTGCTAGGTGCACATAAGACGGCAAAAAGGGAGGATCCTGCTGCATTGTTTGTTGTTTTGCCGACGCCCAATACATCTGTGGCAAAAATGCTAATGAAGAAAACTCAGGAGCTTTTAGCTGCAATTGAGGATGTTGGGGTCGAGTCTTATTCAAACCACCGGCCAGATTTGCTAGCGACGGAACTAGAAAGATGGTCGGGAGATTTTTCTTCTCAGATGTCGGCCAAGTAATCCGGCACCGCAAGTTAGGCACTAAGTCAATACAATTTCCCTCTCTTTGTGGAGGATTTTTCATTTCCAGCATTGGCAATTGAAAGATTGATAATTATCAAATGCAAACAATGCAAAAATAATAACATTCTTTCATTCTAGCTTTTCCGAGTGAGCACTGCCTCAGAAGAATAAGCAGTTTGTACCGGGGCCGGCGGTATGCAAACATTCCGGCACCAGATTCTCAGCCCTCCCCCTGCGGAGGGTTTTTCATTTATCAGGCCCGATTCTTGGTGGGACTCTCAACCGGATAGTGATCGTCGTTCGCATGCTCTCCGAGCCACTGCTTCAGCGCGTCATTCATCCTAGTTTGCCAACCCTCCCCGCCCGCTTTGAATGCTTCGATTACGTCTGCGTCGAAGCGGACGGTAATCTGTTCCTTTGTGCCGCTTCCAGCAGGCCGGCCGCGACCGCGTACCATAGGCTTCATACGCTTGAAGTCTTCGTCGGTCAGTTCGTGCGTATCCGGATCAGCCGCGATCCCCGCATTGATAGCGGCATCCTCTTCTGGCGTGGGGATAATGGTCCCCGGTTTAAGCTTCGGCATATCGTTTTACCTCTCTCGAATTGGCCTTGCGCAGGCTGATGATTCGGCGGACTTCGCCACGGTCTACAAACACTACACAGTACAGGCGGTCACCGATGTATGCCAAACCGATGATGCGCACTTCACCGTAGTTCTGGCGCTCATCAACGGTCGCATACAACGTATCCCATTCGATCGACTCTGCCAGTTCCAACGAAACACCATGCTTGGCTTCGTTGATTTTGTTCTTCGCTGGGTCGAATGTAATGTCCATGTATTTATTGTAGTTACGTTTATTGAAGAACACAAGAAATATTTGTAACTACGCTTATTCATCAGATAGGAGCACCGAAACGTCCGGAGTCGGTTTCTTCCTCTTTAAATTTTCTCTGTTGCGCGCTTTGCCATCATTGCCTGGAATAGACCGTCTACATTACTGCCGTTCCTCACATCTTCAAGCTTTCGCTGAAAGATCATTCCACCCACAGCAATGAGCGGATACAGCTCGTTCTCAGTGAGCCTGCCGGATATGCGCGCCAAGTGCTCTGCATAGAACTTCAGGAGCTCATCCCAGTTTTCTACGGCCGGAAGCGCGTCCTCAACAGTCATCATTTTCAATAGCTGGTCTTGTTTCATTTTTCTACTCATGAAGATTAGGTAGGCGCGATTATTGTCATTTTTACATCGCCCTGCAATCCCATATAGATGGGAAAACGATATGCAGCTTCATAAGCATGTTCATATCTAGTAGGCCAAATTGATGAAATGAAGTCCTCGTAATGTAGGTATAGATTACTTGACCTTATTAAGTTTAGTGTTCTATACTACTTCCATACCGCAACACATTCCACAAAGCATTAGGGGCAGGTGATGGAAGCATTATTCAAAAAAGTAGCGCAGCACGGACGCATGTACACATTCGAACGCTCCAAGGATGGAAAGGCAATCGACCTCGTCCGCGGTTTCGGCGCGACCGAGGCGGCTGCACTCGAATACGCCAAGGCGGACTTCTACGACAACCATGGTCAGCCGCTCTACCGTATTCCGACCGCGGCGTTGAGCCCTGTTCAAAGTGCCGCGTGAAGGCCGGCATATGAACAAGCCTTGGACAAAGCGTGAGCACGCAAATGGAATAGCGATTGTCGCCGGTGACCTTAATAGCGCCAACGTGATCGCACGTGAAGTGCGCGCGGAGCATGCCGATTTAATCGCCGCCGCTCCTGACCTGCTAGCCGAACTGCTGGCAGCCGAAAAAATCATTCTGGCGATGCTCAACGTCATGACCCTCGAGCAAAAAGCGCAGGTGCATGCCAAGCTGGATAAAGACGGTGTTGCGAACGAAGGCATGACACGGTATCACGAGCGTCGTAAAGCGCTCGCGAAGGCGGGAGCCGTATGAGCGCAGCGTTCCATGTCACCGACGAAGACATCGAGCAGTTGCGCCAAGAAGAGGCAGATGAGCTGCTGCGAGAGGCGGAATCCAAATACTACCGCCTTCTCCGTCGCGTCTTTATCAGCCAAGCGAATGGTGACTTCGAACTCGGTAACAAGCTGCAGGACATCATGCGGGACGTCGAGGAGCCACTCACGGAAGCTGAGTTCGATGCGTGCATGGAGCGCGCAGCCAAGCAAATCACCCTTTAGCAAAACAGGCCGGCTGGGGTGCACGATAAATCCCCCCATTCATTCCGCGATGGCGCAGTTATTAAAGCGGAACGCATACCGAATTCTTTTGGATATGACGTACAGGGACAGGTCATGAACAGATTTGAACTGATCATAAACAGGCCGGAAGGCGTGATCTACATTACCGCTATTGGCAACGTGGGTGCGCATATGGATGCAGCCTATGAGACATACGGCGTGTGTGGCATCACAGTACGGTGGCCGCAATGATCGCACGCCAGGACTACAAGCTTAGCGATCTCATCGCCCTTGCCATGCAGCCGATCACAGGCTGGGTTCGCGTGCGCCATTTGAAGCGCCAGCTCGCGCAAAGCATTCTTGACATCGCCCTAGCTAAAAAGACCATTGAGAACGAACGTGGTGTCATCAGTGAGCGCCAGAAGCAGCAAGCGACGATTCAGGCGGAGCTCCGGGATTATGGGGTGCACTGATCATGGGATTCATTCGCCTTTTCCGTCATTACTACGCTCGATGCGGATACCGCTTTGTTCCGGCTCTTAAGCGCTCACTTGAAGGATGCCGCAAATGATGGGCACATCACATAAGGGCGGCATGAATGCTCGCTGGATCGCCATGCGTTGCAAAGAGCGATCGTTCTGGACGTTCCTTGCCGAGGCATTCGGAACTCGCGTACGTAGCGAAGAAGAAGCGGTAGCGACCGTCTATCTGTTCGGCTGCGTGGATTCCCGGGCCGAGTTCGATACGAGCCCTGAGGCAGCCAACCGCTTTCATCAGCTATTTCGCCGGCCGTACGCCGATTTCGTCGATCGCACGACAACGCAGCACGCAAAGGACATCCATCATGTGGTTTAAGAACCTTCAGATTTACCGCCTTACAGCTCCGTGGACTATGACCACGGATGCATTGGAGCTGGCATTGTCGGCACAGACCTTCGAGCCGTGCTCGAGCTCCGAGCTCACTTCGACAGGCTGGACATCGCCGCGCGAAACCGGAATGCTGGTGCACTCTGTTAATCGCCAGATCCTTCTCCAGCTCGCAACCGAGAAGAAGCTTCTGCCCGCCAAGGTAATCAACGAAGTCGCCAAGGCCCGTGCCGCCGAAGTCGAAGAGCGGCAGGGCTTCAAGCCTGGTCGCAAGCAGATGAAGGAAATCAAAGAACAGGTTGCTGATGAACTGCTGCCGCGGGCGTTTTCGGTGCGCAGCAATACTCGCGTCTGGATCGATCCGGTCAATGGCTGGCTGGTTGTCGATTCCGCTACGCCGGCAAGGGCAGACGACATATTCAAGATGCTTCTTAAGTCGCTTGAGACACTGCCATTTGCGTCACTCCGGACTAACCGCTTTCCCCTTGCGGCTATGACCGACTGGCTTGCAGCCGACGAAGCTCCGAGCGGATTCACTGTCGACCAGGACACCGAATTGCGCGCGAGCGGCTCAGGCAAGGCGACGGTCCGTTACGTGCGGCATACGCTGGAGGTGGAAGACATCACTCGTCATATCTCGTCGGGCAAACAGGTTACCCGGCTGGCCATGACATGGAACGATCGCCTTTCCTTTGTCCTTACCGAAAACCTCACTATCAAGCGCGTCGCACCGCTGGACATCCTTCAAGAGAACGCCGCGGCCGTGGCCAACGAGCAAGAGCGATTTGATGCCGATTTCATCCTGATGGCAAGCGAACTCAGCCGGCTTATGTCGGACCTCGTCGAGGCCCTTGGCGGCCAAGAGCAGGCCAAGGCAGCTTAACTGTATCCACAAGAACACATCAGGGACTGACATGATCTCCAAAGAAATTCGCCACTTCCACTTCTGCTGTGGCATCGGCGGTGCCGCAAAAGGCTTTAACAAGGCAAATCCACGCGTAGGCGTAATGCAGGGCAAATTTCGCTGCATCGGCGGTGTGGACGTGGACGCGTCCGCAATTCGCGACTTCAATCGCCTTGCCGGCGTACCCGGTACAGTGATGGACCTCTTCACCCGTGGTCAGTACGTCGCATTCCATGGGAAGGAACCCCCGCAAGACTGGCGTGAAATGGGACCGGCGGACATCCGGCGCGCCGCCGGCAACGAGCGTCCACACATCGTATTTATCAGTTCTCCTTGCAAGGGGGCATCCGGACTGCTGTCCGAAAAGATGAGTCAGACAGCCAAGTACCAGGCGTTGAACGAACTGACGTTACGCTGCATATGGCTGATGTCGGAAGCATGGGCAGATGATCCCATCGATCTGATCGTTTTCGAGAATGTGCCACGCCTAGCAACGCGCGGGCGCCATCTTCTGGACCAGATTAACCAGCTGCTGCAACGCTACGGCTACGCCGTTGCAGAGACAACGCATGACTGTGGCGAGCTGGGCGGATTGGCACAGTCACGTAAGCGTTTCCTGCTGGTGGCGCGTCACATCGAGAAGGTGCCGCCATTCCTGTACGAGCCGGAAAAAAAGCGCCTCCGCGCTGTTGGCGACGTTCTTGGACGCATGCCGTTCCCGGGTGCCCCGGCTGGCGGCCCGATGCACAGAATCCCGCGCTTGCAGTGGAAAACATGGGTTCGCCTGGCATTCGTCGAACCTGGAAGTGACTGGCGTAGCCTGAACAAACTGGCCGTCGAAAATGGTCATCTGAGCGATTTCCTGATCGTTCCGGAATACCGGCCAGATTATCTTGGCGTCAACCAGTGGGAAAAGCCGGTCGGCGCAGTATCTGGCCGCGCCGGTCCTAGCAATGGGGCCTATTCGGTCGCCGATCCGCGCTTCGACTCGACGCGCGGCGACTATGGACAATATGGTCTGTGTGGCTGGAACGAGACGATGGGTGCGGTCATCAACGTTAAGTCGCCGGGCCAAGGAACGTTTGCTGTTCAAGACCCTCGCGCGGGCGGTGAGCGCCATGCCAACGTCTACCGCATCGTCCGGTGGAATCAGGCATCCGGCACCGTAACTGCTGACTTCAAGCCGACAAGCGGCGGCGGTGTTGCTGACCCGCGCATTGACGGAGTGCGGCACAACAACGTCTTCAATGTGGTTGACTTCTGCGAGCCGGCCGGAGCTATTACAGCTGGCGGACATCCGACGAGTGGCGGTCAGGCGGTCACAGATCCGCGCACCGGCAAATCAAGCCATTCCGGATTCGGCGTTACGGACTGGGACGATTCAGCAAGCACGGTCGCCGGCGAATCGCTCCCATCCAACGGCAATTTTGCCGTTGCAGACCCTCGACCAGGCTGGGAGCGCCACGGCGGCAATCTGTCCGTCATGGACTGGGAACGGCCGGCAAACGTAGTTATCGCCGGTGGCAAGGGTGTGCAAGGTGGCTGGATGTCAGTTGCGGACCCGCGCACGGGCATGAACCGCGGCAAAGGCGACAACTATCTGACCGGCGGGCATTACGGCGTCGTGCCATGGGTGTCGCCCAGCGGCGCGGTCAGTGCTGCGGCTGGCCATGACAACGGCCGTTGGTCAGTTGCTGATCCCCGTATTGATGTTCTGCCGGCACTGGATCAAAAAACCGTCGCCATCATCCGTGCGATTGACGGTACCTGGCACCGTCCGTTCACCACGCTCGAGCTCGCAGCGCTGCAAAGCCTTATTGAACCGGAGGAGCATCTCATTCTGGACGGCATGAGTGACAGCGTCTGGCGTGAGCATATCGGCAATCTCGTTCCTCCAGATGCGGCAGAGGCTATTGCAGGCGTGATGGGGACAACCTTGCTGCTGGCCTGGTCCGGCGAAACGTTTGTTTTAAGCCGTATGCCGGTCTGGGTTCGCGACGTTGCAGTTGCAATTTCTCTTTCTCAAGAACAGTAGTGCGGACTTTCGGAGGAAATAACGATATGACACTCACAAAAGGACGCATCGAGCGCACAGGCAGGGTTGCATTCCATGACGCCAGCCTTTCAGTTTGGGAGGAAGGCATTCCCCGCGAATGGGATGCGAAATGCATATGGGAGCGCCAGTTCAAGCGCGACGTGTTCGCACGCATCGTGCAAACGCTCAAGCGGCTTGGCTGGACATGCGCCATGCCGGAAATCAAGCCGCACGATGTTAAGCACTACGGCGGAAACGTGGCCCGATGGTCCGCCGAGAGTAAGCGGTTTTGCACCAAGGGCGATCTCAAGGCGGACTTGGACATCTCCGGCCGCTGCATCAAGTTCGAGATGTTCCAGAACGTTAATGCGCCTGACCGTTCGGACCACGACGGGCGTTACCAGTACGACAAAGAGAAGCACATGCCCTATCTCCTGCGCCTGGAAATGGAGCGTGCCAGGCGCCGCATCCGCGACTACCTGTGCAATGTATTCACCGGATATGAGTTCGAGCAGCCGCACGAGCCGAAGATGGGACTGCTAGGAATCACTGCGGTTGAAAAAGCGGCACATAGCCGACGCACCAGCGGCCACTACAAGCCGCACCTTGATCGTGCCGACTATGGCATGGCGTGCAATACCAGAGCGGCAGATGGCGGCACCATCGAGCACGGCGCCAAGATATGGGCCATCGGCAGAAAAGGTCGCCTTATTACCGGCACAGCCTACTACAGCCTGAATAACAACTGGCAGATCGTCACCGGGCGATACGACCTAACGTACGCCCACACGGGGGAGATTTTCACCCGCAAGCCAGAAAATTTACGCGTGAAGCGAAACGGACGTGATCGCCGCCGGCGCCTGGAATCCGAATTGCAGAAGGCGATTGCCGCAATGAATTTCGAGCGTGCCGCTGTGCTACGCGACATCCTATTCCCTGGCAATCAGCCTTTGTTCAATGTCTGGCACGAAGAGCATCAGCTGTATCACTGCTCCAATTTCAGCGGCTACACCAAGGATCAGTCCAAGGCGGGCAAATTCACGGCCGACGAAGTGCGCGGCTGGGATAAGGCGCCGAACAAGGTCATAGCCCTTGAGCGCATGAAGGAAGCAGCATGAGCCTTCCATACGAGAACGCCACCAGCGGAGAGAAGGCGGTCAAGGACATGCAAAAGCTGCTGCAGGAGTTCGGTTGCGGCAGCTTCGGCCAGATGATGAACTTTGGAACCGGCGAACTGCTGGTCCAGTTCACTTATCGCGGCCAGCCCGTGTCCGTGAAAGCCAGTGCCAACGGATATGCAGCGGCCTGGATGAAGCAGCATCCATACACAACCCGCTCACGAGGCAGCCGCGCCGACTATGAGAAGAAGGCAAAGCAGATCGGCAGTGTTGCTGTCTACTCGATTCTTCGTGACTGGATCAAGGGGCAGATAACCGCTGTCGAGACTGGAATACTTTCCTTCGAGGGTGCCTTCTTAGGGCAGATGCTGCTGCAAAACGACAAGACTGTACTGGAGCATGCCACTGCCAGCGGACTCCTCCAGCTCGAATCGAAAAGTTAAACAGGAATCGGCAATGACAACCAAAAACGAACAGATGCGGGAAGCAGTTAAGGCGCTAGATACATATGTCTCCGAACAGTTGGAAGACTACGAGTTTCGCGGCGATCCGGGCGACTACACGCCCAACGAAACTGAGCGGATGCTCATGAATGACTTCGTGCAGGGAATGATTAGCGACGACGAGTTCTTTGTATTAACCGGGAAGATCGCCGCCCTGCGTGAATCCGCCCCTGCACCGCAGGAACTGACGGACAACGAGCTTGAGCACCTTGTAAGCAGCGCGCTAGATGATGTCGAGTCGCCGGAACTGAGCAGCGCCCTGACCTACGAGCGTTGGAAAGATGGCGTTGAGGCAGACATTCCGACTGTTGACGCAAAGGCCTTTGCCCGCGCCCTACTCTCTCGCAGCACTGCGCCGCAGGAAGCCGCACCCGTAGCGATAGACGATCTGAAGAAACAGAACGCAGAACTGGTGAAGGATGCGCAGCGCTGGCGCGCAGTGTTGGCTAGTGCGCGTGTTCGCCCATTGGGCAGCGCCGGACTGAATGACGCCATCGACCCCAACGGAAGCCCATATAACGGCTATGCCCACCTTGGGCTAGAACTGTGGACGATATTCGGCAAGTCGCTGAATGACGAACAGCGCGAACGACTGGTAAAGGAAAACGCGCTTGGCCGCGAATGGTTAACCAAGTACGCAGATATTGCCAGCGCCCATCAGGAGGACAAGCAATGAACGACAAGAAAGCATCCGTAGCGATAACAGATGAACGTGAAGCGTTTGAAAAGTGGGTGGTGAGCCGGTGCTCGCCGTTGGTCAGGAAAGAGGAAGTTTTGCGACGTTGCGCAGATGATAGCTATGTAATGTTCTCCGTGGGTGAGAATTGGGCTACATGGCAAGCCCGCGCCGCTCTCTCCTGTGCATCGCAAGCAGATAAGCCGGTAGCGTGGCGCAATGACTTGCTGGATGAAGTGCGCAGTGTCGTTATGAGTGTGTTGCCGCTCAATTATGGCAGGCCACGTTCGCTCAGCAAAGTGCGCGATGAAATCCTGAGCGCCATAAATTCTTTGAAAGCTGCCGCTCCGGTAGCGCAATCCCAGCAGAGCGAGATAGCCGCACAACAGGCGGTAACGTTGCCTGAAGCCGTGATTGCATGGCATACCGCCGAGAAGGCACGGATTGATGCGGTCAACGCATACAACGAGCGCGTGCTATTTGTCCGTGAACACTGCCCATTTGGCACAAGCGTTGATCCTGAATATCAGTTGATGGAAGATGCGAGGCGCAATGCAATGGCCTTGCTCAAACCGATGTTTGAGGCCATTTCTGCCGCTCCATCGCAGCAAGAGAAGGAAGCCGCACTACCTGCGCCACGAAAAACATATGAGCAGCAATTGGCTGAACTGCCGACGCTTCCGGTCACGCATTACAACGGATACGCGGATGGAAGTGAGCCGCTTTATACCGCTGAGCAGATGCACGACTACGCCCTTGCAGCTATTGAAGCCGCCCCACTCCCGCTACAAGAGCCTAAGCCAGTAGCGCCCAACAAGCTGCAAGCGTTTGTGGATTACTTCGCGCAGCGGAATGTAGAGGCGACCGGGGAATGGCGGTCTGCCGTCGAAGATGTACAGCACCATCTGGACGATTTGATAGCCGCGCAAGCCCTGCTAGATGCAAAAGATGCAAAAGATGCGGAACTGAAGGAAATCCGCGCCGTTCTGAACGATACATATGTTGAATATCACAGCAATGGCATGGCTTGCGGCTTGGAGGATCGCGGCATTACAGATCGATACGACGCAATGCGCTTCGGGTGGGATGAAGCGGTAGACCGCATGCATATGGAAGTCATCAAGCCAGCCATCGACGCCATTGATGCAGCCATAGCAGCGACACAGAAGGAGCAGCCGTGAGCAATCCGAAAGTGCATTACCACGTCTATGAAGTGATGCCGTCCGAAAGCGATCCTGACGGCTCTGGATCGACAGCTTGCGGCCTTGATTATGCAGAGAACGCGACAGACCGAAGCAATGCTGTCACGTGCAAAAACTGCCTGCGCCAGATAGCAGCGACACAGCCGAAGGGGGAAGGTCAGTGAGCGACGTTCCGAAACCGGTCAAGCCGGAGAACCCTAACTTCGGCTATCCGGATTAACGTGTAGAAAAGGACATGACTATGAAGAGTAAGAAAACGGAAGTTCGTGTGGAACACACTGCCCTCGGCAATCTCGGCGCTGCTATTGAGCATGCTCTGGACGAGGCACCGGTCTCCGATGTTCTGTCCATCCTGACAGGAGCATTCGTCGGCCTTACTGTCGAACTGGTGCGTCGCCAAGGTCACGATGTGAGCAAAGAAATCAAAGTCGATAGCGGCCAGAATCGAGACATCACCATTCATGGGCCGAAGGGGGAAGGACATGCCTAAATTTACTGTAACCGCCATATTTACGGCATCCAAGCACCTTGGAGAATTTGAAGCGGCAACAGAGCAAGAAGCAATCGATATGGCCCTAGGTTCTCAGAAAAACTACGCCAGCTTGTGCCATCAATGTTCGGACGAGGTAGAACTTGACGATCACTGCGCACATCAGGCTGTCGCTCATCTTAGCGAGGACACCATCAAATGACCACTACCACCGTACTGGAAGCGCTGGAACTTGCGCAGAAAACACTCAGGTATACATCAGCCCCGTTTTTCAGCAAAGCGCAAAGAATCCGGATTGATGGCGAAGTTACATACATTCAGCCGACCACCGAGGAATGGTGGAAAGGACTGCGCGACCTTATCGAAGCCGCCCAGCCTGCCATAGATGCAGCTATCGCAGCCAATGCCAAGCCGGATCAAGTTGATGCGACAGCACAAGAGCCGCTTACCTTTGACATTATGCCGTGTGGCGGCTCGCATGGGCTTACTGGCTATCGTGTGTGGATGAGACGCGGAGGCGCTTCGAGAGTCGTATTCTCTACGCACGACGAACCGAGTGCAAACCATGAACTGGCTGAGTTGCAACGCATGTTTGGTGATGCCGCCGTTCCACAGCCAGCGCAAGCGCAGCAAGAGCCGGTAGTCTGCCCCGATCATATTGCCGCAGAAATCCGCGACATGATCAGCACCTATGACCGACCAAGCCTGTTCAGCCTGGCAGAGGACATCTATCGCATTGTCGTGCAATCCCTTCATCCAGAGGTCAGGGAACAGGCACCGGAGAAGGCGGGGAGGCAGGGATGAACCTGCGCATTTTGAAGAAGCTATCCAAGCGAGCCGCCCCGCTTCTGCCACTCTTGGGCGATTCCCGAGAACAGTTTAAATCCGAGAAATGGAATAACCATACGGACTCTACTGGACATGACCGCAAGCATTGGGAGCGCAGCCTTGCCAAGTACCCATTACATATGCGCGGCGACATTACATTCCGCCCTAAGCATGGTCAGGACTGGATTGTCATGCGGGAGCCATCTTACCCATGGAAAGGGACTGTAATGGTCGGCGCGATGTCCGGTTACTACGAATCCGAATGGGAAGAACAAACCGCGTGGGAATCGCTGTCACGACTGGTCTATGACCATTTCACCGGTTATTCACACGAGGACGGCTGGCTGCTACTCCGCGATCTTAGTTCTCCAACACTGATTTTCCGTGCTGCGCGCGAATTAATTGATGCGGTCGCTAACTGGGCCGCCTAGCAAGCAACAAATGCAGTAAAGGTAAATTTGAAATGAGCGACAGATTAAGCGCGAATGAAATAGCTGAAATAGTCGGGTGCAAACCAAACCAGCGTTGCCGCATGGCCGCCTGGTTGCGGAAGAATAACTGGAAGCATGAGATTGATGGCAATGGACTGCCGATCGTCGCCCGGGCCTATCGTGACCGCAAGCTCGGGATCTCCGAAGATAAAAATCAGAGCAAATATGCCGACGCGCCAAACAGACAAGCCTTCGCGTAAAGAAAAGACCGGCGTCGACCGACTGTACAAGTACATCGGCAAGACGAAGGTCTCTTTCTATTACCAATACCCGAACGGGAGCAGCGAGACACTGGCCAGCGCCAAACTCGGCGACCGGCAGGCGATCATGCAAGCCGAACGCACTGCCAAGCGCAAGGCATTGGACATCCAGCAGGGAATCATCATTGCCGGATCCGTTGCAGACATGATCGATCGGTTTAAGACCGACGTTGCGCCAACCCACTACAGGGACCAGTCGAAGGACGGCTTGGCCGTTCGGGAAAGCACATACCGCAACCTAACGGCCTTCTTCGGGAAGATGTCGCCGATGAGCCTGAAGACAATGCATGGCTATCAATACCTTGATGATCGAGCAAAAGCCGGTGCCCCGATCAAGGCGAATAAGGAGCTGTCCCTGCTGTCGACCATCTGCAAGTACGCCATCAAGTGGGGCGTAATGGAGTCAAATCCGTTCACGGAAATGATGCAGAACAAAGGCGACCGGGACGTACGAGCGGTGTCGCGCCGGCAAATTGTCCAGTTCTACCTATGGTCCCTGCGTCAGACGTCGACCATCCGAAATCTCGGGTGCGCTGCGATGTTCACCTATCTGACAGGATTTCGTGCTGCAGAGGTACGGCCGTTTCGGATCGCCGGCCTGGCACCAGACGGCGTCCGAGTGGTGAACGCCAAGCGTAAGAAAGGCGAAGCGGAAATTGTGAAGCATCGGGACTGGTCGACCAAGCTACGTGTTGTCGTCGCTCGAGCAAAGCAAACCTACAAGACGGAGCGTATGTACCTATTTGGCAACGCATCCGGACGTCCCTACACCAGGAGCGGATGGGGGTCAGTGTGGCAAGACGCGATGTTCGAGTGGATTGCTTCGTTTGACAGCGTTGCCGCAGCGGCCTGGTGTGACTTCAAGGATTGGGAATCGAAGCGCCGGGCTAGGCAGGTCAAAGGGACATTCGTGTCCACCTTCAAACTGATAGAACACCCTGGGTATTTTTCACTCTTAGACGTACGGCCGGCCGCGATCACCACCAAGATCGAAAAACGCTCCGCCGATGCCTATGACTTCGCCGCGCACGCGAACCCGACCACAACACACAAGCACTACGACCGCCGCAAGGTAAAGCGCGCAAGCGCAACTGAATGAGGAAATGGAAAATGGAAAGAACAGCAATTATTTCGGACTGCGGCACCTACAGGTACCGGCTTACACGCCGCTGGGGAGAGCGGCAGGCGCTCACGTTTGTCATGCTGAACCCGTCGACGGCCGACGCTCTCATCGATGACCAGACGATTCGGAAATGTATCGGCTTCGCGAAAAACTTCGGGTTTGATGGAATCGATGTGGTGAATCTGTTTGCATTCCGGAGCCGCTGGCCAAAAGACATGCTCGTCGCGACAGACCCGATAGGCCCGGAGAACGACCGGTACATCTTGGAAACAGCGCGTGCCGCCGGGGAGGTTGTGTGCGCATGGGGACCGAACGCAAGTCGGACGACTAGGCCGAAACAAGTGTTGGAACTGCTGGGCACCGTCGACATCCAGCCGAAGTGTCTTTGCATCACCAAAGACGGATCACCCGGGCACCCGCTGACGCTTGGATATAACCGCGAGCTGACCGATTTTTCGCTGCGATAGTGATACTCATATGCATCTTGACCAACCGGAAACCGATGGATTTTGCAGATGATGCGTTGAAAAATCAGAGGCTGCGTTGAAAAATGTGGATAACTTACTTATCCACAGGCTGCAAGTGCCTGATTAAGAAGGGAAAATGGGGTGGCTGACGGGACTCGAACCCGCGACAACAGGAATCACAATCCTGGACTCTACCAACTGAGCTACAGCCACCATTGAATCTGTTTGCCGGATGAAACATCTAGCAAGCCCGTTATTATACAAACTTCACTCGAAACTGGCAAATTCAATTACGTCAGTTTTCAAAGAACATGCATGACGCCGTTTTACCTTCTATATTCCGGCCGAACTGCAAACGCTTCACTCCGTCTAATAGTTAACAAATTGTCTTTACGGAGATGACATGCTTACCCGATTACTGTCGGTCATCCTGACCGCCGCGCTGGCCGGATGCGCTACGGCGCCCAACGGCGACAGGCCGAACCAGGGCGCGAACAGTGTCTATGACGATCCGACCTACCCGGGTGCCGGCGTGCGCATCGGCATAGGTGCGGGAAGCTGGGGCGGCCGCAGCGGCGGCGGCGTAGGCATCGGATTGGGCTTTTGAGGCAACCATGAACAACAAATACTTGCTGGCCTTACCTCTCGTTGCCGCACTCGGCGGATGCACAATTACCCCGAATGACAACCAAGTTCCGATGCGTCTCGGGCCGCCGCCTCCGGCTATTCAGGGATCGAATGATGCACAGGGCAGTCCGCTTTCCGTGCCCGGCTCCGGCATGGGCGTCGGGTCCGGCAATCCGGCCGCGCCAGGACCTGCCGGCCTTGGCGGTTCATCCATGAAATAGATCGGCACAGCGGTTGGCGAACCGCCACCGCTGCATGCCTCATCGCTGAGCGGCAAAACACTTTGTGTTGCCATTGATTTTTTCCTTTCTTCCGCCGTAAACAATCCTGCTGCACCGAAGTTTGTAAATCCACACTTCGTTCACACGCTGATAACGTTTCCAAATGCCAACATTTAGAAACGAATAAGAGTAGTATTGCCAGTAGTATTGCCGTTTCCCTATCTGCACGTCCCGCTACGATGAAGCCATTGCCCTCGCCTCTCGCCGCCATTGACTTGCTGGCCAACCGAAACAAGGAGCTGGCCGCGCTCATGATCCACATCGCTGCGGTAGACGAGTCGTCCATGGCAGTGATGACGGAGAACGAGCAATTCCAGCAACTGGCTGGCCGGTTTCCTTGCCTGGTGGCGCAAAATATCGCTGCAGGGCCCATCGGTGCCGCACTGGAAGCAGCGGGGTGCCAAGCCTTTCCCGCCGACGGCGCACTCCTGGCCCACGATTCTCTTCCCCCGGTATTGCCGGCCGCGACACGCTATCTTGCCGGCCGCTGGTATCTGGCGCGGCCAGCAAAACCGTCGGGCAGTCAGGCAGCATCCCGGGCATTGGCGCTGCAGCTGGTACAACTGGTTGTGGCGGATGCCGATACCCATGAAATCGAAGCAGTCTTGCGGCGCGACCCTGCGCTTTCCTATCATCTACTTCGTCTGGTGAATTCGCTGGGCATGGGCATGAGCAGGCAGATCACGAGTTTTTCGCAGGCGATATTGATCCTCGGACGCGCGCAATTGCGGCGCTGGCTGAACCTGATGCTATTCTCATCACGGTCCGGCGATGATCGCTCAGCGATGCTGCTTGCACGTGTCGCCGTGCGTGCTCGCTGCATGGAATTGCTGGCCAAGGCAGGCGGCATGGACAAGTCGGGGCAGGAGCTGGCTTTCATGGCCGGGATGTTTTCCCTGCTCGGCATTCTGTTCGGCATGCCCTTGGCGGAAGTGCTGAAGCCGCTCAAGGTCAGCGAGACACTGCTTTCTGCATTACTCGATCATCAGGGCGAACTCGGCATGTTGCTGCAGTTGATGGAGGCAAGCGAACGCGCGGACTTCACCGCCCTGTTGGCACGACTCGATGAACTGCATGTGCCGGCGGACGAATATCACGCGGCATTGATCGAAGCGCATATCTGGATGCTGGACGTCATCAGCGAGAGCAACCGTGCCTGACAACACGCTGGGCCGCTGCCTCGCTCTCTGCCGCGACGCTCGCGAGCTTGACGGCGCGGCACAACTGCAGGCCTTGAGCGAGCTCGAGCAGTTGCTGCGTTCGGCCCGACAAGCAGCAGACGCAAACCCGAGTCCGGTCCCAACGACCGACGTGGTTTTGGCCGAGCCCGTGATCGCCATGGATCTAGCCGGTTATGTCACGGACTGGAACGACGGCGCCGAGCGCTTGTTCGGCTACACGCGTGAAGAGGCGCTCGGCCAGCATGTGCTATTCCTGTATGCGGATGACGACCATGAAGTGGCCGAGCTCTTTCTGGAGCATGGTACTTCCTTGATGGAAGTGCGGCGTCGCAAAAAATCCGGCGAAGTCTTCTGGGCCAGCCTGTCACTGTCCCTGCGTGACGATGCGGGCGGGAATGCAGACGGCCTGATTGTGCACATGTCGGAGATCAAGGAGCGCCTGTCGCCCGAAGACAAACAGCGCCTGCATGCGCGCATCATCGAGGATAGCGACCAGGGCATTTTAATTACCGATGCCCATGAGCGCATCGTATCCGTGAACACCGCGTTCACCCGAATCACCGGTTATTCGGCGGCGGAAGCGATCGACCAGACACCCGATCTGCTCAGGTCAGGCAAGCACAATGCGGATTTTCGCGCGCAGGTGCGCTCCGCCATGCATGGCACCGGACCGTGGCAGGGCGAGATCCTCGGCAAGCGCAAGAGCGGCGAAATTTTTCCGCAATCAGTGTCGATCAGCGTGGTGCGCAACGAGCAGGGCGAGATCACGCATGCATTTTCGATCTTCTCGGATATCAGCATATTCAAGGAAGCCGAAGCGCGCGTGCAGCAAATGGCGAACTACGACCCGCTGACCGGACTGCCGAACCGCACGCTGCTCTTTCAGCTGGTGACGCAAGCGCTGACCGCGGCGCGGCGAAATAACCGGCATGGCGCCTTGCTGGTGATCGAACTGGACCGTTTCACGGCGATTCACGACACGCTGGGTCATGATGTCGGCGACGAGCTGCTGTGCGAGATCGGCCGTCGTCTGCGCACCGCCTTGCGCGAGGAAGATGTGCTTGCCCGCATCGAAGGCAGCAAGTTCGGGGTGGCGCTGCTCGATATCCAGAAGCGAGAGCATGCAGGTATCGTTGCGCAAAAACTGCTCGATGCTCTGGCGAATCCGCTCATGATCGATTCGCATGATTTGCGCATCGGCGCCTGCATTGGCATCTCGGTATACCCGGAAGACGGAAATGAAACAGCCTCGCTGCTGCGCTTCGCGGACGCGGCGATGAGCAAGACGCAGCAGCAAGGCGAAGCCGGCTATACGTTCTACAGCTCGGAAATGAACAAGCGCGCCAAGGAGCACTTGCGCATAGAAAGCGAATTGCGACGCGCACTGGCCGGCGGCCAGCTGTTGCTGCACTATCAGCCCAAGGTCAGCCTGCGTAGCGGACGCATTGTCGGCGCCGAAGCGCTGATACGCTGGCGTCATCCGGAACGTGGCATGATCCCGCCCGGTGTCTTCATCCCGGTGGCGGAAGAAACCGGCCTGATACTCGACATCGGAACCTGGGTTCTTGAAGAAGCCTGTCGCCAGATCCGCGACTGGAAAGATGCGGGGCTGGATGCGCCGCCGATTGCAGTCAACCTGTCGTCGCGCCAGTTCGACCGCAACCTGCCGCATCGCGTGCAGGAAGCGCTTGAAGCCTACCGGCTCAGCCCGGACCGGCTCAAGCTGGAGATCACCGAGACGCTGCTGGTACGCGGACCCGACCAAGTCATCCCGATCATGAACGAACTGGTCGCAATGGGTCTGGCGTTGGCGCTGGACGATTTCGGCACCGGTTACTCCAGCCTTGCCTATCTTAAAAAATTTCCGATCAATACATTGAAAATCGATCGCTCTTTCGTCATCGGCTTACCGACTGAAGAAAACGATTGCGCGATTGCGCAGGCCATCGTCACCATGGGTCAGCAACTGCGTCAGGAAATCGTCGCCGAAGGCGTAGAGACGGTGGAGCAAATGCGTTTCCTGCGCAATCTTGGCTGCGACCAGTTGCAAGGTTATCTGTTTAGTCCGCCGGTGGCTGCGGCCGCCTTCGAACAAATGGTGCGCGAAGGCAAGCGGCTGCAACTCGCCCTGTAGATCAAGTTTGGCGCACGGCATGGCGCTTGGGCACTTATTGCTTTCGGCATAGTCACACAGTTCCCGGCCCGCTCATTTCGCGGGAAACCATGAACAGGTGGAGCATGACTATGGCACACACATTGGTACGCGTATACGACCACATGGCCGATGCGGAACATGCGCGAGAGCAATTGCTCAAGACAGGATTTCCGGAATCGCATGTCCAACTAAGTGCGACCGGTGACGAAGCCGGAGCGCTGCAGGGAAATTTCGTCGTCGACCGCAAGGAAGAAATGCGCCCGGACCGGCGCAGCTTCCTCGATACCTTGCACAATACGAATAGGGCTGCCGGCGATAACATCAGCCATCATGCCGATACAAGTGCGCCGCAGAGAGTCGTCTACCGCAGCAACTTCGTGCTGACCGTCGATGCCGAGAGCGCCGAACAGGAAAGCCAGGCAAACAGCATTCTTGACCAGTCCGGCGCAATCGATGTCGATGCCGTGGTGTACCGCAGGAACAGGGAGAGCTGAATCACGCTTGACGCCTTTCGTGTTCAGACCGTCTGCAGCCCAAGGGTCACCAGCCGCTGGTCTTGTCCCATCGCTGCAGGCTTGGACCGTCGCCGGTCAATACGTAATACGCGTCATACGGTGCAACGGTCATGCAGGCATGATTAGGCAGTACACGCAGCCGAGAGCCGATGGGAAAGCGCTCGAAGGCAAGCGCACCCTCGGTGCTCTTGACAAAACCATGCTCCTGGTGGGCATCGGCGACATGCAAGCCGGGAATCAGCTTGCCGTCGAGATCGCAGACCAGGCCGTAACCCACATCGCTGCGAAACTCGCTGGCACTGACATCCTTGGATAGTGCCAGTGCGCCGGCGTCAATCAGCAAATGTCCCGACTCATGCTGATGGCCGATGACGGTCGCCAGCACGCTGGCGGCGATATCCTCGAGCTCGCATACGCCCAACGCCGCCTGCGACAGGTCGAAAAATACATAGACGCCGGGGCGGATCTCCGTCACGCCATCGAGCGGGATATCGGTCAGCGCAGTCGGCGTGGAACCGATACTCACTGTCCGGCACGCATGTCCAGCGGCACGCAGGCGCTGCGCTGCCAGCACGGCCGCATCACGTTCGGCTTCGGCGATTTCGGTGCGGGCGGCAGTGCTGTTTGCATGATAGGAATGTCCGGCATGCGTGAGCACGCCGTCGAGCGTCAGTCCGGATGTGGCGGCAATGCACTGTGCGATCGCAAGCAGTTCCTCGCTCTGCGCCGATACACCAGCGCGATGCCCGCCGCAATCGATTTCTATCAGAACCGGCACCTCACCGCGATAACGTGTCGGACGCGCCGCGAGTGACTCCACCGCCGCTACCGAATCGAGCACGATGCGAATGCGCGCGCCCTGCTCCATCAACTCTTCTATCGCCGCCATCTTCGGCGGCACGATACCGACTGCATAAGTCAGGTCGCGATAACCTGCATCGAAGAAATAGCGCATCTCCGCCAAGGTCGAGACGGTAATGCCGCCGAACTGGCCCGCGGTGGCAAGCGCGGCCACCTGCGCCGACTTCGCGGTTTTCAGGTGCGGCCGCAACTGCACGCCGGCCCGCGCTGCGCGGTCCGACATGCGCTGGCAATTTGCAGCGAGGCGCTGCTTGTCCAGCAATACTGCCGGCGTCGGTATATCGGAAATGAGATAGTCAGTTCGCATCGGTCCATCCATCATTGAGCGTCAAGGCAGGCGTGTAGTTTACAACCTATATGGGATGACTGCCCTGCCTCTATCGCTATTACTTGAGGCCTATTTCTTCTCTGCTTCCTCTTCCTCGGTCTTCTCTTCATCGATCGCCAGATTGAAGCCCGATGCCTCGCCCGGCTGGCCGCGCGTGGCACGCAGCTTGATCTGCAGGCGCAACTCGTTGGCCGAGTCGGCATTGCGAATCGCTTCGTCGTAACCGATGTGGCCCGCGTTATAGAGATCGAACAATGCCTGGTCAAAGGTCCGCATGCCCAACTCGCGCGACTTGCCCATGATTTCCTTGATGCCCTGGAACTGGCCTTTCAGGATCTGCTCGGCAATGGTCGGTGTGTTGAGCAGGATCTCAATCGCGGCACGCCGGCCCTTGCCGTCTTCGGTGCGCACCAGGCGTTGCGAGATGATGGCGCGCAGATTCGACGACAAATCGCCCAGTAGCTGGTTGCGCCGCTCCTCGGGAAAGAAGTTGATGATGCGGTCTATCGTCTGGTTCGCATTATTGGCATGCAGCGTGCCCAGGCACAGGTGGCCAGTCTCGGCGAAGGCAATCGCATGCTCCATGGTTTCGGTATCGCGGATTTCGCCGATCAGAATGACGTCGGGCGCCTGACGTAGCGTGTTCTTCAGCGCATGATGCCAGGACAGCGTATCGACGCCAACTTCGCGGTGGGTGATCAGGCAGGACTTGTTCTTGTGGACGTATTCGACCGGGTCTTCCACCGTGATGATATGGCCAGAGGAACTGGCGTTGCGGTGATCGATCATCGCGGCCAGTGTCGTCGATTTGCCCGAGCCGGTGCCGCCAACGACCAGTACCAGGCCGCGCTTGGTCATGATCACGTCCTTGAGCACTTCCGGCAACTGCAGCTTGTCGAAGTTCGGTATCTCCGCCGCGATGGTGCGGATCACCATGCCGGTTTGTTGTTGCTGCACGAAGACATTGACGCGGAAGCGGCAGACATTGGGCAGCGAAATCGCGAAATTGCATTCCAGCTCGGTTTCGAATTCATGCCGCTGTTTGTCGTTCATCAGACTCAGCGCGAGTTTTCGCGTGATATCGCCGGTCAGCTTTTGCTGGCTCAGCGGCTTCATCGCACCCTGATGTTTCATGCTCGGCGGGAAGTCAGCCGAGATGAAAAGATCCGACCCGCCTTGCTGGTGCATCACCTTCAACAACTGATGCATGTAATTGCGCGCTTCATCGGGACCGAATGTGGACATGTGAACCTTTCAATGCAGTGGTATCGCTTTGGCTTGATTATGTTTCCTCAAGGCTACACCCGCAAGGAATTTATGGCTTCGCTGCCTATTCGGTAGCATGAAAAATGTGTGACACAGGTTGCAAGAATTACATGGCAAGCGTGCAAAAACGCAAAGGTATTATTTACCTTTGCCCCGTACAGGCGGCAAAACCCTCTCCTTTCCCCCGATTTTCATCAAACCGCGACTGCATTGCGGTCACGGCATCACATGGCACAGCGTTTGCTGTTTATCCCGGCACACGTCATGAAAATGGAGGGCCGATGCTACCTGCGCCGTCATACGGGAAATGACCATGGACGTTGTGCCGGACAAGCCACGGTGCCGCCGGTGCAGCTGGAATCGCAAGGATGTGCCCTCGTTTCTGTTGTGTTCCCCGCAGATATTTCACTGCGGGTCTGGCACGGTGAAAAATGTTGTTTCGCCGTCTCTCAAATTTGATCCAATTTTGTCAAGGAGCGATTCATGGATACAACCACCTCGTCCACCACCGGCAACGGTAGCGGCAGCGATAAGGCAGCAGCAGCAATGCAGTCTGCCAAAGGTACTTACAATGAAATCAAGGGTGTCGCACAAAAGTCTGCCGCGTCGCTACGTAGCGACCTTTCCAGCTTGAAGAACGACCTCGACTCTCTGGTCAACCGTTCCTCGAGTTTGTCCGACGATGAACTGGCACAGGCGCATGCACAACTGATGGCCAAATTCAGCTCGGTGCGTTATGCAGCCAAGGGCATCGCCACCGAAGCGAGCCGCCAGCTCAATCGCGGCATGGAAACCACTACCGAATATGTGAAAGACAAACCCATGCAATCGGTAGCGGTGGCGGTCGGTACCGGTCTGTTGCTCGGTCTGCTGTTCAAGCGCCGTTGATGATGTGATCCGGGCACATGCGTTGCATGTGCCTACATGGCAATGGCGTATCGGCGGTAAGGAACAGGCGATAGCCATCACTTTCAAGCCGTCGGTACCTGACTGACTGTGTGACCACCAAAAGGACAACCGCGATGTTTGCCGCCCTTCACAAATCCAAACAGCTTTACCTGATCACGCTGGATCGTGTCGGGGATTACATGGACCTGTTGCGGGTTGAAATGAAGATCCGCGAACAGCAACTGGCCATGCGTATCGCCGGCTTCACCGTCGCCATCCTGTTCACGCTGCTGGCAACCGTCTTTCTCGGGCTGGCGATCATCGTCAGTTTCTGGGACAGCGATTACCGCGCGCTAGCCGCCTGGTTCGTCGTATTGCTTTACGGCGGCATCGCCGGTGTGGCATTCAACATGTGCATGAAGCATTTCAAATCGCAGGCATCGCTGACCAGCACCTTACGCGGCGAACTGCAACGTGACATTGACGTGATCAAGGGGAGCATATGAGCGTACGGACACTGGAAGCAGAACGGCAAGCCATTCTGGAAAGAATGCGGCTGCGGCGTGAAAACTATCGCCGCATGCTGACTGACGGCGACGAACTCGGCCAGATTCCCTATGGACAGGAAATCCAGGTCGATCACAGCTTTGCACAAAGTTATACGCCGGCGTTGAGACCGGTACCCGCGCATCCGGAACCACCGGATGTTTTTCCGCGCAGCACGATCATGCGGGTACTGAAGCGGCATCCGGTGTATTGCGCGCTTGGCGTAGCCGCCATCATTGCGATCGGACCCAAACGAATCGCACGGACCGCGATGACCAGCGGCGCGACGCTGACAGCTTTGACCGCGCGCAATCAATCGAACACCGACCTCATCGGCAGACTCATAACAATGGCGGGGGCATACATGCAAGGCCGCAGCAATACCCACCCAAAATAGCATTACAGGGGAGCATGCTGCACGGGTGGGCATGATCGTCGCAGCGTTTTGGAAACCCGTTTTATTTATCAACCTGAAAGGAAGAAATCATGAAAAAAATTATCTCCATACTGAGCATCCTGATGGTCACTATCGGCCTGACCGCTTGTAACACCATGTCCGGCATGGGCAGGGATATCGAGCGCGGCGGCGAAAAAGTCCAAGGCGCTGCCGAGAAAAATAAATAAGTCCTTAGCCTTCAAGGACTGTGAGGTAAAAAGCAGGGTCGGCTTTACAAGCCGGACCTGCTTTTTGTTTTTCGAATATAGACAGGCTCACGGCCGAGCCACGCTGGCCCGTCCGGATGCCGCAGGATCCTGTCAGCGACTGCCGGCATCGCGGGTGGCGGGGGCTCCTCCGGACCCGCCGGACATTGTGCCACTGCCCTGCACTTCCGCAACTTCCTGCGGCCACACCAGCACCGCGCGCGCCAACTGCCGACCAGTCTTGGGTCCCGCGTTGACCTTGACCTGACGTTGCAGCACGTGTCCCGCCGCGTCGGCGCTCACGCGATAGGTACCGCGCTTGGGAAGATCGACCAGCAGGATCGGAGAATCGCAGCGCGCCTGCAGCACTTCGTTGCCTGCGGCATCGTGGATATCCACCGCGATATCGGCCAGATAGGCTCCGTCGCGTGCGGCAAAGGTCAGCATCAGGTCATAGTCCCTGGCTTGCTGCTTCATGTAGTTCGATTCTTCCTCGCCGATGCCGCCGCACAGATAGGTGATGTCATTGGTCGTCACCGGCTTCAGTCGGTCGGTCGGCGACGGAGGCGTTCCCATCTCGGTGGCCGCGTCAATACCGGCTTCCGACGCGGTGGCATTGGCGCCACCGGACGACAGTTCGCGTCCAGGCGCAGGAATACCCTGCGAGGTAATACCCGCCGCGCCAGCGTCTTCGCGCGGGAAGTCACGTTGGGGAATCGATGTCTGCGCCAACGCAAGCAAGGGGAAGCTCAAGCCAAGCGCCATCGACAACAGGCTTCCGTTTTTCATTGCATATCTCCGAAAAGCAGTCTGACGTCGCGCGGACAGCGCCGCGTCATGGCGCTGACATGCATCATCCGTGCCCTGCGACCGTTTCCGCTTTGACCGGAAACTTTTACAAGCGAAAGACATCTGTTCCGACGTATAGCGCTGGCCAGGATAAGGTGAATACGCTGCCTGGCCGCAAATTTGACTGGCACCAAAAATGCTACCCGCTGATCACATCACCACTGCATGTTGCAAGGTGCCATTGTCCAATCATGAACGAACACAGGGCTCATCCGTGACTCATGCCATCGTCCAGTTGCCCGTCAACATCCTGTCCCAGCCTGACGAAACCACATGCGGCCCGACTTGCCTGCACGCGGTGTATCGCTATTGGGGCGATCATGAACCGCTCGCGCAGGTCATCGCCCGCACCGGGCGTCTGGAACACGGCGGCACCTTCGCCGTGTTCCTGGCCTGCGATGCCCTGCGCAAAGGCTATATGGCGAGCATTTACACCTATAACCTGACGGTGTTCGACCCCACCTGGTTTTCCGAACCTGGCGTCGACATTGCCGATCGCCTGCTGCGCCAGCGCGAGCACAAGATGGATTACCGCCTGCAACATGCCACCAACGGTTACCTGGAATTTCTCAAGCTGGGGGGCCGGTTGCGGCTGTTCGATCTGTCGCGCTATCTGATCCGCAACATCCTGCGGCGCAAGATGCCGATCATTACCGGCCTGAGCTCGACCTTTTTGTACCGCGCCGCGCGTGAATTCGGGCCGGAAGATCAACCGGATGATGTACGCGGTCTGCCATCCGGCCATTTCGTCATCATCGGGGGCCATGACCAGGAGCGCCGCAAGGTGCTGGTGGTCGATCCCTACCAGGCCAATCCCTACGCCAGCAACCAGGCCTACTGGCTCAGCATCGATCGCGTGGTCAATGCGGTCCTGCTCGGCATCGTCACGCATGACGCCAACCTGCTGATCATCCATCCGCGGCGTACACCGCGACAGGAAGTACCATGAACATCCTTTTCGTCGTCAGCCGTGAACAGGATTGGCCGAACGACATCCCTGGCGTCACGGTCATTCCTGCGCAAACCTACCTGATGGATCCGGCCTACGGCGACATGCGTTCCACCAAGGTGTTCAACCTCTGTCGCACTTACCGCTATCAAAGCAAAGGCTATTACGTATCGCTGCTGGCCGAGGCGCGCGGCCACCGGCCGCTGCCCGATGCAGAAGCAATGAAGGACCTGCATTCCGAAACGCTGGTGCAGGATGTGAGCGACAGGCTCGGCAACCTGATCGACTGCTCGTTCTCGCGCACCACGGAAGACGTGGTCGACCTGAACATCTATTTCGGCCGGGATGCCGATGGCCTGCACCAGCATTTGAGCGAACAGCTGTTCAAGCTGTTGCGCACGCCGGTGCTGCATGCGCGCTTTGAGCGAGCCAACGGGCAATGGCACTTGTGCAGCATCCACGCCGGCAGCGTTTACGACATTCCCGCGCATCAGCAGGAACTGGCGACGCAGGCGGTAATCGAGCATTTGAAAGAACAAAAGATACATACCAGCACCGCGTCGCGCAAACCCTTGCTTGCGATCCTGCATGACCCGACACGCAGCGAAACGCCGTCCAATCCCGAAGCCATCCGCAAATTCATCGATGCGGCGGAACTGCTGGGCATGAGCGGCGAAGTAATCACACCAAAGGATACCCGCCGCCTGACGGAATTCGATGCGCTGTTCATTCGCGACACCACCAACGTCGATCACTACACCTACCAGATATCGCGCCAGGCCACGGCGGCCGGCATGGTCGTGATCGACGATCCCGATTCCATCCTGCGTTGCACCAACAAGATTTATCTCGATGAACTGCTGACCCGCCATCACATCCCGACGCCGAGAACGATGGTCGTTCATCAAGGCAACGTAGACAAGATCGTGGCAAAGCTTGGTCTGCCCTGCATCCTGAAGCAGCCCGACGGCGCGTTTTCCCTGGGCGTGGTCAAGATCGAGTCGGAACAGGACCTGCTGGTCAAGGTCAATGAATTGCTGCAGCAATCGGAACTGGTGCTGGCACAGGAGTATTTGCCGACGCAATTCGACTGGCGCATCGGTGTATTCGATCAGCGCGCGCTGTTTGTTTGCAAGTACTACATGGCGCCCGGCCACTGGCAAATCATCAAGCATGAACGACACCGGACCAGCGAAGGCCGGACCGAAGCGCTATCGGTGGGCGAGGCGCCCGACGATGTGGTGAAGATCGCGCTGCAAGCCGCCAACCTGATCGGCGATGGCTTTTACGGCGTCGATCTCAAGCAGATCGGCGCCCAGTATTACGTCATCGAAATCAACGATAACCCGAACGTCGATGCGGGCAACGAGGACGCGGTGCTGGGCGATGCACTGTACCGCGAAGTCATGGGCGTTTTTCGCAAGCGCATCGACTCACGCAAAGGAAACACGACACCATGAGCGACGAAGAGGATGAGCCCCCGTTATTGCATGCCTTCATGGGCTATGGCATAGAACTGGAATACATGATCGTCGACCGCGCGCGGCTGTCGGTGCTGCCTTTGGCCGACGTCCTGCTGCGCGAGTCGCCAGGCGGCGAAGGCAACGAAGTAAGACGCGGCCGCATGGGCTGGTCGAATGAACTGGTGATGCATGTGATCGAGATCAAGAATCTGCGCCCCAGCGTATCGCTTTCGATGCTGCCCGATGTGTTCCAGGCCGAAGTACGCGAAATCAACCGCCTGCTGGAACCGAGAGGCGCACGCCTGATGCCGGGCGCGATGCATCCATGGATGGATCCGCGCAGCGAGACGCAATTGTGGCCGCATGACAATGAAGATATCTACCGTGCCTACGACCGCATCTTCGACAGCAAGTCGCACGGTTGGGCGAATCTGCAGAGCATGCATGTCAATCTGCCGTTCGCCGGTGATGATGAATTCGCCAGACTGCATGCGGCGGTACGCCTGGTATTGCCGATTCTGCCGGCACTGGCCGCCAGTTCCCCGATTGCCGACGGCAAGCCGACCGGCTTCGCCGATTACCGCATGCATGTGTATTCCTCCAACGCGGATGCGATTCCCTCCATTGCCGGCATGATCGTTCCGGAAACCGTCACCAGCAAAAGAGCTTATGAGCAGCGCATCCTGGCGCCGATGTACAAGGACATTGCACCCTACGATACCGACGGCGTGCTGAAGCATGAGTGGCTGAATTCGCGCGGCGCGATTGCACGCTTCGAACGCAATGCGATCGAGATCCGCGTGCTCGACACGCAGGAATGCCCGCGCGCCGATCTGGCCATTGCGGCCGTCACGGTCGATGCGATACGGCGGCTATACCGCGCCGGCGGGCCCGACCTGGCGGAGCAGCAGGAAATGTCGACCGCCGCACTGGCCGCCATCTTGCAGGCCTGCATACGCGACGCCGAACAGACGGTGATCGACAATCCAGCCTATCTGCGGTTGTTCGCCTATCCCGGCCACCGCTGCACTACCGGCGAGCTGTGGGATCATCTGGTGGGACTGATGCTTGCGGAAGATGTCAGCCATGCGGAGCTGTCGCGCGTGCCCTTGCAGGCGATCCTGCAACATGGACCGCTGGCGCGCCGGATAGTGCGTGCGCTCGGCACCGGCGCGGCACGCAAGGCACGCGCCATCCGCGATGTCTATGAACAGTTGTGCGACTGCCTGCAGGAAGGCAAGATGTTCTTGCCTTGACCATCCTTTATCGCATTGACTTGACCAGACCCGACTTCTTCCTGATCACCTGCGAACACGGCGGCAATCGCATCCCTTCGCGCTATCACGGCTTTTTCGAAGGCCGCGAAGCGCTGTTGCGCAGCCATCGCGGCTACGATGCGGGCGCGCTGCGCATCGCGCGCGACATGTCTGATGCCCTGGCCGCCCCGCTGGTGGTGGCGACCGTCAGCCGCTTGCTGATCGACCTCAACCGTTCGGCGAGTCATCCGCACCTGTATTCGGAAGCAACGCGTGCGGCCGCTGCCGACATTCGCGAAGAAATCCACCGGCGTTATTACCTGCCTTACCGAACCAAGGCAGAAAGCCGCATTGCGCAAGCGATCGGCGGCGGTGCCCGTGTGATCCATGTGTCCTGCCACAGCTTTACCCCGGAATTCAAGGGCGAGATCCGCAACGCCGATATCGGGCTGCTGTACGACCCTGCAAGAGCAGGCGAAGCCGAACTGTGCCAGCGCTGGCGCGGCGCACTCAAGACAGTTGCTCCGGCCTTGAAGACCAGGATGAATTATCCCTACAGCGGCACCGCCGACGGCTTTACCGTGCATCTGCGCCGTTGCTTTGGCGCCTCTGTCTATCTCGGCATTGAACTGGAAATCAATCAGAAACATGTGTTCGAGCGCGGCCGGCATTGGCAGGCGTTGCGCGCAACGATCATCGCTGCCCTGCTCGATGCGGCCGAGGTCGGCACGAACGCCGAAGAGCGATTCTGACCTGGCACTACTCCGGATACGCGGTCGCCGTCCCGAAATAAAACCACTCGCCGCCAGTGACCGCCGCTTCCTTCGGCAGCACAAGGAATCCGTCTTCCGGCGCGGTCAGCAAGCTGCCGTCCGCCAGCGTGGCGATTGCTTCGCCTTTTGCAACCGGGTCGAAATGCCGCCACGACTTGCAAAAGTTTGCCCCTGCATCGCGATAGAACACGCTCTTCATCCGCACGCAGCGCAGGTCGGCCGCTGACGGCGCAGGTTCCGCAACAGCATCGGCCAGCATGTCGAAATGGGCCAGCGCATGCAGGATCGCCTGGTAGCCGATGTCGGGTGCGTCGGCATTCTGATGCTGGCCGCATTCCAGCGTTACCGCCAGCGCACCCTGCGTACGCGCATATTCGGTCGTGCCTTGCGACTCCTTGCTTCCGCCGCCGCCATAAGCTTCCGCCCAGCCATAGACGAAATCCGTGACGCCCAGCGATTTTGCATAGGCCAGTTCGCGCGGGTTTTTTCCGCTCAAGAAAATGAATGGCCCGCCCGGCGACGCAAACGAGTGCAGGTCGAGCAAGACATCGGTACGGTCCAGCAAGTCGCATACGATGGGATCGAGATGGTCTTCGTAATGCTGCTTTTCATCCTTCCGATACAGCTGCCGGTTCAGGTTGCGCTCCACAAAACGCACGTTTTGCGCATATGCCTGCGGGTTCACCACCGGCATGAGTTGCAGGCGGCCGCGCTTGAGCCTGACCTTGCCGTTTTCCAGATCGGCAATCAGGCGGTTGATGGCGGCGGGACCGCAGCGCTCGTTGCCATGGACGGCGCCGAGCACCGTCAATGCGGGGCCGTCTTCCAATGCATGAAAGACAACGGTTTTTACTGTCATGGTGCTTCCTTCCCTTGCGATTCTTGTGAAACTGCGCTGATGACGCGGCCGAAACCCGCATTTTCGCATTCCTTGGCGAAACAGCGTAGCTTGGCGACATGGCAAGCTTGCTTGGAAAACAATCCGCCGGAGTACAATTCGCACACGCATATAACATGGAGACTCATTGTGACTTATCACGGATCCTGCCATTGCGGCCAGATCGCCTTTGAAGTGGAAGGCGAACCCGGCCAGGTCATCGAATGCAACTGCTCGCATTGCGTGCGCAAGGGATTTCTGCTCTGGTTCGTTCCACGGGCCAGCCTGACCTTGTCCAAACCCGATAGCCCGATGTCGACCTACCAATTCAACAAGCATGTGATCGAACATCGCTTTTGCCCCAACTGCGGTTGCCAACCCTTCGGTTTCGGCAAGGATCCCTCCGGCGCGGAGATGGCGGCCATCAATGTGCGCTGCCTGGAAAATATCGACCTGAACACTCTGCAACGCGTGCCGTTCGACGGCCGCAACATGTAGATCATGCTTACGCTCTACCACTGCGTCAGCGCGCGCTCTTTCCGGCCGCTATGGGCGCTGGAGGAACTCGGTCTTCCCTATCAGCTGAAGATGCTGCCCTTCCCGCCGCGTGCACTGGCCAGGGAATTTCTGTCCGTCAATCCCTTGGGCACGGTACCGGCACTGATCGATGGCGAACTTTGCATGACGGAGTCTGCCGCGATCTGCCAGTATCTGGCGGCGCGCAACGGCAATGCGCGCCTGGATGTCGCGCCGGATGAGCCTGCTTATGGCGCATATCTGAACTGGCTGCATCATGGCGAAGCGACGCTGACTTTTCCGCAAACCCTGGTACTGCGCTATGGCCGCTTGGAGTCGCCGGAACGGCTGCAGCCGCAGGTGGTCGAGGACTACAGCCGCTGGTTCCTGGCGCGCCTGCGCGCGGTCGATGCCGTCGTGGCGAACCGCGAATTCCTGTGCGCGGACCGCTTTACGGCCGCCGATATTTCCGTCGGCTATGCGCTCATGCTTGCCGATTATCTCGGAATGGGCGACAGGTTTTCCGAGGCAGTGAGAGGCTATTGGCAGCGCTTGCAACAGCGTGACGGCTTCTTGCGTGCAATGCAGGCACAGGAAAAAGCGGCGCTCGCCCAGGGAGTGCCAACCATTCCGGCGCCGCTCACGGGTAGCCGATGAGCGAGGGAAAGCGGGTTGCCCGCTTTTCGGTGCGTATCGAACCGTCCGGCTGGACCTTCGAGGTGGGCCCGGATCAGCCAATACTCGCGGCTGCGCGCGCAAGCGGGATCGACCTGCCGGCGTCGTGCCGCAACGGCACTTGCAGAACCTGCCTGTGCAAGCTTGCCGGCGGCACGATACGCCACAATATCGAATGGCCGGGCCTGAGTGCAGAGGAAAAACGGGAAGGCTATGTCCTGCCTTGCGTCGCGCTGGCTCAGTCCGATCTGGTGCTGATCGTTCCGGCCGCCAGGCGATTGCCGGGCTGATCACTGTAAATTTTTCGCTTTACGGAACCATTTACACATCCACTTTTACATCAGTGTGAAGTGAGTATGTTGCAGGAACCATCCGCGCGCCAGCCGTGCGACGACTTCCATACTGCCGGGTTCATCGAACGCATGCGTTGCGCCCGGAATGATTTCAAGACGCTTCTTGCATTGCAGCGCCGCGTAGGCATGGCGATTGACATCAAGGACGCCGTCATCCAGTCCTCCCACGATCAATAGCGTCGGCGCGACCACCTGAGCCAGGGTCTGACTGGCCAGATCGGGCCGGCCGCCGCGCAGCACGATTGCGCAAATGCATCCGCGCCGCAGCACCGCAAGCTGCAGGGCCGCAGCCGCGCCGTAGCCCGAACCGAACAAGGCGATCGGCAGTTCGCTCGTCGCGTCGTTGACATGCAGCCAGTCGCAGGCTGCGCCCAGGCGCTCTGCCAGTATCGCAATGCCGGGACGCGGCTGGCAGGCGCGCTGTTCTTCCGCGGTGACCAAGTCCAGCCACAGCGTGCCGAGACGGGCGTTATGTAGCACGCTTCCTACATAGTCGTATGGCGGTTTCAGGCGATGGCGGGTGCTGCCATTGGCGAACACCACGACGCCACGATGATCGGCAGGCAGCCAGAGCGCGCCTTGCATCACAATGTCGCCGTAGGGGATATGCATTTCCGCGTGCTGGATTGATAACGCCATTATTGTTCTCCGGCGAGCCGCAAGCCCGTTTGAGGTGTGGTAGGTCAATACATGATGTCAAGGTCTTTGCCGTCCGGCATACGGGAGCAGGACATGTCAGCGAAACGATGATGCAAGCGTGGAGGCTGTCGCGTCGTAATCGCGACTAAGGATGGCAATGCGGGAAATATGGCGTGATCCACTTTTCCCGACGCCGTATGGCGGCGAACACATCGATCAGGCATTACTGAGATTGGGAAACGCTTTGATGGCGTAGGCTAACGCAAGCTTTATGCCACACGGTATCGAAAGCAGTCGGATTGAATCGAGGATGAGAACTTATGCCAGGAAGGGATGCAACCTTCCATGGAATTTTCCATGGTGTTCCTTCCCTTCTTGGAAGAAAACTTGGGACCTGGACAGAAGTTGAATAGGAGTAGCGAGACCGGACGAGTCTCGGAGACAGCTTAAGCTCGCTACCCTACATTGGAACTACCATGCCACTGTCGTCTCAGGAACCGCTATCCGGCGTCGTCCCGCCGACTGTCGCGCCGCTGGCTGCAGAACCGGCTTGGGTCGTATCACCCGCAGGCACATTCACACCGGGCGCCGTCGTTTCTCCGGGCAGCGCCACTTTCTTCAGTCCCGACAACGCCGGGCCTTCGATCACCGTACCCTCAACCGAAAAGCGACTGCCGTGACAGGGGCAATCCCAAGTGCGTTCCGCCTGATTGAAATGCACCTGGCACTTCATGTGGGTACATACCGGCGACAGCACATGCAGTTGATGCGCATCATCGCGATAGACGGCCAGCTTGTCGCCGGCCACTTCGACAATGCGGCCTGCGCCGCGCGCCACGTCGGAAATCTCCTTGGCTTCCGGGTGCTTGAGATAATCCTTGACGTAATAACTCGCAATATTCAGATTTTCCTTGATGAAGGTTGGCGCGGCTTTCATCGGGTTGAAACGCCTCGGGGTATACAGCTCGGCGTAGTCATTCGCGACGCCGGTCACTTCATCGGCAATCACCATGGCCGCGACCGTGCCATAAGTCAAGCCGTCAGCGGCAAAGCCAGTTGCATGATAGATGCGCGACTTGTCACCGTTCTTGCCGATATAGGGCATACCATCGGCGGGGCGATATTGCTGCGCCGACCAGCGATAGGCGATATCGCCTATCTTGAAACTCCTCCGGAGGATGGCTTCCAGTTTCAGGTAAGCCGCTTGTGCATCTTCTTTCTGTCCGGTCTTGTGCTTTTCGCCAATGATGAGTACATGCGGCATGCCCTCGTGTTCGACCAGGCGCGTCGAATGCTTTTCCGGACCCGCGCTCCAGAAAATGCCACCGCCCAGTTGCGGTTCGAGCAAGGGTGCAGCAACCGCATACTCGCGATAGACGCCCAGCTCGGTATGCAGCAGGCTGATGCCGAGCGGCGTATGCGTCGCCATCACGATGTGCTGCGCATGGACCCTGCCCTGCAGCGTCTTGATCAGGCCAGTGTCTTCGTCGATATCGGTGACCGGACTCATTTCATACACTTCGCAGCGCGGCGAGCGGATCGCGGCAGCCAGCTGACGCACATATGCCAGTGGATGAAACTGCGCCTGGTTCGAAACCACCAGGGCCTTGTGAACCGGATAGGGAAGCGGCAGATCGATTCCCAGCCGTGCCCGGAGTCCGAAACGCGTTGCCGCCTGGTACTCGTTTTCGATGACGGCATCCATACTGGCATCGGCCTGCATGCTGTACAGCGTCCATGGCTGGCGCGAAAATCCGCATTTCAGTCCCAATGTACGCGTCAGGTTTTCGATTACGTCGATCGCTCGCAGGCGCGAGTCGACCACCTGCCGTGTCTTGAGCTCGCCCCACTTGGCGCTCAGCTTGTGCAAATGCTGGTCGACGGTGGCGTACAGGTTGCCGGTCGAATGACCGGTGCTGCCCGATCCGACCTGAGCCGCTTCCAGCACCGCAATGCGCAGATTGGACGATGCCAGCAATGCCGCCGTCGTGATGCCCGTGATGCCGCCGCCTATGATGGCCACATCAACATCGATTTCGGCAGCGAGTGCGGCAAAGTTCTGCTTGGGCAAGGACGCTTCCCAAATCGGTCTGCGCCCCATGGCAAAGCCGGTGTTGTCATCGAGTTCCATGTTGTTCTCCTTTTTGTGGATCGGGACGGGTATTACATGAATCTGCGCGGAAGCCTGGCCCGCCGTGACGGAACGGTCAGCAATGCCGTCATGATCCGTCCTTCCGATTCATCATTGTCAGCCGCCGGAAGCTGCATCACTGGACGCGGCGGCGATTGCGGAAACGGAAAATCACCCGGCCGGTCGCTGCAGGCGACCGTGGCAAGCGCCAGCCCGGCCAGCAGCAACAGCGTCTTCCAGACTGTGCGTATTTCTTGTAACGCTTTTCGGAGCGGTTTCATGATGTTGCCTCTTGGATGTGGTGAAGGCGACGCTGAAGCGCTGTATCTATAACCGCAACACCGCAGTGTCATGCAAAGCCCGTTCCTGCATCCCGACTGACAGTTCGGGCGGCAAAGGCAGGTCTTCATCGTCGAGGCCGGTGCGCATATTCCTGAAGTATTCGATCGTGCGTTGCAAGCCTTCATCGAGACCAACATTGGGTTCCCAGCCAAGCACAGTGCGTGCAAGCGCGATATCGGGCCGGCAGCGTGGTGCAAAACGACTCGACCGCATCGCGCGGCGTGCACACCATCGGCTCGCCACGGGTATGGAACGAAGTATTGATCAATACCGGTACACCGGACCGCTCGCCGAACGCTTGCAGCAAATCGTAGTCGGTCGGATTCTGCGAACGGTTGATGGTCTGAATGCGGACGGTGCCATCGACATGGCGCACCGCGGGAATCCTGTCTTCCTTTTCAGGACGGTTTCTTTCAGCACGATTTGCAGCGACGACGCGATATTCATGTGATGCCGGGTGAATTCTGCGCCGCGCTCGCGCACGGGTCCGAACAGTTCAGTCCATTGTGCCGGTCTGACTTCATATTCGCCGTCGCCGCGATAATGCAGGATGTCGTGAAACTGTTCGGCGAATACCGGTTTGCCCTAAGATGCCAGCGCCATTACCTTGTACTCATCGGAGGAATGCAGGAAACCCAGGTAGTCGGTGACATCTTCGTACAACAAGCCGAGCGAATGCGGCAGGTTGACTTGCTTGAGCCTGTGGTAGCGCCGATCCTGATAGTAGCCATAGCTCGTCGTCGCCATCTCGCCGCGACCATCCATTCCTCGGCAGCGGCGAGCACTTCACCATCACGTACCATGCTGGCAGAACAATCATGATAGGCAGCATTGATTCCAAGCGTATGCACAGTCTCCTCCGCAATGGACTTCAACAAAACGCGCCGGGTGACTCTACAGGCGCAGGTCACCGGCGCGAATGGCAGGCATCGTTTGGCACTGCTTAAGCAAGCGATATACCCAAAGCTTGATAGAGGCACAAGCTCCTGGAAACCGCGCTGCCTTGTCGGAAAATCCTAGCGCCTTGCAGGGAAGGTATGCAGATACTGCAAGTAAGTTCTACAGGGCCATGTAAAAGCGGCAGCAGTATTACCCGCCGCTGGCGCTCGCCGTCGGTGGCGAGGTTTTTTGGCTTTCCCCTTGTCCGGATTGTTGACGTTGTGCATGTCGCTTGTTGGAAATGTAAATGCACTCGCCGGCTACTGCGGTCAGGAACATGAAAAAATTGGTAAAGACAAACACCCAGTTATCAACCAGATAGCTATAGATAGTAAAGCCGAAAGAGGCGGTCAGCTGCCCGATAAACAGCCACTTCGATACTCCCTCTACCCGTTTGGTACGCCATTGCGTATACACCTGCCTGGAAATCGTCGAAACGAGTACGAGCGAACTGATCCAGCCGACGATATCGGCATTCATTTATTTTCCTTTCACTGCGTTGATGATTCGCATTGCCAGCCGACTGTCCGCAATGCTCATGCCTGCCGATACGCAAAGCGCCGCTGAAGAGCTTTGCAATTTTCCAAAACGCATGGCGCGCGCCGGACGCACGCGCGGGATCGTCCGGCTCGAACTTGTCTCTGTCTCAGCGCATCCCACGCGATTGGTGTGGTGCCGCAGGAAGCCTTGCTGTTCAACGACACCATTGCATTCAATATCGGATACGGACGCACCGGCGCTTCCATGGATGACATCATCGCCGCAGCGAAGGCGGCGCATATCCACGACCTGATCGATTCGTTGCCGCAGAAATACGAGACACCGGTTGGCGAACGCGGTGTCATGCTTTCGGGCGGTGAAAAGCAGCGCATCGCGTTGGCAAGAGCCATACTCAAGAACCCGCCTCTGCTGATCTTCGACGAAGCGACTTCGGCCCTCGATACCGCTTCCGAACAGGCGATTCAGCAAGAACTCGACCAGTTATCGGAAAACCGCACCACGCTGGTCATGGCCCACCGCTTGTCGACTGTCGTCGACGCCACCGAAATCCTGGTGATCGAGCGCGGCCGCGTGATCGAGCGCGGTACACACGCCAGACTGCTGCAACAGGCCGGGGCCTACGCGCGCTTGTGGCAACTGCAGCAACGGGCCGAAGACGGTGAGCGCTTTGAGCAAGAAATGCATCCGGTAGCTTAAGTCCATGGACCGATAGTCAGGATCACGCACGCCCGGATTCATCATGAGGTCATGTTCAACATTGATTATTGAGATCGTATTGCGTCACAAATAGACCGCGTGTGTATTCGGCCGATTTGCCTGCTCAATTTTTATCAACCGATTTAATTTATATACATGCATCAGTATTTTTGATACGCCTCAATTGATTGCTACGGAAGGGGAATTGCATGTTCTTCAATACGCTCAAGTGACGTATATGTATTTTTTTGCGCCGCGCAATCTTGATGTGTCCCCGCCACTCATTACCACGCTTTAGCAGGATTGTATCCATGACGAAAATAATTGCATTTAACAAGCACCGGAAAGTCATTGCCGCCGACCATAGCGCACTCACGGCTCAGGCGGGCGTCGTCATGCGTCGGCGTAATACCTCCGCCGCAACGCCCATTGGGCTCGGCACGCATCATGCAGGCCGTGCGGTGGCAATTGCCGCCTCCATCGTGGTGCCGACACGGGGCCGTCCGCAGTTGCTGAACCGGTGCCTGGCGAGCCTTGCGCTGCAGAGTTTCGATTCTGAGCGATTTGAAATCATCGTCGTGGACGACGGTCCGAGCGAGCAAACGCGCGACGTGGTCAGCGGCTGGGCCGCGCATAGCGGGGAAAAAGGCGGCCCGCTCGTTACCTATATTCCATCGATGGGGCCGCATGGACCGGCCGCCGCCCGCAATCACGGCTGGCGCGCCGCGCGCGGCGCGATCGTCGCATTCACCGACGACGACACCATTGCGCGCGCCGACTGGCTGCGCAATGGCATACAGGCATTCGCCGACGATGTGCATGCAGTCTGCGGCCGCGTCATCATGCCGCTGGAAGGCACGCCGACCGACTACGAACTCGATGCGAAGAACCTGGAAACCGCCGAGTTCGTTACCGCAAACTGCTTCTGCCGCAGGAAGGTGCTGGAAGATCTGGGCGGCTTCGATGAACAGTTTCGTTTTGCATGGCGTGAAGATTCGGATCTGCATTTCCGGTTGCTGGACTACCATGCCAATATCGTGCGCGAACCGAATGCGGTCATGATGCATCCGGTCCGCCCCGCAGGCTGGGGCGTCAGTCTGCGGCAGGTGAAGAAGGTGCAGTTCGACGCGCTGCTCTACAAGAAGCATCCCAAGCTATACCGCCGCAAGATCCGCGCACGGCCGCGCTGGGATTTTTATCTGACCGTCGTCGCGTTGACCACGATGCTGCTGTCGCTGCTTGGCGGTGCGGCCGGGCTAGGCGTGCTGTCTGGCCTGATATGGATTTTCATGACCGGCCGATTCTGTTTCCAGCGCTTGCAGAAGACTTCCAAGGCACCGGGCCACATACTGGAAATGGTCGTCACCTCGATGCTGATACCGCCAATGGCGGTATTCTGGCGCGCGGTGGGCGCGGTCCGCTATAAGGTGGGATTCCTGTAGCAGGTCGCAGCTCTGCGCAGTGTCGGCTCCCTGTCCGGCCTGCGCCGTCCGCCTGCAGCGTCCCAACCTCGAACCGGTATCTTGACCCTGCAGCGACGACTGAAGATCCTCACCTGGCATACGCATGGCAGTTATCTTTACTACCTGACCCAGGCTCCGCATGATTTCTATGCAAAGCCTATATCGAGCACGACACGCCGCGCGAACATCCGACCGATATGTGGCATCCGGTCGATGAACCGAATATCCTGCTGGTACATATCACGCACTTCAATGCACTGATGTGGGACAGCGGCCGGACCCCGACGCGGGTTGTCGAGCATGGCGTGATCGTGCCGCCGGATGTCTCGTACCGTGGCGAGCTCGACCGTGCGCAGTTGCCGGCATTCGCCGCGCGGTACCGTTTCTTTTTCAATCCGATTCGCTATACCAGCCTGGGACTGGCCGTCATCGAGGCAATGATAATAGGCATGCCGATCGTCGCGCTTGCCACGACCGAGATGGCCACGGTGATCGACAACACAGGCAATCTCTTTGCGGAAAGGACAGCATGCAAGTCGGCGCTGCTATTTCTAACTTAGCGTATAGAACACCAGCCGTGAATGCGCCGCGTCGAAGTACAACGCATTCCACGGCAGCGCGATGACCGCGCCCTGTTCCTTGCGGGCCAGGACCACATAGCGCAACTGGTGACTCGCTGCTTCGACCACCAGATGATCGACATGGCCGATTTCTTCGCCGTCGGCACTTACCACCGCGCAGCCAGACAGCAAGTCGGCGGTGCTGGAATCGGCTGCGGAGAGACGCTTGAATCGTGGAGGGCCGAGACGCCGCTGCCCACCCGGTTGACGGTCGCCGAAAATACGCTGCATGCCCTGCTCCTCTCGACAAGATTTATGATTGGTGTACCGGACCATCGGACCAGCTGATCCGGCGCGACCCCGCTGCTCCCAACGCGCCACCGCCAATGCCGATGGCCAGCGCCAGTGTGACCGCCAGGAACACAATCCAGGCGGCCGTGCCGGCGCTCTGCATTGCGTTCTCCACTTTTGCCTTGCCTTGCGGCGAAGCGGCTGCTGACGATCCCGCCATGATCAATGCCTGGTCGACGATCGTTTCCGCCCTTGTCGGCTCCACACCCATGGTGCCGGTGACCAGCTGAATCGCCTGATCGCGCTGACCGGCCTGCAGATATTGCTGCAGCTGACTCATCGTCTGCGGATTGACGCGGCCGCCCTGTGCGCGCATCAATGCGGTGAGCGGCGCCTCGCCATTTGCCGTAGCCACTCTTGCCAGCTGACTCATATTGCTGAAAACACCGCTCACCAAAGTACCGCCCACCGTGGTTGCGAGGATCGCAAACATGATGGTCGTGACAGCCCAGGACACCGCGCCGTGCAGTACGCCGTCGGCCCTGCGCTTCAGTCCGGACATCCGTGCGGCAACGTAGCCTCCGAAAAACGCGGCAACCAGCATGCTGACACCGGCCCAGATCAGAGGTCCCATGCCGAGCGTCTCGCCCGCGCCCACATCGATCGATGACAGCCCGGTCGCGATACCTAGCAGCGTGAGCGCCAGCTGTATCGAAATGCCGACCGCCACACCGGCCAGGACCGCGCCCCAGCGTATTGCAGGGAGTACCGGGCGGCGCACGCCATAACCGACATCGACCTGGCCCATCGTTTCTCCGTGGGGCGGGTGCGGTTCGTTGATTGCCATTTTTTCTCTCCTTATCGATGGAAAACGCAACAACCATGCCTGTGCCATGACGCATGCCATACGCATTCATTGCGATGCGTTCCGATGATCATCGACCGACAGTCGGCGCAGCCGAGGGGGCTTCTTCTACGGTGTCGATCGCCTGCTTCATACGACGCAGAAATTCACGGCGCACGCGCCACTGTTTTGCCGGCTGGACCTTGAGGCGGCAGCGCACCGCGATTGTGGCGTCCTCCACCTTTTCGACCCCGGCGATGTCGATGTCATCGAGGATCATCGGACCGAGTTGGGGATCCTGGCGCATGTCGGCGTCGACCTTGTGCATCAGATCGAATACCCTGCCCAGGTCGTCCTGACGCTTGACGTTCATATCGATCACCGCATACGAGTAATCGCGACTGCGATTGGTCACTACGGTGATCATGCTGTTGGGAATGAAATGCACGCTGCCGTCATAATCGCGGATGCGGATATGACGCAGGGTGACGCGTTCGACGTGGCCGTTCTTGCCGGCCGCTTCGATGATGTCGCCTTCGCTGACCTGATGCTCAATCAGCAGAAAGAGTCCGGTGAAGAAATCCTTGACCAGACTCTGCGCGCCGAAGCCGACTGCGATGCCGGCCACGCCGGCCGTGGCAAGGATAGGGGTGATCGAGATACCGATCAGTCCTAGCGTGAGCATGATGGTTACGCCGACAATGACGATATTGGCGGTGTACCGAAACACATTCATCAGGGTTTCTATGCGGCGGGCGTCGCGTATCTTGTCCGCATGTCTGAGAAGGTGGGTGTGCAGGAGTTTCAGCACGCGCCGTATCAGGCGCAGCGCCACCCAGGCGAGCACCCACACCAGCAGCATGTTGAACCATGGGCGAACGACATCCACCCATTGCTTCATGGTATCCGGATCGATTGTCATAGTCTGGAAAGAAGTAATACATGAAGCGCCGGCATCGCATCTGCGCTTCATTCATGTGGACCGGCCGGAAAGTTGTTGGTCTGGCGACCTTCCGGAAGGTCCTGCTCCCCTTTATTACCATGCCGCGCACCGCAAGAGAAGGGATTCCGGGTGGATTCCCGTTCTCATCCGTACAATCCTCCAGGACGTGCGGGCGTACCAAGGGCATCAATTTAACGGAAGCGTTCGACAATCACGCCGTTCTCCAGACGAACGCGTTCACCGACTTGCACTCCGGGTTGCACATCCTGCGACAGGGTCTGTATCGATCCATTGTCCATGCGCACCGCGACCCGATACGATTGGGCGGTTCCGGCGGTACGGGAATTGTTTTCCATGGCTCTGCCCGCCAATGCGCCGCCGGCCACACCGGCGACTGTCGCTGCAGTACGGCCGCTACCGCTGCCGACCTGATTGCCGAGCACGCCCCCAACCACCGCACCGGCTACCGTACCTACGCCGACACCGCCCGACGCCTGCTGCGCGGGAATCACATCGATCGCTTGTACCACGCCGAAACCGGTAGCGCTGCTGGACGTGGTCATAGGGACCGAACTGCTGGTAGTCGTCACCGGGATAGAGCTCGTGCTCGATGTTGTTCTCGGATTGCTGCCGCAAGCGGCCAGCATGATTGCTGCCGCGACCGCGGCCGCAATCTTCGTTTTCTGCATCCACATATTGATCTCCTTATTGATAGATAGCGATTCCGGCACTTCAGAGCTTTCGGCAAGAAATGATTGTCTGGACAGTACCGGCCCCAGAATCGGGAAACATGCACTTCCTGTGCCAGATCGCAAGACGGTATCGTTGCGCGCGACAGTAATGTGAACTCATGGAACCGTCCTGCAGTTGCAGACATGCGCCATTTATACAAACTATGTTTCGCAGTTTTTACATTGTTGAGAAGTTATTACCCACATAAATTGCATTCCGCAAATTTCCGGATGACAGGCGGCGGCGCGCGCGGGCTTGATTACACCGCCCATGATGAGCACATCCACGGGCACCATTAGGTACATGGTTCGCTTATTCACCCCCGGTCCTGTCCGTCTCTCTGCCACTTAAAACTTCCATCGTCATGCGAAAAATTGCCCTTATCAGCGAGCATGCCTCTCCCTTGGCCCAACTCGGTGGTACCGATAGTGGTGGGCAACACGTTTACGTAGGTCACGTGACGAGTTCGTTGTGTTGCAACTGGGGCGCATGGTACCGCGCAAGGGCGTCGACAACGTCATTCGCGCGGCCGCCATCCTACGCCATCAATATCAGGTGCCGGTACGCCTGCTGGTGAAGTGAGCATGCGCAGCTGACCCGGCCTTATTGCAGACCGATCCCGGTTGTATCAACAACGGCTATGCCGATACGGCGTAGCCTCAATCCATGCCCACCTTTACGGAGAGGGAGTTGAGCAACGTTCAAGTATCCAGCTATATAGCAGACCCAACCGAAGCGAAGCAGCTAGCGGGCAAGACCATTCTCGTCACCGGTAGCGCCAGCGGCCTCGGCGCCGCGCTGTGCGATGTGCTGTCTTCGGCCGGCGCAAACATCGTGGTCGGCGACCTGAATCTCGACAAGGCGCAAACGGTGGCATCGCTGCTTGAAGAAGCCGGCGGCAAGACGTATGAATGTCGCCAAGGCCATCAAGTCGGTGCTGCTGCCGGAACAGACCGTGATTCCAGAAGTGATGGTGTTGCCGATGCAGGAGTCGTCATGGCCGTGAAAGGATTCAATGCGGGATTGAAGACCAAATGAAATCCTCCATGCAGCCCCGACAACTTAAGTGATCATGCGCGCAATTTTCCTCGACAAAGACGGCACCCTGGTGGAAAACGTTCCCTACAACGTCAATCCAGGCCTCATCGAACTCAGCTGGCACGCGGGCCAGGCCCTACAGTTGCTTCAGCACATGGGATTCGCCCTGTTCGTCGTTACCAACCAGTCCGGCGTGGCCAAGGGCCTGTTCACCGAGGCCGCGCTTGATCCCGTACATGAACGCCTGTCCGAATTGCTGGCGCAATACGGGGTCACCCTCAGCGGTTTCTATTACTGTCCGCATAGCCCCGACGGCGTCGTCAGCCGATACGCCGTTCCCTGCACTTGCCGCAAACCTATGCCGGGCATGTTGTATCGCGCCGCCCGCGAACGCGAGATCGACCTGTCGCAGTCGTGGATGATCGGCGACATCCTGCACGATGTCGAAGCGGGCCGCCGCGCCGGGTGCAGAACAGTGCTGATCGATAACGGCAATGAAACCGAATGGAATGAATCGCCGCTACGCACGCCGGATTTGAAGGCGCCCGACCTGTATGCCGCCGCAAGCATGATTGCTGCCGTCGAAAACGACAGCGCCATGGACGATGCGGTCGAAGACCTTGGCAGCATGGGCAATCCGGCAGCATCAGGTGGACTTGGACCGCCTGACGCAGTCGGCAGTGGCAACCAGCAGATCTGAATATATGTTTTTGCATCAATGGATTTTGATCAATGACCATGAAGCCCTGGCATCACGTCCGCCGTATCCTGTGCATCCGCCTGGATTACCTGGGCGATGTCCTCATGAGCACGCCTGCCATACGCGCCCTGAAACAGTCCCACCCGGGAAGTCACGTCACGCTGCTCACATCGTCCAGCGGCGCGGCCGCGGCGCGCCATGTGCCCGAGATCGACGGCAAGCCGTGTGCTGTTCCAGGATGTGCCATGCAAGTTCTGCTACAAGAGCGTTTGTCCTCAGGGACATCATCATTGCCTGCACGAAGTTTCGCCCCAGCGTGTCGTCGATGCCGCACTGGAACTGCTGCACTTGCCTTTCTCCCTGCGAAAGGCGGAGTCCGCTGGTATTGACCCGCTTTTGCAATCGCATTGATTTCGCTGGCTGTACCTTTTACAGCCGATTGCAAAAAACGAAATCGCTGGGTGTTCCCCGATCTCCTTTCCACCTTTGGTCCTGCCGCACCACCGCTTGCGCAGCATGGCATGTTCTTTAGTTCTTGCCGTGCGGAAGCTTGGCACAGAGCTTGCGATATCGGCACCACGTAGCCAACGATAAGGAGATTTCCATGCCACGTAATGCGACTTCCAAAAGTGCTTCCAAGTCTGGGAAGACCGCGCCTCGCGGCCCGGCCAAGGCTTCCACAAACAATGCGATCAAACTGCTTACCGAAGACCACAAGAAAGTAAAGGAGCTCTTCGATGAATTTGAAAAAATGAAAAGCAAGGGTTATGAAGACAATGATGCAAGGCAATTGATTGTTGAAACCGTTTGTACAGCGTTGACGATACACGCGCAGATCGAGGAAGAAATTTTTTACCCGGCTGCACGCGATGCGATCGATGACATAGATCTGCTGGATGAAGCCGAAGTCGAGCATGCTTCCGCCAAACAACTGATCAGCGAACTGTCCGCAATGCAGCCTGGCGATGAACTGTATGACGCAAAATTCACTGTCCTCGGCGAGTACGTAAAACACCACATCGAAGAGGAAGAAAAGGAGTTATTTCCAAAAGTGAAGAAGTCCGGGGTGGACCTCGATGAGTTGGGCGAGGAACTGCAGCAGCGCAAGCTCGAACTGCGCGATGAACTTGGCATTCCTGCCGATGATGAAGAAATCGACGATGAGGAAAAAAGCAGCAAATCGACCTCACGCAAGAACGTGCATTAACTAATGCATCAAGGCGGCCCCTGGCATTGCGCGGCGGCCGCCCGAATCAGGCATTGATAGCCGGGCCTGCACGCGGCAGCAGCTGTCGATAGTTCCCCGATGCCGATAAATACAGACGAGAAAAGAGAAAGGCTTCTTGTGATTTTTCCTGATACGGAACGATGCATGACCTCATTACGGCCGACACACGCCGTCGATATCCTTGCCTTTGTCGAAGCACAGGAAATTCCGTCCGATTATTTTGAAACGCCTTATTATTTGCAACCCGCGCCAGGCGGCGAAAAGGCATATGCCTTGCTGCGGGAGACCTTGCGTCAGAGCCGCAAGATCGGCATCGCTTATGTGGTGATCCGGACCCGCCAGCATCTGGCGGCATTGGTACCCGACGGTCAGTCGCTCGTGCTCAATACCCTGCGCTGGAGCAGCGAATCCGGACAGGCGCGCCATTTCGGTCTATCGGAGAACGATATGCTTGCCGCGCAGGAACTGGCCATGATGACGGCGCCGGTTGCGTCGCCTGTACGCAGCGGCGGGACCGTAACCAGGCATGCGAGCAATTCCGCAGTGCCGCTGGCAAACCTCGAGGAAGCGCCCGAAATTGTGGTGGAAGAACTGGACGATAGCGCGGACGAAGACAATGCAGCCGACAGCTATTTTGCGGGCTTGCTTAAGCGCAGCATGCATCCGCGCAGTCCTGCAATACGCCATACGCGCACATCACACAGGTTGTCGCCAGGCACGAGACGTGGAATGCTCGTTCGGCGCGGATGATGGCAAAACTGTCTGGCCTCTCACAAAACGTATTAAGATGAATTGAAGCAAAATTGGTTATACCTTGGCGAAGCTGTGATGTTCGGTGTACAGGGCAATGCGAATTGCCCTGCTTTTTTATTGCCGCTTGATCACGCTGATTTCACCATCGGTTTCCATGTAGACGGCTTTGACGTCATTTAGCGATTCGACGCCTCCCTGGCGCAAACGACTCCATAGTTCTTCTTCGGTAATGAATTCCTTGCGCATGTTCTGCCTGAGCAGACGCCCCCCTTTCACCAAGGCGAGCGGGCGCGGTTGTACGAGGCGTCGTATCCGGGGATATCGAAAGCATGCCCAGTCCAGCAGTAGATTCCATCCAATCAGGGTAGTGACCAATGCCATGCCGTCGGTGACAGACGTGTATTCGCCCGACATGGCATTTTGCGCGGCGTCGGCAACGATCACCAGAATCAGCACATCGGCAATGCCAATAGCGCCGACATCGCGCCGGACCACGAAGCGAAACATCACAAACAAAAACCAGTACATCGTGGTGCCGCGGACAATCAGTTCGGCAAGCGGTACGCTCAAGCCGAACAGCTCGCCCCAGTCTATGGATGCCAGGCCTTCCATGATGCCTCCCTGATGAGGGTTCAATGAATCGGATCCGATGGAATCTTGCGGGGGCTGACGCGACAGGCCATGTGCTTGTTAGAGCCGTTTCTGCCCGAGCGGCCAGCAGCGCATAGGAACATTAAAGCATGCCTATACGACAGCCATTTGAATTGCCTCATAGGACAGATGCACCGATCATGACACGGGTTTACCGGGGCATGGATCGGTGGGGGTCGATCAATTATTTCGGCGTGTGTCGACGTCGCGTTGCACGTTGGGGTCGGTATTCGTCCAGCCAGGATCGGCCATCGAAGGCCAGTGAGCCTTGTCAAAGCCCGGCGCATTTCTCAACCGCTCTTGCGACATGTCGAGTATGAAGCAGCGGCGGTCGGCATCGAGTGTCAATGCACTCCAGGGAATGGCGAACAGCTTGTCGCCGATTCCCATGACCCCGCCGAACGACAGGACTGCATAGGCGACGCGGCCACTCGGCACATCGATCATGATTTCTTCGATCTCGCCGAGCCGCTCGTCCACGGTGTTGAACACCTTTTCGCCGCGGAGTGTGTCGGCGGCCATGACATACGGTCCGGGACCGGAGAAATGTGGTTCGGCACCGATGACTTGTGCGCCGCCAGGATGGGAAGTATGCGTGTCGCTCATGCGATCTCCTGTCATCTGAGCGGCGAAGGGTCATATTGATGATCGCCATTCCCTGAAGAGTTCCTCCTACGAGAGAGAAAGAATCCTGCAATGGAAATGTCAAACATCCTTCTTACCGCCCGCTATTTTGCATGTCGCTGCGTGGCCCGGTGCCGGTGCCGGCGGGCGGCGCCGTCGTCGCTGAAGATGGTGCGGGATTCGTCGCTCCGGACGTCAGCTTGTTGGTGCCGAATGTACCGCGTCCGACCATGCGGCTCCAGTAACGATCGATCTCAGCGCTCCACTTTTCATCTGTCATGTCCGGCCATCTTGCCTTGTCGAATCCGGGCGCCTGAGTAATGGTTTCACGATCCGCGTGCAGTACATAGTGGCGATTATCGTCATTGGGTTCCAGCGCCTGCCAGGGGACTGCGTGAAATTTCCGGCCGACGCCCATCACGCCGCCAAAGCTGATGACGGCGTAAGCAATCTCTCCCCGGCCGCTGTCCAGAATCAGATCCTGGATCGTCCCGACCTTTTTGTCCTTGGGATCGCGCACGGAAGTACCGATGATTTTCGACCCGCGATACAGCTGATTGTATTCTGCGCTTTTGGCCGTTCGGGTCGTGGCGGGCGGATTGGCATCCGATGATGCGGGCGCGGCCTGAGCCGCCAGCGGCAGCAGCGCGGCCAACGCGAATGCCGAAATGCTTGATTTCATGGCTCCCTCCAACGGTATCGGTTGCAGGCGCAATCCTGTTGCAGCAGGGCTGCCGGCCTGCTCGCCGCCCGCCTGTTCAATTTGACCCGCCGGAGGTAGCGCCGTTCCCGATGGCTATTCGACCGCCACCGCACTCTTCTTCTCTACCCATTTCACCGCTTCGGCAGCCTTCTTGCCGGCGATGAACGCATGATCCGAATTGTAGTACTCCCATTCGCTGTAGCGTCCTGCCAGGGTGATGTCGTACATCGCCAGCCATGACTTGATGGTCTCCACATTCTTTGCGCGCGCATGGTCGTACACCACGTAGGCGTAGGGCATGTCGACTTCGCCGGCAACGATGATCTCGTCGTCTTCGCGGAACATGCCGACCTTGACGCAATCCCGGATGCAACGATCGATCAGCTCTTGGCCGCTCATAGGCAAGGGTTTCCAGGTCGGCGAATATGTGATCTCGCAGGTAATGCCGAATCCGCCCGGCGGATTGCATTCGGGACTGGCGTTTCCCTGCACAAAAATGCGGTGGAAAATCGTGTCCTCGGGATAGTAGATCCAGTGCTTGTCGGTGATGTTTTCACGCGCCACACCAAGATTGACGCAGCGGACCGAAATATGTTTCAGGTCCGCAGCGGCCTGACGTACCTCGTCCGGTGCTTCGTCGCCGATCATCCTGATCAGCTGCGGCAACGGCATGGTACTGATCAGATTCTCATATTCGTAACGGCGGCCATCGGCCAGTGTGATCAGGTGCTGGCGCGGCGAAACACTCACGACATCGGCATTGAGTTCTATCGTGCCCTTGATGTGCGGGACAAAGCCCGACATCAAGGCCTGGAAGCCGCCGCGCAAGGGATAGCCGAAGCGTGCATTCGGCCCCATCGGCCTGGGGACCGGTTCCAGTGCGCCGCTGATCATTTCTTCCAGATTCGGCAGCGGGACCCGGCCGCCCAGCCACGACGTTTCCATTTCGGTCAGAGGCACGGCCCACAGCTTGCGGTTGTAGGGAATGGCAAAGTGCTTGGCGATGCCGGCGCCCCATACCTGGTAGATGAATTCTTCAAAGTTCGCCGGACCGCGCTTGTCCAGCGCAGCCACATTCGATGCGGATAGTGTCACACCGCCGTCGGCACAACAATCGCTCACCTTGGCGACGGCCCCCGGGATCGACTTGCCGCCGCCGTAACGGGCTTCCACCGCGCCCATGATGCATTCCTTGATCACATCGGGCGGCAATCCATGCAAGGCACCCTGAAAGGGATAGCGGGTATGCACGCCCTTGCTGTAGATCCATGCCTCGCGATCCTGCCAATGCACATTCGAACCAAGCAGAATGTCATAGAGTTCCAGCACATAAGGATCATTGGAAAACATGATGTGGCCAGCGTGATCGAAGGTAAATCCATTTTCGCGGATCGATCGGCACCAGCCGCCGACCATATCGCTCTTTTCCAGCAGTACCGCGTCGTGGCCCAAATGGTAGGCGGCAGACAGACCGGTAGGGCCGGCGCCGATGATGGCCGTCTTCGCATACCGATGCGCATCCTGCTGGCGCAGCCGGTTGACGTTGGGCGTCGTATCGGCGGCGGCCAGCGTTTCCACATCCGCTTGCGGAGGCGCGGTATCCTGCCGGCGCGGCGTCGTGTCAAGCAGGGTACGCATCTGCGCGACGGTCGAATCCCACGAGGTGGCGGCCAGCACGCGGCGCATGCCGTCCACCTTGCGCGCATGCTCTTCGGGCGGCGCAAGCAGTGCCGCTTCGCAGGCGGCGATGAAGGCATCTGCATCGCCGGCAATGGCAACGATGTCGCTGTAGCAGCTGGCGACGTCGGTCACCGGGGTACTGACGATGGGCAGTTCGGCCGCCATGTATTCCAGCGTCTTGGTCGGACTAATGAAGCGCGTCGATTCATTGATCGCAAACGGCAGCAGGCAGACATCCCAGCCGGCGAGGAATTGCGGCAGGGATTCGTAGGGCTGCTGTCCCAGATAATGGATGTTGCCCCGTTGCGGCAGACTGGCCGGATCGATCTTGACTACGGGTCCAACCAGGACGATCTGCCACATCGGATGAGCGTCGGCAAGCGTACCGATCAGGTCGACATCGAAGCGCTCGTCGATCACGCCAAAAAAACCGAGACGCGGCCCCGGAATTTCACGGTGCGCCGGATGCGAGTTGGTCCGGTCGAGCGCCTGTATGAAATGCGCTGAATCCACGCTGCTTGGAAAGCAATGGACATGCGGATGACGATCGCGCTTGGACCGGTACAGGCTTTGCCCGCCTGTGAATACGACGTCGGCCACCTTCAGCAAGGCGCTCTCCCTTTGCAGGAGTTGCTTGGGCGCGTTCTTGAAAGAAGCCAGTTCATCCATGCAGTCATACACCACCAGACGCGGCTGCAATTCAGGCAGCAGCGGCAAGGCCATCGGGGTGTAAAACCAGGCCATATGATCGGGATAATCGCGTACCACCTGCCGCAGGAGCTTTTGCAGATGCGGCAGGTGGTCATCGTGAAAACCCGGCATATTGACCGGTGTGTGCGGCTGACACACCAATATATTGGGCGCCGGCGAATAAGTGTTGAGGTAGGTGCGCTCTGCGTCGTATACCGGTTCTTCCACGACGACAATCTGATAATGCCTGGCTAGCCGCGACAGCAAATGCTGCGGACGCTGAAATACAAAATCCCAGCGCAGATGCGAGAAAACAATGATTGCAGAAGCCATGCTATCTCCTTGCCGCAAGGGCATGAAAACGGGTTGATGATATGTGGTCGTACTCTGCACAGAGTGCGGGCCAGCGGCAGGCATATGCGAGATTGGCTGCATGCATGCAATGCCCCGCGCACGAATGCCGCATACGGATACGAGGGGACAGGATAGAGGAGCACATTGTCATTTCATGTGACCGGTGTCGATAGAATCCATGGATGGATGCGCCGGACAAATACCGACGGCGCATTGCTCTGGAAGGAAGGCTACCTCACGCAATGCACGGTGCTGCGGACGCCGCTGTTTATGCCGCATCCGCATTACGACAGGCTCACGCAAGAGCTGTGCCGGGCGTCCGGACTTCGCACGGCCGTTTGCCTCAGAAACTTCCGAAAAAAATGGCTGCTTGCTTGTCTTCCCGTTCTGCCCTTCGGATTGGCTTGCGCTGCATCGACGATATGCGTATGAACGGATTCGATTCCCTTAGGCGGGAAAGACGGTGGAAAAGGTATGTGACGTCTGAAGGACATGTAGAGCAGTTTTCCGATCCATGGATCGCTATAGTGGCTTGCAGGAGCGATATGCCTCATTCCCGCTGTGGATCACTATACGGACGATGCGAGGGAGCGCGATGATCTCGCTCAAACGGCAGCTTTAACCTGGACCGTCGCAAGATAGTCGGCACGTTTCATGCTCGGCTTCGAGCACCCTGCAAGTAATCCGCATGCACAGAAGCAAGCTCCTGCGCCATGACACATCCGCGCTTCGACGACGATGCGGCTACATGTAAAAATGGCAAAGCGGTGTAATCGTTACGTCGCAGGCATACCGCCGCTTCAGAGTGCATTCGCTGTGCAAGGGGACAAGCAGCTTATTTATCTTCTTCATGATTGCGATGTGACCGTTTGGACCCGCATCGCATGGAGCAAATATGTCGTGACACGATGGACATGGAATCAAATAAAACTGTTGGCGTCGAGAGGCTGTAATGTCGCGAGCGTTATTGCGCTGAATTTCATCAAGCGCCGGAAGGCAGCGATGTACGCTTTTGTGCGCGCAAGCAAAACCTTGCCTCGCTGGACGGCTACGATTGGTTGGGAACCCATCCTCCTCTCATGGAATGGTTTGGTTTTGAACCACGCTGTCTCAACGATGCCGCAGGATGCCTTTCGTGCAACGAAGTCAGCATTTGAATACAGGAGCAAATTTCCATCATGGGCATGTCGAGCAATCAACAACCTTCCACTCATCATCATAGCGACGCTGCATCGGCCGGGCGCATACCGTTTATTCATCGAGGCACGCGCGTCATGCGATCAAAAGAAACAATGACTCAGGATGAGGAAAAATATCGCCAGTTGATAGAACGCTGCGCCGATGGAATTTTTCTCGTGCGCAATCACCTGATCGTTGGTAGCAATCGTGCTGCCTTAAAGATGTTTTTTGCCTCCGGACAAAGCCCGGACGGGCGGGCGCTGGACGATGTACTGAAGACGAGCGACGACGGTTTGTCCGAGCCGATCGCGCTCGATTGCTGCCCGGCCACCTTCCAGCGTCTGCTGGTCTTGCCCGACGGGAATGTGATCGACGCGGAGATCACAGTCTCGCCTTATATCGATGCAGGAACGCCAGATGGCAGGCTTGTCGTGATTCGCGATGTCAGCGCAGGCAACCGGATTGCCGAAGCCCTGTCCCAGCAGGACAAGTACCTTCGCCTGATTACCGATACCGCGCCAGCCATGATTGCCTATATCGATGCGCAAGAGCGCCACCGGTTTGTCAATGCCGCGTACCAGCATTGGTTCAAGCGTTCGCGCGATGACATCGTCGGTGCATCGACAAAAGAAATACTGGGTGAGGACTATCCGCACATGCAGGCCTACATTGCGCAAGCCTTGCGCGGCGAGCCGGTTCAATTCGAGGTAGCGCTCGATGGTCCGCAAGGCGAACGGCGCCTGCTCGCGGTATACAGCCCGGACTTGCAGCCCGATGGCAGTGTCGCCGGCTTTTCTGCGATGGTAACGGACATTACGGACCGGATCGATACCGAGGAGCAGCTGCACCGGCGTGAGCTGGAATTCAAGACATTGGTGGAAAACTCGCCGGACATCATTTCCCGCCTGGACCGGCGCATGCGCCATCTGTATGTCAATCCCGCCGTGGCCAAACTAGCCGCCCTTCCGCCCGAAGCCTATATCGGCAAGACAAAGGCCGAACTCGGGTTGCCGGCATCGATGGTGCAGGCGTGGAATGAAGCTGCAGAAGCAGCCTTCGCCACGGGCAGCGAACAACGCCTGGACTTCACGGTCGAGTCCGACACCGAGACTCGCTTTTTTTCGGGACGCATCATTCCCGAAACCGACCGCTGGAGCGGCATTGATTCCGTCGTGGGAATTGCTTATGACGTCACCACCCGGGCACGGATGGAAAAGGAGCGCGACGATTTGCTAAACCGCGAACGCAGCGCACGCATCCAGGCCGAGACCGCCGCCCGCGCCCGCGACGAATTCCTCTCCATCGTCTCGCATGAGCTGCGCGCGCCGTTGAACGGGATACAGAGTTGGGCGCATGTGCTGGAAAGCTATGTGAAGGACGTCGCGGCGGTGCCGCTGGCGCAACGTGCCTTGCAAGGCATCAAGACCGGCATCAATCAGCAGGTCAGGCTGATTGAAGACTTGCTCGATGTAACACGCATGATGAGCGGCAAATTCCGGCTGGTAAAGCAACCGCTGGCCTTGCTGCCCGCATTACAGGCAGCAGTCGAAAGCATACGGGCCATGGCAGCGGCAAAACATATTACCGTCAGCTGCGACTATCGCATCACCAGCGAACAGATCGAAGGAGACGAGGACAGGGTACAGCAGATTTTCTGCAATCTGTTCTCCAATGCGGTCAAGTTCACCCCTGACGGGGGCCATATCTGGCTTGCCGCCACGCATGCTGGCGAGCAGATTTGCGTGACCGTGCGGGATGACGGAGCCGGTATATCGCCTGAGTTTCTGCCGCATTTGTTCAACCGCTTCAGTCAGGAAGATACCTCCAGCACACGCCATCACAGCGGACTGGGTTTGGGTTTGTTCCTGGTGCGCCATCTCGTCGAATTACACAAGGGGGAGGTCAAGGCCGACAGCGACGGCGAAGGAAAGGGAACGACGTTTTCCGTGTATTTCCGGCTGCGTTCGCGCAATGACCAATACCTTACGGTCGGACCGGGCGATGCGACCGCCGGCAACATGCCATTGCCTTCGCTGGAGGGCCGATGCGTGCTTTTCATCGATGATCAGGCCGAGGCACGGGAATCGCTCACGATGGTGCTCAACGGTGCCGGTGCGAGAGTATTTTCCGCCGCGACGGCCGACGATGCCATTACCTGGCTTACGGGTCTGCAGGCGGACCACTATCCGGATGTGCTCATTTCCGACATTGCGATGCCGGGCGAAGATGGTTATGCCGTATTGAGAAGAATTCGCACATGGCGATCGTCCAGTGGCGCGACGCCACTGCAGCGCCTCCCGGCGCTGGCGCTGACGGCGTTCGCGCAGCGCGAAGACAGAATCCGTGCGCTGACCGCCGGTTTCCAGATGCATCTCACCAAACCGGTAGCGCCGGAAGAGTTGATCATCGTTATTGATACGATAGCATCGCGGCATTGACGATGGCTGCGAGATCGGCTCGCGCCTTATTCAACTGGACGCGTTCAAACGACTGCCTCGACGCTAAAGTCAGGGTGCAACCGCTTTAATCTTTAATGGTAGGAGTCGCTGCTGCTCCCTTGCATCGACGATTCGTCTTTCTTTTGCATGGCTTCGTAAGGTCCATACTCTTCCAGACGGTTATACAGGGTCTTGAGGCTGATCCCCAGAATATCAGCAGCCCGTTTTTTAACTCCGCCGCAGAGCTCAAGCGTCGCATAGATCAGCTTGCGGTCAACATCTGCCAATGACGTGCCAACGGGAATGGCCAGCGTCAATCCGACCGGCGACTGAGTAGTAATGACCGGAGCCAATGCGGCAGCATCTATCGTATGGTCGGACAGAATGAACGCACGCTGCATATAGTTGCGCAACTCGCGCACATTGCCGGGCCAATGGTAATTGCTCAAACATGCAAGGCCATCGGGCGAGAGTACCTTGGCGGTGCCGTGGGCGTTATTCATATCGTCGAGGAAATGTTGCGCCAACAACTCGATGTCGGCGCCGCGCTCGCGAAGCGGCGGTATCTTGAGTGGAAAGACATTCAGCCGGTGATACAAATCCAGCCGCAATTTTCCTTCGGCAACGGCAGCTTCCGGATCACGGTTGCTGGCAGCGACGACACGTACATCCGTTTCGATTTCCTGGTTACTGCCAATGCGCATGAAGGAACCTGTTTCCAACACGCGCAACAGCTTGACCTGTAGTTCGACCGGCATTTCGGTAATTTCATCGAGGAATAGCGTGCCGCCGTTGGCGCGTTCGAAGTAGCCTTTGTGCTGCCGGTCCGCCCCGGTAAAACTACCCTTCTCATGGCCGAAGATTTCACTCTCGATCAGTTGCGGGGAAATCGCGCCGCAATTCACAGGGAGGAAAGGATGCTTTTGCCGCAGGCTCAAGTCATGGATGGTCTGCGCCGCAAGCTCCTTGCCGGTGCCGCTCTCGCCAAGCAGCAATACTGTGGCTTCCGTCGGAGCGACGCGACCGATATGGTTGTACAACTTCTGCATCGCGGGCGCGGCGCCAAGCATTTGCCCGAAATGGCCAAGCCGGCGCAACTCGCTACGCAGCACACCGATTTCCTCCTTCAGGTCCACGGTACGGGGAATGCGGGCGAGCAATGATTTCAGCCGTCGGAAATTGATAGGCTTGGTCAGATAGTCGGCCGCCCCCAAGCGCAATGCCTCGACGGCGGTCTCTACGCTTGCGTGACCGGTGATCAGAACGATCTCGGTCGTGGCGCGCGACTCGATGTCGTTGAACAAATCCATACCGCTGCCATCAGGCAGTTTCAGATCGATCAGAACGACGTCCGGCCGCTGTCGCATGATCTGGGTCTGCGCATCCCGAATCGTGCCGGCGACGGCTGCGGTAAAGCCCTCCGCCGACGCCATTTCCATCAGCGCTTCGCGCGTGTTCACGTCATCATCAACGATCAATACATGTGGCATAGGTCACTATCTCTTACGATGTTGAACCACGCGGCCCGTGGGCAGGAAGCGTGACGAAAGCGGCGGACGCTCTACTGGAGCAGCCGCCTTTATCAAGCAGCATGCCGAATTCCCTGCGGGCGAACGGCGACTGCTTGGTATCGATTGCTGCGATCGACATCGTGACCTAAGCTAGTCGACGGCGATGTGAGGCAATCTGCCAAAAGGGTTTATCGGAAATATTTGAGCTAAGAACTACTGTATTGGACAGCTGGGCGTATTGAATATTCAGCATATGCTCCTTGAATTGCATTGTCCAAGGACACATGATTTTTCTTATTGAGCCAGAACAGTGATCGACGAAGTTGCCGCGACATTTTCGCAAATCATTAATGCGACATTAACGCGATTGGGTATCGCGAATGCTTTTCGGTTTCATGTGGACTGAATACAGGCCTGGGCTTGAAGAGACTTGAGCAAAGACGGTATGCGAATGTCGGCCATAGTACTGTCGGCCATAGTACATTTCGCATCGCGCGATTATCCGACTTGCAATGTATAGCATTGATATATGCGTTCAGACGACATGCACAAGTGGTCCTCGCGACCATCCTGCGCAATGCCGTCAAACGCGGTGTTACGTAGAACCCGTGGGCCTGTTACTTCGAGCCTGTACCGCTGGACCCGGTTGTGCCCGAACCACCGGCGGCACCAGAGCCACTCGATCCCATGGAGCCCGCACCGCTGGAGCTGGTACCTGCTGCGCCAGTGCCGCCCGAGGTATCTGCACGCCGATCGCAACCCACTGCAGTCAAGCTCAGCGCAGCGACAACCAACAAAACTTTCGATGTAGTTTTCAATGCATTCATTCTTATTCCTTTCAAAAAAGTTAACGTCGTGTGTCACGTACTTGACCGTATGGCTCACAATAAGTTCTATTGAGCTTTTGTTGGACATGACAATCGTGGTGCAATTTTTCCCGCCAAGCGGGATATTAAGTTGCGGCCCGGATATGCAGGCGGTGAAATATTTCTATCGAGTTTTAGCGCTGCGGCTGCGGCTACCTTGACTAAGCCTAGATCAATTCAGGTCGCGTGCGCACAGACTTCGCCCTGGTTATCGTGTATCGTGTTTCATGCACAGTAGCGGTATGCAAAGAGATTTGATCGGGTACCACATGAAAATCCATGTTCTCGGATGAATTAAAAGATGCGGTTTGCGCACCGAAACTGAAATTGCGCAATTGGGTCTTCACGCTTTGATGTAACAATCGTGATGTCTACTTCAATGCGCGGTCCCGCGCGTTGCGACTTCCCACATGACCGTGGCCAAACGGATTCAGACATGGCTCTCGAAAAATCTTTAAAGCAATTCGGCATCATGCAAGGCATGGCTCCTATCATGGAGCGCCTTTACCAGCAGGTAGACAAGGTGGCCGGAACCGAAGCGACCGTCCTTCTGGTTGGTGAGAGCGGCACCGGCAAGGAAGTCATTGCCAATGCGATCCACCACGCCAGTGCCCGCAGCGAGCAGGCGTTCGTCGCCGTCAATTGCGGCGCGATCCCGCCTCACCTGATCGAAGCCGCACTCTTCGGTCACGAGAAAGGCAGCTTTACCGGTGCTGTGCGACAGCACATAGGCTATTTCGAACATGCGTCCGGCGGCACCTTGTTCCTGGATGAGATCACCGAGATGCCGGTTGACATGCAGGTCAAGCTGTTGCGCGTGCTGGAATCGGGATCATTTCTGCGTGTCGGCGGCGATGAAGAAGTCAAAGTCGATGTCCGATTGATCGCGGCAACCAACCGCGATCTCGACACTGCCGTCAAGCAAGGTAATCTGCGCGAAGACCTGATGTATCGACTTGCGGTATTTCCGATTCGCATTCCTCCGCTGCGCGAACGCGGCAATGACATCGAATCGCTGGCTAATTATTTTCTTGCCGAGCTGAATGAAAAGGACCATGCGAATAAAATATTTTCGCGCGGTTCGCTTGATGTGATTCGTTCGTATTCGTGGCCGGGCAATGTGCGCGAACTGAAAAACGTCATCCATCGCGCGTACATCCTCGCGACCGATACGCTCAACATTGAAGATTGCATCTCCGACCTGTCAACCAAGAAACCGACCGTTCATGAAGGTTATCTGAATTTCTTCGTGGGAACGCCGCTGGCCGATGCGCAGAAGGAAATCATCCTGGCCACGCTCAAGCATTACAGCGGCAACAAGCGCTTGACTGCTGAAGCTCTCGGCATCAGCCTCAAGACGCTGTACAACAGGTTGAAGGAATATTGAAAACCGCAGCCGGCAGCATGCTCATGCCGCCGGTCCTGCCAAGCAACAAATGCCGCATATGCCTGCTCAAGCATTCACCACTTCGCCGCCGTTCGGGTGCAGCACCTGGCCACTCATGTAAGACGAATCGTCCGATGCCAGGAAGATATACGACGGCCCGATTTCATCCGGTTGGCCGGCACGCCCCAATGGGGCGTGCTGCCCGAAGCTCGCCACTTTTTCTTCATCGAAGGACGCCGGAATCAACGGCGTCCAGACCGGCCCCGGCGCCACTGCATTGACCAGGATGCCGCGTTCCAGCAATTGCTGCGACAGTGAGCGCGTGAACGCAACAATCGCGCCCTTGGTGGATGAATAGTCGAGCAGGTGCGAGCTTCCCCGATATGCCGTCACCGAGGTGGTATTGATGATGCGTGCACCGGGCTTGAGATGAGGCAAGGCCGCCTTGACGGTGAAGAACATCGAAAAAATATTGATACGAAACGTCTTGAGCAATTGCTCTTCGCTGATGTCTTCGATGCTTTGCTGCGGGTACTGCTGTGCGGCATTATTGACGACGATATCCAGTCGCCCGAAGGATGACATTGTTGCCTCTACCATCTTCGCGCAGAAAGCGGCATCGCCGATATCGCCGGCAATCAGCACGCATTCGCGTCCTTCCGCCTCGATGTAGCGCTGCGTTTCCTTGGCGTCTGCATGCTCGTCCAGATAGGCGACCACGACATTGGCGCCTTCCTTCGCAAATCCGATTGCCGCCGCACGTCCTATGCCGCTATCTCCGCCGGTGACGAGCGCGACTTTCCCTTTCAGTTTTCCACTACCTTTGTAATTTTGCATCTCGGCTTGCGGCTTGGGCGTCATCGCCTGTTCCGAACCTGGCTGCTTATCTTGATGTTGTGGGGGAAATGATTGGTCCTTTGAAGCCATGATGATCCTTTCCGAAAAAGAAACGGGCCGCCAGCTATTTCTTGGCCGCTTTTTGCGACCGGCTCTTGCCCGCCTTTTTAAGGGAGATGGCGACAGCCTGCTTGATCGCCTTTTTCTTGGAAGGCGGATGGCTGTTCCCTATGGTGCCGTCGTGCTCATATTCATGGACCAGCGTCTTGATGTTGCTCTTGATCGTTTCCTGGCTCTTCCCGGTTTTCAATGGCATGACATCCTCCTGCAGTGAAGTTCGCTATGCACGAAAGATCAAGAGGCGAGCAGATTCCGTGCCATTGAATGGCACGCAGGACAACAAGCGGAGCGGTGATCAGGCAGCGAGCGGCTGGGTACGCGCAAAGGCCTCCATCAGCAGCGCCGGATCGCCCAAGGCAAGCTTTCTGGAATCGGAAAGAGTTTGACGGAATGCGCGAGCACCCGGCATTCCAGTCATCAAGCCGAGCATATGGCGAGTGATGCTGTTGAGTCGCAGACCGCCGCCAGCATTGCCCTTGCCATACCGCGCGAGCTGGTCGGCAATATAGGGCAGCATCGCCTGCAGCACTTCCGCGCGCGACTTCACGGGCGTCGAATCACCGTAATACCGCGCGTCGAAGTCCGCCATCAGATAGGGATTGTGATAGGCCTCGCGGCCCAGCATCACGCCATCGACATGCTGGAGGTGTGCGTCGATTTCCGCAACGGTCTTGATGCCGCCATTGATGATGATTTCGAGCTGTGGAAAGTCATGTTTGAGGCGGTAGGCATACTCTGCCTTGAGCGGCGGAATTTCGCGATTTTCCTTGGGACTCAAGCCTTTGAGGATGGCGTTGCGTGCATGCACGATAAATGTGGCACATCCTGCGTCGGCGATGACGCCGACAAAGTCGCGCACGAAATCATAGGATTCCACATCGTCGATACCAATGCGATGTTTGACGGTCACGTCGATGGCGACGGCATCACGCATGGCCTTGACGCAATCGGCGACGAGTTGCGGCTCTGCCATCAGGCAAGCGCCAAACGCGCCCTTTTGCACCCGCTCGGACGGGCAGCCGCAATTCAGGTTGATTTCGTCGTAACCCCACTGCTCGCCCAGCCTGGCGCTTTTGGCAAGATCGGCCGGTTCACTGCCGCCCAGCTGCAGCGCAACCGGGTGCTCTTCCTCATTGAAGTTCAGATGACGAGCCACGTCGCCATGCAGCAATGCACCCGTAGTCACCATCTCGGTGTACATCCAGGTATGACGGGTAATCTGCCGGTGAAACATGCGGCAATGACGATCGGTCCAGTCCATCATCGGGGCAACCGAGAGGCGACGGGAGGGCAGCTTGGCGGAATGTTGAGAGCGGATCATAATAGGACGACATTTTACCGGGATGGCTTCCGGCACGTAACAATGGGTAGGTAACAGCTACCTGAATGGGTTGGACCGGTTTCTATCGAATAGACCGTTCCAGGCGAAACAAAACAATTTCTCCACAAGGGAAACACATATGGCCAATACTCTGGACACCTCGCATTTCTGGATGCCGTTTACGGCGAACCGCCAGTTCAAGACCAAGCCGCGCCTGCTGGCAGCAGCGTCCGGCATGTACTACACGACCGATGACGGTCGCAAGATTCTCGACGGCACGGCTGGCCTGTGGTGCGTGAACGCCGGCCACTGCCATCCAAAAATTACTCAAGCAATCCAGCAGCAGGCTGCGACCATGGATTTTGCCCCGACCTTCCAGATGGGACATCCCAAGGTATTCGAAGCGGCCAGCGCGCTGGTGGCCATCGCGCCGGAAGGCTTGAACCGGGTGTTCTTCTGCAACGACGGCTCCGAATCGGTCGATTCCGCGCTCAAGATCGCCCTCGCCTACCATCGCATGCGCGGCGACGGCCTGCGCACCCGCCTGATCGGACGCGAACGCGGCTATCACGGCGTTGGCTTCGGCGGCATCGCGGTCGGCGGCATCGCCGGCAACCGCAAGCATTTCGGCCCGACACTGGCTGGCATCGATCACCTGCGTCATCCTCTCGACATCACGCGCAATGCCTTTTCCAAGGGCTTGCCGGAGCACGGCGCGGAAATCGCCGATGAGCTCGAACAACGCTTGCTCGCCTTGCACGATCCAGCGACGGTGGCCGCGGTCATCGTTGAGCCGATCCAGGGTTCGACCGGCGTCATCCTGCCGCCCAAAGGCTATCTGCAAAAGCTGCGCACGATCTGCGACAAGTACGGCATCCTGCTGATCTTCGACGAAGTCATCACCGGCTTCGGACGCCTGGGCAGCGCTTTCGCCGCCGACTACTTCGGTGTTGTTCCCGACATGATCACCTGCGCCAAGGGGCTGACCAATGCGGCCGTGCCGATGGGCGCGGTGATCGTGCGCCAGGATATTCACGACACCTTCATGGATGCCGCTCCGGAAAACGCGATCGAGTTCTTCCATGGCTACACCTATACCGGGCACCCGCTCGCTGCCGCCGCCTGTATCGCCACCATCGACGTCTACAAGGAAGAAGGCTTGTTCGACCGTGCGGCAGCGATGGCGCCGTATTTCGAACAAGCCGCACATAGCCTGAAGGGACTGCCCTACGTCAAGGACGTGCGTAATCTGGGCTTGGTATGCGGAATCGAACTGGAGTCGATTCCGGGCAAACCGACCGCCCGCGCATTCGACGTGTTCGAGAAATGCTTCTGGGACAAAGGCGTATTGATTCGTACCACCGGCGACATCATTGCCTTGTCACCACCCTTGATTATCGACAAGCAACAGATCGATCAGATGTTCGGCGTCATTGCCGACATCCTCAAGGCGCAGCAGGCTGTCTCTCGCACCGAATCAGTGGTCGCCTGAGCAGGCTTGTTTAGGCCGTCGGATCGGCCACCGATCCGACGCGCGCCTTCTTCCCGCTTTGGGCACGCAAGGCCGCAAGCTCGTTCAATATCAATGCCGCCATGACAACGCCGCCACCCATCAACGTTTCACGGGCCGGTACTTCGCCTGCGCCCAGCCAAGTCCACAGCGGCCCAAGCAAAACTTCCAGAAGCGCCAGCAGGGCCACTTCAGGCGCCGACAGGCTCTTTGCCGCCCGCACCATCAGCAGGCAGGGAAAACCGAGCTGAAAGAATCCGAGAACCGCCAGCAATCCCACGTCGTGCAGCGACGCCTGCAACGGCCAGGCGAACGGCAGCATCAGCACAACGGAAAACACGCTTCCAAGAAACACTGCCGGCATCAGGTCCACACCGTGGCCGACACGCTTGAGGATGATCAGGTTGACCGCAGACGCCACCGGAACCGCGGCGGCGATCAGCATGCCGATCAGGTGCTGTCCCCCGACATCGCTGAGGCCGTTGACGAACATCCACAGGATGCCGAGGGATGCCGCCGCAATCGCCAGCCAGGTACGCGCAGGAATCTGCTGCTTAAGGATCAGCCAGGCAAGCAAGGCCGTGAGCAGTGGCGCCACGCTCATCACGATCAGGGTATTGGCGACCGTGGTCTTGGTCAGCGCGATCATGAAGCACACGAACATCACGCACCACATCATGCCGCTCAGTACACCCGCCCATCCGGTGGAGCGTACCGTCGCCGCGGCCCGGGTTATACCCTGCTGCCCGATCAGCACCATCGCGACCGCGATTGCGGAAAACAGGCTGCGCCAGAAAGTGATTTCAAACCCGCGCGCCGCCTCCAGGTGCCGGGTAATGACACCGGCAATACTCCACAGCGTCGGCGCGATGATCATGAGCATGAGCGCTCGTTGATGCGTCGTCAGAAAGGGCATGGAAAGATTGATTCAAACGAATAAAAAATGAAGCCCGGCACTCAGTCAAGAGGGCCGGGCGTCGGATAACCACGGCATGCTACCGCATTTTGCGGTAGCACCTGCGACAGCGCAGTTTTGTTACCGGTTCAGCGGATGAGCACGTGAATTATGCGGCTTCGCGCGATGCTTTCTTGCGCTCGTGCTCTTTCAGGAAGCGCTTGCGCAGGCGAATGCTCTTCGGCGTGATTTCGACCAGTTCATCGTCTTCGATGAATTCGACCGCGTATTCCAGCGTCAGCTGGATTGGCGGTACCAGGCGAACCGCTTCATCGGTGCCGGAGGCGCGAACGTTGGTCAACTGCTTGCCCTTGATCGGGTTGACCACGAGATCGTTGTCGCGCGAATGAATGCCGATGATCATGCCTTCATACACCGGGTCATTGTGGCTGACGAACATGCGGCCGCGATCCTGCAGCTTCCACAAGGCGTAGGCGACTGCAGCGCCATCATCCTGCGAAATCAGCACGCCATTACGACGGCCGGCGAGTTCGGGCTTGCTGCTGTCGACCGGTGAATATTCGTCGAAGATGTGGCTCATCAGACCGGTGCCACGCGTCAGCGTCATGAACTCGGACTGGAAGCCGATCAGGCCGCGCGCCGGAATACGGTATTCGAGACGTACACGGCCTTTGCCGTCCGGCTCCATGTTTTGCAGGTCGCCGCGACGGCGGCCCAGCTCTTCCATCACGCCGCCCTGGTGGGAATCTTCCACATCGACAGTCAGCAATTCGTAAGGCTCGCACTTGACGCCGTCGATATCCTTGAACACCACGCGCGGACGCGACACAGCCAACTCGTAGCCTTCGCGGCGCATGTTTTCCAGCAGGATGGTCAGGTGCAGTTCACCACGACCGGACACTTCAAATGTAGTGTCGTCACCGGTATCGGTCACGCGCAATGCAACGTTGGATTTCAGTTCACGGTCGAGGCGGTCACGGATCTGGCGGCTGGTGACGAACTTGCCTTCGCGGCCGGCCAGTGGCGAGTTGTTGACGAGGAAGTTCATCGTCAGCGTCGGCTCGTCGACTTTCAGCATCGGCAGCGCATCCGGCGTATCCGGCGAACACACGGTAGTACCGATACCGAGTTCTTCGATACCGTTGATCAGCACGATGTCGCCGGCAATTGCCTCGTCCACCAGCACGCGCTCCAGACCCTTAAAATTCAAGACCTGATTGATGCGCGCCTTGGTCGGTGTGGAATCCGGGCCGTTCATGATGATCACGTCCTGCAGCGCCTTGACGCGGCCGCGGCTGATGCGGCCAATACCGATCTTGCCGACGTAGGAAGAATAATCGAGCGAGGAAATCTGCAACTGCAGCGGACCGTCCGGATCATCGTCGCGCACCGGCACGTTTTCAAGAACGGAGTCGAACAACGGCTTCATCGTGCCTTCACGCACGGTCGGATCGAGGCTGGCATAGCCATTCAGTGCCGACGCGTACACAACAGGGAAGTCCAGCTGTTCTTCGGTAGCACCCAGCTTGTCGAACAATTCGAAAGTCGCGTTGATCACCCAGTCAGGACGCGCGCCCGGACGGTCGATCTTGTTGACCACCACGATAGGCTTGAGTCCGAGGCCCAGCGCTTTGCGCGTCACAAAGCGTGTCTGCGGCATCGGGCCCTCGACCGCATCGACCAGCAACAGCACCGAATCCACCATCGACAATACGCGCTCGACCTCGCCGCCGAAGTCAGCGTGTCCCGGCGTGTCGACGATATTGATGTGGGTACCTTCGTATTCGACCGCGCAATTCTTGGCGAGAATCGTGATACCGCGCTCTTTTTCCAGATCGTTGGAATCCATCACGCGATTATCCACTTGCTGGTTTTCGCGGAAAGTGCCGGATTGGCGCAGCAACTGGTCGACCAGCGTGGTTTTGCCGTGGTCAACGTGGGCGATGATGGCGATATTGCGCAGAGCGCGTTTGGTATTTGACATGGTGATTGAATGAGCGCGAGATACGAGGAACCGAAAATTATAACATGCTGCGTCGCAAGAAAAGACTCAAAAATTCTTGTATTTCAAAGGCTTGCGACGAAGGAAGACGTATATGGACAAAGCTGGGGCGAAAAGATTCGCAGAAATTTTCATGCAGGCGTATTTAAGGCAACGAGGCGCTCGGGTGCGAGGACGCCATATTCACTCAGTTGCGCGGTGCCAAGCAGTTGACCGTTGTCTTCCTGGTAGACCCGCACCCGGCCGACACATTTGGGCAGACGACCAACTTCGTTTCCAAGCGGCAAACGCTGCCCGTGCAAAAAGCGCGCGGCAAGTACTTCCGGCAATCTGATCATGGGAAAGCTGGACAACAATGCATCGACGGGCGCAAGCATTCCGGTTCGGTCTGCTTCGGAGGTTGCCGCCAATTGGTCGAGCGACACGGCCCCGTCAAGCGAAAGCTTGCCAACTGCAGTTCGGCGCAATGCCTGCAAATGCGCACCGCAACCTAATGCAACACCGATATCCTGGCCCAGCACTCGTATATATGTTCCCTTGCTGCAGCTTACGCGAAGCGTCAGGAAAGGCGCCTGGAAATCAAGCAGTTCCAGTGAGTGAATGATCACCCGGCGCGCTTCGCGCTCCAGCGTAATGCCGGCGCGCGCATATTCATACAATGGCTTGCCATCGCGCTTGAGTGCCGAGTGCATCGGTGGAACCTGATCGATGGGACCACGGAAGCGAGCAAGCACTTCCTCAACCTGTGCAGGAGAAACTTCTACCGGCTGACGATCGATCACTATCCCTTCGGTGTCGCCGCTATCGGTGGTGATACCGAGATGGATAACGGTTTCATATGTTTTATCCGTTTCCAGCAAGTCTTGCGAAAACTTGGTCGCCTCGCCGAAGCAAAGTGGAAGCAAGCCTGTTGCGAAAGGATCAAGCGTACCGGTGTGGCCCGCTTTTTTAGCGCTCAACAGCCATTTGGCTTTCATCAGGACATCGTTGCTGGACAAACCGGCAGCCTTGTCGAGCAAGAGTACGCCATGCACAGGCACGCGAATTTTTTTGGGCTGGTTTTGCGCCATGGTGAATGTTTGAGTGCAGGCGCATGCCATGCACGCCTGCTTTGAAGAGCGTTATTTCTGATTCGGGTCGGGGTCGAAATCGGCCGCGCGATTTGCGTTGGCTTCATCGATCAGTTTTGACAAGGCCATGCCCCGGGCTGTCGACCGATCATGCACAAAGTGTATTTCCGGCGTGGTATGGATAGTCAGACGACGTCCGAGCTGACCGCGAATGAAACCCGATGCCTTTTGCAGGCCTGACAAAGTGTTCTGGATCGCTTCGTCATTGTCGACCAGTGTAGTGAAAAACACCTTCGCATGCGCATAGTCGGGCGTCACCTGAACTTCGGTAATCGTAATCATCCCTACGCGCGGGTCTTTCAATTCATAGGCAATGATTTCAGCGAGATCGCGCTGAATCTGGTCAGCCACGCGAACGCCCCGACCGGGAATGGATTTACTGTGTTTAGCCATGCTATTGCATCTTTCTTGTTACGGTGTGGCCGATGGAACCATGATGCCACCCGAAATTCGGTACTTTTCGCCAACTGTCACTAGAGCCGAAACCATCGTACCGTGACTCTATCCAGGCGCAATGCTTTGACCACGAGCGGGCTTTAATGTTACGGATATAGGAGCGGGAACAAACACTGCAAGCACAAACACGGTTCGCAGCGACTGGAACAAAAACGCGCCACCTTACGCAATGCAGGGTGGCGCATTTGTCAACGAGACCGAAATCCGGTCATCTATTTTCGAAGGAATTACAGCGTACGAGCCACTTCCTGTACTTCGAACACTTCCAGCTGATCGCCTTCCTGGATGTCGTTGAAGTTTTTCAGCGACAAACCGCATTCGAAGCCGGCTTTGACTTCCTTCACATCGTCCTTGAAACGCTTGAGCGAGTCCAGTTCGCCAGTCCACACGACCACGTTGTTGCGCAACAGTCGTACTGACGAGCCGCGCTTGACCAAGCCGTCGAGTACGTAGCAACCGGCAATGGAGCCGACTTTGCTGACGTGGAACACTTGGCGAATTTCGACCATGCCCAGTGACTGTTCGCGCTTTTCGGGCGCCAGCATGCCGGACATGGCGGCCTTGATTTCGTCCACCGCATCGTAAATGATGTTGTAGTAGCGAATGTCAATACCGCTGGACTCTGCCAGCTTGCGTGCAGATGCGTCTGCGCGGGTGTTGAAGCCGATAATGACTGCCTTCGATGCCACGGCAAGATTGACGTCCGATTCGCTGATACCGCCGACCGCTGCGTGCACAATCTGCACCCGCACTTCGTTGGTCGATAGTTTTTGCATCGCATGCACGATCGCTTCTTGCGAACCTTGCACATCGGTCTTGATGATCAAAGGCAGATTCTTGACTTCGCCTTCGGCCATCTGCTCGAACATGTTTTCCAGCTTGGCGGCTTGCTGCTTGGCCAGCTTGACGTCACGGAATTTGCCCTGGCGGAACAATGCAATTTCGCGTGCCTTGCGCTCGTCGGCCATGACCATGACTTCTTCGCCGGCTGCCGGCACTTCGGTCAAACCTTGAATCTCGACGGGAATCGACGGTCCGGCATCATTGATGGTCTTCCCATTTTCATCCAGCATCGCACGTACGCGGCCATACGATGATCCCGCAAGCACAATGTCGCCACGCTTGAGCGTGCCCGATTGCACCAGAACGGTTGCGACCGGTCCACGACCCTTGTCGAGTTTCGCTTCAATGACCAGGCCTTTGGCGTGGGTATCAACCGGCGCCTTGAGTTCCAGCACTTCCGCCTGCAAGAGTACGTTCTCCAGCAATTCGTCAATGCCTTGGCCAGTCTTGGCGGACACGGGAATGAATGGCGATTCGCCGCCATACGCTTCCGGCACCACTTGTTCGGCAACCAGTTCCTGCGTCACACGTTCGGTATTGGCACCCTGCTTGTCGATCTTGTTGATGGCAACCACGATAGGCACACCGGCAGCCTTCGCGTGAGCGATCGCTTCCTTGGTTTGCGGCATCACGCCATCGTCGGCTGCCACGACCAGGATGACGATGTCGGTCGCTTTCGCGCCGCGGGCACGCATCGCGGTAAACGCTTCGTGGCCCGGCGTATCGAGGAAGGTAATGATGCCGCGCGGTGTTTCCACATGGTACGCACCAATATGCTGTGTAATACCACCCGCTTCGCCTGCCGCAACCTTGGCACGGCGAATCGAATCGAGCAAGGATGTCTTGCCGTGGTCGACGTGGCCCATCACGGTCACTACCGGTGCACGCGGCAACGCATCTGCGTCGTTATGCGTACCGGCCTCTTCCAGCAATGCTTCGGGATCGTCAAGCTTGGCGGCATATGCCTTGTGTCCCATTTCTTCGACCAGAATCATTGCTGTTTCCTGGTCAAGCACCTGATTGATGGTAACCATCTGGCCCAGCTTCATCATGTGCTTGATAACTTCCGAAGCCTTGACCGCCATCTTGTGCGCCAGTTCGGCGACAGTGATTGTTTCGGGCACGTGCACGTCCCTGACAACTGCTTCGGTCGGCGCCTGGAAATTGGATTCGTGACGGTCATCGCCATGCGAGGAGCGGCGTCCCTTCGGGCCACCACGCCAGCCGTCACGGCCACCCGGCGCTGTCGTTGCCGGGCCGCCGCGGGTCTTGATGCCTCCACCACGTTTCTTGGCGGCGTCATCCTGCCACGTTGACGACACATTGGCAGACTTGATTGACTTCTTGTCGCCGACTGCAGGCTTCTTGTCGTCCTTCTTTTCGCCAGGCTTCTTGTCCGCCGGCTTATGCAATGTGCCTTCGGCTGCTTTAGCAACTGGAGCCGGAGCAGGCGCAGGTTCCGGCGCCTTCACCACGCGGCGTGGCTGGCTCATCATCGCCTTGATCTGCGCCACTTCGTCGGCTACCGCCTTGCGTGCGCGCTCGGTCGCTGCCGCACGCTCAGCCGCGTCCTTGGCCTCCTGCTGCTGCGCCTTCTTCTTGGCTTCTTCATCGGCCGCACGCTTCTTTTCCTCGGCCACGGTCAGATCCACCTTTGCGGCCTGGGCTGCCTGTTCCGCAGCCGCCTTGGCGGCCTCAGCCTTTTCAGCCTCTTCCACTTCACGCATGGCTTTGGCTTGCGCTTCCTTTTCAGCTTCAAGCTTGGCAAGGCGCTCCTGCTTTTCGCGCAATTCCTCTTCCTGCCGTGCAATCAGTTCAGCTTGGCGGCGCGCTTCTTCGGCACGACGGGCGATCTCAGCCTCGTCGACGACCGGAGCGGCCTGCGCCTGTGCCGGTGCCTCATCGGCTACGGGCTCATCACGCTTGATGAAGGTGCGCTTCTTGCGGACTTCTACCTGAATCGTGCGCGACTTTCCTGTGGCGTCGGCCTGCTTGATTTCTGTAGTTTCCTTGCGGGTCAGCGTGATCTTCTTTTTATCGCCTTCCGGCAATGCACCATGCGAACGGCGCAAATGGTTCAAGAGCTTGTCCTTGTCTTCTTTGGACAAGTCATCGGACGCCGAACTTTTTTCGACGCCGGCAGCGCGCAGTTGCGTTAAAAGCAGGTCTGCAGGCATCTTCAGTTCGGTGGCAAATTGGGCTACGTTGTTACTCGCCATTCAGTCCTCTTTTCTATGTGGCACGACAGATGATATTGGAGCGTTCGCGATCATTTAGCTTCTGCCAGCTCCCGCGCTTTGGCTTGCAACGCCCGTGCACGATCGTCGTACTTGGCGTCGATCAGGCGCATCTCATCATCGGTCACATCTTCAAATTGGTTTTCAATCAGTTGACGCGCACGCTCGACCGGTAAAGCGAGAATCGAGCCAAACTCGTCATAAGCAAGGCCGGCAAAGGCATCGAGCGTCTTGATACCAGCCAAGCCCAGCTTGCCAGCCGTGAGGCGGTCGATCCCTTCCAGATTGGCCAGGGTGTCGTCCATGCCTTCCAGACCTTCTTCCGAAGCAATTGCCTCTGTCACCAGCGCGTCGCGGGCGCGATTGCGCAATTCATTGACGGTGTCTTCGTCGAATGCCTCGATGTCCAGCATTTCAGTGATCGGCACGTAGGCGATTTCTTCCAGGCTGGAAAATCCTTCGTCGACAAGAATATCGGCCACTTCCTGGTCGACATCGAGCTTTTCCATGAACAGCGTACGAATCGCCGCAGTTTCGGTAGCCGACTTGTCAGCCGATTCCTCGGCAGTCATGATATTGATCTGCCAGCCGGTCAGCTCTGATGCAAGACGGACATTCTGGCCGCCACGGCCAATGGCGATCGCAAGATTTTCCTCATCGACCACGACGTCCATGGCGTGTTTTTCCTCATCGACAACGATCGAAGACACGTTCGCCGGAGCAAGAGCTCCAATCACAAATTGTGCCGGATCTTCGGACCACAACACGATGTCGACGCGCTCGCCGCCCAGTTCGCCGGTGACGGCCTGAACACGTGAGCCGCGCATACCGACACAGGTGCCGATAGGATCGATGCGCTTGTCGTTTGTGAATACTGCTATCTTTGCGCGCACGCCAGGGTCACGGGCTGCCGACTTAATGACCAGCAATCCTTGTTCGATTTCCGGAACTTCAAGTTCGAACAATTTCATGATGAATTCCGGCGCAGTGCGCGACAGAATGACTTGCGGTCCGCGTGCATTGCGATCGATACGCAGAATGAAGGCGCGCACACGGTCGCCGATTCGCAGGTTTTCCTTGGGAATCATCTGGTCGCGCGGCAGGCGAGCTTCGATTTTTCCCGACTCGACGATGGCATCGCCACGTTCCATGCGTTTGATCGTGCCGGTAACGAGCGCATCGCCGCGCTCGAGGAAGTCGGCAAGAATCTGCTCGCGTTCGGCGTCGCGTATACGCTGCAGCACTACCTGTTTGGTGTCTTGCGCAAAGCGACGTCCGAAATCCACCGACTCGATCGGCTCTTCGATGTAGTCGTCGATTTCGATATCGGCAATCTGCTCTTTCGCCTCGAAGTGCAACACTTCCTGATCAGGCAATTGCAGGCCTGCCTCGTCAGGCACGACGTGCCAGCGGCGGAAAGATTCGAACTCGCCGGTATCACGGTCAATCGAGACCCGCACATCCACTTCGCCGTCGTAGCGTTTCTTGGTCGCTTGTGCGAGCGCATGCTCCAGCGCCCCGAAGACGATTTCCTTATCGACATTTTTTTCACGCGCCAGCGCATCGACCAACAACAATACTTCGCGACTCATGCTTTGCGACTCCTAAAGTCCACTTTTGGCACCAAACGTGCCTTGTCCACATCGGCGATAACAAATTCCAGTATCGCCGGCCCATCTTTTCCTTCGAATTCCAATTTCAGCTTGTCGCCTTCCGGCTCATGCAAGATGCCCTGGAACGACTTGCGGTTGGCCGCGCCCGGCATGGGCATGCGCAACTTGACCAGCGCTTCCTGCCCGGCGAAGCGGGCATAGTCCGCCACTTTTTTCAGTGGCCGATCCAGGCCGGGCGACGAAATCTCAAGCCGCTCATAATGTGCGTTTTCAACCGTCAGTACGTGAGACAGTTGATGACTGACCTTTTCGCAGTCCTCGACCGTGATACTGCCCCTGTCCGCCTCTTCAGGCGGAAAGTCAATGTAGACACGCAGCAGGCCATGCGCCGCCTGTTCAAGGTCGACCAATTCATAGCCCATTCCTGATACGGTTTTTTCAACCAGCTCCAGCAACCGCAAACCCGTTCTCCATAAAGGCAGGCATATGCCTGCAATACTGCGCAATCTGTTCAACAAAAAAAAAATGGGCATGTGCCCATCTCTTTTTATTGCTTCGCCGCTTTAGACGGCGCTCCCAATACAAACGCGCGCTTGCAGCCGCGCCTTTGTTAACTCTCTAATTATAAACAATTATTTAGTGCATCGCAACGACAAAGCCGCTTTGCACTCAGGCGCAAAGCGGCACGTCCATCGGCAATTTCACCTATTTACGCACGCTGCCGCTATCTCGAAGCGACAGTTAGCCGCGGGAACGTCGACGCGGCATTCCATGCGTCGGAGATACACCCCGCCCGAACCCGGCGCCGCCTCTCCGTTGTTGACCAGCGTCAGGGAAACCGAGTGCCGTCTGCAACGGGTCCGGCTGCCTGCTTCGCGTCTGTCCCTGTTGCTGTTGTCCACGCGAATTACCACGGCCCTGCTGAGGCTGCCCGCGCTTACCAAAGAAGTTCTTTTCCGGAACATTTCCATTACGCTCACCACGTGGTTTGCCTGTCGGCGCCGGAGCAGCAGCCTTCTCCAGGCCACTGGCACTCATCAGGCTGCGTACTGCGTTCTCGTCCAATTCATCCCAGCGTCCACGTTTAAGTCCGCTAGGCAGCGTCATTGCTCCGTAGCGCGTGCGGATCAAGCGCGACACGGTCAGCCCGATTGCTTCAAACATGCGCCGGACTTCGCGGTTTCGGCCTTCACCGATCGTTACGCGATACCATCGATTGACACCCTCGCCGCCGCCATCCGCAATCTTGGAAAATTGCGCCACACCATCTTCAAGTTCGATTCCGGCAAGCAGCTTTTGCCTCATTCCTTCTTCAAGCTCACCGAGTGTACGTACTGCATATTCGCGCTCGATGTTATAGCGCGGGTGCATCAGGCGGTTTGCGAGATCGCCCGATGTGGTGAACAGGAGTAACCCCTCGGTATTGAAGTCCAGTCGCCCGACGGCCAGCCATTTCCCCGTCTTCATGGTCGGCAGGTTATCGAATACCGACGGCCGACCTTCCGGATCGTCATGACTGACAATTTCCCCGGCAGGCTTGTGGTAAATAAGAACCCGAGGAGGACGCTTGCTGATTTTGCGCTGAATCAGCTTGCCATTGATACGTACCTGATCCGTGGGAAGAATCCGTTGGCCGATGTGGGCCGGTTCGCCATTCACCGAGACACGGCCTGCAATGATCAGTTCTTCCATGTCGCGGCGCGAACCGAGTCCGGCTTCCGCGAGCACTTTGTGCAGTTTCGGCGCGTCGTCTTCTGCAGTCAGATCGCGACGCACATTCTTGCCGGGCATTTGTCCTTTATCACGTCGGCCACCGCTGCCCTGCGCACCGGGATTGACCGAGACATCGAATGCGCCCGACGTCACCAGCGTGAATATGTCGTCGGCACCACTACCGTTTCGGGTCTTTGCCTGTGGCGCCTTTCCGCCGGAATTTCGCTTATTGTTCGCAGGCCTGGATTTTGGAGCGCCAGTATCTGCCGGTCCGTCTTCACGCTTGCGGGTATTGCGACGTGGCCGCTGCGCCTTGTCTGCCTCAGAAGCTGGCGCAGCGCTGGCTGGATCAACACTTGGCTGGACAACGACATTGTCTTGCGATACCGAAGCATCCGCGCTTTCGTTGTCGGCCTGCTTCGGCGCACGCGTGCGCCTCAGGCTGCGAGGGCCGCGAACACCGCGCTTGACAGGCTTTTTCTTGCCTTCATCGACAGTGCCACCGCCGACAGCGGTGTCAACCTGCGACATGCCAGATACTTCTCCTGCGTCAGAACGGTTGTCGGCATTTGCAGCGACAAGCGCCGATTCATTATTGGGGGAAGGCAGATTCATCGTTCGATTCTTTGTTTTGCTGGCTTGGCGTTGCGTCATCCTGTATTTCCGCAACAGGTGCGGCGTCAGGTGAAGAAATTCCGGCGCTTGCGATTGACGCTGCATCTTGCGATGTCGGCGTTACCGTATCCGGGTCGTTTTGGGAGCCGATGTGCCGCATTGGATCGAACACGGACTCGGTAGTACCTGCCTCCTCGGCAGCGGCCGAAGCATGCGCATAGTCTTGTTGTTCAGCCACTTCCGTCGGCACCGGATCAAGCGTCGCCTGCATTTCGCCTTGCAATGCCTGCATTTCAGGAAGCATGCCGCCTTGCATTTCTTCTTTCGTCACTTGCTGTAGCGGAGGTAGCTGATCCAGCGAAGTCAACCCAAGGTCATCCAAAAACTGCTTGGTTGTGGCGAACAGCGCGGGCCTCCCAGGAACATCCCTGTGACCAATGGATTCGATCCAACCTCGGTCTTCGAGCATCTTGATCGTCTGGGAGTTCACTGTGACGCCGCGGATTTCTTCGATATCTCCGCGCGTTACCGGCTGGCGGTAGGCGATGATTGCGAGCGTTTCGAGTGTGGCCCTGGTGTATTTCGGGGGTTTTTCCGGATTGAGCCGCTCAAGATATTTCTTCATTTCCGGCCGGCTTTGGAAACGCCACCCGGTGGAAAGACTGACAATTTCAATACCTTTATCGGCCCAGTCGACGCGCAGCTCCTCGAGCATCGCCTTGATGGTATCCGCACCCACTTCTTCATGACCCTCGCCATTTTCCGCATAGAGCTTTTTCATGTCATTGATTGACAATGGCTCATGGGCGCAAAGTAACGCGGTTTCGAGGACTTTCTTCGCCTCAAGAGTATTCATGTTTATTGCGTCTTGTTCTTAACTAAGAATGTGCAGAAGTTATCGTCAACGACAAACGCCACAAGACGCCGCCCGGTTAGAGAAAACCTGTTGATGCAATTCCGACGCCCGATTTATTGGAGATGTAATGAAGGCGGGAACGATAAGACTTTAAGACTTGGTTGCGGGGGCAGGATTTGAACCTGCGACCTTCGGGTTATGAGCCCGACGAGCTGCCAGACTGCTCCACCCCGCGTCTGAAGAAGAGAAGTATATCCTGTATCGATAGGCAACGCAAATGCAATCTCCCTCGGCAGTGATACACTTGCGCTGTATACAGGTAGATGACAAACAGATCATCTTCTGTAATCAATTGATTTGTCAGCCGGTCTGCTTTGCAGGCTTTTCATTTTTCTCGCATCCGGTCCTCTATGAAATTCTGCTCAGAGTGTGCGCATCCCGTCTCGCTGGTGGTTCCACCGGACGACAATCGTCCGCGTTTTGTATGCGAACAATGCGGCACGATCCATTACCAGAATCCAAAGATGGTCATTGGCTCCCTTCCTGTGTGGGAAGAGAATGGACAGATACGCATCCTGCTATGCAAACGTGCAATCGAACCGCGTTACGGATATTGGACGCTGCCGGCCGGTTTTATGGAAAACAACGAGACCACTACCGAAGCGGCATTACGCGAGACCTTCGAAGAAGCCGGAGCCCGGATCAAGTTGCATGGGCTGTTTTCACTGTTGAACGTGCCGCATGTGCATCAGGTCCATATGTTTTATCGCGCAACCCTGCTCGACCTTGATTACGCGGCGGGCACGGAAAGCCTAGAAGTCGCACTCTTCACCGAAGAAGAAATACCCTGGAACGACATTGCCTTCCCTACTGTCGGGCACACGTTGAAGTCCTTCTTTGCGGATCTAGCGAGAATTCAAAAAGAAGGCGGCAGCTATGCGCTACATACCCAGGACATCCGCAAGCCCATGCGGCATACCGAGTCTCCGCAAGCATAGATCGATTCGTCTTGTAGCGTTTGCCGGTTTCGCCGTGAGGCTAAGCAATACAAGCAGGCGCATATCAATTTGCCAACCTTCCGACCTCACCGCGGCACAGTTCACGAGCGCCAGAACCGCTCCATCAGGGGTTTGACGCTGGTGCCGTGAATAAAAATCGACAGCATGATGACCACCAGGGTGATCTGCGTGAGCTCGCGCGCCAGATCATATGGAAGTCCATGCTCTATTGCGTACATCAAGTAATAAAGCGATCCGATGCCGCGTACGCCAAACCATCCCGCAATGCCGCGGATTCGACGGGTTGTATTTGTTCCGATCAAGCCGATTGCCACACTGAGAGGACGCGCCACAATAAAAAGAAACACGGCGACGCTGACCGTCCTACCGTTCCATACGTCCAGGGACAGCATACCGCCGAGGAGCAGTACCAGCGTCAGTTCCGACAATCGCTCCAAATGTTCCTTGAACACGAGAGATTCCTGGCTCACCGTAGGAGGCACTTCCCTGTCGGGACCGGCAATGGCAGATGCCGATTTCGAGGTATCGGGCTCCATTAAACCGTGACGATTTTTTGGGGTGCCCGCCAGCATTAGTTCTGTTTGACGTAATGCGACACCGGCAAAAAATACGGCAAGAAAGCCCCAGGCTTTAAGCCAGACGGTCAAACCGTAGACCACGGCAATGAGCCCCAACCCGACCAGATCGTCCAACACTTCATGTTTGGAATTGCCGCTCCTGAGGCGCCATCCGAGACGGGCCAGCGCAGCGCCGCTCACAACCCCGATTAGCACTGCACCTGCGGTTGCCCAAAGCACTTCAACCACCAGCCATTGCATCGCCATAGGCCCCAAGTCATGCAGGCCCAGCAAGCCAAGACCAAGCATAACAAACGGAAACGCACTTCCATCGTTCATGCCGGCCTCGCTTGTCAGCGTAAAGCGCAACTGATCCTGGTCGCCCGCATGACGCACCTGCACATCAGTTGCCAGCACCGGGTCGGTGGGCGCCAGAATTGCGCCCAACAGGACGCCCGCCCCAAGCGGCAATTCAAGAATGAAATACGAGAAGGCGGCAACCAAACCCACGGTGACGGTCATCGATACCCACGCAAGACGGATCGGCGGCCCCCACCGCTTCAGGGTCACCGGCACCGGCATCTTCACTCCAGCCGAAAACAGCGATATCAGTACTGCGATCTCGGTAAGCACCTCTAGCAGCGCGGATTGCTCCAGTGGATCAAAGTGAAAGACGTTCAGGAATGTGGGACCAAGAATAAGTCCGGCGCTGAGGTAAACGATGGCGCTTGTGAACGGTAGACGCGAAATCGTCGTGGCTGCCAGTCCGCGCGCAAGCATCAGGATGCCAATCAATACGAACCATTGTGTGTTTGTCATTCATTGCCGCCCGTTCCATGTGCCTGCTTATATGACAACATGCCAGAAAATATAATTCTTGGAATTCAAGCCTTGACGGCTAGCCCGGCAACACGCCTCATGAAACGTTATGCCTTTACCCAAGCTTTGCATCTTTATGGCTTTTGCCAACGAACTTACGAGCCTGAAAACAAGTCGAATTGCACTGGGGTACTTTGTCAGGCGACGGACATGCAAACCTTACTCGACATGGATTTCAGCATTGCAGAACATGCGGCGGATTCCATCTTCATAACGGACACGGAAGCTCACGTCGTCTACCAGAACCCCGAAGCACGCCGAATGTTCCGCTTGTCGGACCAGGAGTTATATGGGCAAAGGGTGATCGACAAGATTGCCCACCAGTATCCGGAAGGAAATCCGGATACCCTTGAGCAATGCAAGGTGTACCGTGCCGCAACCTATGGCGAAACTGCAAGGGACTTCATCTGGCGGGTATATCGTGCCGACGGCTCGCCGTTTTACGTGTCCTGTACAGCTTCTCCGCATTACAACAAAGAGGGCATCCGTGTCGGTGCGGTATTTTTTGCAACCGATATTACGGCCCGCAGGAATGCTGAAGAAGCGCTGGTCAAAAGCACGGAAAAACTCCAGCTTGCGATCGAGGCGGCGGAACTCGGCATGTTCGATTACTTCCCCCAGACAACAGAAGTCGTCTGGTCGGAAAAGATGCGCGAGCACTTCGGATTGCCCTCCGATTCAATAATCAACTCGAATACGTTTTATCTGGGTTTACACGCTGATGATCGCGAACGAATACGGAGCATCATCGAAGAAGCGTCACGTCCGGGTGCAGGTGGGCGATATCAGGTGGAATTCAGGACGATCGGTTTGACAGACGGCCAACAGCGATGGATTTTTCTGCGCGGCCAGGTCCATTTCGACGCCGATGGAAACGCGATACGGCGCGTCGGCGTCACCGTCGATATCACAGAGAAGTACGAAGCCGAGAAACGGCTACAGGTAGCCGCCCAGCATGACAGTCTTACCGGTCTGCCGAACCGTGCATTGCTGTTTGAATATTGCGAACATCTTCTCGCACAAGCCGAACGAATTGGCGCCAACAGCGCCGTTCTCTTCGTGGATCTGGATCGTTTCAAACCGATCAATGATCTGTATGGGCATGAGGTCGGGGACAAGGTGCTACAGGAAGTTGCGCGCCGCCTGTTGCATTGCACACGCAAGGAAGACGTGGTGAGCCGCCTTGGCGGCGACGAATTCATTGTCGTCTTGCCGCGTGTGCACGGAAGCCAGGATCCGGAAACCGTCGCGCAACATATCCTCGAGACCGTGGCACGCCCCATCCCCATTGATTCGCTGCAGGTGGCGGTATCTCCTTCGATCGGCATCAGCCTGTTTCGAAAGCATGCCGAAGACCTTGCCGGATTGATACGCTGCGCCGATCTTGCAATGTATGCGGCCAAGCGCGCCGGCCGCAATACCTTCAGGATCTATATGCCGGAGCACCAGCAATTCGCGATCGACAAGGTGCAGCTCGAGCAACAGCTTAAGGACGCGCTGGATGCGAACAAGCTCACCCTGCTCTATCAGCCGGTGATTGATATCGCCACCGGTCAGGTTGTCGGAGCCGAAGCGCTGATTCGGCTGGCGGACGCGAACGGGACCTTGCTAAGCCCCGATCAATTCATCCCCATTGCGGAGTCGGCAGGATTGATTGACCGTCTCGGCCTGTGGGTGGCGCGCGAGGCATGCCGGCAGCAGCAGCACTGGCAAGATACCGGGCTCAGCATACCAAGCATGGCGATCAATGTGTCGGCCTCCCAATTCCGTCACCCGGAGTTTGCCTCGCGCATTACGCAAACCATCGATGAATCCGGCATGGATCCGACCTGCCTCGAGATCGAACTGACTGAAAGTACGGTGATGGACAACATCACGGAAGCAATTGCCAAACTGACGCATCTCAAGTCCCGCGGTGTGCGCATCGTCCTTGACGACGTAGGCACCGGCTACTCGAATCTGAGCCATCTGAGCAATCTGCCGCTGGATAAATTGAAGATTGACCGTTCTTTCACGGACCAGCTTGAATCGAACGAGTCCAGCCAATCGATTGCCGACACGATCATCGGCCTCGGGCGCGCGCTGAATCTCGAAGTGGTTGGCGAGGGCATCGAATCCGAAGGAGCGATGCGTTACCTGCGCCACCATGGCTGCGATCAAGCCCAAGGCTACCTGTTCAGCAAACCGCTATCAGCGCATGACTTTGAATCCTGGTACCGAGCACATGATGGCCACTGTCACTAACAGGTGATCGCATCCAGAAAGCGTTGCTTCCCCGACTGCAGGCCGGCTTGAACACCAGCTCGCCGGAACAGAATTTTCAATTGCTGAAATATTGACTCGGATCTTTTTCGCTGACGAGTCGCATTAGACGAAAAAGCATATGAAATTATTGGAAATGAATGAAAAGCGCGAGGAGTTATTCAATGCAATCATCAGAAATGCCATGGATGCCTTGATCGTCATTGATGCACATGGTGTCGTCCATGCATGGAATCCAAAAGCGACGCGCATATTTGGCTGGCATCAGGAGGAAGCCCTCGGCAAGCCGCTGTACGCACTCATCGCACCGGACAACATGCGCATGTCGGCCGCCGATGAAGACAATGCGCAGCAATACTGGCGGACTGCTGATCTTCTCGTGCTCAATGAGCGCACCCTGATGTCGGTCCGGGACAAGGCAGGCAGACCACTGCGTATCGAAGCGACGGTGACGCCACTCGCGCTGGAGGGACGGGTTCTCTATTGCGCCTCGATACGCAATCCGGTCTCCGCAAACGTTCACGAGAACACTCAAGAAAAGTCGTGGACTGAGTTACCGGCTGATTCGAGCCGCGATCAGCGCATGATTGACCACTTGCCGGATGTTATCTGCACCATCGATACAGGCGGTCAATTTACATTGGTCAGCGCCGCATCCGAGCGTATCTGGGGCTACCGCCCGGAAGAACTGTTACACCGTAGGTATCTTGAGTTCACGCACCCGGACGATCGCAGCAAGCATTCGGCTGCCCTTCGCAAGGTGCGGCAGACCGGCCCTGGCTACTCTATCGACAGCCGATTCATCCGCAAGGATGGCAGCATCGTACATATCGCATGGTCAGCTAACTGGTCGAGGGCCGAACAACACTTTTATTGCGTCGCCCGTGACAACACCGAAATACGAAATGCGGCGCTTACCCTGATCGAGCACGAACAGCGCTTTGAATCCTTGTTTGAACACCATCCCGATGGCGTATTTGCATTCGATCTGAATGGCCATCTCTTATCGGCAAACAAGGCGTTTTCCCAACTCACCGGTTATTCCGGCAGCGAGCTGGCGGCAATGCCGTTTCGGCCAATGGTGGCGCCGGAAAGCGTGGATCTGATTGAACAGCATTTTGCGGCGGCAGTGAAAGGGTCAGCCTCCAGTCTCGATGTCATCGGCATACGCAAGGACGGCAGCAGCTTCGATGCCCACCTCACCGTCGTTCCCATCATTGTCAATGACCGTGTCGTCGGAGTTCACGGCATCGCGCGCGATGTAACCCATAGCAAGGACTACGAGCGTCGAATCGAGCACCTTGCGACTTATGATGCTCTTACCGGACTACCCAATCGCAACCTGCTGGATGACCGCATCAGGCACGCGATCGTGCAGGCCGAGCGACAGGGCGGACGTGTCGGCGTCCTTTTTCTTGACCTTAATCGTTTCAAGATCGTCAACGACAGCCTGGGCCATGACAAGGGCGACATCCTGCTGCGCATCATGGCGGATCGGCTCAAGCAATGTGTGCGCGAAGTCGATACCGTCGCGCGGATCGGCGGCGACGAATTTGTAATCGTGCTTGAAGACGTCCGTTCGCCGGAAGATGTGATTGGAATCGCACGCAACCTGCTCGCCGTCATCGAAAATCCCGTCGCGCTTGAGGGCCACGATTTCACGGTCTCCAGCAGCATCGGTTGCAGCTTGTTTCCCAAAGATGGAACCGATGCTGCCACTTTGTTAAGAAACGCGGATCTTGCCATGTACGAAGCCAAGGCAAGTGGCGGCGGTTCATTCCGCTTCTACAAGGCAGACATGAACGAACGGGTCAAGGCAAGATTGATGCATGAGCGCCAACTCAGACTGGCGCTGGAACGCGGGGAACTTGTGGTGTATTACCAGCCGAGAGTCGACATCAACAGCAATGAAATCGTGGGAGCCGAAGCGCTGGTGCGCTGGCATCATCCCGAACGGGGACTAGTGCCTCCGAATGAATTCATCCCGCTTGCCGAAGAGGTCGGGCTGATCAATGAACTGGGCGAGTGGGTGCTGCATACGGCGTGCAAGCAAAACCGCCGCTGGCAAGAGGCCGGATTGCCAGGTTTAAAGGTATCAGTCAATCTTTCCCCTTATCAGTTGGCGCCCGACTCCACCATTACGCATGCGGTGCGCAAGTCGTTGATGCAAAGCGGACTGGATGCCCGCTGGCTTGAGCTGGAAATTACGGAAAGCAGCTTGATGCAAAATGTAGAATCCACCTTGTCCAAGCTTGCGGAAATACGGGATGCCGGTGTATCGATCTCCATCGATGATTTCGGCACCGGCTATTCTTCGCTGAGTTACCTGCGCCGCTTGCCGGTTGATACGCTCAAGATCGACCAGTCATTCATCCGCGACATTTCAGGAAGCCGGGATGATGCTGCGATCGTATCCGCAACGATTGCCCTGGCGCATACCATGCAGCTCAAAGTTGTAGCCGAAGGTGTGACCACCGAAGAGCAGATCCGCTTCCTTGAAGAACATGACTGCGATGAAATGCAGGGCTTTCTGCTCAGCCCCGCCGTGCCGCCCGAAGAACTGTCAACGCTGCTCAATCGAAATCGTTCGATGTCCGGCAGGCCGCTCTCGTAGGACATTTCCGATGTGCAAGCACAGTAGACCGATGACCTTGATCAGTTGAATTCATACTGGGCCATCCGGCAGGATCCGTTGCACAGTTGGGTACAGGATTGGAAAATGTAATAACTGCATATGCTCGAAATTACATCTGCTTTCGTCAGATTGAATACATCGGTTTCGAACGCAGGAGAGCACCATGGCCCGAAGCCCAAGCGCTTACCATGGAACTGCACAATCCGGCACAGGATTTGCTCAATGCATTCGCATTACTCAATTTTTCAGAAAACCGTTATGTGCGCCTCAGATGAAATGATCGAATCGATGGTCGCTTCCTTGAGCGAAGAAGCAAGCGACACGGACCGGCGGATGTTCAAGCACGCATTGCGGCAGTTGGTGAAGGTCGCTCGTGAAGAACAACTGGAAGCCATTCAAAACGACTTTGACGCCGTGTATAACGTGCTGCGCGTTCGCTGAATACCTGCGCGATGCGTATCGACAATGCCTAGAGCCGATCCGACTTCATTGACCCTGCAAAATTTACCGGCCGTCTGCCCGACCGGCAATCTCTTCGTGTCCAGTTAAAAGGCACAGGCTCATCATCACGTGCGCCGGCACTCATCCGAATCCCGGCTATGAATTCACATCAGGCCGGTCTTGCCTCGTTTATATCAATCTCAAATGGCTACCAGCTTGTTTCACGTTCCGCCGTTGCGCTGATCTTGTGAATCGACAAGTCGGCCCCGTCGAATTCCTGCTCCGCGTCGAGGCGAATGCCGACGATTTTCTTGAGGGCGCCATATACGATGGTCCCGCCGAGCATGGCGATGCCAATGCCGAGCGCCGTTCCAATCAGCTGAGACATGAACGACACGCCGCCTATACCGCCCAGGGCTGTCTGCCCGAAAATGCCGGTGGCAATCCCGCCCCACGCACCGCAAAGGCCGTGCAGCGGCCACACCCCGAGTACGTCATCGATTTTCCATTTGTTTTGGGTCAACATGAACATCCATACAAAGATGGCGCCGGCAATGCCGCCGGTTAGCAACGCTCCTAGCGGGTGCATCAGATCGGACCCGGCGCACACGGCAACCAGTCCGGCCAACGGACCGTTGTAAGCAAAGCCGGGGTCGTTCTTGCCAAGCAGGACGGCGCTCAGAGTGCCGCCCACCATGGCCATCAGCGAATTCATCGCAACCAGCCCGTTCATCTTGTCGAGTGTTTGCGCACTCATTACATTGAAGCCGAACCAGCCTACCGCAAGTATCCAGGCGCCAAGTGCAAGAAAGGGAATACTGGAGGGCGGATGCGCGGCGATTGCTCCGTCTTTCGAATAACGTCCACGACGCGCGCCGAGGAACAATACCGCTGGCAAGGCTGCCCACCCGCCGACTGCGTGCACCACCACCGAGCCGGCAAAATCATGGAACTCCGCCGAGAAGACTTCCTTCAGCCAGGGCTGGATACCTAATCGCTGGTTCCATGCAATACCCTCGAAAAGCGGATAGATCAGCCCGACAAGTAGCGCGGTAGCCACCAGTTGCGGATGAAATTTTGCGCGTTCCGCGATACCGCCCGAAATAATCGCGGGAATGGCAGCCGCGAAAGTCAACAGGAAAAAGAACTTCACCAGTTCGAATCCGTTTTTGGCGGACAGGGTTGTGGCGTCAGCAAAAAAATGCACGCCGTAGGCAATGCCATAGCCGACAAAAAAATACGCTATTGTTGAAACGGCAAAATCGACTAAGATTTTGACCAAGGCATTGATCTGGTTTTTCTTGCGAACCGTGCCCAGTTCAAGAAAGGCAAAACCCGCGTGCATCGCGAGAATCATGATGGCGCCAAGTAAAATGAAAAGGGCATCAGCGCCATGTTTAAACGCATCCATGTAAAAATCTCCCTGTTTATGTGCATTGTTTGAAAATGGTGCTTCCCATAAGCAATAAATATTCCATTTTGGTGCAATTTTGTAACACATTGATTTTTCTACGGAAATTTTTATTGACACGGGATTCATTGCTATTCCGCACTGTTAGCGTGCAAAAAATGACCTACTTTGGGGATTCGTGAATGATTCCATGGCTTGAGGCCGACACTCCCTTTCCGGACGTCAGCTATGCATTGACTGAAGAAGATGGCGCGGCCGGCTTGCTGGCAGCCGGCGCTGATCTGTCGTCCGACCGCCTGCTTGATGCATACCGGCACGGCATATTCCCGTGGTTTTCGGAAGGACAGCCTATCCTGTGGTGGAGCACCGATCCGCGGATGGTGTTGTTTACTGAACGCTTCTCGGTCTCGTACAGTCTGAAAAAATCGCTGAGGAAGGTGCACAGCAGCCAAACTACCGATGGGCGCTGGCAAATACGCTTTGACAGTGCATTCGAGGAAGTCATGCGTGCCTGCGCCGCTCCCAGACGCGATGGCGCCGGCACATGGATTTCCGATGACATCGTGCGCGGCTATTGCGAATTGCATCACCGCGGGCATGCGCATTCATCCGAGGTATGGCTGGATGGCCAACTCGTCGGCGGCGCGTATGGCGTTTGCATCGGCAAGATGTTTTATGGCGAATCAATGTTTGCCCGTGCCACCGATGCATCCAAGATTGCACTGGCCTATCTGGTGCACTTTCTGAAGGCGAACGGGGTAATCATGATCGATTGTCAACAGGAGACCTCGCATCTTGCTTCGCTTGGCGCCGGCCCGATTCCGCGCAGAGATTTCCTCGCGCATCTGGCAAGCGCCACGCGTCAAGCGCCTATCGTCGTCTGGGAGCCGCTTGCTCTATTTTGAAGACTGAGCAAAAAATTGTTATCCCGCCTCGGCATCCGGTGTAAATTAGAAAGGCGCTGAACACCATCCTTCTGTCACCATCGCAGTCGGACTTTACGTATATGACGCACTTAAAAGACCTGCCTTTCGCCACCTTGCAGTTTTATGCGACAGCTCCTTACCCGTGCAGTTATCTTGAAGGCCGACAGGCGCGGTCTCAGGTCGCGACACCATCCCATCTGATCAACGCCGACGTCTATGCCGAGCTGGTGAAGAATGGATTCCGGCGCAGCGGAATCTTTACCTACCGACCCTATTGCGATGGATGCCAGGCCTGCATACCCGTACGAGTAAAGGCGATCGAGTTTGTCACCACCCGCAGCCAGCGTCGTGCCTGGACCAAGCATGCCAACCTTGAGACCTGGGTGACGACACTGGCGTACGTGCCGGAGCACTATGACCTCTACCTGCGCTACCAGGCGGCACGGCACGCCGGCGGAGGAATGGATCAGGATAGCCGGGACCAGTATGCGCAGTTTCTTTTGCAGAGCAAGGTCAATACCCGGCTGGTGGAGTTTCGGGAAGCGGATGGAACGCTGCGCATGGTCAGCATCATCGACGTACTCAATGACGGCCTATCTTCGGTCTATACCTTTTACGATCCGGATGTGATTGGTGCTTCCTATGGCACCTACAACGTCATGTGGCAGATCGAGCAGGCGCGCCGGCTTGAGATTCCCTATGTCTATCTGGGCTATTGGATTCGCGACAGCCAGAAAATGGCGTACAAGGTCAACTTTCGCCCGCTCGAAGCGCTGCGAAACGGCAAATGGCAAGATTGGCATGCGGATGTCTGATCTGCAGGCGGCAAGGTTAAAATAGCGCCTTTTGCAAGGCCAGTCCGGCTGCGCGCCCTCTTTCTCTGCCATGTCCGACAAACTCCTCTATTCGCTCGCTCGTCCTTTCCTTTTCTCGCTCGATCCCGAAGCCGCACATAACCTGACCTTGCCATGGCTGAGGCGTGCAGCGGCGCTCGGGCTGACCCGTGTCATGCCGCGTCCGGAAAAGGATGCGCGTACCGTCATGGGGATCAGTTTTCCGAACCCGGTCGGACTGGCCGCGGGGCTGGACAAGGATGGTGCCTATATCGACGGGCTGGCCGCGCTCGGATTCGGCTCCATCGAGATCGGCACCGTGACGCCGCGCGCGCAGCCGGGCAATCCGCTGCCGCGCATGTTCCGCCTGCCGCAGGCGCATGCCATCATCAACCGCATGGGTTTCAACAACGGCGGGGTCGATGCCTTTGTCGCCAACGTGCAGGCATCGCGGTTCTATCAAAACCGGGAAGGCGTACTTGGACTCAATATCGGCAAGAATGCCGATACGCCCATCGAGCGCGCGGCCGATGATTATCTGTATTGCCTTCAAAAGGTTTACCCTTACGCCAGCTACGTAACAGTCAACATATCCTCTCCCAATACGAAGAACCTGCGCCAGTTGCAAGGGGCATCCGAACTCGACCTGCTGTTGTCGGGGCTCAAGGAAGCGCAACAGCGCCTTGCCGATCAGCACAAGCGCTATGTCCCGATTGCGTTGAAGATTGCACCAGATATCGATGGCGAACAGGTCCGCACGATTGCTTCGGCCCTGATACGGCACCGCATGGATGGCGTGATCGCTACCAACACCACCATTACCCGCGATGCGGTCCAGGGCCTGCGGCATGCCGAGGAAACCGGCGGATTGTCGGGCGCGCCTGTATTCCACCCATCCAACCAGGTCGTGCGGGCCTTGAAGGCGGAGCTCGGAGATGCCATACCGATCATCGGTGTCGGCGGCATTCTGTCCGGTCAGGATGCGCAGGCAAAGGTCGATGCGGGCGCAAGCCTGGTCCAGTTGTACACCGGCCTGATCTATCGTGGTCCCTCCCTGATCAGGGAGTGCGCGGCAGCGTTGCGCAAATCGCGTTAAAGTCTTTGTGCTTCGTCGCAGCAGCGAAGCCGCGCGCCTCGATAGAGCACCGACAGGAGACCTATGGAAAAAATCAAACTGGGCGGCAGCGACCTTGACGTATCGAAGGTCTGTCTCGGCACCATGACGTTCGGCGAGCAGAATTCCGAAGCCGAGGCACATAGCCAACTCGACTATGCGCAGGAACGAGGAATCAACTTTATCGACACGGCGGAAATGTATCCCGTCATGCCAAGAGCCGAAACGCAAGGGCGCACCGAAAGCTACATCGGCACTTGGCTGAAGAAATCGGGCAAGCGCAGCGAGGTGATTCTTGCAACCAAGGCAGCCGGCCCGTCGCGGGGAATCAGTTGGATACGCAATGGCGGCAGCGACTTCGATGCGGCGAACCTGAAGCTCGCCGTCGACCGCAGCTTGCAAAGACTGCAGACAGATTACATCGACCTTTATCAGCTGCACTGGCCGAGCCGTAATGCACCCATCTTCGGATCCATTTCTTTCGATCCGGAAAAAGAACGCCCGCATGTCGCCATTGAAGATACTCTGGCGGCACTAGGCGATCTGGTAAAGTCCGGCAAGATCCGTCAGATTGGCGTATCGAACGAAACACCATGGGGAGTGAGCGAATTCATCAAGCAGTCGGAGCAGCGCGGCCTACCCCGGATCGCCTCGATTCAAAATGCCTACAACCTGGTCAATCGCAGTTTCGAGACCGGTCTGGATGAAGTCTGCTATCGCGAGAATATTGGCTTGCTCGCATATAGTCCGCTGGCGTTTGGCCAGCTGACAGCAAAATACCTGGATGATCCCAAGGCACAGGGACGGCTGACAAAATTTCCGCCTAACTGGAGCCCGCGCTATCTGCGTCCAAGTGTGTTTGAAGCGAGCAGGCAATATGCCGAACTTGCCCGCACCCATGGCATGACCCCGGCGACGCTTGCCCTCGCCTGGTGTTATAGCCGTTGGTTGGTTGCCTCGACGATTGTCGGCGCAACTACGCTGGCGCAACTACAGGAAAACATCGACGCGCTTTCGGTACGGCTGCCGGATGAAATTATTAGCGCTATCAACGCAATTCATGCCCGGATAACCAATCCCGCGCAATAAAAAACCCGAACCACGCGAGTGATTCGGGTTTTTGAACAAAGCGGCTTGCAAGGTGCTTATTCGACTTCCAGCGTTTCTTCCGGAGCGGGCGGCGGCGATGCATCACCTTCGGTGAAATCAAGCTTGATCTGGTCGTTTTCATCCATATCGACCGTGACACGCCCACCAGTCACCAGCTTGCCGAACAACAGTTCGTCTGCCAACGCCTTGCGGATCATGTCCTGAATCAGGCGCGACATCGGGCGCGCACCCATGAGTGGATCGAAACCTTTCTTTGCGAGGAATTTGCGCAAGCTCTCGGTAAAGACAGCTTCCACCTTTTTCTCGTGCAACTGCTCTTCCAGTTGCATCAGGAACTTGTCGACCACGCGCAGGATGATTTCTTCGTCCAGCGCCTTGAAGCTGATGATGGCATCCAGGCGATTGCGGAATTCCGGCGTGAACATACGCTTGATATCCGCCATTTCATCGCCGGCTTCTTTCTTGTCGGTAAAGCCGATCGAGCGCTTCTGCAGGCTTTCGGCACCGGCGTTCGTGGTCATGATGATGATCACGTTCCGGAAGTCTGCCTTGCGTCCGTTATTGTCGGTCAGCGTGCCATGGTCCATCACCTGCAGCAGGATATTGAAGATATCCGGATGCGCCTTTTCAATCTCGTCAAGCAGAAGTACGGCATGCGGCTTCTTCGTGATTGCCTCGGTCAGCAGACCGCCCTGGTCGAAACCGACATAGCCTGGAGGCGCGCCGATCAGACGACTGACGGCATGGCGTTCCATGTACTCGGACATGTCGAAGCGGATCAGTTCGATACCCATGATAAAGGCGAGTTGCTTTGCCACTTCGGTCTTGCCGACGCCAGTCGGTCCCGAGAACAGGAAGGCGCCGATAGGCTTGTCGGTCTTGCCAAGACCTGCGCGTGCCATCTTGATCGCCGATCCGAGAGCTTCGATCGCCGGATCCTGGCCAAACACCACATTCCTCAGGTCGCGGTCGATAGTCTGCAGCTTGGTGCGGTCATCCTGGTTGACGGACTGCGGTGGAATGCGGGCAATCTTCGAGATGATGTCTTCGATTTCAGGCTTGCCGATGGTTTTCTTTTGCTTCGACTTTGGCAGGATGCGCTGTGCCGCACCGGCTTCATCGATCACGTCGATCGCCTTGTCAGGCAGGTGACGGTCATTGATGAAACGCGCAGCCAGTTCTGCTGCCGACGTCAGCGCGGACGCCGAATACTTGACGCCATGATGCTCCTCAAATCGCGACTTGAGGCCACGCAGAATCTGTACTGTCTGCTCGACGGTCGGCTCGTTGACATCGATTTTCTGGAAACGCCTCGACAAGGCGTGATCCTTCTCGAAAACGCCGCGGAACTCGGTGTAGGTGGTTGCGCCTATGCATTTGAGCTGACCGCTCGAGAGCGCAGGCTTGAGCAGGTTCGATGCGTCGAGTGTACCGCCTGAAGCAGAGCCCGCGCCGATGATCGTGTGGATCTCGTCGATAAACAGGATCCCGTTCGGATTCTCGCGCAGCTGCTTCAGCACGGCCTTGAGACGCTGCTCAAAGTCGCCCCGATACTTGGTACCGGCAAGCAGCGCGCCCATGTCGAGCGAATAGACGACTGCGCTTTGCAGCACTTCCGGCACGTCACCCTGCGTCACGCGCCATGCCAGGCCTTCGGCGATGGCCGTCTTGCCCACGCCAGCTTCGCCCACCAGCAGCGGGTTATTCTTGCGGCGGCGGCACAGGGTCTGGATCACGCGCTCGACTTCGGATTCGCGCCCGATCAGCGGATCGATCTTGCCTTCGGCAGCCAACTTGTTCAAGTTCTGGGTGAACTGATCAAGCGGGCTTTCCTTCTGCTGACCTTCGGCTTGAGCATCCTCGGTTCCCTCGGGCGCCTTTTGCGACTCCGCCTGCTGGTCCTTACGGACACCGTGCGAGATGAAGTTCACGACGTCGAGGCGGGTGACGCCCTGCTGGTGCAGATAGTACACAGCGTGGGAATCTTTTTCGCCGAAGATGGCGACCAGCACATTGGCGCCGGTCACTTCCTTCTTGCCGTTGGAAGCCGACTGGACATGCATGATCGCGCGCTGGATCACGCGCTGGAAACCGAGTGTAGGCTGAGTATCAACCTCGCTGGCCCCGGGAACGGTCGGCGTGTTGTCGCTGATGAAATTCGTCAGCGTCTTGCGCAGATCCTCTATATTGACTGCGCAAGCGCGCAGTACTTCCGCCGCCGACGGATTGTCGAGCAGCGCGAGCAGCAAGTGCTCTACCGTAATAAACTCGTGACGAGCCTGGCGCGCCTCGACAAAAGCCATATGCAAACTTACTTCAAGTTCCTGCGCAATCATGCTTCCTCCATCACGCATTGCAGGGGATGTCCTGCTTTTCGGGCGTGGGTTAAAACTAATTCTACTTTAGTGGACGCTATGTCTTTTGGATAGACGCCACACATACCTTTTCCGTCACGATGAACCTTGAGCATGATCTGCGTTGCGGTTTCACGGTCCTTGTTAAAGTACTCCTGAATAATCGCAACCACAAATTCCATCGGCGTATAGTCATCGTTCAATAGGAGGACTTGATACATCGGTGGAGGCTTAAGCTTCTGCTCTTGCCTAGCAAGTACTGTACCGTTGTCATGCTGAGTTGCCATGCGTTTATTCTAAAACGTTTGACCTGGCGCATAGCGCACAAGTAAGGGAATTCATTTTTCATCTTGATCTTACGCCCTTTCTGCGTAATTCGCAGATGATGCCCGATCACGCAATTTCAAGAATTCTATACTGCATCATGCTTGCAAAAAGTCAAAATCGCTTGTGCAACTGCCTTGACTTTTATATTTTTTGCAGGAACAATGGTATTTATTGACAAAGAGAGCATTATGGTATTGTCAATAGAAGTGAGCAGGTTATAAGAGGGGGCAGCGTGTCGCGAGGCTTCTTGCTTTTACGGCTCGTGTGATTAGTTATTATTTGAAAGACGCTTTTATGGCAACAGGTACCGTCAAGTGGTTCAACGATTCCAAAGGCTTCGGATTCATCACTCCGGATGACGGCGGTGAAGATTTGTTCGCCCACTTTTCCGCAATTCAGATGAACGGCTTCAAGACTCTCAAAGAAGGTCAAAAGGTTTCGTTCGAAGTGACGCAAGGCCCGAAAGGCAAGCAAGCTTCTAATATCCAGGCCCCCTAATCACGTCGATTAGCAAGACCACAGAAAGCCCCGCCAAGCGGGGTTTTTTTTTGCCTGCGCTTGGTAGGGCATGTGTCAACAAGGTGGAGGCGGTCATTACCACCAGCATTGCCTTTTTGTCAAAGAAACACATAAACATTCCCCTCACTCCCCTGTCGGTAATTCCTCGTAGCCGGCTAGAACCGAAATAGCTGTAAAGTAATGTGCCATGAAGCTTCGTCAGAAAATCTTATTGCTCGCGATCGCCCCGCTGATCGTCGCCTTGCTCGCTATAGCTGTCGCCGTACGTCATCAGGCCACCTTGCTCGCTCAACAACAACGGACATCTGTCGAGTCGGCTTATCTCGCCAGCAAGGAGGCGGAACTTAGCCACTATGTCGCGCTTGCTTCGCGCTCCATTGCCCATCTATACGATTCTGGACGAGACGACGAAGCGACGCGCAATGAAGCCATTCGCATCCTGGCAAAGCTGGACTATGGCGACGATGGATATTTTTTCCTCTACGAATTGAGCGGAAAAAGCCTGATGCATCCGCGCCAGCCTGATTTAGTTGGCAAAAACCTCTGGGAGCTGCGTGATGCTGGCGGTAATCCGACGATTCAGCGGCTCATCGCAAAAGCCAAGGATGGAGGCGGACTGGTACGCTACTTATGGGAAAAACCGTCGAGCCGCAAGGTCGCACCCAAACTGGGTTATGTAGTCATGCTCCCGCGATGGGGCTGGATGCTGGGCACCGGCATTTATCTGGACGATGTCGACAATGCCTTGGCAAAGATAGACACTCAGATCCTGGGAAATATTCGAAGCACCATGATGTGGATTGCGGGAATCGCCATTGCCAGCGCGTTGATCGTCGCACTGTGCGGACTCGCATTGAATATCAGTGAATACCGGGTGGCGGATGCCAAGCTGCGCGTTCTGGCGCAACGGGTGGTTCGTTCACAGGAAGAAGAGCGCGCCCGCTTATCACGAGACCTGCATGACGGCATCAGTCAGTGGCTCGTATCGATCAAGCTGCAGGTCGAATCAGGTATTGCGAAGCTTGCCGCCAATGCAACGCGGCCGGAAATCGCAAAAGTGTCGTTCGACCGAGCTGCCGGACAGCTCAATGATGTATTGGGTGAAGTCCGACGCATTTCCCATGACCTGCGGCCAGCCCTTCTCGACGACTTGGGACTTGCCGCGGCGCTTGACCATCTGACCCGCGAGTTCAATGAACATACATCGATTGCGACCGGTTTTCATTGCGACGGCACGACGGACGGCTTGCCGGATGTGAGCAATACCGTCATGTTCCGGATTGCCCAGGAAACGCTTACCAACATCAAGCGCCATGCCGATGCCACATCCGTCCAGGTGCAGTTGCTGGGATCGAAATCCGACGTCAAGCTTGTCATTGCCGACAATGGCATAGGATTCGATGTGGCCGGGATTTCACAGCATCCGAAGCGCGGCATTGGCTTGCGCAACATGCATGAGCGCGTAAGTGCCGTGGGCGGCAAGCTTGAACTGACATCCTCCAGCGAGGGAACCCAGGTTGTTGCAGTATTACCGCGAGTTTAAATTTTTATGCTGACCTTACCTTTTGTGCATATCCTTCTGGTGGATGACCACCCGCTTGTACGTGACGGACTGCGCGCGCGGCTCGAGACGATTCCTCATTTCAGCGTGGTTGCCGAAGCGGGCAATGCGGAAGAAGCGCTGGAAATTGCCGCACGCGAAGCCATCGACCTTGTGCTGATGGACATCAATTTGTCCGGAATGAATGGCATCGAGTTGACTGGCCGCTTCAACACTCTTTACCCGGAAATCGCGGTCCTGATGCTGAGCATGCACGATAAAGCCGAGTATGTGATGCAGGCCGTACAGGCCGGCGCGCGTGGCTACGTCCTCAAGGATGCCCCTGCGATGGACATCATTACCGCCATCGATACTGTGATGTCCGGAGGTATCTACTACAGTGCCGGCTTGGCAAAGCAGTTATCGCGTCCCATGCCGCCGGCCTTGCTGCTGACTGCGCGTGAACGTGAAGTATTGCAGTGCATTGCCACCGGAAAGTCGAACAAGCATATCGCGCGCGATATGAACCTCAGCGTGCGTACCGTCGAGACACATCGGCTCAACATAAAACGCAAACTCGGCATCGAAGGCCAAGCCGACTTGATCCGTTTTGCACTGGAACAGACTCAGATCAAGTAAGAAGCTTTTGCGAGTGGCCGACGACACAAGGACCCTGAAATAGAAAAAGGCCGGATTGAATCCGGCCTTTTTTATATGCAAGCGTTACCTGCGAACTTACATGTTGGTGATCATTACTTCGCCAAAGCCGGAGCACGAAACCTGAGTCGCGCCTTCCATCAAACGTGCGAAGTCGTATGTCACTTTCTTCGACGTGATCGACTTTTCCATCGAAGTGATGATCAGGTCGGCCGCTTCGGTCCAGCCCATGTGGCGCAGCATCATTTCTGCCGACAGAATCAGCGAACCAGGATTGACGTAATCCTTGCCGGCATACTTCGGTGCAGTGCCGTGGGTCGCTTCGAACATTGCAACCGAATCCGACATGTTGGCGCCCGGAGCGATACCGATACCGCCGACCTGTGCTGCCAGTGCGTCGGAAATGTAGTCGCCGTTCAGGTTCAGTGTAGCAATTACGCTGTATTCGTTCGGGCGCAACAGGATCTGCTGCAGGAATGCGTCGGCGATCGAATCCTTGACCGTGATTTCCTTCCCGGTCTTCGGATTCTTGAATTTGCACCATGGGCCGCCGTCGATCAGCTCGGCGCCGAACTCTTTTTGTGCCAGCGCATAGCCCCAGTCACGGAAGCCACCTTCGGTGTACTTCATGATGTTGCCTTTGTGAACCAGCGTCACGGATGGCTTGTCGTTGTCGATTGCGTACTGAATTGCCTTGCGTACCAGGCGCTCGGTGCCTTCGCGCGATACCGGCTTGACGCCGATGCCGGATGTATTCGGGAAACGGATCTTCTTAACGCCCATTTCCTTGATCAGGAAGTCGATCAGCTTCTTGGCGCCGTCAGAACCTTCTGCCCATTCAATGCCTGCATAGATGTCTTCCGAGTTTTCGCGGAAGATCACCATGTCGGTCTTCTCAGGCTCGCGTACCGGGGAAGGAACGCCCTTGAAGTAGCGTACCGGACGCAGGCAGACATACAGGTCGAGTTCCTGGCGCAGTGCAACGTTGAGCGAACGGATGCCGCCGCCGACCGGTGTCGTCAGAGGGCCCTTGATCGAAACGACGTAATCCTTGAGCACCTGCAGCGATTCTTCCGGCAACCAGACATCCGGACCGTATACCTTGGTGGATTTTTCACCGGCGTAGATTTCCATCCAGCTGATCTTGCGCTTGCCGCCGTATGCCTTGGCAACGGCTGCATCAACCACCTTGATCATGACCGGGCTGATATCCACTCCGGTACCGTCGCCCTCAAGATACGGGATGATCGGATTGTCAGGCACATTCAAGGAAAAGTCGGCATTGACGGTGATTTTTTTGCCGTCGGCAGGCACTTTGATATGTTGATACATCGTAGGCTCCGGGGGTTAGGAGGAAAGAAAGAGACCGTCTCTTACTTTAAATTTTTGTTTTAAAGCACAGGTTCTGTCTTATATAAGACATAAGACCACGTTTCGTATTATGCACTACTATTTTACTGGATGCCATTATTTTCGCTCCCGCGAAGCTTTGCCAAAGGCGATCGGCTTGCCATTTTGACCATCCATGGCCCGCTCCGCACGTGGCGAGTTCCAACAGGCAGTGACATTGCGCTTACCAGATTAGTGCTAAAAAGCGCGACATTCAAAGCGTAAAATACGGCCTCTCTCTTTCTCTTTTATCCCCCGGATTTCAGACTGCATGCCGCTTATCCTGTTTAACAAGCCGTTCCAGGTCATGTGCCAGTTCTCACCCCACGAGAGCAGGAAGACACTTGCCGATTACCTTGATATTCCCGGCATTTATCCGGCCGGTCGTCTTGATGCGGACAGCGAGGGCCTTCTGCTTCTTACCGACGATGGGAAATTGCAGCATCGAATCAGTCATCCGCTCAGCAAACAACCGAAGACCTACATTGTTCAGGTCGATGGGATTCCCGACGATCATGCGATTGCGCGGTTGAAGGGTCCGCTTGATCTTGGCGATTTCGTGACACAGCCATGCGAAGTCAGGCATATCGAAGCGCCCGCCTGGCTATGGGAACGCGATCCGCCGATCCGGCAGCGTGCGAGCTTGCCGACCAGTTGGCTGGCCTTGACGATTGCGGAAGGGAAAAACCGGCAGGTCCGGCGCATGACTGCTGCGGTAGGTTTGCCTACGCTGAGGCTGATCCGAATTGCCATCGGTCCGTTTGCGTTGAGCAGCCATCCGCTCTGGCCTGGCGAATGGCGCGAGGTATCGACGTCGGAACTTGCCTGATAACGTCCCGCCGACACAACAGCTGTGCTGAACGCCGTCTCTAGAATGGCAGCAATTTCATGTCAAACACGCGTTCCATCAGCCAGACGGCGGCAAGCGCCGCAATGACGATGGAACCGCCGCTCAATATCATCCCTCGATAGAAATTCGTCTTGCGCAACAAATACGCCAATGGCAGGAATCCGGCGACGATGACCAGTTGCCCAGCCTCGACGCCAATGTTAAACCCGATCAATGCCAATACCAGCGCATCATTTGGCAAACCCAGATCGGACAGCACGCTGGCAAAGCCGAATCCATGGACCAGGCCGAATGCAAACGCCATCGCCCAACGGCGTTCACGGAATATCGGGACTATGTTATTCAGCGCGGCAAGGACGACCGATGCGGCGATCACGGATTCCACCCAGCGCGACGGCAGCGTAATCACCTCCAGCGTAGCCAGCGACAAGGTAATCGAATGCGCGACCGTAAATGCCGTGACGATCTTGAGTACGTTATAAAAAGCAGGTTTCAGTCCGTCAACCCCATGCCACGCCTTCTGCCATCGGAACACCACGGCCGGCAGCAATAGCGCCAGCAGGAAAAGGATGTGATCGAAACCGATCCAGATATGCCAGACGCCCTCGCGGAAATAATCAACGAATTGCCCGAACCTGCTCACCGATCCCATCGTGAACTCCTGGGCCGACGTGGCTGGCGTAAAAACACCCGAGCGAGTTGTTCCTTCGTAGTCGAGTCGCAACAATCCCTTGTGCTGCGGATCAACGTCAAACAGCAAGGCATATCGGACGCTTAGCGTGTCGATGGTTTGCGCGCATTCGGCGCGAAATCGCAGCACGGCATATGCACCGTCGGTATGATCATCGATCAAATGCTCGGTTGCCTGCAACGGGCACGATTGCCCGGCGATCGACAGCGCGAGTCGTGAAAAGGCGTAGGCGCTTATGTCATTATGCTTTGCACGTACTTCACCCCAGGTAATGTTTGCATCGCCATCGGCATCCAGACCTATCGCGAAATCAAGATCGCGCAAAGCAATGTCCCACTGGCCATTGACGACCGTCCCCGCCACCTTGAAGCCGAGATAACTATCGCTGGGTTTATGGGCGTGTGCGCCGGAATTGATAAGAAGGCCAATACATAACAACAGCAGGCGCTGCATCATGGGCGAACTCCTCGCAGTTGCTGCCCGAGTTTGATGAGCCTCTGGTCTTCGATACCGCTTTCTTCCAGCCAATTCAGAACAGGTTTTGCAGCCGCGGCGTCTTTCAAAGCCAGTGCAGATTGTAAAAAGATTTCCGCATCACGGGGCTCGCGCTGCACTTTCCAGTTTTCGGTTGCCAGTGCCAAGGCTTTCTTCGGATTGTTTTCCACCCTCAAGGCGAAGCGTGCTTCTTCCTGCTGATGTACGGTTTCGCCGCGCATTTGCGCAGCCGCATAGCGTGCGGCAAGTGCGGACGTTAGTTCGTTTGCTGTTGGACGCTGCAGCATGCGCTCTGCAAAGACGAGACGAAGCAGAAGCACGTCGGAACGCGAGCTATTCTTTAACAAACCGAGGACTTCGACAGGACGATTCTGTTCCAGAAGCAGATCTGCATATGCGGCGAGCAGAAAGGTATCCGGAATACCGAGCGCGAGCGCGCGTTTGAAATGCGTTTCGGCGACGTCTCCCCGCCCCTGTCGTTCGGCAAGCTCGGCCAGACGAAGCTCCAGCCAGAGCCGTTTTTCCGGATCGATGGAAGGCGCCTTCGTGATGGCGGCGGCTAGCGCGGCATAGGCATCGGCCGCTTTCCCGGTCAAACCGTCAACCATGGCTTCGCAGCCCTGTGCGATCAACGGGTCGGCGCTTTGACGCAAGGCTTTGCAATCCACCATTCCCAACGGATAACGTGCCTGAACAATATGAATAATGGCGCGCAGCACGCGTGCCTGAGAATGTTGAGGCTCCCGTTGCAGCACAGCATCGAGGTCATTCACCGCACCCGCAAAGTCATGGAGAAATTGGCGCAGGCTTGCCCGTAGGACCTGCACTTCAGTTGGCGGTGCCGCCATGTCCCACCATGGACCAAGCGCTGCCTGTGCATACCCCAAATAGCGTGGATCGCCTTCTTGCGACACCATTTCATAGTAGCGGCTTGCAAGCTTGACCGCGACGGCCGGATCTTGCGGATTACGTTTCAACGCCGCGCGCAGGTCGGCGAGTTCGCGCGCAATGGGATCATTGGGTTTGAATGGCAACCGCTCAAGCACCTTACCGTCCGACTCTGGCACATATGGTGCGGCAATAACGTTAGCCAGGCAGATAACTGATAGTGCCAGAATGGCAATCGAACGTATACGCATCAATAGATCCACGAGAGTGTGCCAAAGCAAATGTGTTTCGACAGGCTCAGAAGGCAGAGGCCGATTAACTCAGGCACGAAAGATTGGGATCATAGCAACAACAAGACAGACACGGTTGAATATCAGTTACGCAGGGTTTGGTAACAAATCGGCGGATGCTGCCGAAAAGGCATTTCGTTATTTATTTAAGAAAATTTCTGTGGTCGCCGAATTCACGTGTCAACGGTTAATATTGACTATCGTTAATCTCATTGATTCGAACGCACTATCTCGAGTCGTCGAGTTATTAACATGACAATTTGAAGGGCTATAAAATGAAAAACTTGATCGCTGCTCTCGTCGCTGGTCTGTTTGCTGCATCCTCCTTCGCCGCCAGCCACGCAGCCGCACCGGCATCCGCCGCACCTGCTCCTGCTGCCGCACCAGCCGCGGCCGCGGATGCTCCCGCCAAGCCTGTCAAAAAGAAAGCAAAAAAAGCGAAAAAAGCAACGAAGAAAGACGCAGCAGCGCCAACAGCAGCAAAGTAATCGGCACCAAGTTTTCTTGAAAGGCAGGCTTGTCCTGCCTTTTTCGTTATTATCGGCTAAGCTTTCGGTTCCAATAATGCGATACATCTCCATGAGACCCAGGATCCTCGTCAAGGCTGCCACAGGCTTGCTGTTTTGCATGCTGTCAGTTGCAACCGCCGCTCAGCAAACAGCCCGCTTCCCAACAATTTCACTTACTGCCGGTATTCATGTAATCAAGGCCGAGGTGGCTGCGAAAGATGCGGAACGTCAGCAAGGTCTGATGTACCGTGAAAAGATGGGTGTCAATGAGGGAATGGTTTTCCTGTTTGAAGCGCCAGCAGGGGTTTGCATGTGGATGAAAAATACCTACATCCCGTTATCGGTTGCGTTTATCGATGACGATGGAAAGATCATCAATATCGAGGACATGCAGCCGCAAACGACCGAATCGCATTGCGCAAAGAAGCCTATTCGCTATGCGCTGGAAATGAACCAGGGTTGGTTCAAGCAAAAAAATATCAAGCCAGGAATGGTCATTGGCGGATTACCAAAGCCATAGCTCTTTTAGAGACGGAGCAGAATCCCTAGCACAGCAAGCCGATGCATTTTACCAATGCGACTCACCGGTTTGCTTCGCGACCCGTGACGCCTCTTGTCGCGTTGAGCATATCGCAAGGAAATTGCCTCACTACATTCTCAAATGTCCGTTTAGGACAAGAACAAAAACCCGCGCCCCCTTGCGGGATGGCGGGTTCATCATATCTTACCGGGCCAACCGCTGAGGTTGGCGAGCCAACTGCTTTAGGCCAGTGCCTTCAGCGCAGCTGCGAGGCGGCTCTTGTGACGAGAAGCTTTGTTCTTGTGAACGATCTTCTTGTCAGCAATACGATCAATAATCGAAACGGAAGCCTGGAACACTTGCGACGCGGCAGCTTTGTCGCCTGCTTCAATCGCCTTACGGACGGCCTTGATTGCGGTACGCAGGGTCGAGCGCTGGCTGGAGTTGTGAGCGTTTTGCTTGACTGCTTGACGAGCACGTTTGCGCGCTTGTGCGGTATTTGCCATGAATATTTCCTAATTCGAAATCGGACTGCGTTCGCGGATGCGAGACAGAATTCTGTAAAGCTGCGGATTATAACGTAACTTTTAGGGATTGATCAATCCTCTTGCGGCAATCAGGACGCTTGTCGCGGTCGGTGCTTCGCCGTGCTTCACCATGATCTCATGGCACGACCAATAGTTTCCAACAATAAGCGAGTGCCGCTGCCGGCAAGGAGCGAGCGGCTATAATTGCGCCCCATGAATCTGCATAAAACGCTTGCCACTGTGTCTGGCATGACCATGCTGTCGCGTGTCACGGGACTGGTTCGCGAACTTTTGTTCGCGCGCGCATTCGGCGCATCTGCGTACACCGATGCATTCAATGTTGCATTCCGCATCCCTAATCTGCTTCGCCGCCTATTTGCGGAAGGCGCTTTCTCCCAGGCCTTCGTGCCGATTCTTGCCGAGTATAAAAATCAGAAAGGGGAAGAAGCGACAAAGGAATTGGTTGACCATGTTGCCACCATATTGATGTGGGCGCTGTTGTTGACTTGCCTGATCGGCATCGTAGGTGCGCCTGTCGTTGTGTACCTCATCGCGACCGGCCTGAAGGCTGACAAGCCGGCGTTTGACGCATCGGTGCTGATGACGCGCATCATGTTTCCGTACATTGGGTTCATGGCGTTCGTCGCCTTGTCCGGAGGAATATTGAATACATGGCGGCAGTTCCGCGTTCCCGCAGTGACGCCGGTCTTGCTGAACCTGTCTTTTATTGCCGCTTCCTTGTTCGCCGCTCCGTATATGGAGCAACCTGTTTATGCTTTGGCATTCGCAGTGGTGCTTGGCGGGATCTTGCAGGTCGCTGTCCAGCTGCCGGCATTGCGCAAGATCGGAATGCTGCCGCGTATCGGCATTAATCTGAAGCTGGCATGGAAAGACCCCGGGGTGCGCCGCGTACTGCGCCAAATGGTGCCCGCAACGGTTGCCGTGTCAGTTGCGCAAATCAGTATCATCATCAACACGAATATCGCATCGCGGCAAGTCAGCGGCAGCGTCTCCTGGCTAACTTATGCTGATCGCCTGATGGAATTTCCGACCGCACTGCTTGGCGTCGCGCTCGGCACCGTATTGCTGCCCAGTCTCGCCAAGGCGCATGCAGAAGGCAATCCAACCGAATACTCCGCATTGCTGGACTGGGGTTTGCGCCTGACTTTCCTGCTCGCCCTGCCCTCGGCGGTCGGACTGATCACCTTGTCGGAACCGCTGACCTCCACCCTGTTCCACTATGGAAAATTTGATGCCGAATCCGTGAGGATGACAGGACAGGCGCTTATTGCTTACGGCGTTGGACTGATAGGCCTGATCCTGGTAAAGATCCTGGCGCCTGGCTTCTATGCGAAGCAGGACATACGCACCCCGGTCAAAATCGCCATAGGCGTACTGATCGCTACGCAAATCATGAATTTGATCTTTGTACCAAGATTTGCACATGCCGGGCTCGCCCTGTCAGTCGGCGTCGGCGCATGCCTGAATGCTGTCTTCCTGTATATCGGCCTCAAGCGACGCGGCATTTACGTGGCGCACAGCGGCTGGCTGTTGTTCCTGCTGCGCTTGTGCGGCGCCCTGTTCTTGCTTGCCGGCGTGGCATTGTGGACCGCCGGGCATTTTGACTGGGTGGGCCTGCAATCCCGCCCACTGCTGCGCGTGGCAGCACTGACTGCCGTAATGGGTGCCTGTGGCGTCACCTATTTTGGCGCACTCATTGCCATGGGCTTCCGCTTCCGGGACTTCAAACGCATATCGTCATGAATGTCCGGCATACAGGGCGTTTCCATCCTGTCCTTTTATTGCCGGCATCATGGTTTATGATAGTCCTTGTATGGTGATCCAATCCCTCGAATATTTCACATCGCTGGTCCAACAGGACGACTCCATTCCGCTGTTTGAAGCGGCGCTGGCTATTGCCCAGGACGTCGAGCCGCAACTGGATCTGTCCGCGACGCAAGCGGAAGTCGATATACTCGCCGCCAGACTGCAGCGGCGATTGGCAGCGGATGCGTCGAGCGTGCAGAAGCTTCGATTGCTGAACCATTTCTTCTATCGCGAGCTGGGGTTTGCCGGCAACGTCAACGATTATTACGATCCTGACAACAGCTATCTTCATCGGGTCATCAGAACGCGCCGCGGCATTCCGATTTCACTCGCGGTGCTCTATATGGAATTGGCGCAGCAGATTGGCTTGAACGTCAAAGGGATTTCTTTTCCCGGCCACTTTCTCATGAAGCTTTCCGTGCAGTCCGGCGACATCGTGCTCGACCCGTTCAATGGCGCCAGCCTGTCGCGCGAAGAACTGGAAGAAAGGCTGGAACCGTATTTCGAGCAGCAAAGTTATCCCGGCGCAATTCCGCTTTCCTACTATCTTCATGCCGCGCATCCACGCGAAATCCTGGTGCGCATGTTGCGTAACCTGAAATCGCTGTTCCTGGAACACATGCGGTGGCAGCGCCTGCTGGGCGTACAGCAGCGTCTGTTGATCCTGTTACCCGATGAAATCGCCGAGCGCCGCGACCGCGGGCTTGCTTATGCCAACCTGGAGTGTCCGCAAGCCGCGCTGGAGGATTTCGAAGCTTACCTCGCCGAACGTCCGCATGCGCCGGATGCGGACATGTTGCGCGAGAAGCTGCCCGAACTGAGACAGGCGAGCAAGCGCCTTAACTGACGTATATACGTAGTCGCATACGCACCTCAGCTTTGAGCCTTGGCTTCGATTGCCTCCCACTTTTCAAGGCTCTCAAGTAATTCTTCATCAATTTCAGCAAAGCGCTGGTTGAGTCTTTGCACCTCGTCAGGCTGCTGGCGATACAGTTCCGGATCGGCAAGCTTTTCGGAGATCGCTTTTTGTTCAGCTTCAAGCGTTGCGATAAGCGCGGGCAGCGTCTCCAACTCGCGCTGCTCCTTGTAGCTGAGTTTTTTAGTCTTGCCAGCGCTCACGGACGGTGCCTCTTTCGCAGCAGGTTTGGGATCGCTTTTCTGCTGCCCTTTCACCGGCACTGCAGGCGTTGCCCGTACCCTTTCCCAATCGGTATAGCCGCCGACATATTCGCGCCAGCGTCCCTCGCCTTCCGCAACAATCACTTGCGTGACAACGTTATCGAGGAAAGTGCGGTCGTGACTGACGAGAAAGACCGTGCCGCTGTAATCTTCCAGCAGCTCTTCAAGCAGTTCCAACGTATCGATGTCGAGATCATTGGTCGGTTCGTCCAGTACCAGCACGTTGGCCGGCTTGGCGAACAGGCGGGCCAGCAACAAACGGTTGCGCTCGCCTCCGGACAGGGATTTCACCGGCGAACGCGCGCGCTCGGGAGCAAAGAGAAAGTCTCCCAGGTAAGTCATGACATGCTTGCGCTGTCCATTGATTTCCACCCAGTCGCTGCCCGGCGAAATGGTATCGACAAGACTCGCTTCTTCATTGAGTTGAGCGCGCATCTGGTCGAAATAAGCGACCTGCAGCCGTGCTCCTTGCTTGACCGCGCCCGAATCCGGCTGTTCTTCGCCCAGGATCAGCTTGAGCAGAGTGGTTTTGCCCGCACCGTTCGGCCCAATCAAGCCCACCTTGTCGCCGCGCATGATGATCGCGTTGAAATCGCTCACGATGATCTTGTCGCCGTAACGCTTGCCGATGTCGACCAGTTCCGCAACGATCTTGCCGGACCGTTCGCCCGCCGACACATCGAGCCTGACCTGTCCCTGCTGATCGCGCCGGGCGTTGCGCGTGCGGCGCAACTCTTCCAGACGCTTGACCCGCCCCTCGTTGCGCGTGCGCCGGGCTTCGACGCCTTTGCGTATCCAGACTTCTTCCTGAGCAAGGAATTTGTCGAACTTGGCGTTTTCGATTGCTTCGATTTCCAGCTGCTCGGCCTTGCGGGTCTGGTAGGCACTGAAGTTGCCCGGAAAGGAAAGCAGCCGCCCACGATCCAATTCGATGATGCGGGTTGCGACATTGTCGAGGAAGGAGCGATCGTGGGTGATAAACAGGATGCTTCCCTTGTAATCGCGCAGCAAACCCTCCAGCCACATGATCGAGGTGAAATCCAGATGGTTGGTCGGTTCGTCGAGCAGCAACACATCGGGCGCACCGACAAGTGCGCACGCCAGCGCGACGCGCTTTTGCGTTCCTCCTGATAAGGTTCCGAGCAAGGCATCCCTGTTCAGGTTCAGCTTTCCCAGAATGGTTTCCACCCGATTGCCTATACTCCAGGAATCGGTGGCATCAAGCTTGACCTGGAGCTCGTGCATGCGCTCCATGATGGTATCGTCTTCGGTCCCTCCAAGGCGCCCGGCTAACTGGTTATATTCCTCCAACATGGCGGGGAGCTCACCAAGTCCGGATGCAACGGCATCAAACACCGACATGTCGTCAGCGAAATGCGGCTCCTGCTGGACATAAGCGACCTTGATGCTTTGCTGCATGACGATCAGGCCATCGTCAAGCTTGGAAATGCCGGCAATGATTTTCAGGAGAGAGGATTTGCCGGTGCCGTTGCGCCCGATAAGCCCAACGCGCTCGCCAGCCTCCAGCGAAAATTCGGCGTGGTCGAGCAAGGCCACATGGCCAAATGCCAATTGGGCATTAGAAAGAGAAATGACTGCCATAGAGGGAATGCGGTTGCAGCGGTGCGCGAGGACGCAGCCGCAAAATGAAAAGAAGCACGCATTGTACCCACTACCGGTCGCCGACAGTCATTTCATGGCCGGTCTCGGCTATAATCTCGGGCTGATGCAGTTCAATGTGTCAACATCCCGCGCGTCTCGCCGTAGTTCAATGGATAGAACGAGTGCCTCCTAAGCGCTAGATACAGGTTCGATTCCTGTCGGCGGGACCATGAATCCCGCAAAATACCCTTCTGAATCAACAAGTTACAATGAAAATAGACTTTCTTCTGTGGTACAAAATACCAGAGAAAGCATGCTATTTGCGTTGAGTGCTGCAGTGTCCATTAAGACTCGATACATTGAAAAACGGGGAAACGTCTATCAGTTCGTGATGCGCGTTCCAACAGACCTGGCTGAGCGATTTGGCAGAGATCGCATTCGTGAATCACTGAAGACCAATGACTCCAAAGAAGCGATAAGCAAGGCGAATGCTCGGCTTTGGAGGCTCTCAAAACCGCTTTGAATCTTCCTCATGGGGGAAAAGGATTGTTTGATCAGTATGCAAAATCACGGGGGAACGATTTAGCATCTGCTGCCGTAAATAAACGGCTAAAGAAATGGGGAATTACCAGCCACTCATTCAGGCATGCCATGAAGGATAGGCTTAGAGAAGCTGGTTGCCCAAAAGACATTCGTGACGCAATTCAAGGGCATGTGAGTGGGGATGTGGCAGACAACTACGGACAAGGCCATACATTGAAAACGATGCAAAAGTGGCTTTTGAGTGTCGCAGTTTAACGACCAAAATTCGTGGCTGAAAGGTCAACGAACTAGAAATGCAGCTCGTTGATCCTTCCAAGGTATTTACAAGACCTTAATCATCACTGGAATTTCAACACGCTGCCCGGAGTTGTAATTAGCAATGTATTTGGTGCAGCAAAAGTGATCCCAGTCGGGCTATCCAGACTTGGAGAACTTCCAAGCCGAACACCTTTCTTAGAACCAATCAGCGTGCTTACTGTACCGTCAGGAGTGATCTTTCTGATGCTGTGATTGCCGGTATCTGCAACGTACAGGTTGCCCACATCATCAATGGTAATTCCTTTTGCTGAACTACTAAACCTTGCGTCTGATCCTTTGCCGTCAACAAGGCTAGGCTCTTCCTGTAGCGCGGTTCCATTAGGTACTGTCGCCCGTCCGGCAAAAAGTGTCGCATAATTACCTGCTGTTACCTTCTCGATTCTCGTCGACGTAAATCCTCCATGTGACAAGAGTCCGTGACCCTCAAAAAGCAGAAATACGTTCCCTTTACCATCAGCAGCCATTCCACGTAGATAGCTGACCACCCCACGTCCATAACCAGGCCACTCCTCCGTCAACCCGCCTGCTGAGCTCACAGTACCATCAGGAGCAATTTTCTTAATCCTGCGCCAACCCACCTCTGCAATATATAGGTTGCCCGCTTTGTCGGTTGTAAATACAGTCGGATTCACAACTTTAAATGTAGAGTCCTCCCAAGTCATGCCCATCACGTCGACGAGTGTACTTACACTGCCTGAACGGGTTATGTTGCGGATTGTCGTGATTGGGAGGTTACTGCCATCATTTACTGCGGGAGTGCTGCCGTCATTTTGGTAGATAAGGTCACTTACATAGACATCACCACTCCGATTCGACGCGATTCCCTTAGGCGACCAAAATTTGGCCTCGGTGCCATAGCCATTATTTGTTCCTTGGACTCCGGCTATTCCAGCGATAGTACTTACGCTCCCTGTAGGAGTTATTTTCCGAACGGTGAATTGCTCAGGATCGGTCACATACGCGTTGCCATCCATGTCACTAGCAATAGCGGAACCCTTAGCGGGGAATTTTACATTTTGGCCAATCCCGTCGGCATAACCGTATACACCCTCCTTCCCGGCAAAAGTACTTACTGCACCCAACATACTCATACGTTGGATGGTGTTCCCACTAGTCGAGAAATAGTTGCCGCTCTTGTCTATCGCGATAGATGTGCCTACAAAGCGAGAAAGATCAGTAGGATTACCTGCATCGTCCTTAGGTTTTGTAGATGCGACGACCGTCGTCACTCCAGACGGCTCTACTTTTAGAAGACGTACACCGTCATTGCCTAGACTATCAACGACATACAGATCGCCGTTTTTATTGATTGCAAAGTTAAGGAAGCTATGAACTTCCTGACCAGGAATTTGAATTGCTAAGGGTGTAACGCTGCCATTTTGATCAACCCTAACAATCTCATTAGTCCCTTCTAGTAGCGCAAAAATGCGATTGTTGCTATCTAATGCAATACTGCTTGCTGACTTTGAAAGTGTAGCTAGCGTGGATACATGGCCATCTGGAGCTATTCTTGCGACTCGTCCCGCGCTGGTTGAGTAAACATTACCTGAAGTATCTGTTGCGATACCTCGCAATGGAGCCATGAATTTACAATTATTTGATCGACAAGGATCAACAGATTGCAGATATGGCTGAGCGAGCGTAGTAACCAACCCTTCGGAACTAATCTTTTCGACGGTGTACAAGGTATTCGCATTTGCTGGTACACGTTGCGATACAACATAGGTGTTTCCTAATGCGTCCACTGCAACGCTCAACGGACGGTCAACTTTTGCCAGAGTGCTCACCGACCCAGTTGGATCAATTTTCCTGACACTATTGTTGTTGGTATCCGCAACATAGATAACGCTGTTCGCATCAAACGCGAGCCATCGAGGGCCATTGAATCGAGCATCTGTACCAATCCCATCAAGCTCACCAGCGCCTCCTATGTTTCCTGCTACTAGACTTAGTTCTCCTTTGAAGGCAGGAGCAACAGGTGTACTTGGGACGGGCTCCTGCGCGGCTGCCTGCTCGGACGTTGAGCCACCACCACCACCACCACCACCACATGCGAGAAGAGACGCGCATAAAGCGCCCGTTGAAACAATTTTGAAAAAACGTTGATTGCTTGTTTTGCTAGATGTGTACATAACGTGATGCCGGATGAAGGCGATAGTAATCAATCAATTCAGCAAGGCATGACTGATTTGCAGAGTCACCATCATAGGAAAAACTAGAAGTAATTGCGTTGTAAGAGATCGTTATTTTCGCATGAAGGTGGCAAGGCAATATGTAAGCGAATGTGTTTTACTAAAGGATGTTGTTTATATGTGCAGATTGATTTCCGCGTAGCGCCTTTTTGGCCGAGGATGTTCCACTTGATTGGATATCAAGTCACATCAGCTGGCTGATGAGATTGCCGCTGACTGCTGATTAGGTTCGATCTTCCAACGTAGATATACGCCCGTCCTGATAGAAATCTTGCAGGTCACCAGGAGAGATATCGTTCTTGGACGCGTACCCTACAACCTGCATCGCATACGGGTTATAAATGAAGTCCATCCGCCGCGACATTCTTAGATTTCAAGCCACACCAATGCCCCATATGTGTCGCGCCGCTTGATCACCGCCCGCACGTACATGAGGATCACGTGGCCGCCCGGGCGCTGCGCCAGCCGATGGCTGACCTTCTCGCCGATGACCTCATAATCGTCAGGCGCCAAGCCTTCCATTTCCGTACTCGGCACCGCGATGACTTCGACCGGTACCTTCTTGTCGTCGAAGAACAGCGTCGATTCTTCAATGCCGTCAGCGGGACGCCTGGGCTTGTTCTCGCGATCAAAGGCCGCGACCCTGCTCTTGCTGTTCGGCGGGGCGGTATCGGGCACAGCTGCGAACGATTCGCCCAGGGTGCCTTGTACGCCTTCCGGCTCCGGCAAACGGCGCTCGCTCTTCTGGCCAAAAATCTGGCGCTGGAACCACGCGACCTGCCGGCGCAAGTTGGCGATTTCGCGCTCTTGTTTGCTGACCAGTTCAACCAACTGCGGCAGCGTCAACGCGCTCGCGTCAGTCGCGGCGATGGGCGAATGGGCGGGTGGCGAAGGCATGTCGAAAGCATAATAACCTGCAGGCGCGTCTTGTGTGCTCGGTGCGTTTAATGCAGGTCTTGTATAGCGCTTGCGCACACGCCTGGGCTCGATCCCATCGAGCAGCAGCTTGAGCGCGGTCCAGTCCATCTCGCGCGTGCTCACCGCATCCCAGTCGCCGAGCAAGCCCCCTGTTCCAGCCGTTTGGCCCATACGCACCAGCCGGTGCGATCGAAGTACAGCACCTTGATTTGCGTGGCGCGGCGATTGATGAAGGCGAACAGATTGCCGGTCGTCGGGTCTTGCTGCATGCGATGGGGATCCAGAGCCTACGTTGAAGACCATGCAAGGATGGCTGGAGAAGGTTGCTGTGAGGCTGGAGTAACTAGCCAGCGATGTCCATTGCTGCGGCATTCGTTCTACGGTAGCGATACGCCCTACCGGGTCACGGCACACTGTTGGTAGAAATGAAAGTGGCCCATGCGTCGATCGCCTGTTGGCAAAGGTCGCATACCTCATACCTTGTCCCATCAGTCAGAACGACTTTGATCCGAATCGGCAGATTGGGATCAAGCTCCAACGGAACACCAGAACCCGGAACGGTAATTGAAAGCGATGTGGCTGAAGTAGTGGACGCATAGACCGTGTCTGTAATTGGAGTGTAATTCGTAATCACATAGTGCTTGTTTGCATTACAAATGTCCCGGCAAGCGTCTAACGCAGCGTTGTTCTTGACGTATTTTTCGACATACTCCTTGGGGGAGGCCACTTTTACGAACTTAATCATCCAATCCTTTAAGCTGTAACTGGTACTCGCGAAGTCAAATAAACAGTCAGCGATTTTCTCTTGATCATTAACCGAAACGGCACTGCAAAGGCGTGCGCAGTCTCGCCGGAGCTTTTCCAAGAGATCACTGGGCTTCGAGAAGTAGAAGGTTAGATTCGCCATAGGCTTACTCACTTCAAATTGGACACCAGGGACACTGTACGGGGTGGGTGCGTAGAGCGTTTGCATGGGGTCAAAAGATGTAGGCCAGCGAACACCAGCGCGTTGGTCAGTTGGAACCGGAACGCTTTTCCGACCACCAGCGCCTGCAATCAATGGTCATCTGAATGTTACGACTCCGTCTAGAGTTGTACTTGAGGCCAATGGCTTTGCCGTGAATGATGATCAGGTCCGCATCAACGGTATGTGGATGAGCATCAAGCAAGCTGCGAAGTCTGGGTTTATCTAATCGGGTACAATCGGGACTTGAAGGTGTGACACAGCATATGACACAGCCTCCATTTCCCCGATTACCAAGTCCTTGTAAATCAACGATTTACGTACTATTAAGCAGGGACCGAACTCCTGTCGGCGAGACCACAGAAAAATCTCACAACATCTCATATCATCCGAAATCCCGCGTTTCCCCACGCATCGGAAAGCGCCCATCGCCGACATCACCGCTAAGGAAATGCTCGATGTGCTGAACAGAATCGAGGCCCGCAGGTGCTGAAGATCGCTTCCGCGTGAAGCAATGCTGCACGACTTACAAACGTTTACCGGCGAAAGCGTACTGGTCTTCCGGGCGAACAGGCTCGTACCAAGCCAATAAGCAAAAATACCATCTTGTTCGCGCTGTACCGCATGGGCTATCACGGCAGAACGACCGGCCACGGCGCGAATTTCAGAGCATCGCGTCGGCCGGATCACGCACCATCCGCAATCACTCCGCAACACTCGCACGAGCCACCCCATCCAGCAACTTGATGAAATTCCGCTTTGGCTTGAACTGTTCCCGCAAATCAGCCACATAGTCGCGAAATTGCTGAGACTGGTTCCGTATTTTCATCAATCTACCCACCTTGCGAATCAGTTTGATTGCCTCTTCGTATGCAGTATTGTTGGTCTGCTCGACAATGGGCACCACCACACGACGGTAAAGAGTTACCGCATTGTCAGGATGTGAAGATTCGAGCTTTCCGGCCAGCGTGATCAGCAGGCTCCGGTTGCAAATGCCTTCATTCGCCGCTGTCCAGGCAGTATCAAGATCCTTTTCCCACAACGCAATTTCCACGCGGAAGGAGTAGTTTGGCGCTGAGGGTGTCGGCTTCCTATGGGATGTGGCTTTTGTCTCGCATGCGATGGCCTCGGCAACCAACGCCAGTGCACGGCTGCGGTGTGCCGGCCAGACCCCGATCTTGCCGGCGACATCGTGCAATTTCTTGTAGTGGTCGAGAGTCTGTTGTTCCTCAAACTGGACCCAGGTTAGCTGCAGTGCCTCATCATTGCGTTTGCGCTTGAGGTAGGCGACGACCAGAAAGTCCCGTAACCTGTTGTCGGGTCGCTCGGGGAACGCTTTCAGACCGCGTTCTGCCCATTCCAGTGCCTTGTCGGGTTGTCTTGCCTTGGTCCAGATTTCGGCAATGTCGAGATAGTGGTAACCGGATGAAAGATCGCGCGACTTGATCGCAACCAGTTCATCAATGTCGCCGTTCGCTTCGGCCAATTGCTCCATGACGCGAGTAATGCGGAAGCGATGGGCGTCATAGCTGTCCTTGCGATCCCGTGGCTTGATCTTGCTCCATTCGGCTTGCGCCAGTTCCCGATAGCGGCGCAAGCCTTCCTTGCCCAAGGCATCGCGGTAAGTGACGGCATCGAAGCTGCACAGGCCGAATGGAAGTGTCGTTTCGAATCGAAAAAGACGCTCGGCAAGCTTGGCCGGATCAGGCCGCGCCATCGCGCAAGCCTTGCGGTGCAATTCGCCCAGACGGTAGACGATGTCGCCGATCTCCCCGTTCGAGTCGTCGACCTGTTCCATAGCATGCTCGGTCCGCTCGATTGCGTATTCGGCTAGTTCTACCAGCGTGGCGGCAGTGTCAGGCTTGAGCAGTTTCGCCAGCGAATCGGCGACCTGATCGATATTGCCGGCGAAGGTGCCGACTTCTCGCCAATCGATGAAGTCGCGGATGTGCGTCGCACCATCGATGGCGCGACGGAATGCCGCAGCCACATTGCCCGTGCCGCCGGTTTGCTCAGTCTTGAGCAAAAGCGACTGGTAGAGACGGTCGTCCCGCTGGGCCGCATCAAGCAACAGCTCAATCAACGTATCCGGGGACTGCGCACTCAGATACTGCCGGATGGCATGCCAGGGATCATGTCGTTTTTTCCTGCCTGATTTCACACTGGATTTGCTTTCGCCGGCATGTTCGGCCAGCCACGCCAGTCCGACTGCCACGCAATGCTTGCAGAAATTGCCGTCGGCCGCGTGCGGGCAGGTGCAATCGTAGGTAAGATCATTATCGTCATCCCACAACGCGACCCGGTAGGTCTGTGTGCTTACAACGCTGGCGGTGACCTTGCCGTCGGTGACGCGAAGTCGTTCGACGGCACCGGCAGTGAAATATTCCTCACCGCGCCCGAAGACAGTGGCGCCTGCAAAGGCTTCGAGGGAAACACGAGAGATCAGATCATCAAGCATCGTTCTGGCAATTCAATTCGACATACATGCGTCCGGTGCCACGCCATGCACGGCTGATGTTGATCGCGGGTCTGCACTATCGGTGCATCACTCGCATCCCTCCACGGCTTGGCATGGCTGACGCGCAGTAGCGCCGGCTCATCCAATCCAGGGACGGCACATCGTCCTGCCCAACGGACCATCAAACCGGCGCAAACCAAATCCTACACCGATCTTTGCCGCCAGTGACTTGTCGAGGGCGAACTCAGGAGCCAATTCTGTCGTATGCCGATATGCGTTCGGTTACATTGCTGTTTAACCTTTGTCGGTCGCGGTTTTCTTTTGATGCGACAAACCCAGAATACATAACGCGAGGAAGGTGCACAGTACGGCAGTCGCTTCGCGCCCCATGCCGGCCGACACACCAATCGCGGCCGTGACCCAGACGCTGGCGGCAGTCGTCAATCCTCGTATCTCTCGATCGCGCGACAGCTTGATGATGGCCCCTGCTCCCAGGAAGCCGATCCCCGAAATCAATCCCTGCAAGACACGGCTAAGATCAGAAATTTCCATCCCTGCCTGCAAGGGCACCAGCACAAACAACGATGCACCCAACGCCACCAGCATATGGGTGCGCAAGCCTGCCCCGGTTCCCCATTGCTCGCGTTCGTAGCCGAGAACGGCGCCGAGTGAGAGGGCAACGATGAGACGGGCTGATACGCGAGTGAATTCGGCCAGATCCGGCAGATCGGAGAACTCCGCCTGCAAGGTTGTCCATACGGTCATCCATGCTTCTTGCATGTCAGGCTCTGCTCCGCATCTGCCCTAGCGACGCATGCGATCGATCAGCAGCGTTGTTTGCAGGCCAGCTACTTCGTACATGGCGCGATCCCAGGTTTCATGCAGGAGATTCATCGAGTCGCGCATCATACGGAATGCAATGACGGCCGCATCAGTCGGACTTTGAGCGGAACTACGCGCAGTTTCGATTCGCTCCAGCAGTCTTTCCAGGGACGGGCGATGTTCAAGTGGAGCACTCTCCACCGCTTCGCGCAGCAAATGCCGGCGGAATGTTTCTAGCGCTTCCGGATCCTGCCTATGCAGGGTAACCAGCATATCAAAGTCGGGCATGGCGACGTTCATGACGGCTCCAATCAAATATCGAAAGTTGTCGATATGACAGGTATAACCGTTTGAACACGAATACCCTTGTCAGGCATCAAGCCAGAGTTCAGGTGGTACTGTCGTGTCGCAAACAAGCAAGGTTTTAACTGCTCGCCCTAGTTTTCGAGCCTTAGGAGCAAGTTAATACAAGCAACCGCTACCATTCCCGCACCGATCATCGCCAATAACGATACGACTGCAACAAGCATGATATTTCTCCATGGATTGCATGAATCAATTTAAGCATCATGAATGCCAAGAGAAATTGACAGTGCGCATTCTTTTATGACGGGTCTTTACATGGGTGGACGCGAATGAGCAATCTCAACGTCGTTGCCAAACAGGCAGGTATGCTGAACGCATTCCTTTATCAGCAGAGATCAAGATGTCCAGACTACATAATGATGAACACCTGACGCCGGATCCCGATCATGCAAAGCTTCCGGGTGAAGATCCGGTTTCGCACGCAAGCGATGAAGAGAATGCATCCGAAATATCCGACGTGACACTGCGTATGAATCTGCTCGGAAAACTGATTATTCCCAGAAATGCACCTTAGCGCCTTCCAGCAGTTTATTAATCATGAGTTACGCACATTAACTGTGATCAATTCTGTGGATAAGCCGGGAAACTCGTTGCTATGTCCATGATTTTTCAACGAATCATTGTGTTGACTAAAATCAAGGCATTGCATGGCCGGTGTACTTGCACCTATACCGGTATCGACGATCTGGCTTGAGATAGCAGGCGAAACTTTTAAGAATCTTCTTAAGCCATAACCATGGCAATGGGTAGAGCAAAAATTCTTGTTAATGGAGGAACGCCATGCCGACTTTTCGCAAATATGCTGCGACTATGCTATTTGCAACAGCAGGCATCTCTACTCATGCAGTGCATGCAGCCCAGGATGCAATGAGCAGGGCCGAAGCCAGACAGACTGTTGAAGACCGGACGCCACAGGCGCAATTCCAAACCTCGAAACGCGAAGCGAATGCCGCGTATCAGGAAGCGCTTGCCGAATGCAAAAAGATGCGTGGGACCGACCGTAATAAATGCATGAGCGAAGCAAAGACGAATCTGCAAAACGATCTTGCCGAAGCCCGCAAGGCATTGACGAGCGGACAGTAAACGGCCGCGATTTACCTGATCCCCTTACCTGCTGCAGCATTGCTGATGCTGCAGCAGGACTTGTTTTGACTGACGATTGTTTTATTCCGCGTCCGGCTGCATTGCCGGAGATGCATGCGCAAATGCGTCCAGGGCCAGGCAGGCTTCATTAATGCGCATGAGTGTCGGCATACCCAACAAATCGCAATTGAGCCTTTGTGCATTTGCAATCTGCGGCACCAGGCAGCAATCCGCAAGTGTCGGCGCATCTCCATAACAGAAGCGGCCGGCCCGCCTGTCGTTCGACACAGTCTGCTCAAGTGCGGCAAGACCTTGTTCGCACCAATGGCGATACCAGGCATTCTTGTCGTCTTCGCTGACTTTCAATTCACGAACCAGATAACGCAGCACACGCAGATTGTTCAGTGGATGAATATCGCAGGCAATCGATAACGCAATACCGCGGACATAAGCTTTGTCGATCGCGCTTTCCGGCAGCAGCGGCCGTTGCGGATGCACCTCGTCGAGATATTCGATGATGGCGAGCGATTGTGTAAGTGCGCTGGTATCGTCCGGCGAGTCTGCCACCAAGGCAGGCACCAGCCCGTCCGGATTGAGCTTGCGGTACTCTGACGTCAATTGCTCGCCGCCGTTGCGGAGCAGATGAATCGGCACCGTATCGTACGGCAAACCTTTAAGATTCAGTGCAATACGTACGCGATACGATGCCGAACTGCGAAAATAGCTATAGAGCTTCACGCGTAATCCCTGTGGTTGTGGCCGCAATGAGTAGTGCGGCGAACATCAAACGATTTTGACCTTGAGTTCGCCCACGCCATCGATAGCACCTTCGAGCAAATCACCCTGCTTGACGGCAGCGACGCCTTCCGGTGTACCGGTAAAAATCAGATCGCCTGGCTGGAGTGCAAAAAACTTCGACAGGTGTTCGATGGTCTCGCTGATATTCCAGATCAGTTTTTCGATACTGCTTTTTTGACGGGCTGCGCCATTGACGTCAAGGCGTATCGATGCCTGCCCGATGTTTCCAACCTGAGCTGCAGGTACGATGGGGCCAATCGGCGCGGACTTGTCGAAGCCCTTGCCGGTCGACCAGGGACGTCCCTGCTTTTTTGCTTCGCCTTGAAGATCACGGCGGGTCATGTCAAGGCCGACAGCATAGCCCCATACATGCTGCATGGCGTCGGACGCCGCAATGTTTGAACCGCCTTTGCCAATCGCCACAACCAGTTCAATTTCATGATGCAGATCGCTGGTCATGCCCGGATACGGCATTTCACCGACCGTTCCGAAAGCCACTGGCAGCACGGCATCGGCCGGCTTCATGAAAAAGAATGGCGCCTCTCTACCGGTACCACCCATTTCCTTTGCATGCTCGACATAGTTACGGCCGACACAGTAGATCCGGTGTACTGGAAACATGGCGTCCGTGCCGGCAACGGGAACAGTCGCAACAGGGGGTTGTGGTATGGCAAAGTGCATGTGAGTCTCCTCTGGAATGTCCAGATTATGCCATTGACGCATCAAGGCTGCGTGGCCGTACAGGACCGAGACGCTGGAAAGAAAAACCGCCTTGCTGCACATGCAGACAAGGCGGTTTTTGTATGGCGCAATACCGGCCGGGAATCAGCCTTCGCCGAGGTAGGCTGCCTTCACTTTCGGATCGTCCAGCATATCCTTTGCGTTACCGTTCATTGTGATCAGACCGGATTCCATCACGTAGCCGCGGTGAGCCGCCTGTAGCGCCAGCTTCGCATTCTGCTCAACAAGCAGGATCGTGACGCCTTGTGCCGACACGTTGCGAACGACTTCGAAAATCTTTTCCACCATGATCGGTGACAGCCCCATCGACGGCTCATCGAGCAGCAGCAGCTTGGGATGGCTCATCAACGCACGCGCCATGGCCAGCATCTGCTGCTCGCCGCCGGACAAGGTGCCGGCGAGTTGCGACGCGCGTTCCTTCAGGCGCGGGAACACGCCGAACCACTTGTCGATGTCGGCCTGAATGCCTGCCTTGTCATCGCGAATGTAGGCGCCCATCTGCAGGTTTTCCTGGATCGTCATGCGCGTAAAGACGCCGCGGCCTTCCGGCACCATAGCCAGGTTCTTCTTGACCAGAGAGAACGAATTCGTGCCATGTATTGGCTGGCCGGTGTAATGGATCTGACCTTCCACCCGGCAACCGGGCAGCGTATTGGTAATGGCTTTCAACGTCGTGGTCTTGCCGGCGCCATTGGCGCCGATCAGCGTGACCAGTTCGCCCTTGTTGACTTCGAGGTCGATGCCCTTGACCGCCTGAATGCCGCCGTAAGCGATTTTCAGGCCGCTGATTTTTAGAATATTTTCGTTCATATTAGTGCCCTCCTCCCAGATACGCCTCGATCACCGCCGAGTTGCTTTGCACCTCGGCCGGCACGCCTTCCGCAATCGGCTTGCCGTAATCGAGCACCGTCAGGCGGTCGCAGAGACCCATCACCAATTTCACGTCGTGTTCGATCAACAGAATGGTCTTGCCTTCCGCCTTGATCTTGACCAGCAGCTCACGCAGCGCAAGCTTTTCCGTTGCATTCATGCCGGCTGCCGGCTCGTCGAGTGCCAGCAATTGCGGATCGGTGGCGAGTGCGCGGGCAATTTCCAGACGCCGCTGATCGCCGTACGACAAATGGCGCGCGGTACGGTGCGCAAACTTGGCGATGCCGACGAAGTCCAGCAACTCCATCGCGCGGTTACGGATCGCCGCTTCTTCTTCGCGTGCGGCCTTGTGGTGGAACACCGCGCCGAACACGCCCTGGTGGGTGCGCACATGACGGCCGACCATGACGTTTTCGACTGCCGACATTTCGCCGAACAGGCGAATATTCTGAAACGTACGGGCAATCCCTGCCTTGGCGACCTCGTGCGGTGCGGACGGCGAATATGGCTTTCCGCCCAACTCGAACGTCCCGGTATCGGCCTGGTACAAACCAGTGATCACATTGAAGAATGTGGTCTTGCCGGCGCCGTTGGGGCCGATCAAACCGTAGATTTGGCCACGCAGAATCTTGATGCTGACTTCGGACAACGCCTGCAAGCCGCCAAACCGCTTGTTGACGCCTGCGATGTTGAGAATGATTTGTTCGCTCATGGATTTTCCTTATGCGGCCAGTGCAGCAGGCTCTTTTTCGTCTAGACGATTCTTGGCGTTTGCATCCATCCGGTCTTCATGCTTGGGCGCAGGCCACAAGCCTTCCGGGCGATACAGCATGATGACGACCATGGCCAGACCGTAAAGCAGCTGACGCAGCACTTCCGCATCGACTAGAACGGTGCCGAACAACTGACGCTGAACCGGTTCGACGACATGGCGCAGCACTTCGGGCAGCGCCGCGAGAATCACGCCACCGAGAACGACTCCGGGAATATGGCCGATACCGCCGAGCACCACCATGGCCAGCACCGCAATGGATTCGGTCAGAGAGAAAGATTCCGGTGAGACGAAGCCCTGGAACGACGCGAACATCGCACCGGCGACACCGCCGAAAGAAGCGCCCATGGCGAATGCCAGCAGCTTGATGTTGCGGGTATTGATGCCCATTGCCTTGGCAGCGATTTCATCTTCGCGGATCGCCACCCAGGCACGACCCAGACGCGAATGCTGCAGACGGATCGAGATAAAGATGATCGCCGCGCACAAGAACAGGAACAGGAAGTAATACGCGTTGACCGATGGCATGCCCCACTCGCCGAAAAACACTGTGGCGCGCGACCCCGGCTCACCGGCCAGCGATACGCCGAAGATACGGATCGGGTCGATCATGTTGATACCTTGCGGGCCGTTGGTGATATTGACCGGCGCGTTCAGGTTGTTCATGAAGATACGGATGATTTCACCGAAACCGAGAGTCACGATCGCGAGATAGTCACCGCGGAGTTTCAGCGTCGGCGCGCCCAGCAGTGCACCGAAAAACGCTGCCAGCGCCGCGCCGAGCGGCACGATCAGCCAGACCGACAAGTGAATCCCGTTCTTGGCGGTTTCTTCCCCGACTATCCATCGCAAGCTGTCGCCGACCAACGGGTACTGATTGACGAATGACTCGAGTACGGTGGCGAACTGGGGCGATGCCAGCAGTCCAGTCATGTAGGCGCCCAATGCATAGAACGCGATATAGCCCAGGTCGAGCAGGCCTGCCATCCCGACCACGATATTGAGGCCGAGCGCCAGCATGATATAGAGCAGCGCCAAGTCCATGATGCGGACCCAGGAATTGCCGTAGTTGGAGGCAATGAACGGAAAGGCGATCAGGATGATGCCGAGAATGACAAAGCTGGTATAGGCCTTGCGCGGATTGTGTTTAACGTCAAATAGTGCAGACATGAATCTCTCCTTTACGCTTAAGCACGATCCGCAACACGTTCGCCCATGATGCCGGACGGACGTAGTGTGAGCACGATAATAAGCACGATGAATGCAAAGATGTCCTGGTAATGGCTGCCGAGGAAACCGCCGGTCAAGTCGCCGATGTAACCGGCGCCCAGACTTTCGATCAAGCCAAGCAGAATGCCGCCGACCATCGCGCCATAAATGTTTCCGATACCGCCGAGCACCGCAGCGGAGAAGGCCTTGAGACCCGGCACGAAGCCCATCGCAAATTGAGCGGATGAATAGTTGGCGCCCCACATGACGCCAGCCACGGCGGCAAGCGCCGCGCCAATGGCAAAGGTCATGACGATCACCTTGTTGGAATCCACGCCCATCAGTCCGGCCACGCGCGGATTTTCAGCCGTAGCCCGCATTGCCCGGCCCATACGGGTCCGTTCGACCAGGAGCACTAGCCCGACCATCGCAGCCGTTGCCAGAATCAGGAGCATGACCTGGGTCTGGGAAATCAGCGCGCCGGCAATATTGAACGATTCCGCAGGCATGACTTGCGGGAAAGGAATCGGGCTGCGGCCCCAGATCATCATTGCAAATGTCTGCAGCAGGATAGAAACGCCGATCGCCGTGATCAGCGGAGCGAGACGAGGCGCATTGCGCAGACGGCGATAGGCGACCCGTTCAATGATGATATTGACAATTATGCACACGGGAATGGCGCCCGCGATTGCAATGCTCAACTTGACGACACCGGGCAGATCCGGCGCGACAGTTTGCAAAATCTTCAGGATTGTCACGCCCACCATCGCCCCTATCATCAACACATCGCCATGGGCAAAGTTGATCAGGTTAAGGACGCCGTACACCATCGTGTAACCCAGCGCGACCAGCGCATACATGCTTCCCAGCACTAGTCCATTGATGATTTGTTGGATAAAGGTATCCATAGTTTGCCTACTCTCTATTAAGGATCTTCAAATCGTTTTACAAATTCGCTGCGTAGATGATGTGCGGTGCAGCAAGACTTGTTCAGATAATAAAAACGGCACCCGGATGAAATCGTCAGGGGTGCCGCGGGCGTTATCTATTTTTATCGGAAGAAGCATGCCGCAACCTTGCGAGTGGCTTGGGCGTTATTGATGCGCATGATCGTGTCTCCTGTTTCCGTCTTTGGTAAAAACTTTTTATAGTTGTGCAGCCTTGTGAGCTCGCCTATTGGGGCGGCATTATACCCAACATGTTCCCGTAAGAAACATCAGCACTTTAGAGGAATGTTTTCAATTTGCGACACTCATCGCCGCGACTACATTCGATGCCAAATTGCAAATGTTCAAACTTCCAGCGGGAGCAGACGCAAAAATTCGCAAGCGTTTGAGTTTGCCGCTTCACATATAACGCGAATGTTTACGTTATATCCAAAACGACAAAAATGTCCTTGAAAATTTACAGACCAGTTGAAGGTCTGGAGCTTTTTTCAAGCACTGCACAAACTGAAAGGGGCGAATATTCGCATTACGACTACTACCTTAGCCGGCAGCAATCATAACGAGGAAAGGAAAAAACAATCGATGGAAAAAAAGAAGGTGGTCTGAATATAATTCCGGCGGGGTAGCGGCCATATACCGGCCGCACAAATAATCAACGCCGCATTCGAGTAGCTTCACCCTGACTGTGCCGTCGATGCCGGACGCTTTGCCCGCGGCACGGCGTTGTCGCGGGGCCGCCGAGGCCTCCTTGCCATGGCTCGCCATGTCGCGTCGCCGCGCCTTGTTCCACAGGCAAATCGCCTCGGCCTCGCCTAGCAAGTCAGGGCGAAACTACTCTAGACACGGCTTGCCGTCAGCCCTTTCGGCATGGGGAAAGTAACGTGCTCTTCCACCCCATCGAGAGTGCGAACGCTCTTTGCGCCCAGCTCTTTCAAGCGATTGATGACGGCCTCTACCAAGATTTCGGGAGCCGATGCTCCGGCCGTGACGCCAATGCGGTGCTTGCCTTCAAGCCAGCTCGGGTCGATTTGCTCGGCTTTGTCGACCATGTAGGCGTCAGCGCCTTTCTTCTCCGCGACCTCGCGCAGGCGATTCGAATTCGAACTGTTGGGACTGCCGACCACGATCACCACTTCCACCTGGGGTGCCATGAACTTGACCGCTTCCTGGCGATTGGTCGTGGCATAGCAGATGTCGCCCTTTTTGGGTTCGGCGATACCGGGGAATTTTCGCTTGAGTGCAGCAATCACATCGGCGGTATCGTCGACCGACAAGGTGGTTTGCGACACGTAGGCCAGCATTCCGGGATCGCGCACCTTCAATGCTTCGACATCGCAAACCGTCTCTACCAAGTGCATGCCTTCTTCGGACTGGCCCATGGTGCCTTCCACTTCGGGATGACCGTCATGTCCGATCATGATGATTTCGCGACCTTCGCGCCGCATCTTGGCGACTTCCACATGAACCTTGGTCACCAAAGGACAGGTTGCATCGAACACCCGGAGACCGCGGGCCTCAGCCTCGGCCTGCACCGCCTTGGATACCCCATGCGCTGAAAAGATCACGGTGTTGCCGGTTGGCACTTCCTCAAGGCTTTCAACAAAAATGGCTCCCTTGCTGCGCAGGTCCGCCACCACATAGGCGTTATGCACAATCTCATGGCGAACGTAAATGGGCGCGCCGAACTGCTCCAGTGCCCGCTCGACTATGTCGATTGCACGGTCGACGCCGGCGCAGAAGCCGCGCGGCTGGGCCAGCAAGATTTCCTTATCCATTTTTCTATCCTAAATGCTTTTTACTGCCATATCCGATCAAGCCGGATGTCAAAGTATGCCGATGATCTTTACTTCGAACTTTACCGATTGTCCGGCCAGCGGATGATTGAAGTCGAACAGCGCGGTGTCGTCATCGATGGCGCGCAACACGCCGGCAAACCGCCCCCCGCTGGGCGCGGCAAACTCGACCAGGTCGCCGATCACATATTCTTCGCCAAAATTCGAATTTTCAGTTAGCGTAGCCCGCGACACATGCTGGACCAGTTCAGGATTACGCGGACCGAATGCCTTTTCGGGGGATAGTTCAAAGGTTTGATGCGTGCCTTCTTGCAGGCCGATCAGACAAGCTTCCAGAAATGGAGCAAGCTGACCGTTTCCAAGCTGTAGTGTCGCCGGATTTTCTTCAAATGTGCTGACGATACTGGTCCCGTCCATTGCCGCAAGGCGGTAATGCAAGGTCAGGTAAGCGGATTCGGTAACGATGGGCTGGAGGGAGTTCTGCATAACGAGGCTGGATCGGATGGTAACCCGTTATTGTAAGCGACGATGCGACTTGCGCAGCGCAATGCACATTCCAGAGAAAGTTGATTTGATTGCAATTTTTATAACATTCACACATATAATTGCGGCACCCGCCTCAATAACCAGTATGGAGTGTCATGGCAATCAACCATTGGCCGGAAGACCAGCGTCCGCGCGAACGCCTGGTGCGGCATGGCGCGCAACAGCTTTCGGATGCCGAATTGCTTGCGGTATTTTTACGCGTCGGCGTCAGCGGCAAAAGCGCCGTCGATCTCGGACGCGACATGCTGAGCCACTTTGGTTCATTAAACGGCCTTTTCAGCGCAAGCCTGAGCGATTTTTCCTGCGTACACGGCCTCGGCCCGGCAAAGTTCGCGCAGTTGCAGGCTGTACTTGAACTGGCGCGCCGCTCGATCAGCGAAGATCTGAAAGCTGGCGATGTATTGAGTTCGCCGCAAGCGGTTCGTCAGTATCTGCAACTGATGCTGGCGAAAAAAGCCTACGAATCTTTCGCCGTTCTCTTCCTCGATGTAAAAAACCGCCTGATCAGGGCCGAGGAGCTCTTTCGCGGCAGTTTGATGCATACCAGCGTCTATCCACGCGAGGTTGTAAAAGCCGCGCTATCGCATAATGCGGCGGGCGTTATCGTCGCGCATAACCACCCGTCCGGCAGCCCCGAACCAAGCGCGGCTGATCGCATGCTGACCAAGTCGCTGCAGCAGGCGCTGGGCCTTGTCGATGTACGGGTGCTCGATCATTTTGTCGTTGCCGGCAGCCGTGTTTACTCGTTTGCGGAACATGGGGAAATCTAAATATTGACACTTCCCGCAAATTGTTAAATTTAACGAATAACAAAAGACACAATTGTTTTTCGCAAGTCATTGAAAATCCACATTTTTTTGGCTATACTCTCGTTTTTTCCAATTCTGGAATCTTTTAAGGAGTGAACCATGGCACGTGTTTGCCAAGTGACCGGGAAGGGGCCGATGGTCGGCAACAACGTTTCCCATGCGAACAACAAGACCAAGCGTCGCTTTTTGCCAAACCTGCAAAACCGCCGTATTTTTGTTGAATCGGAAAACCGTTGGGTTTCGCTGCGTCTCTCCAACGCCGGCCTGCGCGTGATCGACAAGATCGGCATCGATGCCGTCCTCGCTGACATGCGTGCCCGCGGCGAAAAAGTCTAAGCGGAAAACTTTAGGAAATCATCATGGCAAAATCTAACCGCGACAAAATCAAGCTGGAATCGACCGCAGGTACCGGTCATTTCTATACCACCACCAAGAACAAGCGCACCATGCCGGAAAAAATGGCGATCATGAAGTTCGATCCCAAGGCGCGCAAGCATGTGGAATACAAAGAGACCAAGATCAAATAATTTTGCTCTCCGCGCATTAGCGTAATAAAAAAGCCGTTCTCTGAACGGCTTTTTTGTTTTCAGACGTCAATCCTGCGCGGTGCCTTAGCTACTTGATAGCGCAAAAAAACGGCCCGGTATTCCGGGCCGTTTTAATTTCTTCGCGCAGGGATCAGTAATCAGGCGTAGCTACGCAGCCTCAGCGAGAACTCCTGCAATGCGCGAATACCCGATGCTTCCGCTCTCGCGCACCAATCCTGCAATTGCTGCAGCAACTGTTCGCGACTAGAGTTGGAACGCTCCCAGATCGCACCTAGTTCGACACGCATTTCATGCATGGTCTGCAAAGCCTTGCTGTGCGCGAAAAGCTCAGTCAGCTGTTGCTGTTGCGGCGCAGCCAGCTTACCGGGTTCACGCTGCAGCAGCTTGCCGGATGATTTCAGAAACTTGTGTTCAAGCTTGCCTTTGCCCGCCAGATGCTCCATTTCGTCACGCCATGCGCGCTTGATCGATTTTGCATACTTCGCCATCACGTCGTAGCGGTTAGCGATAACCGACTGCAAGGTGTCGAGGTCGGCCACGCGCTTTTCACGGTTGAACTTTGGCTCAGGTGCGACTTTTTTCACCTTTGCAAGGCCCAGGGTTTCCAGGATGCGGATATACATCCAGCCGATGTCGAATTCGTACCACTTGGAAGACAATTTGGCCGAAGTACCGAAAGTATGGTGATTGTTGTGCAATTCTTCGCCGCCAATAATGATACCGATCGGGAAGATATTGGTCGCCGCATCAGTGCAATCGTAATTGCGATAGCCCCAGTAGTGACCGATGCCATTGATGATGCCGGCCGCCGTTACCGGAATCCACAGCATTTGCACCGCCCAGACGCTCAAGCCGACAACACCGAACAGCATCAGGTCGATAATCAGCATCAGGCCCACGCCTTGCCAGCTGTACTTGCTGTAGAGATTGCGCTCGACCCAGTCGTCCGGAGTACCATGACCATACTTTTCCACGGTCTCTTTGTTCTTGGATTCAGCGCGGTAAAGCTCGGCGCCTTCAAACAAGACTTTCTTGATGCCACGCGTTACCGGGCTATGCGGATCGTCTTCTGTCTCGCATTTTGCGTGATGCTTGCGATGAATCGCCGCCCATTCCTTGGTGACCATACCGGTGGTCAGCCAAAGCCAGAAGCGGAAAAAGTGACTGGGGATCGCATGCAGGTCGAGGGCGCGGTGCGCTTGGCAGCGATGCAGATAAATGGTGACGGCGGCGATCGTGATATGGGTCGCGATCAGGGTAAATGCGACGATTTCCCAGCCGGATGCACCGGTAAGGCCGTTGGACAGAAAGTTCAGTGCTACGTCAAGCATAGTGGTTTCTATGATGGATACTCCAGTTGAATACATCGGGGTTCTTGCTTATCAAGTAAATAACGAGCTTTTCACTTGAAAAACAACGTCCTATCTGCATTTTGGTGCAGATTGTACGCTGTTATGGCGCCTCGGTGACGGGCATTTTGGAGGAAATGCTGCGCTCCAAGCCTGGAGGCAGATCCAGGATCCTGACTTCGCGCTGCGGATATGACACTTCAATTTGATGTTTTTGCAAACTTTTCCAGATTGCCCGGTTCAACTCAGACAAAACATTTGACCTTCCGTTCTCGGGATCCGCGATCCATATCCCAAGTTCGAGCTCGAATCCGTCGGGATCGAAGCGTATGAGCAACGCCTGGGGTGCCGGGTCTTTCAGAATGCGTGAAATCGGCGCCGCCGCTTCTTCAAACAGCCTAAGAGCCAGATCGATATCTGTTTGATAGGAAACGGTGAGCCGTGTCGCCAGACGCAACGAACGGTCGGTCAATGAATAGTTCTGCACAGGGTTGGAAATCAGCATTTCATTCGGCACCACCGTCTCTATGCCATCGAAACCTCGCACAATCGTATAGCGTGTATTGATCTGGGTTATCTGCCCCGAATATTTGTCGACGTTGACAATATCGCCAATCGCAAGGCTGCGCTCGATCAGGATGACGAACCCCGACACGTAACTGCTAACGATCTTTTGCAAGCCGAGACCAAGCCCGACGCCAAGCGCACCGCCAAATACCGATAGCACTGTGAGGTCGATACCGACAAGTGACAGGCTAATCAGTACCGCAAGCAGGATCAACACGGCGCGCCCCATTCGCGCCATGACGGCGCGGACCGAGGAGTGCATACCGTCAATGCGCATCAAACGCTCTTCGAGCGCCGCACCGGCCCATAGGGCAAACATCAAGGTGACGACGACAGACGCCGCTGCTTGAGCAACGACCAGGAGCGACGCCTTGTGGCGGCCGACAGGAATGGCGGTCTTTTCAAGGTATTCGATCAAATCCGGCCAGAGACCCGTGACATAAAGCGCGACGCCGCACCACACCACCGTAGCGAATACTTTTTCGAATAGCAGTACCAGAGCACCGGCCTCACCGCCGCGCGCAAATACGCGGCGCAATATATAAAAAGCCAGCCGGATCAAGGCGAACGAACCTACCAATGGTAACGCCAGGCGTAGCAGGTTGACAGGCATCCACTGCTGTAGAACCAGTTTGGACAAGGCGATCAAGCCGAGCGCCAGCAATGGCGCCAGTACACGCGAAAAGCTTTCCACTCCCAGGCGCATCACGCGCAGTTGTACGTCATGCGACGTCAGCCGTCCGCGCAGCATGCGCGCCAAGGCCCAGCCCAGCCCCAGGCTAATGAGCAAAGCGCTGATCTGCCACAGCAGGTTGGAATCATGCAAATCGGCCCACAAGTCGGACAGGAGGATGGAAAGCAGGTTTTGTTTCATTTCTTGTAAGGTGTCGCGTCGTTTTTGTGGCGCTCCCAGTTTTGCGCGTAGCGTGCCGCCAATGCAGGATTATTCCGTGCGATCAGCAGGTTTTCCGCATTCTTATGCTGGGCCGTCCAGGTGAAATTGAAACTGCCGGTCATGACCACGGCGCGCGGACTTGCGGCATCGATGACCATGACCTTGTTGTGCGCGTTCTGGTATTTCGTCTCAAGCCAGACGGGAATGCCGCCAGCCGCCAGTTTCGGCGCTACCGAGGACTCCACTCTTTCCAGTTGATCGGCATCGACCATGACGCGTACGTCGATACCGCGGCGGTGTGCTGCCAGGAGCGTAGTGGCGATTTTCTTGCTGGTCAACAGGTAGGCCTGGACCAGCACCTGCTGCCGGGCGCCATCGATAACCTCAATGATGGCCCCCTCGATATTGTCGCCGGGCGAAAAAAGGGGCTGCAGCGAACCCTGCGCTGCAAGCGGCACGGGCCGTTCGGTTTGCGAAGATGCCGCTGCGACAAACAGCGGAAAAAAGCACAGCGCGATCGATGCCGCACATGACTTCAGGCTCATTTCTTCCGCTCGAAGACTGCGGCAAAAAAGCCGTCGGTATGGTGAAGGTGCGGCGAAAGTTTCAGATAATCCTGCATTTCGAGAGCTATCTTTTGCTCAAGCAGAACGTCTTTCATCGGCACCAGAGTAAATCCCTCGTGCGTCGCCAGGAACTGCTGTGCCACTGCCTCGTTTTCTTCGTCGAGCAGACTGCAGGTCGCATACACGAGCCGGCCGCCGGGTTTGAGCAGGCGCGCCGCACTGGCAAGAATCGAGACCTGCTTGGCATTGAGTTCGACGATGGACTCCGGTGTCTGACGCCATTTCATGTCCGGATTGCGGCGCAGCGTACCGAGGCCGCTGCAGGGTGCGTCGACTAGTACACGATCGATCTTCGATGCCAGGCGTTTGACCTTGGCGTCGTTTTCATGGGCGATCAGCACAGGATGGACATTGGACAGGCCGCTGCGCGCAAGACGCGGTTTAAGTTTGCTCAGCCTCTTTTCGGAGACGTCGAATGCATAGAGGCGACCGGTGTTGCGCATTGCCGCGCCAATACCAAGCGTTTTGCCACCGGCGCCGGCACAGAAGTCCACCACCATCTCGCCGCGCTTTGCGCCAAGGATGTGCGTGAGTAGCTGACTGCCTTCATCCTGTACCTCAATTGCGCCTTCCTTGAACAAAGGCAGGTTCTGCAGCGCCGGCTTTTTCCTCACGCGAATGCCGAGCGGTGCATAGGGCGTAGGCTCGCAAACGATGGGCGCCTTGGCCAGTTCGGCGATCACGTCTTCGCGTTTCCATTTCAATGCATTGACGCGCAAGTCCAGCGGGGCCGGACGGTTGAGCGCATCGGCAAGTTCCAGCGTCGCCGCCTCACCGTCCCGCGCGACCAGCTTGTCAAACAGCCATTGCGGCAGGTTCGCGCGCAGGGTGACCGGCAGGCTGGCGCGGTCGATCTGGGCAATGCGCTGCAGCCATTCCGTCTCTTCCGCCGACAGGCTGCCAAGATTATCAACGCCTGCCGCGTCCGCCAGTCCCAGCAAGGCCAGGCGGCGCATCGCCGGCCCATAGCCGGACTCGGCAAAGCTGGCGTATGCAAGCTTGTTGCGCAATACCGCATACACACCTTCCGCAATCGCATTTCGCTCGCGCGATCCCAGCTTGGGATGCTCGCGAAAATATCGGGAAATAATGACGTCAGCCGGGCCGGTAAAGCGCAATACCTCGCGCAGGACTTCTTCGGCAGCGCCAACCACCGCAGGATGCAATCTCATGGATACTCTTTCTTTTCAGGCGGGCTGGGCCGCATCCGCAATGTGGACCAGTCCGCTGTCGATGGATAAACGTCCTTCAACGTACCAGCGTACCGCCCGCGGATAAATGACATGTTCCTCGACCAGCACGCGTTCGGCCAGCGAGTGTTCGCTGTCGCCCGGCAGGACCGGCACCGCCGCCTGCGCGACGATCGGTCCATGGTCCAGCTCGGCCGTGACAAAGTGAACGGTCGCGCCATGCACCTTGACGCCGGCCGCAAGGGCTTGACTATGCGTGGCCAGACCGGGAAAACTCGGCAGCAGGGATGGATGAATATTGAGCATGCGGCCGTCGTAATGTTCTACCAATGCCGGCGTCAGTATCCGCATGAATCCTGCGAGTACGACCAGATCGGGAGAAAACCGGTCGATTGCCACGCGCAGTGCGGCATCGAAGGCTTCGCGCGACGGAAATTCCTTGCTGACGATGACTTCGGTCGGAATGCCATGGCTGGCAGCGAACGCCAGGCCTTCGGCATCCGCACGGTTGCTGATCACAGCCGCAATCCGGCACGGCCAGCCTTCGGCTTGGGCGGCGCGGACTATCGCTTGCATATTGCTGCCGCGTCCGGAAATCAGGATGACGATATTTTTCATGGCGCGCATTTTACCGTACCGGCCTGCCTCCTCCCGTCCGGTCCAAATAAAAAAGCCGGCGCATGGCCGGCTTGCTGAGGCATTTCGCGCCAGGACCAATGAAGCTATTGAAAGGAATAGAACACGCGGAAAGCGACCTTCTTTTCTGCCCAAAAGTCCGCCGCATCGCGGAATACATCCAGCAGAGTTTCCCGTGCTTCCCTATCGAACTTGGGCGTGTTGGGTAATTGCTCAATAACAATAAGAAAACCAGGCTGAGGCCCGGCCTTATACACCAGGTCGGTCAGGCAATCGCTCAATGCATCGAAGTTCTTGCCAAAGTGCTTGGGAAAGTGAAAAGCGCTGGCGATGCAGGCGAGTACTTGCTGCTTTGTTGTTGCCTCAGCGCAATACGCGTATAAAAAGTGTTGTCCAAGACGCGCCGCTTCGTCCTGCAATTCCGATACCCGGAAAGCGCGGATGGACTGTACCAGATTGGGCGGTACGGTTTTGAACAAGCTCATGTCTTCCTCGGATGGGGGAATGAGGTTCATGGGTTCTCTATCCGTTAACTCGGTTCGCATGTTCTTACTCTTTGATGCGTCTGAAAGTCGCGTAATGATCATCGGTATAGTAGTACTCGCCCGAGGACACCGGATCTCCACCGCTCACGATGCGCCGGGCTCCGCGATTGCGTGCGCCTGGGGTTTTGACCGTGTACTCGTGATAATACCCACGCTTCTGTTTTGGCAGGTTTCCTTCAAAATTCCTGAACACCCGTCCGTCCTTCGCATATGGGAATGGCCCTCCGCGCTTGATCAGTTCAAGTGTCTGTCGCGCTTCCCGCGGCAACTCGGCCACCGGTACAACGCCGGATTGAGCCATTTCTTTGGCAAAAACATTTAGCGAAAGAAACAGGATTGCCATGCATAGCAACCACTTGCTCAAAAACTGCCGGCCCATTGCGCTGCCCAAATGTTGAAAGAGTTGAATTGAAAACGAATCCACGGATACCGTAGGGTAACTGCTTGTCAAATGCGAATCAACCCTGTTTGCCTCAAATATGGTAAGCGTTTCTCCTAGATGTCATATTGACAAGTTCAAAAACTCCCAGTGTGCCGCCTAAGATCTCCAAGATCTGTTACCAAACAAATCCCTCACAATTTGTTGCAGTTTTTACTTGCTTCAGAACAATTGTGGCTGGTCATGAACAATGCAAATCAAGTTTAATAATGTGAAGCAAACATCAAGGAAAATATGATGCTGAAGCAACCGATCTGTTCCACTCTGCGTGTCCTTGCGGGCGCATTTCTCCTTTCGGCCGCGCCCTTCGCGCTGGCCGGAGGCCACCCGGACGTCAACTGGTCGATCAATATCGGTTCAGGCTACTCGGCCCCTCGAATCTATACGCCGGCTCCGGCCGTGGTTTATGTCCAACCGCAACCCGTCTATGTGCAGCCTGCGACGGTTGTATCCTACGGATACCCGTATTACGGCGACGGTCATCGCCACAAGCATAAACATAAGCATAAACACCACTGGAAACACCACCACGAAGATTGATTATCCGACAGGCGCTTATGCGGAGTGCGCGAGCGCCGCACGATTTGCCGGTAACCCTGCCGCGTGCTCCGGCATGTCGAAGAAGGCCAGAACATCGTCGCGCCGGGCCAAGGCATCCCTTCGGCCCAGTCTGATCAATTCCCCGGTATAGCTGGATTCGAACAACAGGTAGGATGCCAGCGCCGCGCCGCGTGCTTCGGTCGCCCCTATTCCGCCAAGCAGCATCCTGACTGGTCGCGGCAGGCTGCCTACCCGCCGGCTGGCGATCTCGTCCAGCCGTTCCGATGGCGCAATCGTCAGCATCTGTATCGGGCGCAAAGGCGTCTTCGCTCGCTGTTCTTCGGTCAGCATGGACAAGGTCAGATTTACCCGCGTCATGCGTTCAATATCGACCGCCAAACTATCCAAAAAGATGCTGGAAAGCGCATGGCCGGCAATTTGCGCCAGACTGGGATATTGCGCAGGCCCGGCATTCTCGGGCAGCCGTTCATTCAGACGCCCCGCGCCGATCACCAAGACCTTGTCCGCGCCCAGATGGATGGCCGGCGAAATCGGTGCCAGTTGGCGCATCGACCCGTCGCCGAAGTATTCCCTCCGGCCTTCGCAATAAATCGGCGTCGCCGGAAAGATCAAGGGAATAGCCGACGATGCCAGCAAATGCTCCACTGCGATCTGGCTACGCAAGGCCATGCGCTGCGACCGGACCCATGGCTCGATCTTGGCCTCGCTCTGGAAAAAAGTGATATGGCGGCCAGCCGAATAAGAAGAAGCGGTGACCGCCAATGCATGAAGCTTCCCATCCATCAGCGCCGCGTCAAGGCGTGGAAAGTTAAGCATCCTGTTAAGCAGCGTGATCAGCGGCGTGTTGTCCAGCAGCGAATTGGGAGGATTGGCTTTCCATTTGCGTAACAGCCAGCCGAAAGACATCAGCGAAAGCCATTTCGCTCCCGAGCGCAGCACGCCGAGCGAATCGGCACGGTACACCTGCTCCGCCGTGAAGTGCTCCCACACCCGCAACACCTTTTGCAAGCCTTCTTCGAAATTGTCGGCGTGGCAGGCAAGTGCAGTCGCATTGATGGCGCCGGCTGAAGTACCGCAAATGATATCGTAGGGATTGCGTTCGGGCTCCCAGCCCGCGTCGCGCAGGATAGAAGAGACGCCGTCGAGCACGCCTACCTGATAAGCTGCCCGGGCGCCCCCTCCTGTCAGGACAAGTCCTGTTTTTTTGCCGTCTCTCATAGCCAGAGAGTATCAGGCAAGGCCGCATTTGGGGAGTACGGCATCGGCGATGCGCAGTGAAAACAACGCTGCTGCATCATGCTGCGCCGCCGCCATTTGCAATCTTGATAAAGCGTCAGTCTCCCTTGACGATACCTTCGCGGCGCGGATCGGCGCCGCCGAACCACATTTCTTCGCCATGGATATTCATGCGCATGATGCCCTGCAAACCGGAGGTCTGCTCCATGACACGGACATTATGTCCCTTGGCCTTGAGCTGCTCGATCAGGGCCTCGCTCACCCTGCCCTGCTCCAGTTCGGTCGGTCCATTGCGGCTGCCGAAGTTCGGAAGGCTGATCGCCTGCTGAACATTCAGACCCCAGTCCAGCGTGCCGATCAGGACTTTGCCGACATAATTGATGATTGCCGAGCCGCCGGGCGAGCCGGTCGACATCACCAGCTTCTTGCTTCCCTTTTCGAATACAAAGGTAGGCGCCATCGAACTGCGCGGACGCTTGCCGGGCTGTACCCGGTTGGCGATCGGGCCATTGGCATCGGAGGCATCGAAGGAAAAATCGGTCAGCTGGTTATTCAACAGGAAGCCACGCACCATTTGCCGCGCGCCGAATGCATCTTCGATCGTCGTGGTCATCGAAATCGCACTGCCCTTCGCATCGACAATCGAGATATGCGACGTCGACGGCAATTCGGGTGAGTTGTCGACACCAAGCGCCAGAGCTGTCGCAGGCGGCACGCCGAACGCGGCGGTTCCCATCGACTTGTCGGTGATCAGGGCCGCTCTTCCGGCGAGATAGCGCTTGTCCACCAAGGCCTTGACACTGTTCCCCGGGAGCGGCACGAAATCGGTGTCGGCCACATACCGTCCGCGGTCCGCATAGGCGAGCCGCCCCGCTTCGGAAAACAGATGAATCGCATCGGCACTGAGCGCGCCATTGACCGGCGCAAACCTGCCGATGTCTTTCGCTTCGAGCATGCCCAACATCTGGGCGATCGCAATACCGCCGGACGATGGCGGCGGCATCCCGCACACGGTCCACGACCGGTAGTCGGTACAGATCGGTTCGCGCAACTTTGCCTGGTAGCCGCCGATATCGGCGGAGGTCAGCATGCCGGGATTGGTCGGATGGCTTTTGACCTTGGCCTCGATATCGCGGGCGATCTGGCCCTTGTAAAAGGCATCGGCGCCGCCGCTTGCGATATCGTGCAGCACCCGGGCGAGCTCGGGATTTTTCAGCACATGCCCGACCGGCCAGGGATTGCCGTCCCTGTCATAAAAATAGGCGGCGGCGACAGGATCTTTTTTCAGGAATTGCTCTGCCTTGAGCATGGTATTCAAGCGCGGGCTGACCGCAAATCCCTGCTCCGCCAATGCGATTGCCGGCGCAAACAGCGACGCCCAGGGTAGCTTGCCATACTGCTTGTGCGCCATTTCAAGCATGCGCAGTACGCCGGGTGCGCCGACCGAACGGCCGCCGACCACGCCTTCATGGAAGCTCATTGCCTTGCTCGTCGCAGCCTGGAACAATTGCTCGGTCGCCGCCGCAGGCGCCGTCTCGCGCCCGTCGAACGCTTTGATCGTACTGCCGTCGAAATGCATCAGGAAAGCGCCGCCGCCGATACCGGACGATTGCGGCTCGACCAGGCCAAGAACCATTTGTACCGCGATGGCCGCGTCGATCGCAGAGCCGCCGGCGCGCAATACCTGGTACCCGGCATCAGTGGCCAAGGGATTTGCCGCAGCAACCATGTATTTTTTTGCGGCCCAGCCCGGCTTGTCGGTATACCCGGAAGCAATCTCGGGCGCCTGCATTCCCGCCGGCTGTTTTGCAGCGGGCGCCGGTTGTGTTGCGGGTTGATTGCTTGCGCATGCGGCAAGAAAGACAGGCAGCGCGGCGAGCAGGAATATTCTTGTTCTGATCATGGCCAACTCCACGGAAAAACAAACGATTGGTTCAGCCGGAGGAGTGGCTACGGCGCACCTTCGCCAAGTCGTCCGGACGGTTTGCCAGTCTAATTTGCCTGCGGACGGCTGTCATGCGCAAATGCTGGATAAATGCAGACGTCTTGAGATCGCTCACCGTGCGAAGGAAACCTGCAGGGGCACAACATGGGAACGCACAGGGCTCCCATGTTGTGCAGCCTTACTTCGGCTGCATGCGGATAGCGCCATCGAGGCGGATCGTCTCGCCGTTTAGCATCGGATTTTCGATGATGGTGCGGGCGAGATGCGCATACTCAGACGGTTTGCCGAGGCGAGACGGGAACGGCACCATGCGGCCAAGCGCATCCTGGACTTCCTGCGGCATGCCAAGCAGCATCGGCGTTTCAAAGATACCGGGAGCAATCGTCATGACACGAATGCCATTGCGCGACAGGTCGCGCGCCATCGGCAGCGTCAGGCCGACCACGCCGGCTTTCGACGCGCCATAGGCTGCCTGGCCGATCTGGCCGTCATAGGCAGCTACCGATGCGGTGTTGACGATGACACCACGTTCGCCATACTCGTTGCCTTCGGTCTTGGACATGGCATCGGCCGCGAGGCGCGACATGTTGAATGTACCGACAAGATTGATGCTGACGACACGCTGGAAGACGTCGAGCGGATGCGGGCCGTCTTTCCCCACGGTCTTGATGGCAGGCGCCACGCCGGCGCAATTGATCAGGCCGCGCAAGGTCCCCATTCCGACAGCGGCATCGACCACCGCCTTGCCGTCTGCTTCGGAAGTCACATCGCACTTGACGAAGCGGCCGCCAAGTTCGGTCGCCAGCTTTTCGCCGACGTCGACTTGCACGTCCGCCAATACTACCTTGCCACCGTTATCGACGATCATGCGGGCGGTTGCTGCACCCAGGCCGGATGCGCCGCCGGTAATGATGAATACGCTGTTTTGGATCTGCATTTGTTCCTCTTTTCTGAACGGAAATATGGTCGTGGTGCGCTATGACGTTTACGTTAACGTAAGACGTGCGATTGTAGCGAACTTTTTGCCGGAAAAGCAAAGGCGGCCGCAGCCGCCTTTCTTCAAGCGCGTTGAAATCCGGATATCTATTGCTTGGGCGCCGACGCATCAGGGGCCATCGGCGTGCTGACGGGCGCCGTCATTGGCGCCGGCGCATGTACGCCGGTGGCCTGGGGCGCTGTCGCCGGCAGCAAGGGAACCAGCAGCAGTGCAACGATGTTGATAATCTTGATCAACGGATTGACCGCCGGACCGGCCGTGTCCTTGTAAGGGTCGCCGACCGTATCGCCGGTAACGGCAGCCTTGTGTGCATCGGAGCCTTTGCCGCCGTGATGGCCGTCTTCGATATATTTTTTGGCGTTGTCCCAGGCGCCGCCGCCGGTCGTCATGGAAATCGCCACGAACAGGCCGGTGATGATGGTTCCCATCAGCAGGCCGCCAAGCGCCGCCGGCCCCAACAGCATGCCGACCAGGATCGGCACGACCACGGGCAGCAAGGAGGGAATGATCATTTCCTTGATCGCCGATGCGGTCAGCATATCGACCGCCTTGTCGTATTCCGGCTTGCCCGAGCCATCCATGATGCCCTTGATATCGCGGAACTGCCGGCGCACTTCGATCACCACTGCGCCCGCCGCGCGGCCGACCGCTTCCATCGCCATTGCGCCGAACAGGTAGGGAATCAGGCCGCCGATGAACAGGCCAACGATGACCATGGGATTGGACAGGTCGAACGAGGTGCTCTTGCCAACCGAATCGAGCGCATGCGTATAGTCGGCGAACAGCACCAGCGCGGCAAGACCGGCCGAGCCGATCGCATAGCCTTTGGTGACAGCCTTGGTGGTATTGCCGACGGCATCGAGCGGATCGGTGATTGCACGCACCGAAGCGGGCAGCTCCGACATTTCGGCTATGCCGCCGGCGTTGTCGGTAATCGGGCCGTAGGCGTCAAGCGCCACAATGATGCCGGCCATGGACAGCATGGCAGTCGCAGCAATGGCTACGCCGTAGAGCCCGGCCAGCCAGTAAGTCACCAGTATCGCCGCGCAGACCGCCAATACCGGATAGGCGGTAGCCTTCATCGACACGCCCAGACCGGCGATGATGTTGGTGCCATGGCCGGTAGTGGAGGCTTCGGCGATGTGCCGTACCGGCTTGAAATCGGTGCCGGTGTAATACTCGGTGATATAGACCATCAATCCGGTCAGGACGATGCCGACCACGGCCGATCCCATCAGCGGTATACGCATCGCTTCCGGCATCACGCGCCAAGTTACGACGGCAAAACCGATCAACGACAGGCCGGCCGCCCACCACAAGCCGGTGTACAGTGCGGACATGATTTTCCTGCCAGGCTTGGCCTTGACCATCCAGCAGCCGACGATGGAGGCAGGAATGGATACCGCCGCCAGCAACAGTGGATACAGTACCGCTTCCATTTCCGCTCCCTTGACCACCAAGGCGCCGAGCAGCATCGTCGCAATCAGCGTGACGACATAGGTTTCGAACAGGTCGGCGGCCATGCCTGCACAGTCGCCGACATTGTCCCCGACGTTATCGGCAATGACTGCGGGGTTGCGCGGATCGTCTTCGGGAATGCCGGCTTCGACCTTACCCACCAGATCGGCACCGACATCGGCCCCCTTGGTGAAGATTCCGCCGCCAAGACGCGCGAAGATGGAGATCAGCGAAGCACCGAAACCGAGGCCGATCAAGGGTTTGAGGACGTCATGCATCGTTGTCGCGTTGCCCTGCCCCGCATTGGCGAGATACCAGTAAAACAGTACGACGCCGAGCAGGCCGAGTCCGGCCACCAGCATGCCGGTAATCGCCCCGCCGCGAAACGCGACATCGAGCGCCTCGTTCATACCCTTGGTGGCGGCTTGCGCGGTGCGCACATTGGCGCGCACCGACACGTTCATGCCGATGAAGCCGCAGGCGCCCGACAATACCGCGCCGATGAGGAAGCCGGCAGCGGTCTTGAGTCCGAGTCCGGGAAGTATGGCGATCAGGATGAAAAGCGCGACGCCGACTATCGCAATCGTACGGTACTGTCGCCCGAGGTAAGCGGCGGCGCCCTGTTGAATCGCAAGCGCGATTTCCTGCATGCGGGCATTGCCGGCTTCCTGCTTCAGAATCCAGCTTCGGGACATCAGTCCGTAGATGACGGCAAGTACACCGCACGCTACGGCAAACCACAATCCTGCTGCCATATCGACTCCTCCATTGTTGTTCACGACAAAGTTAAAACAACGACCACGTTCCGGAGGATCCCGGCACTACCTTCACGCTATTCAATAGCGGTGTAGCGACTGCCGCGGTCCTGCGGATTCATGCACTGCAAAACTTTTACGCAACCTGCTGAAGCTCATCGTATCGGTAGCGACGGTCGCTGCTACCTGACAATCCTGTTCTGGTTCCTGCTATAGCTGTCCTGAGGGGACATGCATCCGAAGGGACATGCATGCTGTTTGTCGATTGGGCTCAATCGTCCCGATTAGGTTCAGCATGCGGAAAACAAAAAAGCGGACATGTGTCCGCTTTTTGTGATTACTCAGCCAAGGCTGCAAAGGATTTATCCCGGATCGTTTCCACCGGTCCGACACCTTCAATTTTTCGATATTTCGGGGCGCCGGGTTGTCCGGACTGTGCCCACTTGTTGTAATAGCCGACCAGCACTTCTGTTTGCTCGTGATAGACGGCAAGGCGCTTGCGCACGGTTTCTTCCTTGTCGTCGTCGCGCTGGATCAGTTCTTCGCCGGTCAAATCGTCCTTGCCGGCTTGTTTCGGCGGATTGAAAGCGACGTGATAGGTGCGACCGGACGGCTGGTGCACACGGCGGCCGCTCATGCGTTCGATGATGGCGGTATCGGGTACGTCGATTTCAAGCACGTAGTCGATGGCAACGCCTGCATCCTTCATTGCATCCGCCTGCGGGATCGTACGCGGAAAACCGTCGAACAGGTAACCATTCGCGCAGTCATCCTGCTTGAGCCGGTCCTTGACCAGGCCGATGATGATGTCGTCCGATACCAGACCACCCGCATCCATGACTTTCTTGGCTTCGATACCAAGCGGGGTACCGGCCTTCACAGCGGCGCGCAGCATGTCTCCGGTCGAGATCTGCGGGATGTTGAATTTTTCCTTAATGAAATTCGCTTGCGTGCCCTTACCGGCACCTGGCGCTCCTAAAAGGATGAGACGCATGACATTTTCCTAGACTGGTTTTAAATTCTTTATGGTGCGGGATACGAGTCCCAGCAAAAGCATGTTTGTATCACGCCAACTTTTCATGAAACTTACCACAGAATCATGTTTCACCGGCAGACCGCACTCGATTTCTTCTATTTTCCTTGACCAAACCAAGCCCGCACGCGGGCCAGGTCTTCGGGCGTATCGACGCCCGCCGCAGGTGGTCCAGAGGTCACATGGACGGCAATCGGAAACCCGTGCCACAGCACACGCAACTGCTCCAGCGCCTCGACCTGCTCCAGCGGCGATATCGCGAGCCGCGGATAGCCCTGGAGGAATGCATTGCGAAAGGCATACAAACCGATATGGCGCAACGGCTGGTACCCGGAAGGCATGGTTTCGCGCGATTGCGCGAATCCGTCACGGTGCCAGGGAATGGTCGCCCGTGAGAAATACAAAGCCCTGCCGTTCTTGTCGAGTACGACCTTTACCACGTTGGGATTGAAGGCGTCTGCAGCATCCTGTATCGGATGCGCGGCGGTCGCCATTGGCACATCGGCGCTGATCAGCGCTCCGGTCGCGGCGATCAATTCAGGAGAAATCAGCGGTTCGTCGCCCTGCACATTGACGATGACAGCGTCGTCAGGCAACCCCATCGCGGCCGCCACTTCGGCAATCCGATCGGTGCCCGAGGGATGGTCGGCTCGCGTCATGTACACCTCGACACCATGCGCGGTGCAGGCCGCCATGATATCGACATGGTCGGTCGCAACGGCTACCCGTGCCGCCCCGGACTGCATGGCCCGCTCGGCCACGCGCACCACCATGGGCTTGCCGCCGATATCGGCGAGCGGCTTGTTGGGCAGGCGGGTGGACGCCAGACGCGCCGGGATAATGACGGTAAATGGCATGACAGTGTTTTACTAATAGGCAGAGTGATCGGCGCCGCAGCGTAGCGGCAGAAGTCGACGTCTCAAGACGGTCGACTGCCGTAAGTGAGGCTTCAGGAGTCGGCCGGCGTGCGGGGGGCGTTCAGGTCGCGCGCTTCGTCGGCCCACATGATCGGAATACCGTCGCGGATCGCGTAGGCCAGCTTGTCCGGATTGCAGATCAGTTCCTGCGCGGCCTTGTCGTACTCAAGAGGCCCCTTGCAGAGCGGGCAAACCAGGATATCAAGCAGTCGGGCGTCCACGACATTTCTCCACTATTCGTTTTGCGAGCGCGCTGTCGATGCGCGCTGTCACAGGCACGACCCACAGCCGCGGGTCGGTTTTCATCGTATCAATCTGCGTACATTTTACTGCATCCTTCTCGGTGATCAGGATGATATCGGCGGGCAGGCGCGCAAACGGGTTGTCGGCGTAATCATAATGATCCGGCAAAGGCAGCGGTTCTATCGTCAGCCCAGCCTTTTTCAGCATGCCGAAAAAGCGGGCCGGATTACCGATTCCGGCCGCGGCGACAATGCGCGGCGCCCTGATATTGCCGAGCGGGATGGCATGCCCACGGTCGGACAGTCGCTCCGCGACCTCGCCGGACAGTTGCATGCGATATGCCGGCGGCAGAACAAGCGGCGGCAGATGAGCGGCATTGACCACGGTGAAATCGCGCGGACGCGCCGCCGGTTCGCGCAGCGGGCCGGCCGGCAGCATCCAGCCATTGCCATCGCCACGCTCGTCGCACATAACGATTTCCACGTCGCGCTCTAGCGCGTAATGCTGCAAACCGTCGTCCGACACGATCACATCGACCGCCGGATGCGCGGCAAGCAGCGCCTGGGCGACCGCGACCCGGTCACGTCCGATCATGACCGGACATCCGGCGCGTGCGGCAATCAGGGCCGGTTCGTCGCCTACCTGTGCCGGCCTGGCGTCAGGTCCGACCTCGACCGGAAGTGCATTTTTGCCGCCGTATCCGCGCGAAATGACGCCGGGAGAAAAGCCTGCCGCACGTAGTTGTTCAATCAGCCAGATCGTGAATGGCGTTTTCCCGGTGCCGCCGACGAATACATTGCCAACGATAATTACCGGCACCGGCAGGCGGGTGCTGCGCAACCAGCCCGCACGATAGAGTGCGCGACGGAGCGACACCAGTAGCCGAAACAGCAGCGAAACCGGAAACAGCAGGCAGGCAAGAGGCCCGCGCCGACGCCAGGCGCGAGCGAGGACGGATTCCGCCGGCGACGTCATTTCTTGCCGCTGGCTTGGGCGGCAAACGTGACCCTGTCAAAACCGGCAAGGCGCGCCGCCTCAAGGACATTGATGACCGACTGGTGCGCGGCGGTCGCATCGGCATTGATGATGATGACCGGATCCTTCTTCGACTGGCCGCCTGCGCCCGCGGCGTTTTTGAGTTCTTCGGCCAGCCCGGCGGCGTCTCGCGCGGCGACCTTGGCATTATCGACGGCGTAATGGCCTTGCGCATCCACACCCACGTTGATTTCTTGCGGTTGTTCCATTGCCTTTTCAGCATCTGCAGTGGGCAATGTGATTTGCAGCGCGGTGAATTTGCTGTAAGTCGTCGTCACCATGAGGAAGATCAGGATGACGAGCAGCACGTCGATGAAGGGAATCAGGTTAATCTCGGGATCTTCCCTGCCCTTGCCTTTGCGGAAATTCATGGCGCGGCCTTATTTGCGGTTGCCGTGGACAATGTCGACAAATTTGACGGCCTGCTGTTCCATATCGACGATGAAGCTGTCGACCAATGCGCGGAAGTGGCGATAGAAAACCAGGGTCGGCATTGCAATCGCCAGCCCGAAACCGGTGTTGTACAAGGCAACCGAGATGCCGTGCGCCAGTTGCGCCGGATTGGCGCCGCCGGCGTTCTGGGAACCGAAAATCTCGATCATGCCAACGACGGTGCCAAACAGGCCCATCAATGGTGCCAGCGTCGCGATGGTGCCGAGCGTGGTAAGAAAGCGCTCGAGCTGATGCGCGGTGCCGCGGCCAGCTTCCTCTATGGTTTCCTTCATCACGTCGCGCGGCGCATCGACATTGCGCAGACCTGCGGCCAGCACACGGCCCAGCGGCGAATTCTGCTCCAGGTTGGTGATGACTTCCGGCCCGATCTTGCCATTGTGATAAACCCGAATGACATCGTCCAGCAGGTTGATGGGCAGAATGCGGCTGCGGCGCAGGTACAATACGCGCTCGATGATCAATGCCAGTCCGATAACGGAAGCGATCAGCAGCGGCCAGATCGGCCAGCCGGCAGCTTGAATAATGGCGAGCAAAACAGGCTCCTTGGGTTCATTTCAGTCGGATGCAGAATGTATCGTGTTGAGCCGATGTGAGCAAGACCGGGACGCCTGTGCATCCTGGCGACTTGTTAAGCGTGCTTGTGGATAACTTTGTGGGCAACACGCCGAGAATGAAGAAAAGTGGTTGATTTTTAAGGCTTTTTGATTTCTGCCCGGAAAGTAAGCATCTTTTGGCATTTCATATAAATCAAGGGCTTACGCCACTTCAAAGTTGATTGTAACCAACTGTGACAGCCAAATGACTCTGTGGTGCGCCTGTGGACAGGTGCCCTTTAGGAACCTGCATGAACATTGATGCCTTGAATGAAGATACCCCTGCAGCGCCTCCAGTGCTGACCGTCTCGGCCCTGAACCAGGCAGTGGCGCGCATGCTCGAACGAAGCTTTCCGCTGGCCTGGATATCGGGTGAAATTTCGAACTTCACGCGCGCCGCGTCCGGTCATTGGTACTTCACCCTCAAGGATGAATCGGCCCAGGTACGCGCGGTCATGTTCCGTGGACGCGCCCAGTACGCGGGCTTTATGCCGCGCGAGGGCGACAAGGTCGAAGTGCGCGCATTGGTCACTTTGTATGCCCCGCGCGGCGATTACCAGCTGAACGTGGAAGCAATCCGTCGTGCCGGCGTGGGCAATCTCTATGAAGCCTTTTTACGTCTCAAGGAAAAGCTGAATGCAGAAGGCTTGTTCGATCCCGCCCGCAAGCGCCCGCTCGCCCTGTTTGCGCGCACGATAGGCATCGTGACCAGCCCGCAGGCTGCCGCCTTGCGCGACATTCTGACCACCTTCCGACGCCGGGCACCCCATGTCAGCGTTATTCTTTACCCAACCCCGGTCCAGGGTGAAGGAGCCGCGCAAAAGATTGCGCAGGCAATTGACACCGCTTCCGCGCGCGCCGAAGTCGATACCCTGCTGGTCTGCCGCGGCGGCGGCAGTATCGAGGATCTGTGGTCATTCAACGAGGAAGTCGTCGCCCGGGCGATCGCGAACTGCGCGATGCCGGTCATTGCGGGCGTCGGTCACGAAACCGATTTTACGATCGCCGATTTTGTCGCCGACCTGCGCGCGCCGACTCCGACCGCTGCGGCTGAAATGGCAGCCGCGCCGCGCGCCGACTGGCTGGCCGTGCTCGAAACACATGCCGACGACCTGACTCGCACGCTGCGGCGCCATCTCGCCGACACTTCGCAGACACTGGACTGGCTATCGCACCGGCTGATCAGTCCAGCCGCACATATTTCGCACGAACGGCTCAGATTGCAGGCTTTGCAAACCCGTCTTGCCCACGCGACCGACACGCCGCTGCGCCAGGCACGTTTCGCGGTTAGCCAGTTGCAAACTCGGTTGCATGCGCAATTGCCCAAGACCGCAAACCTGCGCGCGAAAATCGATGGCAATGCGCGGCGCCTGGCCACGCGCATGACCACCCTGTCCGCAAACAAGCGACAAACGCTTGCGGCGCAGCATGCACAGCTCGAGTTGCTTAATCCACAACGTACGCTGGAACGGGGTTATGCGATGGTGGTCGACCCGAAAGGCCGGATCATCCGGTCGCCCGACGACCTGCACCCACGCGAAACCGTCACCATCCGCCTGGCAAAAGGCGCGGCCGAAGTGGGAATCGCCAGCGTACAACCCACGCTCGATTGATACATTTGCCCAAGGCCGGCTGCAATACTTGGAATAGCATGGCGGGCATGCAGGCTCGCCACTTCCGACATACAATTGAGCTCTTTCAAAAACAACATCAACCGCCCGAAGAAAGAAAGGAAGCCAAATGGAACATACACTGCCACCTTTGCCCTATGCGATGGATGCACTGCAGCCGCACATCTCCAAGGAAACCCTGGAATATCACTATGGCAAGCATCATCAGACCTATGTGACCAACCTGAACAACCTGATCAAGGGCACTGAGTTTGAAAACGCTTCCCTCGAAGACATCGTCAAGAAGTCCTCGGGGGGCGTATTCAACAATTCCGCCCAGGTCTGGAACCACACCTTCTTCTGGAACTGCATGAAGCCAAACGGCGGCGGCGCTCCGAGCGGCGCGGTCGCGGACGCGATCAATGCCAAATGGGGTTCCTTCGACAAGTTCAAGGAAGAATTCACCAAGTCCTGCGTGACCAACTTCGGTTCCGGCTGGACATGGCTGGTCAAGAAAGCCGACGGCTCGGTCGACATCGTCAACACCTCGAATGCCGGCACACCGCTGACTACTTCCGACAAGCCGCTGCTGACCTGCGACGTGTGGGAACACGCGTATTACATCGATTACCGCAATGCCCGTCCGAAGTTCGTCGAGGCATTCTGGAATCTGGTGAACTGGGATTTTGTTGGAAAGAACTTTGCCTGATCCGGCATCGTTTTCCACACAGATCCGATAAAGCCCGCAATGCGGGCTTTATTTTTTTCATGATGCCCGTCAGATCGAGCCTTTCAACGATAGGCCGTAGCTCCCCCTTCACCCCATCCTGCAACCGGCTCCGCGGCATTCCTGTACCCGTATGGCAACGAATACCTCTGGAACGGATGTTGCAACATGCTTCAGCAAATTCCGCACTATGGGAACGGACGCTCTACCGTCGCGGCGTTGCGCCGCCCATCTCCAGGTTGACCGACTGCGGACGGTAAAAAATACAAGCGGCACAAGCCTGCAGGATCGTTTTTAAGGAGCATTACATATGACCATCGACAATCAAGAACCGAATCCCCCGCACTCTCCGCCCGAGATTCCAGTCACGCCAAATCCGGTTCCCGAAATTCCGCCCGTCACCCAGCCGGAACCGGAAGTCGCGCCTCCACTGGATCCGATCGCACCTCCCGGTCCGCAAGGTCCCGAGATCGTGCCCGATCCTTCGCCTCCGGAATTTCCATCAACCGTAGGGCAGGTTACCGCATTGTGGGAATAGCACGTTTACCAGAAACGCTTGCACGCAAATAGCTTGGCATGGGCTGTCGCTTCGTTGCCATAGGCACAAAGCCCCAACTTACTTGCTTTTACGCGCCCGGTTCAGTCTCGCCGCATCACGGTGAAATGCCTCCAGTTGCTGACGCACCACCTGCTGGCCGTTTTCGATCACAAAATCCTGGAATGCGGCGGCCACCGTGGGAATGGCCTTGTCGGTCAGGTGCATGACATACCAGTCCGCTTCCACCGGGTTCTCCGGCATCGGCAGCATGCGCGCGAGGCCTGCTTCGAATTCCAACGTACAGGCATGCACCGACAGGAAGGCGACGCCAAGCCCTGCCACCACCATACGCTTGATCGCTTCATTGCTCGACAATTCGGATCCGATGCGTAACGGATAAGCGGCCTCCTTGAACAGGCGCTCGACCGCGGTACGCGTGCCCGATCCGCGCTCGCGCACCAGCAGATTGGCGTCCATGATATCGGCCAGGGAGACACGCTTCTTTTTCATCAGCGGATGATCGGGACTGGCGATGAAGGCCATCGGATGACGCGCAAAGCGTGCAGCGTTCGTGCGCAACTCGCGCGGCGGCGTGCCCATGATTGCGAGATCGATTTCATGCTTGGTAAGCATGCTGACAATTTCATTGCGATTACCCACTTGCAGCTTGATACGCACGCCCGGCCGCGCCGTGGTGAACTGCACCAGCATCGGCGGCAACAGATATTCCGCGGTAGTGATCGCACCGATACGCAAGGTGCCGCTGATCACGCCTTTCAATGCGGCGACTTCATCGGCGGCTTCCTGCCACAGCCGCAATATCCTGTCGGCAAAATCCACCATGACTTCGCCAGCCGCCGTGAGCTGAATACCGCGTCCTACCTTGCGGGTCAGCGGCGTGCCGGCGGCTTCTTCCAGCATGCGCAACTGCAACGACACCGCCGGCTGTGTCACATGCAATGCCTCGGCCGCACGTGAAACGCTTTCGTGTCGCGAAACAAGTAGCAGTGCTTCGAGCTGTTTGAAGCTCGCTGGATTCATATCGTTTTCCTTATCAATTATCTATAAAAATTAATTTTTCTTTTCAATGGCTTACGCTTATATTAACAGCGTACACGATATATCCAACTAACCGATGCCCTTGCGGCAACTCATTCAGGCGATAACTCATGGGAATCGATTTACTCATTCTGACGCTCGACGGCGTCATGTTCGACACCGAAGATGCACATCTGCGCGCATGCAATGCCGCGTTCGTACAGTGCGGCCTCGACCTTCAATGGAACAATATCCAATATCGCGAAGCAGCCCGCGCACGCGGCGTCGCCAATGCGATTTCCGCAGTCAGCGAGCGCATTTCATCCATGCTGACCAGCCATCAGATGCAGGAACTCGCGGATGAAAAAAATCGATTCTTCCACGTCTATGCAGCCGAAGGGGTGGCCAAGCCGCATCAGGGCTGTGCGCGTCTGATCCAGGATGCGCAGTCGAATGGCTGCAAGCTTGCGGTAGTTACCGACATGCCGGCTCGCACCGCTGCCGCGTTGCTGGAACAGGCTTACGGAGATGCCGTGACCGACATTTTCGATGTCGTGATTACCGGAGCAAGATACAACGACGCATCGGGCAATGGCCCTTACCAGCTGGCGATGCGCACCGTCGGCATCGAGGCTGCGCGGAGCGCGGCGATCGAAGCAGCAGCACCTTCCTTGCATGCAGCGCAGGCGGCAGGCATCTGGACCATCGCGGCGTCTCCTTACGAAAAAGATGTGGCACGCATCGCCGGTGCGGACCTGTGGTGCCCTCATCTCCAGGAATTGCGCGACCTGATCGGCAAGAAGGAAACAGCGCGCGAACGCGGCAGGCGTTTCGTGACTTTCGATGCGCTGCGCGTCCTGAAGAAAACCCAGCTTGCAGGCACGCCGGTGTTACGACCAGTGATGCAGGTACGCCCGAGCGTTTGACTGCACGCAGCAGAATGCACAAGTTATCCCTAATCGAATCGTCAATCTGTCTGGAGGCACGTAATGCAAACCATCGTCATTGCAGGAGGAGGCGCCGGCGGGCTTGAGCTCGCCACACGCTTGGGCGACAGTCTTGGCAAAAGCGGACGCGCCCGCATCGTTTTGATCGACCGTTCACCCACGCATTTCTGGAAGCCCTTACTGCATACCGTAGCATCGGGCAAGCGCGATCCGCAGATGCACGAGGTCGAATATTCAGCGCAGGCCGCAGAGCACGGCTTCCAGTTCGTTTGCGGCGAAGTGCTCGGCGTCGATCGCGCCAGTCGCAAGATCGCCGTCGGTCCCTACCGCAGCGATGACGGCGCGGAGGTGCTTCCGGCACGCAGCCTGCCGTATGACAAGCTGGTGCTGGCATTTGGCGCGGTCACGAATTTCTTCAACATCGCCGGCGCCGCAGAACATTCACTGACGCTCGACAGCGTGTGGCAGGCCGAGCAGTTCCGCAAGCGCTTCCTTGCAAGCTGCATGCAGGCAAGCAGCCGCAGGACGGCGGGTGCGACCGAAGGCGCGGTAGTCAACATTGTCATCGTCGGCGGCGGCGCGACAGGCGTCGAGCTCGCCGCGGAGTTAAGCCACACGGTGCGCACGCTGGCACAGTACAACGTGCATACGCTGGACCCGGGACGCGATGTACGCGTCAGTATCATCGAACGCAGCGAGTTATTGCTGCCGCACCTGAATCCCAGACTTGCCAAGCGTGCGGCGCGTTATCTCGGATCGCTGGGCGTCGCAGTCTGTACCGGAACCACGGTGGCTCGCGTGGATGCCGATGCGGTACTGGACACCGATGGAATCCGCCATGCATCCGACATCACCCTATGGGCGGCGGGCGTCGAAGGACCGGCAGTGTGTACGACACTCGGCTTGCCGGTGAACCGGTTGAAGCAGATCGTCGTCAACGCCGGCCTCCAGTCGCCGGAAGATGCGGATGTGTTCGCGATCGGCGACTGTTCAAGCTACGTATGCCCGGAAAAAGGCGCGGCGGTACCGCCGCGCGCGCAGGTGGCCCATCAGCAGGCGATGTATCTTGCCGATGTACTGGCGCGCAAGCCGGATGAAGAGGTACCGGACTTCCAGTATCGCGACTATGGTTCGCTGGTGTCGCTCGGTCCGTTTGCCGCCGTAGGCAGTCTGCTCGGCAGCAGTTCCGGGCGCGAGATGCTGGTCGGCGGCGTGACAGCGCGTCTGCTGTACAGCCTGATGTACCAGAAGCATGTGATGGCGCTGCACGGCTTTATCCGCATGGCGGCGCAGACCGTCGTGCACTGGCTGCGCGGGAAGGTATCGCCGCCGGTAAAGCTGCATTAGCAATCGGGCCTGCGGAAGCAGGCCCGGTGACCATCAATCCCTTTCGCGGGCCAGCGAAAGAAACTCGGTACGCAGACCGAGGTTGGTCCGCATTTCGCCCAGCAGTGCCGAGGTTACGGTTTCCTCGCCCGGGGTCTGGATGCCGCGGCTTTCCATGCACATGTGGCGGCAGCGCACCACCACGCCGACCGACAGTGGTTGCACATGTTCCATCACCGCATCGGCGATCTGTATCGTCATGCGCTCCTGCACCTGCAGGCGCTTGGAAAAGCATTCGACCAGACGCGTAAATTTGGACAAGCCGACAATCTTGCCGTTGGGCGTATAGCCAACCGTGGCCGTGCCGAAAAACGGAGCCAGGTGGTGCTCGCAATGGCTGTAGACCGGAATCCCGCGCACCACGATCAATTCATTGTATTTCTCGGCGCCGTCTTCAAATACCTTCAGGATTTCTGCCGGGTCTTGCTGGTAGCCGGAGGTCCAGTGCCGCCATGCCTTGTCCACCCGCATCGGCGTTTCGTGCAAGCCCTGCCTGTCAGGATCCTCACCGATGTGTCGCAGCAGCCGGCGCCAGTCTTTGGCGGAAAAGTCGTTCTCATCCATCATTGGACTCCTTGTTCGTGAAGGTCGCATTGTATCGAACGTGCGGCACAACTGCTTGCCTGCGAGTATGGCATTTATGTCATGTCAGGTGCCTGCCTGACGGCGAAAATCCTTGGGCGACTGACCGACGCTGCGTTTAAAGAAGCGGGTGAAATAAGCAGGGTCCGAAAAGCCGATTGCATATGACACTTCGCTAATGGTCATTGACGTGTAAACCAGATTGCGCTTGGCTTCCAGCAGAACGCGTTCATGGATGAGGTCCAATGCTGATTTGTCAGCGTTCTGGCGGCATAGCAGATTGAGATGGGCGGCGGTAATGCCGAGCTGACTGGCGTAATACGCCACCGGATAATGCTGGCTGTAATGTTCTTCAAGCAACTCGCAGAACCGGGCGACATGCCGGCTACCGCGCGGCGCTTCCTTGTGCTGCATGAGCGGCGCTTGCATCGCATGCCGGGTCAACCAGACCAGAATTGCTCCCAGTAATGCTTCGATCAGAATATCGCGATGAGGTGCAGTAGCGCGGTATTCGGCATCTAAAGCCGCGAATGCCATGCGGATATGCGCGCTTTCCTCGTCTTCACCCAGGGTATGCAGACTGGGATGAGTCAACGCAACCAAACCGTCGCCCATCTGGCGCGTCAGCTTGCTGATCAACGGATAAGCCAGCGTGACGACATGGCCCACCGTATTCCGGTCGAATTCGAATCCATGGATGCAGATCTGCGGCACCATCAACACCTGCCCACCCTGCATCAGGCTTTGCTTGTCGTCGAGCTGGATGCGCGCACTGCCGCTGTGCAGGTAAAGGATCTGGAACAGGCCGTTGTGTTGATGCGGCTTGATATGCCAATTGTGCAACCGGCTGCGTGAAGCGATCGATTCGCAATGCACCATTTCCGGCGTCGGCCATGGGTCTTGCTCGCCGTATAGCTTGTAGACAGGGATGCTTCCTACGTTTGCCATGATTCGATTTTTTATGCGTCCGAAACCTCATGGTAGCAAAGCCGACGCACGATACGCCAAAAGTACAATTTTTTTCTAGAAAAATCCATTCCATCCGATCGCCTCGTGGACCAAGATACGACCATATAACGTACAGCGAGGAGATAATCATGAAAACCCAGGTCGCCATCATCGGAGCCGGTCCGTCGGGGTTGCTGTTGGGCCAGTTGCTGCACCGCCAGGGCATCGATACGGTCATTCTCGAAGCCAAGTCGCCGGAATATGTGCTGGGTCGCATACGGGCCGGCGTGCTGGAACAGGGGACGGTGGAACTGATCCGCGAGGCAGGAGCAGGCGCGCGTATGGATCGTGAGGGCCATGTGCACGAAGGCGTCACGCTGGCATTTCGCGGCAGGCGGGAACGTATCGATCTGAAAAACCTTACCGGTGGCAAGACCGTGATGGTATATGGCCAGACCGAGGTCACGCACGATCTGATGGACGCGCGGGCGGCGGCAGGCGGTATCAGCATTTACGAAGCGAAGGATGTGGCGGTGCACGACTTCGACAGCGAGCAGCCGCGCGTCACCTTCGTCAAGAACGGTGAGCAAGTCACGCTGGAATGCGATTACATTGCGGGTTGCGACGGTTTTCACGGTGTCTCGCGCCAATCCGCGCCCAGGGACAAGCTCAAGACGTTCGAACGCGTTTACCCGTTCGGCTGGCTCGGCGTGCTGTCGCGCACGCCGCCGGTCGCTCCGGAACTGATTTATGCCAATCACGAACGCGGCTTTGCGCTTTGCAGCCAGCGTTCCGATGTGCTCAGCCGCTACTATGTGCAATGCTCGCTGGACGACAAGGTGGAAGATTGGTCGGATCAGCGTTTCTGGGACGAACTAAAGGCCAGGCTGCCGGCCGATGTCGCTGCCTCGCTGGTGACCGGACCTTCGATTGAAAAGAGCATCGCTCCGCTGCGCAGCTTCGTGGCGGAACCAATGAAGTTCGGCCGCATGTTCCTGGTCGGTGACGCCGCGCATATCGTCCCGCCAACCGGCGCCAAGGGATTGAATCTGGCCGCGAGCGATGTCTATACCCTCTACCATGTGCTGCGCAAAACCTATCAGGAAGGTCGCACGGATCTGCTCGACAAGTATTCCGATATCTGCCTGCGGCGCATCTGGAAGGCTGAGCGTTTTTCGTGGTGGATGACCTCGGTGCTGCACAAGCTGTCGGATGACGAGTTCGGTCAGCGTATCCAGCTTGCCGACCTGGATTACTACACCGGCTCATTGGCCGGGCGCACGACCATCGCGGAAAATTATGTCGGCCTGCCTTACGAAAAGATCGAATGAAGAACGTTATCTGGACGGTCCGCCGGGCTCGGCAAAACCGTTCGGCAACCGAACCGTTTGCTGTTTAACGCACCACTAATCAGTTATGATCATCCGTGACAGTCGCTCCGCCCGGGGCGGCTGATACCAAGAGCTCACCCGGCCATACACAGGAGACACGCATGAAGTTCACCAGGATACTGGCATCCATTGCCGCCATCGGCACGATCGGCCTTACCTCTTTCAATGCATACGCGCAGGAAACCATCAAGGTCGGTCTGGTCGCCCCCTTCTCCGGTCCATTCGCCGACTACGGCAAGCAAATGGAAGGCGGTATCAAGGCTTACATGAAGCAGCACGGCGACAAAGTCGCCGGCAAGAAAATTGAAATCATCATCAAGGACACTACCGGCCCGGTGCCGGAAGTCGCCAAGCGCCTCGCGCAGGAGTTGGTCGTGCGCGACAAGGTGGATTTCCTGGCCGGCTTCGGCCTGACGCCGGAAGCGCTGGCAGTGGCTCCCATCGCCGAGCAGGCGAAGAAGCCGATGATCATCATGAACGCCGCGACTTCGATCATCACTACCAAGTCCAATTACATTGCGCGCGTATCGATGACCCTGCCCCAGGTCTCCGCGCCGATGGCAACCTGGGCCGTCAAGAACAATGTGAAGAAGGTAGTGACGCTGGTGGCCGACTACGGCCCGGGCATCGATGCGGAAACCGCATTCAAGACCAACTTCATCGGCGGCGGCGGACAAGTGCTTGAATCGATCCGCGTGCCCTTGCGCAATCCTGAATTCGCGCCTTACATCCAGCGCATCAAGGATGCGAAGCCGGAAGCGGTGTTCATCTTCGTGCCGGCCGGCGAGCAAGGCATTGCCTTCATGAAGGGTTATCGCGAGCGTGGTTTGGCCGAAGCCGGCATCAAGGTGATCGCCACCGGCGACTTGACCGACGATCATGTGTTGCCGGCGATGGGCGACGCGGTACTCGGCGTGATCACGAGCTTCCATTATTCCGCCGCGCATGACTCGGCCGAGAACAAGACTTTCCTGAAGAATTTCGCCGACTCCAATCCAGGCGGCGGACGCCCCAACTTCATGGCAGTGGCTGCCTATGACGGCATGCATGCGATTTATGAAGTGTCGAAAAAACTGAACGGCAAGATTGACGGCGACCAGGCGATGGCGGCGCTCAAGGGCATGAAGATTAACAGCCCGCGCGGGCCGATCATGATCGATCCGGCGACGCGCGATGTGGTGCAGACCGTCTATATCCGCAAGGTCGAGAAGCGCAACGGCGAGGTGTACAACATTGAATTCGACAAGTTTGTCGACATGAAGGATCCCGGTAAATAAACCGTTCACGCTGCAAGAAAATAATCTCTGCGCAGGTTTGATTTGATCGCTGCAGACGAAGGGCCAACCGTTTGGTTGGCCCTTTTTTCATTGCGCGTCTTAGCAGCTGTTAGAAGTTATAGCGCGCAGTGAGCTGAACAGAGCGCGGCGCGCCCGGCAGATTCAAGTTGGGTGCGGTACCGTGCCCCGACACGATATAAGCGCGATCAAACAGGTTGTTAATATTCAATTGCAAGTCAAGCTTGGCGATGCGATAACCGATCATTGCATCCACAGTGGTATAAGCTGGAAGAGTCACCGTGTTTCCCGGATTGGCAGCACGATCGTCAACATAGTTCACGCCCGCACCTGCCCGGTAACCGTTTCCAAGAGCCTTCGTCAACCACAGATTGGCACTATGCCGGGGTGTCAATGTGGCTCGCTTTCCTTGTACCCTCTGTCCGGCATCGATGGCGGTCGATGACCTTACCCGTGCATCGAGATAGGCATAGCCTGACCAGATTTGCCAGCCATGCGAGAGATCGCCGGTAAAGGTCAATTCCATACCGTCGGTTCGCTGCTCTCCAATGGGAACCAGACGGTTCAAAATCGGATCGGTGGTCTTGATATTGGTACGCTCAAGCCGGAACAGGGATGCCGTGACAGATGCCTGACCGCCGAGGAAGTCATATTTCGCCCCGATTTCCTGGTTTGTCGTTTCTTCCGGCGCAATCTGTGCATTGTTTGCAGCGAGTGGGAAACTCTCCGCCGACGGTTGGAACGATTTGCTGAAAGCCACGTAGTAAGACTGGTTCGATGTGGGCTGATACACCAGGCCGGCCCGAGGGCTCCATTCGGTATCTGTGCGTGCCAGGTTGGGTTGCCCTGGCCGCCTTTCATTCGTCTCTTGTTCAAACCGGTCGTAACGCACGCCGGCGAGCAATTTCCATTGCTTTGACAAGGTCACCAGGTCCTGCACATAGGCACTGGCGGTCGTCATGATTCCGAGATTGTCGCTTGAGGGCGACGCGACAGCCACCAGAGGCAGAACCGGGTTGACCGGATTGAACAGGGATACGGTGGCGACGTTGTTCTGGGTACGGAACAACTGATCCTTATTCTGCTTGCCGAGCTCGATACCGTACAGGATCTGATGGTCCATTCCGCCAAACTTCGCCTTCTGTACCAATTCTGTCTGGTTGAAATAACCATCCTCCAGGCGACGCACATTGCCGTGGTTGAACGAGGCAGTAAGCGCCGCCTCGTTGACCGACCCGACAAGCGTGTTGCTGCGATGAAGTTCGTAGTCATAACGGCGAAATGCATTGCGTAGAGAAAGCTGGTCGCTGAAGCGATGATTCAGCGTAAAACCGAATGCAGTCATGTCGGCCTTCGACGTGTCGACATCACGCGCATTGGCCGCGCCATAGTAGGTGCTTGCAGGTACATTAACAGGACGGCCGCGGTATGCAGGAATGCCAAAATCGGTCACGCGCTCGTCCGATAGATATTCGGCCTGAAGCAACAGGCTTGTATTGGCGCCGAGCTTGATCGAGAGTGACGGAGCGATCGCTTCGCGATCCAGGAATTGTTTATCACGATAGCTGTCCGCTCGCTCGACGGCGCCGGTGATGCGAAATGCCACGCCGCTGTCGTCGAAGTTTCGTGCAAGGTCGAATTCCCCCCGGCGCTGCCCCCAACTTCCAACCTGTGCCGTGAGTTCGCTTTTTTCAATGCCGGGCTTCTTTGTAATCCGGTTGATCAAGCCACCGGACGATCCACGACCGTACAGTACCGATGCCGGCCCTTTGATGACTTCGACCTGTTCAATATTGGACAGATCGCGAAAATACAATGCGTCGTCGCGCAAGCCGTCGATGAACTGATCGGCAATCGCGGTAAAACCGCGAATAGTCACCTGATCACGCTGTCCGTCGCCATGCGACAAACCAATCCCGGGAACGGATTTCAACACGCTTTCCATGGAGCGCACACCCTGGTCTTGCATGAGTTGCTGCGGCACGACGTTGACCGTTTGAGGAATGTCTCGAAGCGGCGCTTCTATCTTTGTTGCGCTAACGGCTGTAGGCGGATTGTAGGTGGGAGGCAAGTCACGCGAGACCTGCACGGTGACATTCGGCAGGACCTTATCTTGCTCGACTGGCGCATTGGTCTGTGCATAGACGCTGCATGTTACAGATTGGGTGGCCATCGCCACGAAGACGGCCAGTTTTTTCTTATGAATTGCCATGAAGCTCTCTCTAACTCTTTTAAAAAATAAAGCTGGCTAGGGTCCGAGAGACATTGGCTGGCAAATGAAATAAATGGCGAAAGCAAAACAATTTACCTGCGACGCTTCGCGTACCGACATCCAGAACACCTCAAGCGCTGGAGTGCGTACTAACGTTGTAAGAACGATTGATGCGTTTAGTCAAATCTTTATTGATAATGCGAATAATTCGCATTAAGATTATGTTCAAATGTAGACTTTTGTAAAGCTTTTTAAACATCGCGTGTTGGGCGGACCCGTGAAGTGATACATCGGTTCATGCAACAGCACGGCTCAACAATCCCCGAATCGGGACAAGGAAGAAGTAATGCAATTTCGTTTAACGCTCATGGCAAGCGCGGTCATGTTTGCCTTCGCCACGCCTCAGGCGGCCGCTCAAGATCCAAGCCAGGAAAAAACGGACAAAGAGCTTGGAACAATCACTGTCACCGCAGAACGTGCAGGAAGTTTTAAGTCCAACGCCGTACAGGTTGGCACCTTTCGGGACCTTGCCCCGTTAGACGTTCCCCAAACCAGCAATGTGATCACGCGCGAAGTGCTGGATGCACAAGCTGCCACCACCCTGTATGGCGCATTGCGGAATACCGCGGGGGTGACGCGATCCCAGCTGAGCGGATCAACGTACGACAACATTGCGATTCGCGGCATTCTGGTCGAAAACCGCGGCAACTACCGGCTCAATGGCTCACTGCCGATCATTAACCTGATCGACGTGCCTCTGGAGAACAAGGAGCGTGTCGAAGTCTTGAAGGGCGCATCGTCCCTCTACTACGGGTTTGTTCCTCCGTCAGGTATTGTGAACTTCGTCACCAAGCGCGCCGGAAAAGACCCGGTGACCAACTTTGCATTGTCGGCCAACGAACATGGCGCCGCCAGCATTCATGCAGACATCGGACGCCGCTTCGGCGAACAGCAGCAGATGGGTGCCCGCATCAACCTGGTGGGCGGCCGGGAAGACATCGGTATCGATAATTACTCCGGGGACCGCATGCTTGCTTCGGCGGCATTCGACCTGCGCGCGACGCGAGAGTTGTCCTTTAAACTGGATCTGGAACACTATCGCAAGAACGTATCCGAACAGGCGGCAATTGCCCTGCCCGCTGCGGTCAATGGACGTATCACTCTCCCGCCGGTACCCGATGCGACACGCAACCTCGCCGGCGAATGGCAAAAATACGATGCCAACGCGACGAACATCCTGTTTCGCACCGACTACCTGTTGAACGACCGATGGGCAGTTCTGTTCGAAGCCGGCAAGGCGCGTACCGGCCGCGATCGCAATTTCTCCCAGTTCCAGAACTACAACCTGGCTACCGGCCAAGGTACGCTGCGCATCTTCTTCAACCGGGACCAGGAGTGGGAAAACGAGAACTACCGCACGGAAGTGACAGGACATGTGCCGGGTACCTGGCTAACGCATGATCTTACCTTCGGCTATACCGGCAATAATCGCGATCAGGTATCCCGTGCGTCGGGAACGGTCGATGTCGCACAAAATTTATACAACCCGATTGCCATTGCTCCGCAATCGCCGACAGCACCCTCCGTGGCAAGCCCGTCCGCGATCAAGGACCGCGGGTGGTATTTGTCCGACCGGGTTTCTATAGGCGACAAGTGGCAGGCAATGGTCGGCGTGCGGGGTAGTCGATATGAAAGCGTGACGCCCACCGCACGTTATGAAGCAGACGATGTCAGCCCGAGCGTGTCATTGATGTACAAGCCCTTGTCGAACGTTTCCGTGTACGCAAGCTACATCGAAGGCGTCGAGGAAAGCGGCCAGGCCCCCGCCAATCGCGCGAATGGCGGTGAATTGCTTCCTCCGGCAGTATCGGAGCAAAAGGAAATCGGCGTCAAAGCTGAGGTTGCCCAAGGCGTATTGCTGCAGGCGGCCTACTTCGACATCAAGCGGCCGTCGACCACGGTCGATGCTGCGAACCGCTTCGTCTTGAACGGCTTGGCGCAATATAGGGGAATAGAACTGGCAGCATCCGGCGAAATCACCAAGCAATTGTCGGTGATCGGATCGGCGCTGTTTCTTGATGCCGAACAGTTAAACGCTGCCAACGCGACGACCTTTGGACGCACACCGGAAAATACGCCGAAGCGCACGGCCAGTTTGTTTGCGGAGTACCGGCTGGCCAGCGTGCCGGGGTTGGCACTCAGCGGCGGCGTGTTCTATGTTGGCGACCGTCCCGTCAATAACGAAAACCTGGCGACGCTGGGTGGCTATTCCACAGTATCCCTGGGCGCGCGCTACCTGACCAAAGTGGCCGGCAAACGTACGACCTTGCAGGCGGTAATGGATAACGTCACCGATAAAAGCTATTGGAGCACTGCCGGCAACGGCTTCGTCGGCGTTGGTGCACCGAGAACATTGAAGGTAACCGCAAAGATGGAGTTCTAAGCAGACGAAGCAAGTGTCAGTAATGTCAGTAATATTACCGGCGCTTGCTTCGGCTTATCCGGCTAGTGAAACGATCGAAACAATCGCAACAGTCGCGAAGAAAGGAAACGCTTCTATCTTGCCGCTGACTTTCATAGGTCTGATACAAGGTGCGAATGCATCTGGACTAACCATGTGGTTAGTCCTTTCTCTTGCGGTTCTTGCGAAATAGGACGTTCCGACCAATGGCGGCTTGTTGGGGTTACCGGTCAGAGGGGGAAATCACAGATTTTTCCGCGGTCGGTCAATGTAGTGGATGGTCGGCTAGCGGCCCCGATCGGCAAGGCGCAGCAGTTCGTCTGCCCCCCAATTATCATCTGCATGTTTGCCGTAATGAGAAGCGGTGATTGTTCCATCAGGCGCGATCAGGAAATCTGCTGGCAGGCCAAATACGCCGTTTTCTGCCTTATTGTAAAACTTCCCCGTAGCCAAAATACCTCTCAAGCCGCTCCATAGCACGGACGGATGCAGGGGAGCGAACCGCGAAGTTCCAACGCCAAACTCGCGGTAAAACTTCTTGGTGGGGTCAGCAACACAATCGAACGGCAACTGCGCCTGGTACTTGAGCATCTCCTCCCGCGAGGAATGAAAGACAACAATCTCATGGATGCCAGCAGCTTCAATCTCGCTATAACGCCGTCTCAAGCCAAGCAAATGGAAATTACAAACCGGACAGCCGGCAAAACGTCGAAACTGAAGATGTACGTAACGTGAAGCAGGGTCCGGAATTCCTACAGTCTTCCCGTGAATAGTAGTTGCCGAGACATTAGGCACCCTGTCACCTGAGTTAAGTTTCATGAGTCTGCTCCCTTGGATATTGGTCAAGTTCGGTTTGCCGCCTTCATAGTTCCTGGCTATAAACGTACACCGTACGTAAACATGCTAAGATACGCACGATAACCGGTCAAGGAAAATATCAATGGCACGACCAGCAAAGTTCTCACGTGATCAGCTTCAGTCCGCAGCCTTGGCTCTCGTGGACGAGCACGGACTCAATGGCTTATCCATGCGTGCGCTTGCAGGCGCGTTGGGAACGGGTGCAATGACGCTCTACAACTACGTCAACGAGCGTGAGGGCCTGGACCTGCTGGTTGTCGAAGCAGTGATCTCAGAAGCGCAGTGGTCGCTTAGTGATGACGAGGATTGGCAGGACCAGGTCCGGATCATTGCAACTGCGCTGTGGTGCGCTGTGAGGGCACATCCTAATGCGATTCCGCTGATTCTCACGCGTCGGAGCCGTTCACCTGCCGTTTTGAAAGCGGCTGAAGCATTGCTGACTGCACTGGCTGGTAGTGGACGAACGTCGCAATCACTGTTGGTGGCATTTCGGGCGATATCGGCGCTTGTCATGGGCTTTGCTCAGGCCGATCTCGCTGGGCCCCTCGCACTGAAAGCAGGCGAATCCTCAGAAGCTACGATTGCAAGATTCCAAGCGCTTCCGAGTGAACAGTATCCACGCCTCATAGAGATTGCAGCTGCGGCGATGACTAGTCATTCCGAGACCGAATTTCAGGCAGGCCTTGATCTTCTGCTGGCGGGCATACTGGCAAGTCAATAACCAATATAGTTTCGGGGACAACGGTTCCGGTCACGCCTTGGTAGTCATACTGAATGACAGCTTTTTGGAAAGCCGACTATCTATACACGTTTTCACTACAATTAAGGATGATCCAGATAAAGAGTTGGGTAAAGGTAAATAGATGGAACAGCAGAAGCTATGGGTTGAGCCGGTGGGAAGCATTATCATGGCGCGATTGCGGGGGGCATGCACTGCCGAAATGCTAAAGGAGTGCCAAGAACGGGTATTGGCTTTAGCTAAGGACACACAGCACGTAAAGGTGTTGTACGACTCCCTGGAACTGGACGCACCGGACATTGACCTCGTCCTTTTGCAACAACGGCTAGAAGCAGAAAAAAAGGTGAGTTTGGGTTCTGTGCCGCTACGGACGGCCATTCTTGTACCAAATACCCGCATCGCTTTCCTGGCTAGAATTGCATTTGGCCAGTTCGGTGAAGGGCAGTATCGCGTTTTCTATAACGATATGGTTCAAGCTATCCGATGGCTTGAAGAGTGACTCTCTACGAGTAGCGCTCACATCTTATTGGCTGGCTGGTCAATGTTCACCGCAACCGTCGCGGAAAGAACTAATGTCGACGGACAGTGTCTGTCTGTGGATCGCGGGCAATCGGTTTGGGGCACCGTCGTTTGCTTCCGGATATCCCATTCGAATCCCCTCGATTGCTCGCCCTATCGCCTTAATTAAAAAAAACTTATTGCGCAGTCATTGACAGCGGCCTACGCTTGAATTGACCATTGCCTACGCTTGTCTTTCTGCTGGTAGCAACCACTCCAAAGAAGTCCAACCTAACTGATGGAGGATTGATATGTCCGATGAGCAACAAACCCGAAGTGTGAGCGAAAGCGAGAGCCCTGCGATCCCCGCCCCAACTCCGAAGGCTGGCCGACCGCGGACCAACAAGGACTGGTGGCCGAATCAGCTGGACCTTTCAGTGCTTCACACTCACTCGCACCTGTCCCGCCCATTGGAAGAAGACTTCGACTATGCCGAACAGTTCAAGAGCCTTGACGTCGAGGCGCTGAAGCAGGATCTCATCGAGGTAATGACCACGTCCCAGGATTGGTGGCCGGCCGACTACGGCCACTACGGGCCGTTGTTCATCCGCATGGCCTGGCATGCCGCCGGCACGTATCGCATCGCCGATGGCCGCGGCGGTGGGGGCGAGGGCCAGCAACGGTTTGCTCCGCTTAACAGTTGGCCCGACAACGCGAATCTCGACAAGGCGCGCCGGCTGCTCTGGCCCATCAAGAGGAAGTACGGCCAGAAGATTTCGTGGGCCGATCTGGTGGTGTTGGCCGGCAACGTGGCTTATGAATCAATGGGCTTCAAGACACTCGGCTTCGGTTTCGGCCGGCCCGACGTCTGGGAACCCGAGGACCTCTTCTGGGGTCCCGAGGACACCTGGCTGGGAGACGCACGCTACAGCGGCGACCGGGAGCTCGCCAAACCACTCGCCAACGTGCAGATGGGCCTGATCTACGTCAATCCGGAAGGACCCGGCGGTAAGCCCGATCCTCTAGCTGCTGCACGGGATATTCGCGAAACGTTCGCCCGCATGGCGATGAACGACGAGGAGACGGTTGCGCTCATCGTCGGCGGCCATACGGTCGGCAAGACCCATGGTGCTGCGCCGGCGGGCGAGAACGTCGGTCCGGAACCCGAGGGCGCCCCCATCGAAGAGCAGGGTCTGGGTTGGAAGAACAAGCACGGCAGCGGCAAGGGCTCCCACGCGATCACCAGCGGCCTGGAAGGCGCATGGACCAACAATCCGACCAAGTGGGACAACGGGTTCCTGGAGAACCTGTTCAAGTATGAGTGGGAGCTGACGACGAGCCCCGCGGGTGCGAAGCAGTGGACACCGAAGAATCCCGAGGCGAAAGACACCGTGCCGGATGCGCACGACCCGTCCAGGAGGCATGCCCCGGCGATGCTGACGACAGACTTGTCGATGCGACTGGATCCGATCTACGGGCCGATTGCGAAGCGCTTCCACGACAACCCGGACCAGCTCGCGGACGCGTTTGCCAAAGCCTGGTTCAAGCTGCTTCACCGCGACATGGGTCCCAGCTCACGCTATCTGGGGCCCTGGGTTCCGGAGCCGCAGCTTTGGCAAGACCCGGTACCACCCGTCGATCACGAGCTGGTCAACGAGCAGGATATTGCTGCGCTCAAGCGCACGGTCCTCGATTCGGGGCTGTCCGTCGCTGAGCTGGCTTCCACAGCCTGGGGAGCCGCGGCCAGCTTCCGTGGCACCGATAAACGTGGCGGTGCGAACGGAGCACGGATCCGCCTGGCTCCGCAAAAGGATTGGGAATCCAACGAGCCGCCGCGGCTGGCAAAGGTCCTGACGACCTTCGAGCAGATCCAGAAGGACTTCAACGGCGCGCAATCCGGCGGCAAGAAGATTTCGCTTGCCGATCTGATCGTCCTCGGCGGGTGCGCTGCCGTCGAGGAAGCGGCCACAAAGGCGGGATACAAGCTTACCGTCCCGTTCGCGCCAGGTCGCACCGATGCGTCGCAGGAGCAGACGGATGAGAACATCTTTGATGTGCTCGAACCGATCGGCGACGGGTTCCGCAACTATTTCCGGGCGGAAGATGCGCTGTCGCCGGAGACCCGTCTCTTGGACCGGGCCAACCTTCTGAAGCTGACCGCGCCCCAGATGGCGGTTCTCGTGGGCGGCATGCGCGTGCTTGATGCGAACCATGGGCAATCGAAGCATGGCGTGTTAACCGACCGGCCGGGTACGTTGACCAACGACTTCTTCGTGAACCTGCTCGACATCGGCACGGCATGGAGACCTTCCGTCTCGGAGAAGAATGTGTACGAAGGTAGCGATCGCGATACGGGCAAGCCGAAGTGGACCGCGACCGCCGCTGATCTCGTCTTCGGCGCGCATTCTCAACTGCGCGCGCTGGCCGAGGTCTATGCAAGCGACGACGGGAAGGAGAAGTTCGTGCGTGATTTCGTGGCGGCGTGGAGCAAGGTCATGAACCTCGATCGCTACGACCTGCTCGCACGGGGCAACGTTCGACGCGCGGTTGCAGCCGCGCTTTAAACGAGCGTGACGACACGGCGGCGGCAAAGCAAGGCGCCCCTCCCGAGGCGCGCCTTGCACCTTGTTGCTCAGGCGCCTCGCTCAACATCGTCAGGCATGCCGATGGACAAGATACCGCGAATCTGAGTGCTCGCCTCAACTCGGTTGCTGACGGCCTGCGCCAGTACGAGGTTTTTCGAATGACCGAGGCATCGATGGATAAGCAAATCAAGGCATTGCCGCCCCTTGTACTTCCAACAGCCAACTTCGTCAATGGGCGAGCGTTTGCTGGCGATTTGTTCCAGCGAAAGCAACATGCCGAACGCTTGACTGGTTATCTTGACCGACTACGAGAAGGAGCCGTGTTAGCGATTGATGCGCCCTGGGGCGAAGGAAAAACATGGTTCGGCCGGAATTGGGCAGCCTATCTCCAAGAGGCAGGGCACAAGGTGGTGTTTATCGACGCGTTTGAGCAAGACTACGTCGAGGATCCATTCTTACTCATTGCGGCGGAAATTGCCGATGGTCTGGATGACAGCCAAGGTTCCGTGCGAGGGCTACGCGAGAAAGCGGCCAGTGTGATAAAGGCGATTTGTGCAGCTGACGACGCGAGCACATGGATCGAAAAGAAGCTGGAAGATCATGCGAAGGAAAAAGCATCATTTCAGGATTTCCGAAACGAGCTCTCAGCATTCGCTGCCATTCAGCCGAAATCGATAGTATTGTTCATCGACGAATTGGATCGGTGTCAGCCGACATTCGCGCTCAAGCTGATCGAGCGGCTGAAGCACTTTTTCGACGTGCCGAACCTGATTGTCGTGCTGTTGATCAATCGGGATCAACTGCACCAAGCGATCCGTGGCATGCATGGCCCCGATATCGACGCCGCAACTTACCTGGGTAAATTCGTTAGCTTTTTCGTTGCCCTGCCGAAGGGGACCCACGACGACTTCCTGGGCAGCAACCACGTTGCAGAATATGTGGAACATGTCTTCAATCGCTACGACTTTGACGATTCCGGCGGACCGGCGATTTTCAAGGCTTTCTTCAGTTGGACGGCCGCTTGGTTCAACTTGTCCGTGCGCGATATTGAACGAGCAGTCGCGTTGTACGCCTTCGCGTATCCGGTCGATCAGCACAACCACCTGCTGGCCTATGTGATCACGCTGAAAATCGGAAAACCAGACCTCTTTCGGCGTCTGCAAAATGGGGGAGATCTCAACGCGCATCGGGAAGCGCTGGATAACCTTAAACCGATACGCACAAGGACCACGGTTTCGCAGCCGCACCGTTATCTGGCGCTTTTAATGGAATGGCATGAAGCACATATCAATGGATTTCCAATGAACGGTGATGCGTTCGCTCTTCTGCTAAGGGAGCATAACCACAGGTCAGGAGAGCCACTCGCATGGCGTGACTTGCGTCATGACGAGTTGTGGGATGCACAGCGGAAATTGTTTCAATCGTTGGCCGAACGAATTGACGGAACGAATTGACCTGCCAATCAAGTTTGATCCTGCGTAAAATGGCGCGCTACGCGCGGGCGCATCAAACGCGCGCAAGGTACAAGTGATTATCCCATTGCATGCCAGGGAAATGAGCAAGCCGGGTCGCCGTGAGGCGCAGGAGATCGATCTGATAGACCTCGCCCAATTCGTTACTTGCGAAACCACGGCCATCATGGAAAGCGACCCCTGATACCTTCGGTACCGCGATGCTGCCAAGGTATTCGCCTGCGCTACTCCAGATACCCATCGTATCCCCCAAGGGACAAGTCAACGCAAAGCAGTCACTGAGAGGGTCGTAAGCCACGGATGCCGCATAGTGCCGCATCCGATTCCAGACGGTATCCGGGGCAGTTGCAAACTTCAGCGTCGACTCGCCATGATGGAACATCATGAGTGGGACATCAGGCGTCTTCTTATCTCCCTCGAACTGCAAGGCCGCAGCGACCCGACCATCGGGGGTTACCGCCAAATGCCGCAGGCTTTGCTGCGTTGAGGGCACCACATATTTACCGCGCAGCTGACCAGTGCGACTGTCGAGATAGACCAGGCTCGTTTCGATACGCCCGCGGTTCAGCTTTACGCGGCCTGTTTCCGGCAACGTCCGAATACCGCCATTGGCCACGGCGAGCGTAACGCCGTCAGGCATCATCATGAGTTCATGCGGTCCTATCCCATGGGTGTCGTATTCGGCCAGCACGCGAAAGCTGGTCGCGTCGCGCACTGAAACAATCCCGCGCCCGGAATCGGCATTATTTTCCGTCATGAATATTGTGTCGCCATCGCGACTAAAAACCGCATGACCGAGGAAATGGCGGTCTTCTGCCGCTGACCACTGCTGTATGAGCGTCCCCTTAGTCATGCTGACCTTGACAGCGATAGTGCCGGGGCGACGACCAATGATCAGTGCTTCGTCCGGATGGCGTGGATCAAGCGAAAGCCCGTGCCCCCGCATGGGCAAGCGCACCAAATGCGGTGCGTTCCGCGCTGTTGGCAATCCGGCGGCAAAATGCTCGCCATCCCGGCTGACGGGCGAAACCAGTTGCAGACCCGGTGCTATGGAAAACCCAGGCTTGGGGAGCACCAGCAAACCCGCAGCAGCAGCGAGAAAATTACGACGCGTCACCATCTCAGTCTCCGTCATTGGCATTGAAGCCAAGGTCAACCTTCAGGGCGTCGGCGATGTCGTTTTCCATTCGGCGCTGCAATTGCGTGACGGCCGTATGCAGCGATTCGACCTGTTTGCGCTGCTCTTTCAGCGCGCGTGGCATCGGTGACCGAATGGCAGCAAGCGCGTTCATTGCCGTATCCAGGTCTTCCCGCACAAGACGCGGCAAGACCGGTCGCCCGATGCCGGCGAGATAATCGTCCAGACCGACACCTTGCTGGCCGCGTCCAAAGAATACGGCTTCGAATCCGCGCAAATTGTTCCGGATGTTCTCAAGCGAGGAAGCGGACCGCCACGACTCGATGCGATCCGAATCGATGGCGTCACCGCTTTTTTCCAGCAGCTTGCCCAGTTTGCGCACCTTGACGCTATCCAGTCCGGCGATGAGCAAATTGGCGATGTCGCTGAGCGCCTGATCCGTTGTGGCGAAGACGCCTTCTTGCGAATGCTGCCCGGCTTCCTTGAGTTGCCTTGCAAAGCCGCCGTTGGGATCGCGCCAGTCGCTTGATAAGCCATGCGCCTCTTTGGCAACCTGCGCCGCCAATGCCTGGAGCACGGCGCAGCGATTTCCCTGCAAGGCAGTTGTCACTTCAGCCGACGATTTACCTTGAGGGAATAGCAAATACTCCAATGCCGGCAAACCTTTACCGGCCGCGCCAAGGTCTTCTACGCGAGCCGGATCTATCGGCCCTGCACTGTTCAGAATCGGATCGATGAGCGTGGGCCTGAGTGGCCATGCGTTGACCTGACGCTGCGTACGGCGATCGATGATCGGGCCTATTTGCAGCATTTCCAGCGGCTGCCACGCGGCCTGGGCCTGCCTCCAGGCCGTTCGCACGCTCTCTACATTAGCGCGCCCCGAGGCAGAACAGAAAGCCTGCGTTGAAGCACTCAAGGCGCGCGCCTTGGCCTCAAATTCGTCCGTCAACGGAAGCAATACCTCATCGGTCAGATGCTGGAACAGTGCGGCTTTCGGCAGCTTTTCTTCCAACTCGGTGCGGCTTTCCGCCGCATAGGCAAGCGGCAGCCACATGACTAGCAAGAGGGAGAAGCTTGTGCGTTGCATACGCCTTCCTACAGGGAATTCAAAAATGCCAACAGGGCAGTACGCTCGGCCTTGCTCATCTTTTCGAATGTCAGCTTGGCCGGTGTCGCCTCGCCTCCATGCCATAGGATGGCTTCGCTCAGGTTACGTGCTCGTCCGTCGTGCAAGTAGGTCGTGTGACCATTCACGGTCTCGATCAGACCGATGCCCCAGAGCGGTGGCGTACGCCATTCCCGTCCGTCAGCGAGAAAGTCGGGGCGGTTGTCTGCCAGTCCTTCGCCCATGTCATGCAGCAGCATGTCGGTATAGGGGCGGATGGTTTGTCGTGACAGCTCCGGAAAGCCTTTGACATTGCCTGTGACATGCTTGGGCGTATGGCAGCCCACGCATTGGGCTTGATGAAATAACTGCTTCCCGCGCAAGACCTGCGGATTGTCCACGTCGCGCCGCGCGGGAACGGCGGTCGTCGCAGTGTAAAAAATGAGCGAGGCCATGTTGCGTTCATTGATTTCCGGTTTACCGCCTCGCGCTGCCGTCTTGCAGTCTTTCTGCGCTGCCATGCATTCTTCATTCGGAAACTGTCGGGAAGTAATGCCCATATCGCCGTTGGCGGCACCCGCGGTCTGATGCGCGACCGTGGGCGTATTGGCTTTCCAGCCGAAACGGCCCAGCCGCGTGGCATTGGCAAATCCATCCCACACGCGATTTGCTCGGCCGGATATTCCATCGTGATTGCGATCTTCTGCATCTGCCCGCGCCAGGATATCCTTTTCGGGAATGGCTTCCAGCAATCCGAGCCCAATCATTTGGGGCGCAATGCGCGGAGATATCTGGGTGGTGGGGTGAAGAGGCCCGTAACCGAGACTGGTAAGCCGGTACGTTGGCTTGCGCAGGCTGTAGGGCGTCCCGTCGGCGAAACTGCCCGCTATTTCTGCGTAGGTGATTTCGACCGTACCTTCCGGCTTCACACCGTCATTCGCCTGATTATTGAACTGTCCGCCGTAGGTCGGTTCAGGCAGCGGTCCGCCATATTTGTCCTTGCCCGGAATCGACAGCCGCAACAGTAAGCCCATCGCCTGTTCCCCGTCTTCCGGAGGTGCTGCGCGTCCGTCGTGGGTATGGCAAGCGGTGCAGGATCGACCGATGAAATGAGGGCCTAAACCATCGCGCGCCCGGGTAGACGATGGCGCTTCCACCCAGGGCATATTGAAGAAAGAGTGGCCGACGGCAAACTGGCCGCGCCGCTCCATCGACATATTCGCCGCCGGCAAGGAAAAGGCACGCCGGTTGGTTTCAAATACCGTCGTGTCGCCCGCCGACTTCTCTTCGCCCGGCTCCGGCCGGCTCCAATCGAACTGCGATGCCACGCCGGCCGAACAAAGTGCAAGAGCCCCGACGAGTGCGATGGACAGTCGGGATCTGGAAAACAGCTTGTGCATATTTTTTGATGTATTGATCACCGCATTCGGAAGAATGCGGCGTAGGGCATGATCGCTTTTCTTGCTTGCGCCGGAATTCACTCGGACGGTGCCACCGACAATTTTTTAATACCCAGCGCGCGAGCGGCGTCGACTAGCGTCTGCGTCTGCTTTTTCAATGCCGTAATGACTGCCTGCACGCGCTTTACACCCGGCGCGCTCTTCTTGCCGATGATTTCCTGGTCGAATGGCGCCTGGATGGCCTCTGCGGCCGAGACACTTGCTGAAAAGTCCTCGACCAATTTCAATGCCAGTTTCGAATCCCGCTCCGCGACCAGATCCTTGATGCCGGCGCCTTTCACGGTGCTGCCATCGATCCGTTTGTATTCTCCCAGCAGCACATTGCGGATACCGAGTGCGTTCGTGACGATATCGCGATGCGTGTTATCCGAAAAGCAGCTGTGCTCGTCTTCCTGATCCTGATTGTCAAGCGCTACCTGAATGCGTTCGCCGGCCAATTCGGCGCTGGAAAGTACCGCCATGCCCGTCAGGATCTTGCGCAGGTTTGCTTCTGCATCCTCTTTCAGGAACTTCGCCCGGTAATTGGATTGACCCTCTGTCCATTGGTCCGTCAGGTATTGAAGATCCACCACGACTTGGTCCGTAACCAGCTTCAAATATTGGCGGCGGCGGTCGGCATTCTTGCCTTGTCCATCCAGGAAATCGGCATAAGGCCGGTCGCCTGGGCCATTCTTGTTGAAGTCCTGGCCCCACAGCAAGAACTCCATCGCGTGATATCCGGTCGCGACGTTCGCTTCTCCACCCCTGCCATTGAGCTTGATCAAGCGCTCCGTCTCCAACGCAGCCTTGGGATTATTAATGATTCCACCGGAAGGCTTGCCTTTGACATAGTCGATGTAGGCTTCGTCCAGCGGCCAGGCATTAAGGCGCCCTTCAATGTCTTTTTTGTCATCGATGGGCCCGCCATAAAAACGAAAAACTTCCGATTGGCCATACGGCTCGCGTGCCGCAATCCAGGCTTTGCGCGCTGCCCTCAATCCCTCCTCGGATGGCTGGGCGATAAAGTCGTGCACTGCTTTTTGCAAGGCCTTTGCGCTAACCAGAGAGTCGGCATAGGTGGCATGCACGATGTTGGCGTAATTGCCAACGACTGCGGATGCATCGGTGCCTGCGTACGCCGGCGGGATAAAGAAGCTTGCAGCCGCCAGCACCGACAGCGCCGAATGGACCAGAATATGTTTCGGCATGGAAACGGTTCCTTTTGTTTTCGTGGAGTGAGAGCAAGGATTAACAGGGATCAATTATAATGAGAATGATAGTTATTCTCAAATGAACGCTTGAGGTGGCAGCAAATGCCGCCTTTTTTCGGAAGGTATGGCATGCGGAAAGTGGTTGCCTGGATTCACCGCTACCTTGGTCTAAGCTTGGGTGGATTACTTTTGATCAGCGGTTTGACCGGCAGCATCATTGTCTTCAACAAGGATATTGACGCGACATTGAATGCCGGCCTGTTCCAGGTTCAGCCACGCGAAGCACGTCGTTCGATTGACGACATCCTGCAGAACGTACGCGCAGCGGTACCCTTCAAGGATGCCGGTTTTGTCTTTTTGCCACAGTCTCCGGACCTCGCTCTGGAAGTCTGGTTTCGCGATACCGACCTTCGCGCCTACGCTGATCCTTATACCGGCGAGCTGCTTGGCACACGGAACGCGAAGTCTTCGCTGATGGGATTCCTGGTCGATCTGCATATCCACCTGTTGTCGGGGGAAACCGGGGAACGGGTTGTCGGATGGGCCGGTTTGGGCGGTATTGTGGTGAGTGCCCTTGGGTTGTGGTTGTGGTGGCCGAAACGGGGACGCTGGAAGCAGGCACTGCAAATCAAATGGGAAGCGGCACCGGGCAGACTTTGGCTCGATGTGCACAAGCTCGTCGGCGCGCTTACCTTCGTGCTATTCGTGCTGACCGCCACCACTGGCGCTGCGCTGGCCTTGTACGAACTTATCACGGAGCCTGTCCTGATTGCACTCACCGGCGAAGGCGCACGCAAAAGTGCACCCAAATCGCGGTCTTCATCCGGAGCGGCGGCTCCTGTTTCGCCCATGCTCGATCAGGCAGCTTTACTCTTCCCGGGCGCGCAGATCACCAGAATCACATTGCCTGCAAAACCAAATGCTGCTGTGGCCGTACGCATGCGGCTGGAAGGCGAAATCCATCAGTTTGGCCGTACGTTTATCTGGTTCGATCAGTACGACGGTTCGGTATTGCGGGTTGACAATGCGCTATTGGCAAACCGCGCGACCCGCATCCAGAGCTGGCTTTACCCGTTGCATACCGGTGTATATGGCGGCTTGGCAACCCGCCTGCTGCAGGTCATGGTGGGACTGTCATTGAGCTTGCTTACGCTATCCGGCGCCTGGCTCTGGTATCGGTCATATAGCGCGCGTTCCAACGCAGCAAAGCGGCTTAAAGCACTGAAAACACTGCCGGAACGAATGTAATAAACCGTTTGCCTGCCAGCGCCAAGCCGCAATCGGCCTAGCGCATCTCGTCCACTTGAGCTTTAACATGCAAGCGCCGGCCTGCGCCCAATCCCATCAGCAGCGCAGCCACCGTCACGATCATGAAAAAACCTGCCGCCACATTCCAATTGCCGGTCACATCGCGCAAAAGGCCGGCAATGAAGGGGCCAGCCGCCGCCATGATGTAGCCCACCAGTTGCGTCATGCCCGACAACGCGGCGACCATCTGGGTGTTGGGCGAACGCAGCACGACCAGCATGGTGCCCACACTGAAACTGCCGCCCTGCCCCAGTCCCAGCAATACCGCCCACAACCAGATCTGGCCGGGCGGCGCATACATGCAGCCCATCAGGCCGACCCCGCTCAGGCACATCATCAGGACGATCACCAGCCGCTGATCCTTGCCGAGCGTGCCCAGCCACGGTCCGCTTAATGCCGTGATCAACTGTGCGGCGATCGAGATCGATAGCACCGCCCCCGCACGCAACGGTGGAAAGCCGCGGTCGATCAGGATAGTGGGAAGCCATCCGAACACGCAATACGCGAGCGCCGATTGCAAACCCATGAACAGCGCGACATGCCAGGCCAGCCGGCTCGACAGCAAGCCGCTTATCTTCATGCGCCTTTGCTCCGTCGCTGTGCCGCCATGGACGCCAAAGGCACCCCAGGCCAGCGCACCTATCAGCGCAGGCAAGGCCCAGAAGCCCAGCGCCGCCCGCCAGTCGCCATCGGCCAACTGCTGGATCGGTACGGCGATACCCGCCGCCAGCGCGGCACCGAGACACAACGCCATGGTATACAGCCCGGTGATGAAGCCGGTACTTTCGGAAAAATCGCGTTTGATGATGCTGGGCAGCAGCACCATGACGACACCGATGCTGGCGCCGGCCAGGAAGGTGCCGGCAAACAAGCCGGGTAATCCAAAGAAAATGCGCAGCACGATGCTGAACGCCAGCAGCAACATGCTGAACAGGATCGTGCGCTCAATAGAATAGCGCCGCGCGAGTATCGGTCCGAGCGGTGCGATAGCGCCGAAGCAGAGCACCGGCAATGTGGTGAGTCCCCCGGCGCCGGCAGCGGACAGGCCGGTCGACTCGCGTATCGCGGCAAGGACGGGAGCAACGCCGGCCAGGGCCGGACGCAGATTGATCGCAACAAGAACGAGCGTGAATGCCAGCAGGAGCGGCGACGCGGGACGACGCATCGCCGGGGAATCATCGAATGTAGTCATGAAGCTATTGTCCCGCACATCGGCAAGACGTGCAGCCGCACGCGGTTTGTCATGGCGGACGGGCAATCGCTTTCGCAGGCGCTCAAGCCACCGCGACCAACCGGTTCAATGTCTCCGCATCCTGCATCAGGCTTTCGCTGTCGGATTCATGCACGATATGACCCCGATCGAGCACGATAGCCCGCTTGGTCAGCGACAGCGCCAGCCGCGCATGCTGTTCCACCACGATCACCGACATGCCGCGCTCGACCACCAGCGACCGGATCACCCGCGTCAACTCCTGCACGATGATGGGCGCAAGGCCTTCCATCGGCTCATCCAGCAACAGCAATCTGGGATTGACCATCAACGCGCGTGCAATCGCCAGCATCTGCTGTTCGCCGCCCGACAACTGGTTGCCCATGTTGTTACGCCGTTCCTGCAGGCGCGGAAAGATCTCGTAGATCTTTTTGACATCCCATTCGCCCGGCCGCGCCACCACCGTCAGATGCTCTTCGACAGTCAACGAAGGGAACATGAAACGTTCCTGCGGCACCCATCCCAGTCCCGCCTGCGCACGCTGATGGGTCGGCATGCGACCGATATCGCTGCCCCGCCAGCGGATGTTCCCGCCATGCATGTGCGTCAGGCCCATCAGGGTCACCAGCAGGCTGGTCTTGCCCACGCCATTGCGGCCCAGCAGCGCGAGACTATCGCCCTCCTGCATCGCGAGTGAAATGCCTTCGAGCACCACCGATTCGCCATAACCGGCGGTCACATTATCCAGTGTCAGCAACTCAGCCATGTTCCGCTTCTCCCAGATAAACTTCCTTGACGCGCGGATCGGCCGCGATCTCGGCAGGCGTGCCTTCGGTCAGCACCTTGCCACCGACCAGCACCGTAATGCGTTCGGCAAAACGGAATACCAGGCCCATATCGTGTTCGATGAACAGGATGGTGACATCGCGCGGCAGCTTGGCAATCACGTCGAACAATTCCTTGCTTTCCGCCGACGGTATGCCGGCCGCCGGCTCATCCAGCAACAGTACTTTCGGTCTGGTCGCCAGCGCCAGTGCGATTTCGACCAGGCGCTGTTTGCCATAGGGAAGACTACGTGTGACCGTACCCGCATCGCGTTCGAGCTTGAGCATGGACAGCAGCGCCATCGCCTCGTCGATCTCGGTACGTTGTTGCGCGACCGTCTTGTACCAGACGAACTGCTTGCCTTCGCGTTCGCAGATCGCCAGCACCACCGATTCGAGCACCGTCAATCCGGCGAACAGCGTATTGATCTGAAAGGTGCGCGTCATGCCGCGCTTGACCCGCTTATGCTGCGGCAAGGCGGTAATGTCGTCGTCGCCGAAAAACACCTTGCCGCCGCTGGGCGCAAAGCTGCCGGTCAATAGATTGATGAAGGTCGTCTTGCCGGCACCGTTCGGTCCGATCAACGCATGGCGCGCGCCGGGGGTGAAGCTCAGGCTGATGTCGCTGTTGGCCTTGAAGGCGCCCCACTGTTTCGACAAGCCTTCGGTACGCAGGGTCGTGTTCATTGCTTGCCTCCCTTGGCCGAGGGCTTGATCATGTGTAGCAGACGTTCGCCGCCGCCGAGTATGCCGCCGCGCGCGAACAGCACGATCACAATCAGCAGCAGGCCGATCCAGAATTGCCAGTAGGCCGGATTGAGGCCGGCGATGTAATCCTGCGCCAGCATGAATACCAATGCGCCGATCAGCGCACCGTACAGCCTGCCGGTGCCGCCGAGCACCAGCATGATCAGCAATTCGGCAGAACGCGCAAAGCTCAGCGAATCCAGTCCCACGAATTGCGTGGTCTGCGCAAGCAAGGCTCCGGCGACACCTGCCACTGTCGCGCCGACCGTAAAGATCACGGTCAGCCGCTGGTTGACGTCTGCACCGATGGCGGGCATGCGGCGCCCTCCTTCGCGGATGCCGATCAGGCCCAGTCCGAATGGTGAATTCACCATGCGCCGCAACAGCACGAAGACCACCAGCAATACAGCGAAGCTATAAAAGAATGCCGTCTTGCCGAACAGATCGAATTCAAACACGCCGAGCAGCTTTCCCATCGTCACACCCGATAAGCCATCCACGCCACCGGTGATGAAGGCTGCCTTGTTGGCTGCCTCGAACAGCATCAAGCCGACGCCCAGTGTCACCATCAGGCGTGTCAGGTCTTGCCCGCGCACCACCAGGAAACTGGTGAGAAACCCGAGCAGGCCGGCGGCGACAGCGGCGATCAGCAAGCCGCTAATAGGTTCGGTCCAGCCATGCACCGACAGCAGGCCAGCGGTATAGGCGCCCAATCCGAAAAACGCCGCATGACCGAGCGAGACGATGCCGGCATAACCGAGAATGAGATCGAGCGACACTGCGAACAGGCCGACGATCATGATCTGGCTGGCCAGCACCAGATAACCGGGAAACAGGAAATACGCCACCAGCGGCATGATCCAGAACACGATTTCCAGCGGTTTCCAGCGGTCGTTCGGCAATGCATGCTGCAGCGGCTGCGGCTGGGTAAGCGGTTGCGGTTGCGGTTGCGATGGGCTTGCGTAGCTAATAGGTTTCATGAACGCCTCCCGATCAGACCCGCGGGGAACAGCAGCAGCAGGATCACCATCAATGCATAGATGACGAATGCGCCGACCGCTGGAACATAGTATTTGCCGGCGACATCGAAGACGCCAAGGATGATCGCCGCCAGCAGCGGCCCTTTAATGGTACCCGCGCCGCCGACGGCGACCACGAGCAGGAAGTACACCATGTACTTGATCGGAAAGGTCGGATCGAGTCCGAGCACATCGATGCCGAGCCCGCCGCCCAGGCCGGCAAGCCCCGAGCCCAGTGCAAAGGTCAGGCTGAATACGCGATTGACATTGATGCCCAGGCCCGCCGATGCCGCCTGGTTATCCACCGAAGCACGGATCTGCGCGCCGAAGCGGGTACGCTCGATCAGGTAACCCAGCGCCAGCGTGATCAACACGACGACTGCAATCATGAACAGCCGGTATGCACCCAGGTCAAGCCCGAAGACCGACACTTGTCCGCGCAGCCAGTCAGGCAGCTGCACCGGTTGCTGCTGCGGGCCGAACAGATAGGTCGCGCCCGCTACCGCCATGAAGGTCAGGCCGATCGAGAACAGCACCTGATCGAGATGGCTGGCCTTGTACAGCCGGCGATAGAGCGTGCGTTCAAGCACGAAACCGACCGCCGCGCTGGCGATGAAGGCCAGCGGCAGGGACAACAGGAAAGGCAGTCCCATGCGCATCATCATCGTGACGCAGACATACCCGCCGAGCATCGCGAATGCGCCATGCGCAAGATTGACGAAATTCATCAAGCCCATCGTCACCGACAGGCCGACACTGATAAGAAACAGCAGGCTGCCGTAGGCAATGCCATCGAACAGCACGCCGATGAAATTGCTCACCATGGCCGCCACCTTTGACCCGTGTGATACCGCATGATGTGTCTCCTTCTCTGTAGTGACCGGCTATTTTGTTATGTAGTTTGATCTGTTTTGTGCGATGAACACTTAAGCGCTGCTGTTGGCCTCATCGAGCTTGCTGAATACCTCCTGCGCCATATGGAAAGCCGAATTCGCCGCCGGCACGCCGCAATAAATTGCGGCCTGCAACAAGACTTCCTTGATTTCATCGCGCGTGACACCATTGTTGGCCGCGGCGCGCAAATGCAGTTTCAGTTCTTCTTCCCGGTTCAGCGCCACCATCGCCATGATGGTCAGCAGACTGCGGGTATGGCGCGGCAAACCGGGCCGGGTCCAGATCTCGCCCCATGCGTAACGGGTGATCAGGTCCTGGAATTCCGAATTCAATGCATTGGCATTGCCTTGCGCACGATCGACATGCGCGTCGCCCAATACCGCCCTGCGCACTTCCATGCCCTTGGCATGGCGTTCGCGTTCATCCATGTGCGACTCCTTGTCCTTTCCCGGTCAGAAAATCGACCAGCGTGGCGGTGAATTTGTCAGCCTGTTCCCAGTTCGACAGGTGCGCGGCATCCAGTTCGACATAACGCGCACCGGCAATGCGGTCGGCGACCAGTTTTCCATCCTTGGCCGGCGTGGCCTGATCATGCGTTCCGGCGATCACCAGCGTCGGCGCCTGAATGCGTGCCACTTCTTCGCGCTGGTCCATGTCACGCACCGCGGCGCAGTTGGCGGTATAGCCGGAAGCCTGTGTCTGCGCCAGCATCTCGCGCACCTGCGCCACCTGCTGGGGAGCGCGCTGCTGAAATGCCGGCGTGAACCAACGGTCGATCACGGCTGGCACGATTGCCGCCATGCCTTCGCTGTCGACCTTGGCAATCCGCGTATTCCATACCTCTGCGGGACCGATCAACGCAGAGGTATTGCACAATGCCAGACGCTCGATGCGCGGTGCGGCATGAATGCCCAGCCACATGCCTGTCATGCCGCCCATCGACAGGCCGCAGAAATGCGCGCGTTCGATATGCAGCGCATCCATCAAGGCAATCACGTCGCGGCCAAGCTGAGCGACGCTGTAGGGGCCGGTCGGTACGCCGGATGCGCCATGACCGCGCGTGTCGTAACGCAACACGCGGAATCGCTGCGCGAGATCCGGCATCTGCGGCTCCCACATCGCAAGCGTGGTACCGAGGGAATTGGACAGCACCAGCCAGGGCGCGTCTTCCTTGCCTTCCACCTGGTAATGCAGGCGCACGCCTTCGTTGTCGATTGTTGGCACGAATGGTTCTCCTTAGCTAACGAATACGAGTGCCCTGCGGGCACGGTGCAATACCCGGTCGACGAAGGATGTCGCCTGACCGAGATAGTGCGAGGGATCGAGCAGTTCATCGATGCGCTCAGGCGGCAGGATCGCACTGATCGCCGGATCAGCCAGCAAGGCATCGCGCAAATGCCGGCCCGATTTCAGTGCGTGATGACACGCCGCTTCGACGGCCTGATGCGCGGCGAGCCGGCCCATCGTCGCACCCAGCGCCAATGTCACCGCTTCGGCCATGATCAAGCCATGCGTCATGTCCAGGTTGTGGCGCATGCGTACCGCATCGACCGTCATGCCGGAGGCGATGTCGCGCATCTGGTGCAAGGCGCCGGCGGCAAGCTGCACGATATCGGGCAAGGTATCCCACTCGGCCTGCCACGCGCCGAGCGCGCGTTCATGTTCCTGCACCATTCCACTCAGCATGGTCGATACCAGCGCCGGCATCCTGGTGGCACAGGCAAGCACGGCGGCACAAGCGACCGGATTGCGCTTGTGCGGCATGGTGGAAGACCCGCCGCGCCCTTCGCCCGCAGGTTCCGCGACTTCCCCCACATCAGTTTGCATCATCAGTGAAATATCGCGTGCCATCTTGCCGAGCGAACCGGTCAGCATGCCGAGTACCGTCGCGCATTCGACCACCCGGTCGCGCTGGGTATGCCATGGCATATCGGGCAGCGTGAGCGCTAGTTCTTCCGCCAGCGCCTGCGCCACCTGTTCCCCCTTGTCGCCGAGACTGGCCAGTGTGCCGGCAGCTCCGCCGAACTGCAGTACGAGCAGACGCGGAGTCAATGCGGCAAGCCGCTCCCGATGCCGCAATGCGGCGTCGAGCCATCCCGCGGCCTTGAGCCCGAAGGTGACAGGCAGCGCATGCTGCATCCAGGTACGCCCGACCACGGTCGTGGTGCGATGCTGCTGCGCCTGCACGGCCAGCGCCTCGATGAGTGCATCGAGGTCTTGCGTGATCAATGCGAGCGCACGGCGCAGTTGCAAGATCAGGCCGGTATCGATGGCGTCCTGACTGGTCGCGCCCCAATGCACATACTTGGACGCTTCCTTGTCGGTCTGCGCGACCACGGCGGTAAGCTGCTTCACCAGAGGGATGGCAAGGTTGCCGGATGCGGCTGCATGCTGCGCGAGGCCCGCCAGATCGATACGCGATGCATCGCAGGCATGCACGATCGCTTCGACCGCCGATTGCGGAATTACGCCGACGCGCGCCTGAGCGCGTGCCAGCGCCGCTTCGAAATCAAGCATGCCTTGTACGCTGGCGCGCGCGCTGAACATCTGTCGCATCGCAGGTGTGGAAAACATCGACCTGGTCAGGCTGGAGAATGGCAGGTCAGGCAATTCATTCATGGTCGGGATCCAATGACTGATGATAAAAACAGAATACGCCTATACCCGCTCTATCACCATGGCAATGCCCTGGCCTACCCCTATGCACATCGTGCAGAGCGCGAAGCGGCCGCCGGTGCGATGCAGCTGATACATGGCGGTGGTCACCAGGCGCGCACCGCTCATGCCAAGAGGATGACCGAGCGCGATCGCGCCGCCGTTCGGATTGACGCGCGCATCGTCATCGGCAACGCCCAGTTCGCGCAACACCGCGAGACCCTGCGACGCAAAGGCTTCGTTCAGTTCGATCACATCCATCTGGTCGATGCTCATGTCGAGCTGCTTGAGCAGCTTCTGCGAAGCGGGCGCCGGTCCTATACCCATGATGCGCGGCGGAACGCCGGCCGTTGCCATGCCGACGATGCGGGCGCGCGGCATCAAGCCATACCGCGCCGCCGTCTTTTCGTTGGCGAGCAACAGTGCACAGGCGCCATCGTTGACGCCGGAAGCATTGCCTGCGGTAACCGTGCCATCGGGCCGCACCACGCCCTTGAGTTTGGCCAATGCCTCGATGCTGGTCGCACGCGGATGCTCGTCGTGCTCGACCACGATCGCATCGCCCTTTTTCTGGGGAATGATGACCGGCGTGATTTCCTGCGCGAGGATGCCGTTCTTTTGCGCGGCGGCGGCCTTGTTCTGGCTGGCGACGGCAAAGCGATCCTGATCTTCGCGGCTGATCTTGTAATCGGTCGCGACATTCTCAGCAGTCTCGGGCATGGAGTCGACGCCGTGCATTTCCTTCATCAGCTTGTTGACGAAACGCCAGCCTATCGTGGTGTCGAAAATCGCCGCATTGCGCGAGAACGCACTGTCGCCCTTGCCCATCACGAACGGCGCGCGCGTCATCGATTCGACGCCGCCGGCGATCATCAGGCTGGTTTCGCCGGACTTGATGGCACGTGCCGCGGTACCGAGCGCATCCATGCCTGAGCCGCACAAGCGGTTGATGGTGGCACCCGGCACATCCTGCGGCAAACCGGCCAGCAGCGCCGACATGCGCGCGACATTGCGGTTGTCTTCGCCGGCCTGGTTGGCGCAACCGTAGATCACATCCTGCACGGCCGCCCAATCGACACCCTGGTTGCGTTCCATCAGCGCGCGCAGCGGCACCGCGCCGAGGTCGTCGGCACGCACATCCTTGAGTGCGCCGGCATAGCGGCCAATGGGAGTACGGAGTGCATCGCAGATAAAGGCTTGAGTCATGATGGCATCCTTGGCAAGAAATTCAATTGGGGATATACGTCAGCGGCACACCAGTGATGCGCTGCAATTCATCGAACGACATGTCGTCGATCATTTCGCGCACGACCAGGCCTTGCGGCGTCACGTCGATCACGGCGAGGTCGGTAAAGATGCGGTTCACGCAGGCTATGCCAGTCAGGGGATAGGTGCATTCGGCGACGATCTTGCTTTCGCCGCTCTTGGTCTGGTGTTCCATCATCACGAATACCTGCTTGGCGCCGACCGCGAGATCCATCGCCCCGCCCACCGCGGGAATGGCATCCGGCGCGCCGGTATGCCAGTTCGCCAGATCGCCCCTGGCCGATACCTGAAAGGCACCGAGCACGCAGATATCGAGATGGCCTCCGCGCATCATCGCGAAGGAATCGGCATGATGAAAATAGGCGCCCCCGGTCAGCAGCGTCACCGGCTGCTTGCCGGCGTTGATCAGGTCTTCGTCTTCTTCGCCGGCGGCAGGCGCCGGCCCCATGCCCAACAAGCCGTTTTCACTGTGCAGGAAAATCTCTCGTTCTTTCGGCAAGTGATTGCCCACCATGGTCGGCAAGCCGATGCCGAGATTGACATAAGTGCCTTCGGGAATATCTTTCGCCACGCGCGCGGCGATCTGATCGCGGGTAAGTCGTTTCATGCGGTTTTTCCTTCCTGAACCACGCGTTGCACAAAGATGCCGGGGGTGATGATCGCTTCCGGATCGAGTTCGCCCAGTTCGACCACTTCGGCCACTTGGGCAATCGTGCACTTTGCAGCCATCGCCATGACAGGGCCGAAGTTGCGCGCAGCCTTGCGGTACACCAGATTGCCCCAGCGGTCGCCGCGCAGCGCCTTGATCAGTGCGAAGTCTGCATGGATCGGGGTTTCGAATACATAGTTGCGACCGTCGATGACGCGGGTTTCCTTGCCTTCGGCAAGCTGCGTCCCATAACCGGTGGGAGAAAAGAAACCGCCGATGCCGGCACCGGCCGCGCGGATGCGTTCGGCGAGATTGCCCTGCGGCGTCAATTCAAGTTCGATGTCGCCGGCACGATACAGCGCATCGAATACCTGCGAATCGACCTGGCGCGGGAAGGAGCAAATGATCTTGCGCACGCGTCGAGCCTTGAGCAAGGCAGCGAGGCCGGTTTCGCCGTTGCCTGCATTGTTGTTGACGATGGTCAGATCGCGCGCGCCCTGTTCCAGCAAGGCATCAATCAGCGCGGAGGGCATGCCTGCATTGCCGAAGCCGCCAATCATCACGGTGGCGCCGTCATGTATATCGCTGACGGCGGCTTGCAGGGAAGTGCAAATTTTATTGATCACGTTGGTTCTCTTGGGAACGGATGAAAGCACGGATGAAAACAAGGATAAGCGGCTTGCGTTGACTTTGTTCGATAAACGCACTAATGTCTGTTTATAGAACAATGATGCAGTTTATCTACCGCATTCCGGCATCGTCAAGGCAGCTTTGGCAAATGTGTTCGGTGGCCGAACGGTATCCGGCGACGTCTGCGGGCGTCGTCATGCAATTAAATTAATCCATTCAGCAAGCAAACGCATCCATATCGAAGGTACAGTGGCATGGCCAGATCCAATAGTGCAGCAGCCGAGGACGGCGCACCGGCAGTAAAGAAACCATTAACCATCGCGGAGGAAATCGACGCGCTGACCGATCCCAGCTTCATGACATCGCTGGCACGAGGCCTTGCCGTGATCCGTGCGTTCAGCGACCAGCGCCGCAGCCTGACCATTGCACAGATCAGTCATCGCACCGGGATTCCGCGCGCGGCAGTCAGGCGCTGCCTGCATACGTTGCGGCAGCTCGGCTACGTCGACTCGGAAGCGAATAATTTTTCGCTCAAGCCCAAGATCCTCACGCTCGGTTATTCCTATCTGTCATCGACGCCATTGACGGTATCGGCCCAGCCATGCCTGAATGCGATCAGCCGTACACTCAACGAATCCTGTTCGCTTGCGATGTTCGATGAAACCGAGGTGCTATACGTATCGCGCTCGGCCACGGCCCGCATCATGTCGGTCGCGCTGAATACCGGCAGCCGCCTGCCCGCCTATTGCACTTCGCTTGGCCGTGTGCTGCTTGCGCATTTATCCGACGATGCGTTGAATGCTTACTTTGCCCGCGTCGAGCTCAAGGCCTTCACCGACAAGACGGTAGTATCGGAAGCGCGCATCAGGGAGATTCTTGCCAAGGTCAAGCTCAGCGGTTATGCGCTGGTGGAAGAAGAACTGGAAATCGGCTTGCGGTCGATCGCCGTACCGGTGCACGGCGCCTCCGGCAACGTGATTGCCGCGCTAAACATCGGGGCGCAGGCGACTCGCGTCAGCGCCAAGAAAATGCGCGAAGAATTTCTTCCGGCATTGCTGCGCGGCGCGCAAGAGTTGTCGATACTGCTGCCATAAGGCATCCCTGCTCGACATAGGATCGCCGGATAAGGATGGATATGAACTGGCGCGACGACTGCGCACCGAAGAAGGCTATGGGGAAGCGGTGTTGATTGCACTGACCGGTTATGGTCAGTCAAGCCCACGAGGGCGCTGGAAATAACGGTGCTGCTTGCGTCGCGTGCCGGACGCGTATGGCCTTGGACTAGTGGGTCGGGAAGGATCGCCAGAGCTGAGGCTATCCTTCCCTGACGGATTAGCCGTTGACGGCATCCTTGAATGCTTTGCCTGCGGAGAACTTGACAGTCTTTGCTGCGGCGATCTTGATTTCTTCGCCGGTACGCGGATTACGGCCGGTGCGTTCTGCACGAGTGCCGCTGCCGAAGCTGCCGAAGCCAACCAGTTGCACGGTTTTGCCTTCTGCAACAGCCTTGACGATATTGCTGATGACCGAGTCCAGTGCGCGCTGCGCAGCGGTTTTCGAGAGATCGCATTCTGCTGCAATGGCATCTACCAGTTCAGTTTTGTTCATCACGTTCCTTTCAGAAAAGGAGCAGATTCTAACAAAAGAAATGGCTGCTGGCTGCGGGTTTGCGGGGAAAATTACTCTTTGGAACGATTTAGTGCTTTTATGCGGCGTTATTGTCCAGAATTGCGAGGCAATCCCGCCGATCATGCATGTATTGATTGGGACTACCTCCCTGTCGCAAAACGCCATTTCCGTACCGCATCGCAACGAAGCTTTAGAGTTGATATTTTTTTGGCCGTGGCGATCTTGCACTGAACAATAAGGAACAAACGCACTCACATCAAAACCGAACGTGGCTGCGGACGATATGGCTTGTTACGGTCTTTCAAGCTGCGCCGCGCATTCATCTCCACATGACGACAAACAATAACCGACAGGTCGGTCTTCGATGCTGCGTATTTCCCTGGTTTCCAATGAACTACCTCCGTACCGCGTGCCGTTCTTCCGTGCACTCGATCGTACGCCGGGCGTCACATTGCAGGTACTGTTTTGCACTCGCCGCGAGCCTAACCGGATGTGGGATATTCCTATGCTCGACTTCGGACACGAATTCCTGCACGAACACTTCATTACGGTGCGTGATCGCTATATTCATAACAATCCCGGTGTAGTGAAAGCCTTGCATAAATTTTTGCCCGATGTCGTCATCACCGGCGGCTTCAATCCCACCCATCTGTATGCATTCGCTTATGCGCTGGTGGCGCGCAGGCCGCATATCGCGATGACCGACGGTACAGACCGCTCGGAGCGCGACCTCGGCAGATGGCATAAGGCGGTGCGCCGCATCGTTTATTCGCGTACCGCCGCATTCGTTTCCGCCAGCCAGGGCGGCAAGCGCCTGCATCGCAGTTATGGTGCCGACGATGCCGCCTGTTTTCATTCCTGCCTATGCATCGATAACGCGGAATTCGCAGCATCGCCGGACACGCCGCGCGACCTGGATTTCCTGTTCTGCGGGCGCATCGAAGCAGTCAAGAATCCGCTGTTTGCCTTTGAGGTTGCCCTTGCCTGTGCGCGCAAACTGCAACGGCAGGTCAGCATTGTTTTCGTCGGCGCCGGATCGCAGGACGCGGAATTGCGTGCGCTTGCGCGTCAGCATGGCGACCTGGTCGATGCGCGATTCAGCGGTTTTGTCGCACACAAGGATTTGCCTGGCGTATACCAGTCGGCCAAGGTCTTTCTTTTTCCATCGAGCTGGGATCCATGGGGTGTAGTCGCCAATGAAGCCTGTGCCGCCGGCGTGCCGGTGCTGGTATCGCCGCATGCAGGTGTCGCGGGCGAGCTGGTGGTACATGGCCATAACGGCTATGTCGAGGAACTTGAACTGGAAACATGGAGCGACGCGGCGGCGAACCTGCTCTCGCAGGCTGCATTGTGGGCGCGCTTTTCACGCCAGAGTGTCGCCATGGCGAATGACTATAGCTATGCCAATGCGGCAAACGGCCTGCTGGCCGCCTGCCGTCATGCAATGGAACAGTCCGGGGGTACGCAAAGTGATGTGCGCGGCAATTACAACGCCGATTGATTGATGCGCGGATGGCAACCTAAGCTACGACGCACCTACTGACGGTATACCCGATCGTTCTCGACGCGTACGCGGCTGCCGACATACAGGTCCGCCGCACTGTCCTGCAAGATGGTGCGATAACTGCCGTTATCCATGCGCACCCCGATCTGAAATGCGTCACGGACCTGCTGGTTATTGCGTTCCATCTGGTTGCCGACCATCGCACCGCCAATCACGCCGGCGACAGTCGCAGCCTTGCGGCCAGTCCCGCCGCCGACCTGATTGCCGAGCATGCCGCCCACGACGCCGCCCACCACCGTACCGACACCAATGCCATTGCCGGAGGCCGCCGCGGCCTGACGCATCTGAATGGAGTCGACCACACCGTAGCTGTAGGCATACGAAGGCGAGCTTGCCGGATAGGTACCGGTGGGATAAGAACCGGTAGGATAAGAGCCTGCGGGCGCAGGGGCCGGATAAGGCTGCGAAGCGATTGGCGGATAACCGGGACTGGCGCAGCCGGCCAGCAGTCCGGCAGCGAGCGACAGGGCGATTAGTCTGGTGGAGTAGGCGTTCATGACATACCTTCATGGGGCAGGATTGGAATGAATCCATTAAACGCGAATGCGCGCCCCGACTCCAGTATCGGTAAGTAATCAATGCAACAAGTTGTATCGTGACCGGCCTGCGGGCGGGGCTTGGCATTAGTACCAATCATGTTCGGCGGATCATCCGCCGCGCGGCGTTGACGCATGGAATCACCCAGATCCACCGGAGCGACGAGAATTACTTCGTCTCGAAGGTCGTAACGCCATCCCAGCCCTCGCCGGGAGGGTGAACGCGGTAATGGGCAATCCGCTCCAGATACAGTTGATAGAGTCCGCGTTGCGGATGGCGCTCCTGTAACTGCTGCAGGCTGCGTTCGGCAACATCCCATTGCTGCAGACGCACCATGTCCAGCGCAGCGTGCCATTGCTGCAATTCCGCACGCTGCGCATCGTCAAGCTCGGCATCCAACGCGATCGGCTCGTAGATCGGCACCGGTTCATTCTTGCCCTTGACGCGTACGCGATCCAGTTCGCGATACGCATACGCCGGCGCAGCCGCGCGGGTCGCGGCGCCGACCGCGACGCCGACGCCATACACCTTGGTAATGCCTTCGAGCCGCGACGACAGGTTGACCGCGTCGCCCATCACCGTATAGGCGCGCCGGATTTTCGAGCCCATGTCGCCAACCCGCATTTCACCGCTGTTGAGGCCGATACCGATTTTCAATGGCGGCCAATTGCGCGCGATGAATTCCTGGTTCAGGCGCTGTGCGGTGCGCTGCATCTGCAATGAAGTGGCGACCGCGCGTTCGGCATGATCGGGCAGCAGCACCGGTGCGCCCCAGAACGCCATCACCGCATCGCCGATGTATTTGTCGAGTGTGCCGCGATTGCCGCGTATGTCTTCGGACATCGCAGTCAGGTAAAGGTTGATGTACTCGCGCAGTGCATTCGGATCGAGTCCTTCGGAAATCGTCGTGAAACCGCGCACGTCGCAGAACAGCACGGTCAGCTCGCGACTCTCGCCGTCCATGCTGTAGCTTTCCGGGTTGGCCGCCATTTCCGCCACCAGTTCAGGCGCGACATATTCGCCGAACAGGTTGACCATCGCCCTGCCCTTGCGATATTCGAACAGATAGCCCCATGCCAGATTGAATACGAACAAGGCACCTACCAGCAGCAGCGATACCGCGAACGGCACCACCCAGTGCAGGGTCTGGTACATCACGAAATTCAATGCCGCCACCGCGGCGGCCAGGCCGAGCGAGACCAGGATGGACATCGCCGGAGTCAGCACCGGCAGCAGCAGGCCGAGGACGAGCCCGATGACCGCCACATGCAGCAACTCGATCGCGAAGCTGAAATCCGGTCTTTGCTTGAAGTTACCATCCAGGATGGAGGCAATGATATTGGCGTGCAATTCCACACCAGGATAATCGATATTGACCGGCGCGGAACGCAGGTCCTTCAATCCCGCCGACGTCGTGCCGACCAGCACGATGGTATCGCCAAGATGGTCCATCGGCACCGTGCCGCGCAAGACATCGACCGCCGACACATAGCGATACTGCCCGCCCTGAGGACCGCCGGGACCGCGAAAATTCACCAGCGCGGTGAGATTGCGCTCCAGCGGCACGAAGGTCGTCTGCGGCTTGCTGTTCATCCGTATCGCCTTCAGCGCGCCGTACTGCTGGCTGATGTCGTCGGAGAACAGTGTGTCCATGCCGGAAAAGAACACCGGCCGGATGACGCTGGCGCCCAAACCCACGCGCGCGGTCGCCAAGGCCAGCGATTCATAGTAGTTGTCGCCGACGCGAGCAAGCAGCGGCAGGCGCCGTATCGTGCCGTCGGAATCCGGCGTCGGATTCATGAAGCCGCCGGCCTTCGCTGCGCGCTGCAATACCTCGAGGTTGCCGCTATAGGCGATATACGTCGGCGATTCGATTTCCCTGCCCTTCAGGTGCTGCGCGGTAAAGACTGGAGGCGGCAACAAACCCTTGCTAACTGCGCTGGACTCGTTTGACAGGTAATAGCCGAGTATGGTGGGCCGGTTCTGCAATGCATCGGCCATCTTGCCGTCATAATCGAAACGCGGCTTGAGCGCGCGGATGCGTTGGCTGAAACCGTCGACATCCTTGAGTTCGTTTTTCGCCAGCGCCTCCAGCGTGCCGTAACCGGAACTGGTATCGGGCTCGGAAAAGATCACGTCGAAGGCGATCGTGCGGGCGTGATACTTCTGGTCCAGCCGATCGATCAGCTTGGCGACGGTATCGCGGCTCCAGGGCCAGCGTCCGACTTCGGCCAGGCTCTTTTCATCGATATCAACGATCACGATGCGCGGGTCGAGTTCACCCTTTTGCAGGCGCAGCCGCATGTCGTAAGCGAACACATCCAAGCGATCGACCAGGGTCGTGGGCAGGTAGTGCAACACTTCTGCTGCGGCAAGCAGTGTAAGCCCAAGCGCCACTGCCCAGCGTATGCCGTACCGGAACAGATGCCGTCGCATGCCTAGGCTCCGCGTGCTTGCGACGGCATGCTACGCCCGCTGTTACGGCACATAACCGGGAATCCTGCTTTCGTCCACATGGTCGATCTGCGCCGGGTCCATGAAGCGTCGCGCATAATCGAGATACACCTTCTTGCGGATGAAAACATCGAACAAATCGGGATCGATGTGATTGCGCAGGCGGAAGCCGCCGAGAATGTGCAGCGATTCCGACAGGCTCTTGCCTTTCTTGTATGGCCTGTCCTTGGCGGTCAGTGCTTCGAAGATGTCGGCAATCGCCATCATGCGCGACTGCACCGACATCTGGTCGCCGCGTAAGCCGCGCGGATACCCCTGGCCATCCATGCGTTCATGATGGCCGCCCGCGTATTCCGGCACGTTCTGCAAATGCTTGGGCCATGGCAATGACTCCAGCATGCGGATCGTGACCCCGATGTGGTTGTTGATGATCTCGCGCTCCTGCGAATTCAGCGTACCGGCGCGGATGTTGAGATTGCCGACTTCTTCATCGTCGAGCAAATCGCGTTCCTCGCCATCGGGACCGCTCCAGGTATAGCGGCGCGCAATATCGATCACCCGCTTTTGATCGTCGGCGGACATGCTTTCCGTGCCGATATTGGCATGCCGCAAAAAGTTGCGGTCGTTATCGATCGTGGCCAGTTCGCTGCTCAAGCGGCGATTGATTTCATCGTGGTGGCGCGTGTCGCTGCCGTAGCTCAGCTTTTCCTTGAGCGCGCGGATTTCGGCATCGCGCTTGAGCACTTCGAAACGGGTATCGAGCAAATGGATACGATCGAAAATGGTTTCGAGTTTGGTGGCTTTTTCCACCACATGCACCGGCGTCGTGATCTTGCCGCAGTCGTGCAACAGGCCGGCAATCCATAACTGTTTGCGGTCGCGCTTCGTCATCTGGAAATCCGCGAATACACCTTGCTCGGTATTGTGCACGGCATCGGCCAGCATCATCGTCAGCGCGGGCACGTGCTCGCAATGACGGCCCGTATGCGGCGATTTCTCATCGATGCCGATGTTGATCAGTTTGACGAAGGATTCGAACAGGTTTTCCAGGCGTGCAATCAATTGCGAGTTGGTGATCGCAATGGCGGCCTGCGACGCCAATGCCTCGATGAAGCGCTGATCGGTATCGGTGAATGCGCGTGTCGCGCCGGTGGCAGGATCTTTCGCGTTGATCAGCTGCAGCACGCCGATCACCTCGTCCTCATGGTCGAGCATCGGCACCGTGAGAAAGGATTGCGAATGGTAGTTGTATTGCTGGTCGAATTTCCGCATACCGGAAAAATTGAACACATCGACCTGGTACACATCCTGGATGTTGACCGAGATGCCAGTGTTGGCGGCATAGGCTGCCACCGCGCCAAGGTTCTTGCTGCCGCTGGCGGTTAGCAAGGGTATGTCCGGAATGTCGACCTTGTGTCCGCTGGTGCCGCCCTGGTACATGCCAAGGGAATCGTTGATCGAGATATGGAAGCTCAGGCTTTTCCGGTCGGCGCTGGTGCGGTACAGCGTGCCACCGTCCGCATGGGTCATGCTCTTGGCCGCTTTCAGGATGCGTTCCTGCAGCAGTGCAATGTCGTGGTTCGTGCTCAACTCGACGCTCAGCTCGGTGAGCCGTTCTAGTCTGAGGGCGATGTCGGTATAGCTGGGGTCACTCATTGTCGGTTTGCTGCCGGTACGTTTGTTTCGCCTTGCCGTTGCTGCGCATGTGGTCGCGATGCGTGCGGCGCTTCAGAATTCGAACACGTCTCCGCACTTGAGTGCGCGGAACGGCCGCCCGCCGCCGCCGGCTTTCAGTTCCTGCATGATCAGGTCTTCCTGGCCGGGTTTGAGGTGATAGATCAGAAATTCGATGCGGTCATCCATCGCATGGAGGTCCTCGATCAGCGAACCGGGGCAAAAGTGCATCGACTTGGCCGCCAGTTCCCGATCGGCGTTGGCAAACGAACAATCCACGATGACTTTCGAGAGCTTGGTTTCCAGCCGCATCGCGGTCCAAAGCTCCGGGGTGGATGCCATGTCGCCGGTAAACAAAAAGCCTGAGCGGCCATTCTGTACGAGATAGGCCGCGGAACCCACGGTATGGTTGACCGGATGCGAAGTGAGGCGTCTTCCGTCGAGTTCGACGGTGGCGCCGTGCGCGACGGTCTTCCAGCGCAGCGCCGGATGTTCGGTATCGGGAATCGCCGCGAAATCGGGCCACAATACCCAGTTGAACAGATGCTGCTTGAGCGAGGAAATGATCTTTTCGGTCGCATGCACGGTGATCGGCGCGCTGCGCTTGCCCTGCACGGCATCGACCAGCAAGGCGAGGCCAGCCACATGATCGAGGTGGCAATGGGTGATGAATACGTGGTCGATGCGCGCCAGCTGTTCGACGCCAAGCCTGGTCAATCCCGTGCCGGCGTCCAGCAGGATGGTGTCGTCGACGAGCAGACTGGTGGTGAACCTTTCACGGCCACCGATGCCGCCTGCACATCCGAGTACTTGAAGCTTCATTGCGCAATGCCCGGCACGTCCGGGCGGAATGGTATGTGCGGTGTTTCCGCGGTCCAGGCGAATTCACCCGGACCCTTGCGCACCGCCGAAAGCATCCTCATGTACCGCCCCCTTTGCTTTTTTGAATGATTGTAGACTGAATCAGCGCGGTTGCGGCTTTTTCGTCGCACCGGACGAGGCGTGAAAAATTATGCTTGCTCCGCTGATACATTTACGCAACGTCATTCATAATGACGTGGATATCGGTCTGGCTGATGCACGCTTCGTCATCGGCACCCCGCACTACGTAGAGGCCTATCCCCTGTTTCGCCCACATGAACATGCCAAAACGCCAACATGTGCATGTCGCAAGACGCATGCGTCTTCGACGATAGGGAAATCCTTGTCCATTTTGAAACATATTTGAAGAACGGGACCACATGAGCGCGGTTCTAGGAACACCCAAAGCGGGACTGGCGGACGATGTCAATGTCCGCCTCCATTTTTTCAAGAAGCTGCAGGCAGTCACAAACAAGATCCATGCCACAAGTAACCTGGACGAGATCATGCTCGACCTGTCGCAGGATCTGTGCGATCTGTTCGATTGCGACCGGCTGACGCTGTATGCAATGAGTGATGACAAGACCTGCATCGTGTCGCGGGTCAAAACCGGCCTGAATTCGTTCAAGGATTTCCAGCTTCCGCTGTCGCCGCAAAGCATTGCCGGCTATGCCGCCCTCTCGCGACGCGTGATCAATCTGCGCGACGTCTATGACGACAGCGAACTGAAATCGCATTCGCCGGACCTGCATTTTCAACGCGGCGTCGACCAGCATACCGGCTACCGCACCAAGCAAATGCTAGTGGCCCCGCTGATCGACGAGCAGACCAATACGCTGCTAGGCGCAATACAGCTGATCAACAACCGTACCGGCGAAGCATTTTCGTCCGTCGCGGAAGAAGGCATCAAGGAACTGTGCAAAACCCTTGCCATCGCCTATACCCAGCGCCTGAAACCCGCCCCGCTGATCCGCTCCAAATACAGCGCGCTGGTATCCGAAGCCGTGCTGTCGGCGGCGGAGCTGGAACTGGCCACCCGTTCGGCACGCCGCAAGAGCGACGACATTGAAGAAATCCTGATCAAGGAATTCCAGGTCACGGGACCGATGATCGGTCAGGCGTTGGCAAAGTTCTTCGGCGTCGCCTATGAACCGTTCAAGGCGGACCGCACCAAGCCGGTGGAACTGCTCAAGAACCTCAAGCGCGAATTCGTCGAGCAAAGCCAATGGGTGCCGATCGAGGAAGGTGCCGAGGGCGTGGTCGTGCTCGCCATCGATCCCGAACATGTGCGCAATGCGCGCGTGATCAATAACGTATTTCCCAAGGCTCGCCTGAGCTATCGCGTGACGACCAATCGCGAATTCAGGCAGACGGCAGACCTGTTCTTCGACGCCGAAGGCGATCTCGCATCGGTCGGCGACCTGTTGTCCGGCATGGATGGCGGCGATGAAGATGATGGCGTCGAATTGTCGGAAGCCGACCTGTCGGCCGCCGCCGAAAACGAACTGGTCAAGCTGGTCAACAAGGTCATCGTCGACGCCTATCGCCAGGGCGCATCGGATATCCATATCGAGCCACGACCGGGCAAGGAAAAAACCGTGATCCGTTTTCGCAAGGACGGATCGCTGGAACCGTATATCGAAATTCCGTCCAGCTATCGCAATGCGATTTCGGCCCGTATCAAGATCATGTGCGATCTGGATATTTCCGAACGGCGCAAGCCGCAGGACGGCAAAATCAAGTTCAAGAAATTCGGCCCGCTCGATATCGAACTGCGGGTCGCGACCATTCCGTCGGCTGGCGGCGTCGAAGACATCGTGATGCGCATTCTTGCTGCCGGCGATCCGATTCCGCTCGACAAGCTGGGTGTGCTGCCGCACAACCTGGAGCGCCTGCGCGCCGCGGTCAGCAAGCCCTACGGCCTGTTTTTCGTCTGTGGGCCGACCGGCTCGGGCAAGACCACGACGCTGCACTCGGTGCTTCATCACCTGAATACACCGGAAACCAAGATCTGGACCGCGGAAGACCCGGTGGAGATTACCCAGAAAGGCTTGCGCCAGGTGCAGGTCAACCGCAAGAGCGGCCTCGACTTTGCCACCGCGATGCGCGCTTTCCTGCGCGCCGATCCGGATGTCATCATGGTCGGCGAAATGCGCGACAAGGAAACGGTCAGCATGGGTATTGAAGCCTCGCTGACCGGTCATCTGGTGTTTGCGACACTGCACACCAACAGCGCGCCCGAATCGATCGTCCGCCTGCTGGACATGGGCATGGATCCATTCAATTTTGCCGATGCGCTGCTCGGCGTGCTGGCCCAGCGTCTCGCCAAGCGCCTGTGTATCAACTGCAAGCAGGCATATGAGCCGAACGCGGAAGAACTGCAGCTGCTGCTGGCCGAGTATTGCGAAGAATTGCGCAATACCGACGCCTTCAAGGATGCCCAGGCCGGTCAGCAAGGCGTGCTGAAAAACTGGGCAAAGAACTATGCCGATACCAACGGCAAGTTCAAGCTATACAAGGCAACAGGCTGCGACCAATGCAGCAACGGTTACAAGGGGCGTGTCGGCCTGCATGAACTCATGATAGGCACCGATCGCCTCAAGCGGCTGATCCAGGAACACAGCCGCGTCGCGGTCATGCTGGCGACGGCGCTGGAAGACGGCATGCTGACGCTGAAGATGGATGGCATAGAAAAGGTCTTGTCGGGCATTACCGATATCAAGCAAGTGCGCGCGGTTTGCATCAAGTAATCCGCGCTAGTGTAGTGTTTCACGTAGATTGAGACTTATAAAAGTGATGGATTTCGCGGCGAATCGAGGCGCACACCGCAGCAATAGCGAGCTATTGCGAGGATTTGCAACGAAGAGTCGGCGTGAAGGACGTACTTTTATGTCTCAACATGAGTGAAACACTACACTAGGGTTGCGCCTGGATGCCATCCAGGCGCAACCCTAGCAAAATTCCACTTCATCTGACCTCGCAATCCACGTTGCTGCTATTGGTCAGATTGCCGCCACTGCCTGTCTGCGGCCCTGTCGATGAAGAGAATGCCGGCGGCGGCGAGAACCGGATGCCCGGGTTGTTGGGCAACAGCACCGGCGGAAGTAAACGGCTGGGGGAGAAACCGAACTGCCCCGCCGAAAAAGACTGACTGCCGCCGCGATTGCTCAAGTGGATCACGCCATCCAGTACCTGCACATACAATCCAGGCGCACGTCCGCCGTCCGGAGCCTGAGCCAGCAGCAGGGAACCGGTCTCACGCATCGGAAGAACCGCAAGCGGCAAACCGCCGGCCGGCGCGTCGCTGACCGGCAAGGCGTTCGAATAGCTGCCAACCGACGCCACGCTGGCGGCCGCATAGGCAGCAAGGTCGGGCTGCGCAGGCGGAATGTATTCCGCGACGAAGATCGTACCGCGGATGCCGATGGTCGCGGTCGGCGTATTCATGCCGAAACGTTCCTTGTTGCGTTTGCCCAGCGTGCCGGTAATCGCGCGCAGTCCGCCCTTGACCAGATTGAAGGTGGCGCTGTCGTTTTCAGGCTTTTCCTCGTCGAATGAAAAACTGTCGATTTTCATCTGCGTTCCGGGCCGCAGCGTGATCTCGCTGTTATCAACAAACTTGATCCGCGCGTAGGTATCTTTTTCGGTGATCAGCGTATCGCCCTCTTCCACCTGGGATTTGGCCGACAGCACCTTGACCGTGCCGTCCGGCTTCTTTGCCAGCAGCGGGCCGCTGAGATTCGTGACCGTGCCCGCGACCTGGGCCGCGTACGCAAAGGTCGCCGCGCACAGCGTGCCGAGGAAGACCAGGGACTTAGTTGCAGTAAAGCTTCTTTGCAATCTCATTTTTCTTTACTCCATTGTCTTGCTGGCTGCCGGTATTCTTCTTGTCGTCCTTGGCTTCATCCTTGCTCTCGGACTTGCTGCCACCCGAACCGGATCCTTTGACGGCCTGTGTCTGCGGCGCCGTGCTCGACGATTCGCTCGATGTCACCGTGTTCGATATGGTGGTCGACACGGTTGTGGTGACGATGGTGTTCGACGTCGATGCAATCGTCTCTGCCAGGGTATTGCGCTGGGTCGGTGGAACCATCGGTAAAACCGTACTGCATCCTTCGGCCGAAGGATTGGTCGTGCACTTGTTGGCGATCGGCACAACGGTCGAGCAGCCTTCCCGTGTCGGTGTGGCTGAGCACTGCGCGATGGTAGGCAGCACTGCACCGCAGCCTGAAAGATTCGGATCGCTGCTGCAGGCGGCCAGCGCCGGCAATACTACGGAGCAACCGGCGGTCGCCGGAGCGCTGGTGCACTGGCTTAGCGTCGGCAACACAACACTGCAGCCCTCCGCGGATGGCAAGCTGGTGCACGCCGCCACGGTCGGAAGTACAGCGCTGCAACCTGCAATGCCTGATGATGCGATGCACTGGCTTAGCGTCGGCAGTACGGCACTGCAACCGGCCGTCGTCGGCGCGGTGGTGCACCGGCTTAGCGTCGGCAACACGACGCTGCAACCCACAGTCGTCGGCGCAGCCGTGCACCGGCTTAGCGTCGGCAATACGACACTGCAACCGGCAGTCATCGGTGCAGCCGTGCATTGGCTTAGCGTCGGCAATACGACACTGCAACCGGCAGTCATCGGCGCGGTCGTGCATTGGCTTAACGTCGGCAGTACAACGCTGCAACCGGCAGTCGTCGGTGCAGCCGTGCATTGGCTTAGCGTCGGCAATACAACGCTGCAACCGGCAGTCGTCGGTGCAGCCGTGCATTGGCTTAGCGTCGGCAACACGACACTGCAGCCTGCTGTCGTCGGCGCGGTCGTGCATTGGCTTAGCGTCGGCAACACGACACTGCAGCCTGCTGTCGTCGGTGCAATCGTGCATTGGCTTAGCGTCGGCAGTACAACGCTGCAACCCGCAGTCATCGGCGCGGTCGTGCATTGGCTCAGCGTCGGCAGTACAACGCTGCAACCGGCAGTCATCGGCGCGGTCGTGCATTGGCTCAGCGTCGGCAGTACAACACTGCAACCGGCAGTCATCGGCGCGGTCGTGCATTGGCTCAGCGTCGGCAGTACAACGCTGCAACCGGCAGTCGTCGGTGCGGTCGTGCATTGACTTAGCGTCGGCAATACGGCACTGCAACCGGCTGTGGTCGGCGCAGTCGTACACTGACTTACCGTCGGTAAAACCACGCTGCATCCTGCGGTTGTCGGTGCAGTAGTACATTGGCTAAGCGTCGGCAATACCGTGTTGCAACCCGCCTGCGAAGGATTTGCCACGCACTGATCGAGCGTCGGATCGGGCGGTGGCGGTGGCGGTGCAGAGGGTGGATTGGTTGGTGTTTGCGTAGTCGTCAGTGTTCCAGGATTGCCGCCCGCCACGATTAGACTGGTGCCGGACACCGCAGCAGTTCCGCCCGATCCAGGCACACCGCCGGTGAAGAAGCCATTGTCGCCGGAGGTGGTCGTGCTGGCATGCGAGGTGCCGTAAAACACCTTGCCGGTGGCATTGTTGAAAGTCAGCTTGAGCGGTGCCGACGACAGCGATGCTGCATACGACTTGTAGCCGCCCGAGTTGTTGAACGTTAGATCGCCGCCTACCGTCAGCTCTGCGCCGCCAGTCGCCTTGACATAGGCATCCCCGGCACTGGCCGTAATGGTCATGTCGCCCGAGGCGCTCAGCTTTACCACGCCACCCGTCGAACTGACCTGCGCGTTGGCCGCAAGGATGCTTCCGCCGATGTTGCTGATGTCTATCCCGCCGGAACCCGCCGATATGGCACCCATCAGTTGCAGACTGGCGACGCTGGTCTTGACCTTGACAGAACTCGTCGTACCGGATGAATTGAACGACGACCCCAGCTTGCTGATGGCGTTCGTCTGGGTCAGGTCGATGTTGCCGGTAACGACGGCATGCAGATAGCCGGAGATGACCGTGAGCGCATCCTGTCCGATGGAACCGCCAAACATGTTGGTGTACATGCCACCGGGGCTGGCGTAATTCCCCTTGAACTGTATGGCGCCGCCGGATGCCGTGAAATTGATCGAGCCGGCGGTCACTCCGCTGGCAGCGGGGTTGATCGCGTTGAGATTTGCCTGGGTCAGACTCAATGCGCCGGGGTTCGCAGTCGCGCCGGCGATTTCCAGGGCACGACCGGAAGTATTGGTGTGCAGGTTGACTTGCCCTCCATTACCCACCGACCCGCCGATCATGGTGCCGCCAAAGTCCATCTTATCGGCAACCACCTTGAGGTTGGTGGAACCGGTCACGCTTCCGCCTGAGCCCTGGGTAACCGTGCCGGTGCCGTCGGTGCTGTTTGCCGTAAGCGACACTTCGCCTCCGGTGATATTGGTCGACGATGCAATCTCCAGGCTGGGCGCGGACAGCGTGACCGCGCCGGTACCGGCATTGATGGCGCCGCTGACCGTGGCGGTGCCGGCTGTCGAACTGATGGTCACCGCCTTGTTCTTGGTAGTGATCGCGCCGATTTCCCAACCGGCCGCCCGTCCGTTGGACATCGACAACCCGCCGGTACCATTGCCTAGCGGGTTAAGCGCAGCCACCACCTTCGTGACGCTATTGCCGGTTTCGTTGAGTGTGACGGGTCCCGGCGTTTCAAGATTCAGCTCGCCGCCGGTAATCTTCGCCAGGGCAGCCTGGCCGATGCCGGCCGTTGCATGCGTCGACTTCAGCTGGATAAGGTTTGCGCTCGGCGTGGTAATGCCGGTGACGCCGTCGATGGTATTGACGTTGATACCGTTATACGAGGTGTACTTGAAATCCCCGCTGTTTGCCACGCCCGCGATGACGCCGGTGCCATTCGATTCCATTAGCGTGACCGCTGCGCCGGTCGCCTGCACCGACGAGCCGCCTTCGATGGTAGCGCCGCCGTCCTGGGTGATTACCCCGCCGGATTTCAGGCTTAATGCCGTACTCACATTTTGCAATGCGCCGCCGGCTCCTCCCATCATCGCATTCTTGATGGTGAGCGAGCCGCTGGCCATATCGCCGATGAGCAAGGTGCCTGCGCTGACCTTGTTCAACTCAGCAATGCTCAGTTCAAGCTTCGCCGTTCCATCCGCAACATCCGATGAGGCGACATCGATGGCGGTGTCGCCGGTGACAGGAACAAGCTCGACGCGGCCTGCGCCGTTGGAAGCATTGACCGCCGCATTGATGGCCATCTTGTCGGCCGCCAATGCGATCGTGCCGGCATTGGTGGTCGAGACCGATGCCGAGACGGTCAGCAGTTTGCCCGCCGCGTTCTTGATCTTTACCTTGCCTCCGCTGGCGCCCTGCGCGATGCCATAGGTGGTTCCCTGCGCATCAATGGCAAGATCCTTGCTCAATGCGGTATTGCTGATATTGATGTCGCCACTGGCTGCGGTATTTCTTACGTTGAGAAACGCGACGCCGGTCTCCATCGCGCCGCCGCTGCCGTCTCCGATCGCGCCGGCGGACGACATTTTCAGGTTGCGCGCATAGATGTATTTACCAGCCTGCATGTTGATTGCGCCGCCGGACGTCAGCGTGACCGTGCCGTCCGTTCCCGGGCCGCCTGCGCGCGCGTCGATATGACCGCCTCCCAGTGTCATGAATCCGCCGGAGGTAATCGAAATGTCGCCCCCATTGCCGCTGGCCGGCGTCGTGGTTGCGGCGCGCAGGACCACGGAACCGGTGCCATTCAGCGAGATCGCGCCACCGCCCGTGGTGAGTTTTCCGACCGTAATGAGTGCAGACTGAGGTGACGTCCCGGTACCGGTTTGCATCGTGATCGTACCGGTGCCCTGGGTCTTGAATTCAAGGTTGGGACCGTCGGAACTGCCGACGAGGTCGATACCTATGCTGCCGGTACCGTCAGTCGATGCATTTCTGGTCCTCATCGTCAGATTGGCATTGCTCGGCAGTGTCACCAGGTTCGAGAAGCTGCCGGAGGTGGTGATCAAATCGCTGGCTTCGAGCACGATGTTCGTGCCCGGATTCAATCCTTGCAGTTCGGACTGGTAAATCGTGGTCGGCCCCGCGTCTGCAAAATTGATAGTTCCCGACGTGGTCGTTCCCTGGAATGTGCTGTTGCCATCGGCTGCGCCATCGTTGCTGCCGCCGGCGATGGTGATCACCGCCGGGTCCAGCAGCAATGTGCCGTTTCTGCCCGCTGGCGCGGCGACATCCACCTTGGCGCGGTATTCCAGATTCGTTTTGCCCGAGGTTTCGACCAATCCGCCGTCGCCGCCCTGCTGGCCGCCGCGCGCAGAGATGGAACCGTATGCGCGCGCCGTATCATCGGCCCACACAATGACTTTGCCGCCGTTGCCATTATCGAGCGCATCGGCTTTGATCTCGGCGCCCTGACCAAAAAACGTACGGCTAGCATTGCGAATGGACGTGTTCTTGCCCTGGTAGTCGCCTCCGACCAGGACCGTACCGCCACCGGTGCGGCCGCTCGCATCGATTTGCGCGCCGTCGGCCATCCCTACGCGTTCGCCCAGGACCAGCACCTCGCCGCCCTTGCCGGTGCCTGTCGCACTCGTGCGGCTGCCTGCTTCCAGTATGGCGTCGCCGCTGGCCTTGAACACTACCTTGCCGTTTTCACCGACCACCGCACTGTTGGCATTGACGACACCGCGCTGCCTGACCAGTGCGCCATAGATGCCGGTACGGCCGCCCTGCGCAATGACCTGCCCGAGGTTGAGCGCTTCATCCGACGGGGCCGACAGCACGACCTGCAGGTTCGGATCGAGCGAGTCAATCAGTTGCACCGTATGGCCCGCGGCCAGCAGCACTTCGCCTTGCGGGGAGGTGATGATGCCGCTGTTGTCGATATTCGGTGCGATCAGGTACACCTTTCCGCCAGCCGGTGTTGTGATTGCACCCTGGTTCTTCAGCGCGGCCGCCTTGTCGCCCGCCTTGAACTGCATGCGGCCCGCGATGAAATCCTCGTTGCTGATATTGAGCGTTGATGCCACCAGCCCGTTGACATCGACCTGCGCGCCCTGGCCGAACAGGATGCCGTTGGGATTGACCAGGAACACGCGTCCGTTCGATTGCAATGCGCCCAGGATTTGCGAAGGATCCTGGCCGACGATGCGATTGAGCACGCTGCTATTGGGGTTCTGCTGAAGGAAGCGGGTGACTTCGCCGGGATTGATGGAGAACGATTGCCAGTTGATGATCGCGCCCGGCGTGTTGGTAATCGACAGCACATTGCCTTGCGCCGCGAAGCTGGCCTGGCCATTGACGACCTGCGGACCGACCGGATTGGCAACAATGGAAGCCGGAGCGAAACAGCCTGCGACCAGCAGCGGCAGCAGCCTGCGCCGCAGTGCAGCCGATCGCGGTTCCCGTACCCGGTCATGGAAAGTGGCATTGTTCTTCATGGTTCTACCCTGCTTCCTTACTTGCTTAATACGTCAGCCCAAGCCGGATGTGCAACCGGCCATCGCCTTTTATCTGTGTCACGCCGCCATCGACCACATGGCCGTAATCCATCTGCATCGTGAGGTGCTTGCTCATGCCAAGGCGGAAGCCGAGCCCGATACTGCCAATCGACGCCTTGGCATCTTCTCCCGGCAGTGCATTGTTGCGGCTGAGGTGCGCCGCATCGTAAAAAGCGAGCGCACGGCATTGCGTTGCCACTGACTGGATGCTTCCGCACAAATTCGGCGTGTACAGTTCCGCGCTGATCAACCGGCCCTCATCATTGGAGACATCGCGCTCATGAAAGCCGCGCACGGTACCGGCGCCGCCCGCACCGAATTGTTCACCCGGCACCAGCGCATCCCTGGTGTACTGTCCCGACAGCGCTACCTTTACCTGCCAGTCGTTGCTCAGCGAACGGGCGTAGCCGGCGTTGTAACGCAGGATGGAATAGGCGGCCGGCGCACCCGCGCGCAGCCTTGCAAAATCCGCGCTGCCGCCGCGATCACCACCGGGAATATTACGCATGCCGGTAAGGCTGAAGACCATTTCGCTCCGACCGTCGCTCCAGTTGCCGCCATAGGCGATGCTCAACGGATGAACGGTGACATCGTTGCCCAGCTGTACGCCGCTCAATGCGACATTGTTCTTGTAATCCTTGTAATCCAGGCCATAGACGATGCGCGATTCATAGTTGCCCGCGCGTCGCAGATTCTGGTTGTAGCGCGCACCCATCACGGTGCCGCGGCCGCTGACCTGCAGATTGAAGATACCGGCCAGTACCGAGCCGGAATCGACATCGGAATAACTGGCAAACAGGTCGATGGAGTCGCCCAGCGCATACAGCGGAACGTGATAGCCGACGCCATACACGCTGACCTGGCTGGGACGTTCCAGCGTGGTGGTGTATTGCAGGCTCAGGACCTGATCGGTGCCGGCCACATTGGCATACTGAAACTGGGTTGCCAGCTGCGTTTCGCCGGTCGACTTGTTACCGCTATTGTCCAGCGTGGCAGCGATGCGCCAGGGTTTGTCATCCTCGACCTTGAGTACTGCATTGACTTCATCGTCACGATCGCCGCTTTGCAATTGCAGGGTGGTTTTCTTCGCCGGATTTTCGTTGGCCAGTTTCAGGCTGGACGAGATCTGAGCGATATTGGGCGATTCGCCTTCGCGCAGGCCGGGCACGCTGCGGCGGATATTGGCATCGTCAAATGCCTTGTTGCCTTCCACACGTACCTTGCCGAGCCTGGTCTGAATGACGTGCAAGCGCACCTCGCCTTGTTTCAGCACCTGTTCGGGCAAGGCGACCTGCACGACGTTATATCCCAGTGCGTGATAAGCCGCTTCCAATGTTTCCAGCGCGCGCTGCACATCGCCGAAATTGCGCGCCTTGCCGGTAAATGGGATTAACAACGTATCAATTGTCGAAGGATCGAGCAGCGTGTTGCCGGTGACTTCATAACGGGTGATTTCAAATCGCCCAATTGCATCCGACTCCTCGGCGGCGATGGCGGCAATTGCCAGAACCAGCAAGACACTGCCGGCGATTACCCGGCGGGGTAAGAATTTGTTCATATCGACAAAGGGACAAACAGTGCATTTTTGCTATCGAGATGCGTTGAATATCGATAACTTTTTCCAAGTAGAAACTATAACGCACGGGTTTGACCAATATCAAAATACTTGCCTTTTCTATATTACAAATTCTGCATCCCCGACAAAGCTGCAATCTCTGAGGCTCCATGAGGTTGCTGCAGCCCCCGGCTCGATGACTGTCCGCGACGGGACGCGCGGCGCCGATGCACTGGAACCGTGCGTCAGCAACGAAGTCCTATGTTCAATACGGGGGCCATTGGCTTGAGCAGTTTCAAAAAGCACCACTGCCGCGATGGCATAGTGGATGCATAGGATTCGTATTGGCATAAGTTGCAAGCTTATGCCAATACGAGTCCATAGCTGCTGCGCTCCCTGCTCAGCTGCACTCTTCATGGCTTCTCCACTGGAAGGCTTGAGATGGAGCTGATGAGCATTCTGAAAAATTACACGGGTAATCGGTCTCGCTGGAATCGATTGGCGGACGGCACGACCTATCTCGCCGCCTTCGGTTTGCTTACTGCTCTCTATTATCTGAGCTGTCAACTGTCAACCGGGCTTGGCATGCTGCCGGGTACGGTAAGTCCCTTATGGCCTCCTGCAGCCCTGGGTGTATTTGCGGTGCTCAAGCGCGGTCCCTGGATCGCACCAGCGATTTTTCTTGGAGCGCTGTTGAGTCTGCTCACTACCAGGCTGCCTTGGTATTCGGCGGCACTGATCGGCATGGGCAGCGTACTCGAGGCTTGTACGGCGGCTTGGCTTGTGCGGCGGTTCTATCAGGCCGAAGCGGGTTTGATCCTGCGCGGACCGGTCTTTCGCTTTGTCGGCATCGCCCTGGTCTGCGCAATGCTCGGTGCCGCGTTCGGCACGGCTGCGCTTGCGCTTGCCTACGGCCGCACGCCGAGTATGCCAGGCGTGCAGTGGGTGACGTGGTGGCTGGGCGACGCCACCGGCATGATTGTCGGCGTTCCGCTGCTACTGGCGTGGAATCCGTTTGCCGGTGTTCGATGGGCGCAAGCCAGAATCACTGAAGCGCTTGCTTTTTCCATCTCCTTGCTGGTCACGGCGCAGATTGCATTCGGCGGTACGCTGGGAACTCTGCCGATCGCCTATCTGCCGATTCCTTTTTTGTTGTGGGCCGCGTTCCGCTTCAATTTTTCCGCGGTCAACTGGACGACTGCCGTCATCTGCAGCATCGCGGTATGGAACACCGCCCGCGACACCGGTCCCTTTTCGTATGGAGACGGCAGCTTCCATACGTCGCTGACTTTGTTGATGGTGTATGTGGGTGTGCTGGGAACCACCGGGCTGGCGCTTGCGAGCCTGATCTATCGCAACCAGTTTGCACAGCGCGAATTGCGCAGCGAGCGCGACAAGCTGGAGCAACGGGTGGCCGAGCGTACCAAGGCGCTCGTCAAGGATATCGAGGCGCGCAAGCGGATAGAGCGGGCGCTCGCCGCACGGGAACGCGAACTAGCCGATGCACAGCATTTGGCGCAAGTGGGCAGCTGGAACTGGGAGATACAGACGAGCACGATTACCTGGTCCGACGAGCTGTATCGCATACTCGGCGTCGATAACACGTTATATCAGGCGAATCCCGAAAGCTTTCGGCAATTCGTGCACAAAGACGATCTTCCGGCTCTCACGATAGCAATGGACCAATGCCGCGAGCCCGGCCAGTCTTTCTTTCTGGAGCATCGCGTCGTACTGCCGAACGGAGAAATCCGAACAGTGGCCGCCCATATACGGTCTATCCTTGCGCCGGATGGAAAACTGCTGAGACTGTTGGGTACGGCGCAAGACATCACCGACGCCAAGGCTGCGGAACAATCGCTGCGCGAAGCGGAGGAGCGTTACCGTACCGTCGTGGAATTGTCACCCGATGCCATCCTGGCACAGCAGGACGGCACGCTGGTGCTTGCCAATCGCGCCGCAATCACGCTGGTTGGCGCCACGCGCATCGACGACATCGTCGGACATTCGCTGTTTCGCTTTATCGAACCGCAATTTCATGAACTGGTACGCGAACGGACACGATTGCTGGAACAAGGCGACGTGCTTCCCGCGCTGGAAAACACCGTTGTCCGGCTCGACGGCACAAAAGTCGATGTCGAGATCTGTTCTTCCGCCTTCATGCATCTCGGAAAATTCGCATCGATGTATGTCATTCGCGACATCACCGACCGCAAGCGCACCCAGGAACAGATGGCTTATCTCGCGCATTACGACTCGCTCACGGGTTTGCCGAACCGCGTGCTGTTTTACCAGCGGCTGGAGCATGCGCTGACCATCGCAGAGCGGCCCGGGCGCTCGCTGGAAGTGCTGTTCCTGGACCTGGACCGGTTCAAGATGATCAACGATACGCTGGGGCATGCCGTCGGCGACTTGGTGTTGAGGGAAGCCGCGCAACGATTGCAGGGCACCTTGCGTGAATCCGACACGGTCGCACGCCTGGGCGGCGATGAATTCGTCGTCCTGGTCGAAAACATCGACGAGCCGCATCGCGGCGGCATCATTGCCGAAAAAGTCCTTGCCGCATTCCGCCGGCCGTTCGACGGCGGGCGGGAACCCTTGCGCATCAGCACCAGCATCGGCATCAGCAGCTTTCCGACCGATGGCAGCAATGCCGATACCCTGATCAAGCATGCAGACAAGGCGATGTACCGTGCCAAGGAAGTCGGCCGCAACAGCTACCGCTATTATTCGCCCGCGATGAACCGGGATGCACAGGAAAGACTGGCACTGGAGTCTGCTCTCAGCGGCGCGATTGAAAACCATCAGCTCTCCATCCATTATCAGCCCAAGGTCGATATCCTGAGCAACCGCATCAGCGGTATGGAAGCCTTGTTGCGCTGGCGGCATCCCACCTTGGGTGACGTGCCGCCGCAGCGCTTCATTCCGCTGGCTGAAGATACCGGCCTGATTCATTCAATCGGTTATTGGGCGATGCGCACGGCCTGCGCCCAGAACCGCGCATGGCAGGTATCCGGTTCTGCACGTCTGAAGGTAGCCGTCAATCTGTCCGTGCGGCAATTGGTCGATGACAGGCTGATCGATAATATTTCGGCCATCCTGGAAGAGACCGGGCTGGAAGCGTGCTATCTCGAACTGGAAATTACCGAGACCGCCGTGATGGCCGAGCCCGACAAGGCTGTCCAAGTGCTAAAGAACTTGCAACAACTGGGCGTCAGCGTCGCGATCGACGACTTCGGCGCCGGCTATTCTTCACTCTCGTATCTCAAGCAGTTTCCAATACGCGCAGTCAAGATCGATCAGTCGTTTGTGCAGGCATTACCATCGAGCCACAGCGATTCGGCCATTACCAAGGCCATCATCAGCCTTGCACATAGCATGGAATGCAGCGTCATCGCAGAAGGCACGGAAACGCGGCAACAGTTCGAGTTTCTGCGCGAGCATGCCTGTGACAGCGTGCAGGGCTTCTATTTCAGCGAACCCATGCCGGCGGATAAGTTTGGCAAACTGCTGCGATCGGAAGAAAATCTGCGGCTGCATTAATCGCGATTCGGCAAAGGCAATCACTGCATCCTGCTTTGCCCACGCAGACACACGACAGCATCGGATTTATCTGTCCGCCACGCCGGCACTGCCCAGCATTTCCGCCACACGCTGACGCATGCGTACCACATGCGAGCCTTCCCAATACACGTGCGCGCAGCCCTGGCATTCATAGAACCGGTCGTACACCAGCCTGCTATGCAGCGGTACGCGATGCTCGACATCCCTTTTCGCGACGGTTTGCAAAATGCCATTGCAGTTCAGGCAGCGGCTGAAAGCCTGTGCAGAGCGCGCAAGATCGAAGCGGACGAGCACTTCCGACAATTGCTCGTCGCCATTGATGGCATGAAGGTAACAGCCATACACGATTTCCTTGCGAATCAACAGGTCGCGGTCGCGTGTCAGCACAATCCGTCCGTCATCCGCCGCGATGCGGGCCACCTCGGCATCGCTATAGTCGTTGCGGTACAGGACATCGAACCCCAGCATGCGCAGATTGCGCGCGAGCTGTCCGAGATGCGCATCGGCGATAAAGCGGTTGATGCCGGATTGTCGCGGCCGCAGTCGAACCAGCGGTGATATGTCTATCTCGTTGAAACAGGGATAGACACTGATCAATTCGCCGTCATCGACGCGGTATGAAAAATCGACGGATACGCCATCCACAAGAATCAGTTCGACCTCGGTATGCGGCACCCCCAGCGCCTCGATCATGTGTTTGACGCTAGCGTCGCGTGAACATGGATGGCTGCAAAGACGTTGCCTTTGCGATGGCACAAGAAAATTGTTCAGTTCTGCGTAGAAACGGAACGAGGCAGTGGTCACGACTAGCCACCGACCGATGAGGATGCCTGCAAATTGCAGGGCAGCATGGAAAGCAGCATGTTGATGGTATGCCGGCGGTGCATCACGGCTCCGAGTCTTTAAATGCCCAATTTTTTATTCTATGGCGCGGACGGACAGAATCAAGCAATTGTTGCATCGTGCTGCATGCCGCCGCATACGCTGCCCCTTTGAAACCACAACTTTGATGCTCGTCAAAGTGGAGATCATCGAAAGCGGTCATTGGAAAATTGCCCTGTCTAACTAGCGCATCACTTGGCAACAGGACATAAGACCGCAAGGGCAAAATGTCCGGAGAGATCATCATGTCATACAAGACCATACTCGTGCATGTGGACGAGTCAATACGTGCAGGCGAACGCATCAAGCTGGCGGCGGCAGTCGCAATGACGGAAAAAGCCCACTTGATCGGGACCGCAATGACAGGCGCGTCGCGCTATCTGGTACAGGCACGCATGCTGACGGAGCTCGATCCCAATCTGCGCACCCACCTGGACTTTCTGCGGCAACGCGCACGGCGCGGACTGGAAGACTTCGATGTCACGGCGCGCAAGCTCGGTCTGGACTCTTTCGAAAAACGCCTGGTGGATGACGAAGCCGGCGCTGGTATTTGCCTGCAGGCACGCTATGCTGATCTCGTCGTGATCGGGCAAAACGATCCAAATGAAATCTCACCGGTAGTCATGCCCGATTTTGCGCAGTATGTCGTGCTCAATTGCGCGCGGCCGGTGTTGCTGGTCCCGCACACGGGCCGATTCGACAATATCGGCAATCAGGTGCTGATCGCGTGGGATGCAAGCATGGAGGCCGCGCGCGCGGTCACTAGCGCGCTCCCTCTGCTGCAGCGTGCTCAGCAGGTCGATGTCGTCATCTTCAATGCTCGTGCTTCCGGATCGCCCGGCATGCCGCCCGGAACCGAGATCGTGCATTATCTGCGCCGCCATGAGATCAGGGCCGAACTGCTGCAGCGCCGTGCCGACGGTCCGGTCGGCGAAGCCGTCTGTGCGCTTGCTTCGGATACCGGGGCAGACCTGATCATCATGGGCGGATATGGCCACGCGCGTTTTCGCGAGCTGGTGCTTGGCGAAGTAACGCGCACCCTGCTGGCGTCCGCGACGATACCGGTGCTGATGTCGCACTGATGGCGTGTCAATGGCCGCAGAATTCTTCCCGATCGCTATTGCCCGCATGCGCCGGGCAGGCTGGCGGCATCAGACGAATGGCTTCACCGCCCGCGCGCGCAACGGTGTCGGTACCCGACAAGGTGAATAAGCTGACCACTTGTGACAGGCTGACCGCCTGGTCCTGCAAGGACGCTGCGGCGGCGGCCGCTTCTTCCACCAGGGCTGCATTCTGCTGCGTGACTTCATCCATCTGCGCAATGGCCTGATTGACCTGTTCGAGACCATCGGTCTGTTCCTTGCTCGCAGTGGATATCTCTCCCATGATATCGGTCACGCGACGCACGCTCGCGACGATATCGTGCATGGTCGCCCCCGCTTCATCGACCAGCTTGGCGCCGATATCGACTTTTTCCACCGAGTCGTCAATCAAGGCCTTGATTTGGCCTGCTGCGGCGGCAGAGCGTTGCGCGAGATGACGCACTTCCGTCGCGACCACGGCAAATCCCTTGCCCTGCTCTCCTGCACGCGCCGCCTCCACCGCAGCGTTGAGCGCGAGGATATTGGTCTGGAACGCGATGCTGTCGATCACGTCGATAATATCCACGATCTTGCGTGCCGATTCATTGATCGATCCCATCGTATCGACCACTTGCGACACCACGGCGCCACCCTTGACCGCCACCTGCGAAGCCGATACCGCAAGGCGATTCGCCTGTTGCGCGCTGTCCGCGTTTTGCCTGACAGTGGCAGTCAGTTCCTCCATCGATGACGCGGTCCGCTCCAGCGAACCCGCCTGCGCTTCGGTACGCGCCGACAGGTCAAGGTTGCCCGACGCGATCTGGCTCGACGCCGTAGCGATGGCTTCCGTGCCTGCCCTTACCTTGCTCACGATGCGCACCAGACTTTGATTCATTTCCTTCAATGCGTGCAACAGCTGCCCGGTTTCATCCGATGAGTCGACGACGATTTCCTTGGTCAGATCGCCGGAAGCTACGCGCCTGGCGACGTCGACCGCATCGGCCAGCGGACGTGCGATCGCACGCACCAGCCAGATACAAATGCCCGTACCCAGCAAGACGGCAAATGCCATGCCGGACAGGCAGCTATTGCGCACCCAGATATAGATTTCCTGATTCTTTTCATAGTCCTTGCGGGCGCTCTGTTCGTGGTACTGCATCAAGGCATTCGCGGCTTCGGCCACCGGCTGTATGTGCGTCGACAGCGGACCGCGCAGTATCTGCACTGCCTGCGCGGTATCGTTGGCGCGCAAGGCGCCAATCGCCGGAAACAAGCCTTGCGCAAGGTAAGCCTTGCGGCTTGAGGCGAATTGCTCGGTCAGCGCCTGCTCCTGCGGCGACACGGTGTTCTTCGTGTCCGCCAGGATGCCGCTCCAGGCCTTGTTGATTTCTTCCATGCGTTTTTCGATCGCGTCGAGTTCCATCGCGACTGCTGCCGGCTCGGCGTGCACAGCCTGCGCAAGCGCGAGCTGGTTTCGGTCGATCAGGCGCACCACGCGATCCAGCGCAGTCAGCGGCACCAGCCTGTGCTCATAATTGCTGCGCAAACCGGCATTGGCCATATACAGGCTGCCCAAGCCGATTACTGCACCGGCAATACACATGAGAGATAAAAACGCTACGACAAAAATGAGGCGTGATTTGATGGAGAGATTGCGTAGCATGACTTCCCTTGTATGGCGGATCCCGTACCGGCGTCGATAAGCCAGCCGACGTCGGATCGTTCCGGAGCGATATGACAAGGGGGAGAATAGGCAAGCGGACATTGAAAAACCTTGATCTCAATCAAGATTTCAGGAAAGCAAGCCATGAGGAAAGAAGGGAGCAGAACGCGCCTGCGCCGGCCCTGAAAAGGCACCGGCGATTGCGCATGCAGAACTATTGTCAAGGAAAGCAAACAAATGCAGCGCCCGGCCACCGGCTCCATGCCGGGCGCTACAGCCTTGCATCAGCCTGCGAGCTTCGTCACAGTGCTGGTGCAAGGCCGGATTGCGTCCTCTTGGCCTTAGTGGAAACTCGGCTGGTTTTGCTGCGGAGCGTCGGCGGCGGGCTTTGGCTTGCCCTGTGCGTCGCTCAAGCGGTATTTTGTGCGGCGGTCCCCCATCAGGTCGCGCAGTTCGCGAATGCTCATGCCGGTGCATTCATGCATACGGATCAGTAGCGAGGCGCCGATCGGCAGACGACGGTGGCGGATCTTGCTGATCACCGGAGGGGCCACTTCCAGCATGCGGGAGAGTGCGGCGTCGTTCTTCAGATTCATTTTTTCAAGCAGTGTATCGAGCAGCCGATTTGGATCGTAGCTTTCTTGCCCTGCCAGCGCGTGTTCAGTCATGATTTGCTCCTCTAGTCAACGTTGTAACCGATCGTACTCGGGTGTAACAAATGACAACTTGACCCTGATTAAGTTTCCTGCTGCGCCAGATTTTCTCGGAGATTTTTTCAATGCATGCGGGAACGCAAAAGTCCTTCAAAAAATTTCCGCGCAATGCTCTTTCTTCGAGCGACGCTTCGTGCTACCAGCTACGGAGTTTGAGAAGCAATATGTACGGCGATATATCAGAACATTGGCGAGAAACCCTTACCTGTATTGTTTTCAAATGCGCTTGGAACATTTACACGAGCAAATTGCCAAATCAGCCATAAATCAATTGATTCGCCCCTTTCCTCTACGGGCACAGGATTTGCACTAACTCCCTCAACACGTTTTATCACGGACTAACGGATCTGACCTTGGCAGAAGGAGGTCGCGATGAATCTGGGACTGCCGCGCGACGCCGAAACGGTGCGAGGCAAGGTGGTTGAGCAATGGCAATTCTGTCCCGACACAGTTTGTCCTCCATCACCGAGCCGCGCGACCTGCCGACGGGAAACTGCAGCTTGTGCGGGTCATCAGCCTCCATGAACATGCAGCGCAGGTCCGGCTGGACGGAGCGGCGGCATTGACGTTCGAACAGCACGAGGCTCTGGTCATTTGCGTATCGCCTGGTCTTCACGGCAAATGGGACATATCGGAACAAGGTTTGGATCGACCACTCACTCGCATCATTTGATAGAAAGGAGGACGCCTATGCGCATGCCGCGGCGTTAAGGAACGCCATACTGGGAGTCACGGTCCTGGTCGAGGACGACGAAGGTTTTTCGCCGCTACCGATGCAGGTCGATGCTCAAGGGCGCCTGGATGGGGCAAGCCGTCCGGGCGAGGGTACCGGTTGACTGTACGGCGTGGAAGCCTGCCGTAAGCAGATTCATGAAGACGCAGATGAGACTGCAGCGCACATTCATGGCATCCGGTAGCGCGGATCGCGTGCGCGCAAAGATTCTCGCATTACGGGAGTGATCACCACGTTTCGACGGTCTCTTGCAGTGGTTCCGAAGATCGCAACGCATCGCATCTGGATGACGCTGCGGGTACTGAAGGACAGCACCGATGCATGAACCATTTAACAGGCAGTTAGTCTATTGATGTAGCCAGTCTATCAACATACTTAGGAGGTAAAAATGAATTTTATTATCTGGATTGTTGTCGGTGGTATTCTCGGCTGGCTCGCCAGCCTGGTGATGAAGACAGACGCCAGCCAAGGCATGCTCCTCAACATCGTAGTTGGTATCGTTGGCGCACTGCTTGGCGGTTGGCTGCTTGCACCGCTGTTTGGCACAGGAACCATCAACCAGAATGACTTCAGCATCTCATCGCTGCTAGTGTCCTTCCTTGGCGCGGTGATCCTGCTAGCTATCGTGAACCTGCTACGCCGCGGGACGCCCCGCTAACAGAGCCTGTCAATACTTGCTCTGACCGTGATTCATGCAAAGCGAATCACGAGTAAACGGATCTCCTGGCTTGCACCCCTGCGTTGATCCGATGGTGCAGGATACTGAACTCCCGACAGTACCCTGCACCACCCTCCTTTCTCGTTTTCCTTCCCTTCGAACCCAGATATCCTGATTTCAGGATGTCGAACGCCTGCGCTCTTCTTCCTCGTAAAGCTCTTTTTTCGACAGCTTGCCGACCGGCGTCTTGGGCAATGCCTTGCGAATCTCGATTGCCTGCACCATTTCATGCCTTCCCAGCCTGCGCTTGAGGAAGGTTTTCAGTTCGTCGAGGGTGAAAGCCGGTGCGTCCTTCTTCAATGCGATAAAGGCTTTCGGAGATTGTCCGCGATAGGCATCGGGCACGCCGATCACGCTGACTTCCGCAACCGAAGGGTGTTCATAGATCGCTTCTTCGATGATGCGTGGATAGACGTTATACCCGCCGCACAGGATCATATCCTTGGTGCGATCGACAATGAACACAAAGCCGTCTTCATCCATGTAAGCCACATCGCCGGTCCGGAAATAGCCATCGGGCGTCATTGATGCGGCGGTCGCGTCCGGACGGTTCCAGTACCCCTTCATGACATTCGGCCCCTTGATGCACATTTCGCCGCGCTCGCCCGGCGCTGCTTCTAGCAATGGATTATCGACGTCGACAAACTTCAGCATCACGCCCACCGTCGGCATGCCGCATGAGCCCACTTTTTGCATGCCATATACCGGGGTAAAAGTGCCGGTAGGCGAAGTTTCGGTCATGCCCCAGCCTTCCACCAGGCAGCAACCGGTCAGACGCTGAAAACTCTGGTTCACCTCGATCGGCAGCGGAGCGCCGCCCGAGTTGCAAAATTTGAGCGAACCAAAATCGTAATCGCCGATCTGCGGATGATTGATGATGGCCGTGTACATGGTCGGCACGCCGGGAAAGACCGTCACCTTCTTTTCGGCCAGGTCGCGCATGACGGCCTCGAGATCAAACCTCGTATGAAGAATCACTTCGGCACCCATGCGGATGGCGAACAGCATGTTGACCGTTAATGCGTAGATATGGAACAACGGCAGCACCGCCAGTACTTTTTCCCGGCCTTCTTCCAGTACCCTGGGTTCGCCGCCGACGACCGCGGCGATCTGGCTGCACGCTGCGGTGAGGTTGGCATGCGTCAGCATCGCTCCCTTCGGCAAGCCGGTCGTGCCGCCGGTATATTGCAGCACGGCGATGGTATCGTTGACGTCGCCAACGGGATGCGGCTGATAGTCGCCTTCGTTGCGCAACAGCTCGGCAAAGCGCAGGTGCCTGTCGCCGTAATGCACCGGCACCAGCATGCCGGTCTGCTCCATCTGCCTATGTACCGCGTCGGGATGACCGGACATTTCGGCGATGCTGCCCACCACCAGTCTTTGCAGCCGCGTCGTGTCGAGCAGCTTGAGTATCTGCGGATACAGCGCCGCCAGATCCAGCGTGACAATGATATCGGTCTGGCTGTCGCCGACCTTGTGCGCAAGAACTTTTTCCGCATCCAGCGGCGAATAGTTGACCACCGTACCGCCTGCCTTCAGTACGCCGAAAAAGCTGATCACATAATGCGGCGTATTCGGCAGGAAAAATCCGACGTGCACGCCGGGCTTGACACCGAGGTCCTGGAAACCCTTCGCGGCCTGATCGACCAGCTGCTGCAATTCACGATAGGTGATCGAACGTCCCATGAAATGGAGAGCCGGGTGATGCGCCCATTTTTCGGCCGCGTCGTCCAGCAGTTGCTGCACCTGCATCGTGGGCAATGGCATATCCCAGCGCAATCCGGCGGGATAGGATTTAATCCAGGGAAAGGGAGCTGCTGTTGTTGTCATCCTGCTGTCTCCTATGAAATAAATGCGGACTTAGGGTCACTTTGTGCCAGGGAAAAAGACGGCAAGACGCCAACAGCGTGTTTACCGCTGTTGGCGTCTTGCCTGCTTCCGGAAAACTCAAATCGCAGTCAATCCTCCATCCACCGCAAGCTGATGCCCGGTCACGAACGATGCGCTGTCCGAGCATAACCACAGTGCTGCGTTGGCGATTTCCTGCGCCTCGCCGAGCCGGCCGATGGGATGAATCTTCTCGATCATCTTTTGCCGGCGCGGTTCGCGCTGGATCGCCTGATCCATCATCGGTGTGCGAATGACGCCGGGACATACCGCATTGATGCGGATGCCGGCACGTCCGTATTCGGCCGCAGCCGTTTTCGTCATGCCGACTACCGCATGCTTGCTGCCGGCATAGATCGGCTGGGTCGGCGCGCCAACCAGGCCGGCGACCGATGCGGTATTGACGATGGTGCCGCCGCCCTGCTTGAGCATTTGGGCGATTTCATGTTTCATGCAAAGCCAGACGCCTTTGACATTGACGTTCATGATGCGGTCAAACGTCTGTTCGTCGGATTCCGCCAATGGCTTGTGTTCGATTTCGATGCCGGCATTGTTGAATGCGCAATCGAGGCGCCCGAACCGGGCGACGACAGCCTCGACCAGCGCCTGCACCTGGGCCGACTGCGATACATCGGCCTGGATGAAGACCGCTTCTCCGCCCGCTTCGGCAATCATGGCGACCGTTTGTTCACCGCCCGTCGTGTCGACATCGGAGACCGCGACGCGCGCGCCTTGCGCCGCGAAGGACAAGGCCGCGGCACGCCCGATGCCGCTGGCCGCGCCGGTGACCAGCACCGACTTGCCTGCAAATGTGTTGCCAGTCATGGTGATCCTTATTTGTATTTCTTGAGTTCCATCTTGCCGATCTGGTTGCGATGCACTTCATCCGGCCCATCAGCCAGTCGCAAGGTGCGTGCCTGCGCATACGAATACGCGAGTCCGAAATCGCTGGTGACGCCGCCACCGCCATGCGCCTGGATCGCCCAGTCGATCACCTGGCATGCCATGTTCGGTGCCGCCACCTTGATCATCGCGATCTCTTTCGCGGCGACCTTGTTGCCGACCGTATCCATCATGTGTGCCGCATTCAGGACCAGGAAGCGTGCCTGGTCGATCAGGATACGGGCGTCGGCGATACGTTCCAGCGTCACGGTCTGTTCCGCGACGGGCTTACCGAAAGCCACCCGCTTGAGGGTGCGCTTGCACATGTCTTCAAGTGCACGTTCGGCCAGGCCGATCAAGCGCATGCAGTGGTGGATACGGCCAGGTCCGAGGCGTCCTTGTGCAATTTCGAATCCGCGTCCCTCGCCAAGCAGGATATTCGACGCAGGCACGCGCACGTTTTCAAACAGCACTTCGCCGTGGCCGTGCGGCGCATCGTCGTAGCCGAATACCGGCAGGTGGCGCAGAACCGTCACGCCGGGCGTGTCGCGCGGCACCACGATCATTGATTGCTGCAGATGGCGATTGGGATTGCTGGGATCAGTCTTGCCCATGAAGATGAAGACTTTGCAGCGCGGGTCGTTGGCGCCGGACGACCACCATTTGCGTCCGTTGATCACGTATGCATCGCCATCGCGCACGATGGACGATTCGATATTGGTGGCGTCCGAAGAAGCGACTGCTGGCTCGGTCATGGCAAAGCAGGAGCGGATCTTTCCTTCCAGCAGCGGCTGCAGCCATTGCTCCTTCAACCCCTCGCTGGCATAGCGCTCCAGGGTTTCCATGTTTCCGGTATCGGGCGCCGAACAGTTGAACACTTCCGGCGACCAGTAGGAGCGGCCCATGATTTCACACAAGGGCGCATATTCGAGATTGGTCAGTCCGGCGCCGCGATGCGACTCCGGAAGAAACAGGTTCCACAGATCTTGCGCGCGCGCCTTTTGCTTCAGCTCGTCAATGACCACCGTCGGCACCCAGGGATTGCCGTTGGCGCGGTTTGCCTGCACTTCTGCATAGTATTTGTCTTCGTTCGGATAGATATGCTCGTCCATGAAGGCGATCAGACGTTTTTGCAGTTCTTTGACTTTGGGGCTGTACTGGAAATCCATGGAATACTCCTTGAAATACTGCGCTTTGCGCACATAGTGGGACGGCGTGATTGCTGTGCCGTCAATGCTTCATTCGATAATGCGTGCGGTTCGGGACGTGCGAAACCGATCGGCCTGAAACCATGGCCGATGCCTGCAATACAAATCGGGAATTGCTGTCGAAAGAGGCCGGCTTTGCAGGACGGGATCACCCGCCCTGCCGCCGTTTTTATTGTGCTGCTTTGTCTCCTGCCACTCTCGCTTCCTACTGCAAAACCATTTCGCTATCCAAGCAGATAGCCGCCGTCAACGTTGAGCGCGGTGCCGGTGGTATAGCTTGCCGCGTTCGACACCAGATACAGCACCGCGCCGGCCATCTCGTCGGGATGGGCGACACGACGCATCGGTACGTGCGGCATCATCTTGTTGAGCACGTCCGGGTTATGCACCAGCGCTGCTGCGAACTTGGTATCGGTTGCGCCGGGCAGCAAGGCATTCACGCGCACGCCGGATGGCGCGCATTCCTTCGCAAACGCTTGTGTCATCGAGATCACGGCGGCCTTGGTGATCGAATAGATGCCTTGCATGTCGCCAGGAATGACGCCGTTGACCGATGCCACGTTGACGATGCTGCCGCCGCCGTTCTTGGTCATCAGCTTAATGCCGTTGACCGAACTGTAGAAATAGCCGCGGATGTTCACGTCCAGGGTTTTCTGGAACGAAGACAGGTCGGTATCGACGATGTGTCCGAAATACGGGTTGGTAGCCGCATTGTTGACCAGGATGTCGAGGCGGCCGTGCTTTTGCTCAATGGCGGCGAACGTGGCTTCGATCTGCGCCATCTCGCCGATATGGCAAGCCATGGCTTCGGCCGAGCCGCCGGCGTCGCGAATGGCGGCCACCACGGTTTCGCAGGATTCCGCCTTGCGGCTGGAGACGATCACATGCGCGCCGTACGCGGCGAGCGTTTTGGCGATCGATTCGCCGATACCGCGGCTGGCGCCGGTGACAAGGGCCACCTTGCCGGACAGGTCGAACAGGTTTGCGTTACTCATGCTGGTCCTAACGATAAGTGATGGTATGAGGTTTGCCCAGCCATTCCAGGTGGGCGTAATTGTTGAGCGTGCTGAGCGTGACGCGATCCGGCTGGAACAGCAGCTTGGTCACCGCGCAATTCACGAGTGTCCAGTTCAGTTCGGCGACCTGCTTGTCCTGCAGCCCCAGTACATGCTGGCAAATGGTGGAAATCGTGCCGCCGGACGTGAACACGATGATCGATTGCGACTTTTCCGTCCCGCTCATCACGCGCCGCAAGGCAGCGACGCAGCGGCTGCGAAATCGCGGCCAGGGTTCGCGGTATTCATGGTCGTACAAGCCGCTCATCCAGCGCGACATCGATGCCTGGAAAATATCCTGAAATGCGTATTTCGCTCTCGGGCTGGACGCGAGGAAGCGCTTCACTTCTTCCGGATCGTCAAACTCGGGACGATGGCGCACCAGCACTTCGTGGTGGTCGTATTCATTGAAATCCGCATCGGTCTGCCATTCGATATCGACGCGCTGCGCTTTCGGCAATGCGGCGATGCAGGCATCGGCGGTCTGGCGGTGACGCTTCATGCCGCCGGTGACGACACGATGAAACGTCTGGTGGGTGCTGGCAAACCATTCGCCCAGCAGCCGGGCCTGTTCCATGCCCAGCTCCGACAACTGGTCGTAGTTGGCGCTACCGAATGAAGCCTGTCCATGGCGGACGAGGTAGATCTGTCCCATTGCTGCTTCCCCCTGAATGACCACCTGACTGGCGGGTTGTGAGAAGCATATAGCCAGCGTTAGAATCGATCAAATGAATAGTTATTATCAAATTCCATAAATCTCATGCATATATCCCGCATCGATCTGAACCTGTTCATTGTCTTTGATGCCATCTATACCGAAGGCAGCGTTACTCGTGCCAGCCAGAAACTGAATCTCACCCAGCCGGCGATCAGCCATGCGCTTGGGCGGTTGCGCCAGATGTTCGATGACCCGCTGTTTGTGCGTCAGGGACATACGATGGTATCCACGCCTTTGGCCCGCACCATCATCGATCCGATCCGCCGTTCGCTGCGGGGCCTCGAAGTCACTTTGAACGGTGTCCATCGTTTCGATCCGGCAACGACGCAGAAGCGCTTCAACATTGCCTTGCGCGATGTGCTGGAAGCGACCATCCTGCCGCCGCTGATGCTGCGGATGCGGGACAATGCGCCGCTGGTCGACCTTGCGGCCGGCCAAGTCGAGCGGCGGGAATTGGAAACCGAACTGGCGGCGGGCACGCTCGATGGGGCAATCGATGTGTTGCTGCCCTTGTCGAGCGACATCATGCATACCCGTATTTACCAGGATTCGACCGTGGTGGTGGCGCGCAAGGGCCATCCGGACATCGATGGCGCGCTAGACCTCGATACCTATATGAAGCAGGACCATGTTCTTGCGAGTTCGCGCCGGCGCGGTCCGGGCCTGGAAGATTTCGAATTGAGCCGCATCGGACTGGAGCGTCATATCCGCTTGCGTTGCCAGCATTATTTCGCTGCATGCCGGGTGGTCAGCCGGACCGACATGCTGCTGACCATGCCGGGTCGTTATGCGCAGATCGCAAACCAGCAGTTCGGCAACCAGATCCTGCCCTTCCCGATCGAGGTGCCGGCCTTCGATGTCTTCCTTTATTGGCATGCGAATGTCGACAAGGATCCGGCGAATGTCTGGTTCCGTGAACAGGTGATGCAGTCGGTACACGACTAAGGGCCCGCGCAGGAATAAGTTGGGTGATTTGGCGGTCGTAGCGGGATGCAATGCAAGGCGGGAGGAGGAGTCATAGCGAGCTATGGCGACGACGAGCAACGCCGCAGTGCGCCGGGGGCGCCGAGCCCGCTACGGCCAGAAAAATTGCCCAACTTATTCCTGCGCGGGCCCTAAGCATGGCCTGCTAACGCGGTCCGACCATATCCTCCGCCCTGACCCACTTGTCGAAGTCGGCATCGCTGACGAAACCCAGCGCCTGCGCCGCTTCCTTCAGGGTGGTGCCGTCGTGGTGCGCGCGCTTGGCAATTTGCGCGGCCTTGTCGTAGCCGATGTGCGGCGCCAGTGCCGTCACCAGCATCAGCGAACGCGCGGTCAGTTCGGCGATCCGCTGGTGGTTGGCTTCGATCCCGCGCGCGCAGTGTTCATCGAAACTCTGCATGCCATCGGCGAGCAGACGCACGCTCTGGAGAAAATTGTGGGCGATCAGCGGCTTGAAGACATTGAGTTCGAAGTTGCCGGACGCGCCGCCAAAGTTGATTGCCACATCGTTGCCGAACACCTGGCAACACAGCATGGTCATCGCTTCGCACTGCGTGGGATTGACCTTGCCGGGCATGATGGAACTACCGGGTTCGTTTTCCGGGATGGTGATTTCGCCCAGCCCGGAACGCGGACCGGATGCCAGCCAGCGGACGTCATTGGCGATTTTCATCAATGCGGCTGCCAGCGTCTTCAGGGCGCCGTGCGCGCCTACCAGCGCGTCATGTCCGGCCAATGCGGCAAACTTGTTCGCGGCACTCTTGAATGGAAGGCCGGTGTCGCGTGACAACTCGGCTGCGACACGATCGCCGAATTCGCGATGCGTATTGAGTCCGGTCCCTACCGCCGTTCCGCCGACCGCAAGCTCGCACAGTGCAGGCAATGCCGCCGACACCAGGATGTGGGCATGATCGAGCTGGGCCACGTATCCGGAAAATTCCTGGCCCAGCGTCAATGGCGTCGCATCCTGCAAATGGGTGCGTCCTATCTTGACGATGCCGGCGAATGCCGCGGCTTTTTGCGCGAGCGTAGAGCGCAATTGTTCGATAGCCGGCAGCAGCGTATTGGCGAACGTCACCGCAGCGGCCACATGCATGGCAGTTGGAAAAATATCGTTCGATGACTGTCCCATGTTGACGTCGTCATTGGGATGCACCAGGCGTTCCATGCCGCGTTTGCCGCCCATCAACTCGGATGCGCGATTGGCAAGCACTTCATTCATGTTCATGTTGCTCTGCGTACCCGAACCGGTCTGCCATACCGAGAGCGGAAATTCGTTCTCATGCCGGCCGGCGATCACTTCATCGGCCGCATCGATGAGTGCGGCTGCTTTCTTTCCGTCCAGCAGATTGAGTTCGCGATTGACTACCGCACAGGCGCGCTTGACCTGTGCCAGCGCAAGCACCAGGCTGGCCGGCATGCGCTCGGAAGAAATATGGAAATGGTGCAGCGAGCGCTGCGTCTGCGCGCCCCAAAGCCGGTCGGCCGGCACATCGATCGGGCCAAAGGTATCGCGTTCAGTTCGGGTATCGTTCATGCATGCTCTCCATTCATGGTCCCGGTTCGATCCTTGCCCTGCCTCGCCGTTCCATCCGGACTGCGTGCTTTCCAGTCTGAAATGGCGTTAGCGGTTTCTGTCGAGACGAAACAGGACGATGACCAACCCTAGCGTGGCCAGCACCAGGAACACCGGCCCGAACAGCCAGAATACCAGTGGCACGGTAATGAAGAAAGCACGCATGCCGACGCTGTAATAGGCGCCGGCATGATTGAGCCGCTGCGCAACCTTGTCCGGCGCCAGCGCGCCATGCGCCTGTTCCGGCGGGATGCTCACCATGAACACCACATGGTTGAGCAGGCGGATCGACATCGAGAATGCAAAGAAGGCGACGATCAGCGCGGTCAGCAGGCACAGGATCTTGATGGTCCACCATTCGGGCGCCGGCGAACCGCCCAGGTTGAGCACATGCCAGCTCTTTGCCAGGTTCTCGGCTTGGCCGGACAGGGTCAGCGTGCCGATGATCAACAGAATCGCCGACGATGCCTTGAAAGTCGCAGCCATCGCATAATTGCGCAGCGTCTGCACCGCCATCACGTCGTGCCGGCTATCTTTCATCACCTCGGTGACCCACAGATGGCGCGCCTTCTGGTTGATCGCGTGAATCGTATAGTTCGGATCGCGCCGCGTCTGGCGCAGCAAGAAAAGGTAATACGAAACGAACAGCGACAGGCTGATGAGGATGGCGATCGTGTCGAGATGATTTGCTTGCAAGCGAGCCTCTACCAAAGTTGCGGAGCTGCCTATCATACCGGCAGCGCAAGCGCGCCGGACAACGGTTCAGGTATCGATGGTTTCCGGGTGAACCGCGGGCGCGTCGATGGAGCCGAGGACATGCGCCGATGCAACGCTGCCCAGCATCAGTTCAAACTCTGTCGTCGGCAAAGGACGGCTGAAGTAATAGCCCTGCATGTAATCGCAACCGTGCCGCTGCAGATAAGCCAGTTGCGCTTCGGTCTCCACACCCTCCGCGATGACCTGCAGCCGCAGGCTGTGGGCAAGCGAAATGATCGACAGCACAATCGCCGCATCATCCGGGTCGAGGGTGATATCGCGCACAAACGATTGATCGATCTTGAGCAGGTCAATCGGAAAACGCTTGAGATAGGACAGACTCGAATAGCCGGTGCCAAAATCGTCGATCGACAGTTGTACGCCGATCGCCTTCAGGTTGCGCAGGATGTCGACCGCGACTTCGACATCGTTCATCATCATGCTTTCCGTCAATTCCAGTTCCAGCAATTGCGGCTCGAGTCCGGTTTCGGCGAGGATGTCGCGGATCGTGGCGACCAGATCCTGCTGATAGAACTGGCGCGCAGAAAGATTGACCGCAATGCGCAAGGGTCCCATGCCCGCGCGTTGCCAGGCCATGCTCTGCCGGCATGCGGTGCGCAGCACCCACACCCCGATCGGCACGATCAATCCTATCTCTTCCGCCAGTTCGATGAAACGGCCCGGAGGCACGGTGCCAAGCACCGGGTGATGCCAGCGAATCAGCGCTTCGGCGCCGATCAGACGTCCTGTCTTCAGGTCGAGTTGAGGCTGATAGTGCAAAGCGAATTCATTGCGTTCCAGCGCATTGCGCAAATCGCTTTCAATGCGCAGCCGTTCCATCGCGCGCTCATTCATCGCCGATGTATAGAACTGAAAATTGTTGCGACCGGTTTCCTTGGCGCGGTACATCGCGATCCCTGCATGCTTGATCAGGGTCTCCGCGTCGCCACCATCGCTGGGGCACACCGCGATGCCGACGCTGGAACTCATCACGAACTCGTAGGATTCCATGACGATAGGTTCGGCCACGGAATCCATGATGCGCCGCACAACGGCAGGCGACAAATGCTCTTCGGTGCGCTCTGGAAGCACCAGGACGAACTCGTCCCCGCTCAGGCGTGCGATCGTGTCCGTCTCGCGCACCGCAGCACGCAACCGGTCGGCGACGACCTTGAGCAGCTGGTCGCCGGCGTGGTGCCCGAGCGTGTCGTTGACGAATTTGAAGCGATCGAGATTAAAGAACAATACCCATACCGGATGACCATAGCGCGCTGCATAGGCGCTTGCCTGGCGCAATCGATCTTGCAGCAGATTGCGGTTCGCCAGCCCGGTCAGCGTATCGCGATTGGCCTGGAATTCCAGCTCGGCCTGATAGCGCTTGGTGGCCGTAATGTCGTTCAGCGTGACGACATAGTGATTCACCACGCCGGTCTCTTCGCGCACCGGTGCCATGTAGGCGTCGGCCCAGAACATGCGGCCGTCCTTTCCGTAGGCGCGCAAGGTGAACCGCGCCTCGCGTTGTTCACGCACGGCGCCCATGACTTCCTGAATCGCCGGTTGATCGCGATCGCCCGCCCAGAGCAGGCTGCAGCTGCGGCCGGCGACATCATTGGAGGTAAAGCCTGTGATGCGTTCGAATGCCGGGTTGACGTACTCGATCGGATAAAGCGGCGCCTGGGCGCTGGTAATAATGATGGCGTTCGCGCTGGCCTCGATGGCACGTTGACGCAGGTTCAACGCATCCTCGGCGCGGCGGCGGGCGGCAATATCCTCGACCAGCATTTCATTCGCGTGCCGGAGTTCGGCCGTACGCTGCTCGACCAGACGTTGCACCCGGCGCGACCGCGAGGCCAACACCTGCACAAAGGCAGCGAACAGGAAACTGGCAGTGATACCGCCGATCAGCGTGGAAATGGCGCCGTTATGGCGGGCCGCAAACAGTTCTTCCTGACGCGATACGACAATCTTCCATGGCCGACCGGCGACGTCGAAATCGTAGACGATGGGTTCCGGATAATCATAGAAAAGCCAATGCGGCATTCCGGCGAAATTCTTGGGATAGCTGACGGCAACCGGATTGCCCTTGCGAAAAGCCAGATGACGGTGGTCGACTTCGCCGCTTGCATAAACGCCTATGTCCACTGACACATCATTGAGCATGCCGTTTTCGCCGAGGATTTTCTCGATCAGCGTGGCCGCATTGAAGACCGCTGCGGTGTCGCCGATCACGGCGGCACGGCGGGCCTCCACGCTGTCAAGCGCGACGCCGTGCCGGTAGACCGGCATCACCACCAGGAATCCCCGGACTCGGCCGCCGCCCTGGGCGAGCGTAAGCAGCGATGTGGCCGCTGGTTGCCCGGTATCGGTGGCCCACTGTACTGCTTCTGCAAGATAGGGATTGGGCGTCACATCGAGCCCGAGCGCTGCTTCGTTGCCGGCCATGGGCTCGATATAGTCGACGATGAGATGCCGGTCGGCGAATCGCGCCGGCACAAGCTTGCTGCCTTCCATCTGCATCATGCGGTAGCCGGGATAAATGCTGCGCATCCCGGCCTCATAGGCCTCGCGTTGGTCATCGGGTATCAGTCGATGAAAATTGAATGCCTGCACATAAGAGTGGCGTTGCAGCAGTGAAGCGGTAAAGCTGCGAAATTGCTCACGAGTGACGTGCTCAAAACTGGCGAACGTCTGGTTCAAGACCTTGACGACCTGGATCGTCTGATCCAACTGCTGCTGCACCGTCAGGATGCGGGTATTGGCGCGCTGGTGAAATTCAAGATCGACCTTGTCATGCTCCAGGCGGCGCATACCGACGAACAGCGCAATCGTGACCATCAGGCCGGCCACTAAGGCCAGCACGGCTGCCGAGGACAATGAAGCAGACGGGCGCTTATGGATCATACTGTTTCCGGTGGATCGTATATCGGCGTTTTGGCTGTTCGCTGGATAATGGTCGGGAGAAAAGATCATCCGGAAAACAACGTACGTGAGCGACGGTCAACGTGGCAAACCAAGATCGACCGGTACGTCATCATAAAAATTACTCTCGTGTCCGGAGCTGTTCTCGATTGTGTACACCGTGGATGATTCCGCTAGCATAGCCGCTTTATTGCCTTACGGAAAGCGTTTAGCAGCGCGGAGACGCTTCCGGGAAAAAGAAAGGCAACGAGCGTCGCAAAGCAGGGACACCATCGCGTCGTGCGTCCTAAGGAGAGCCGCTAGCGGTGTAGCGCTTATTGCCTTATTGCTTATTTGGATTTGGAATCAGGAAGCAGGCAAGCGTCAACGATCTGCAGATCGTTATCTTTTGCGAAGTTGACAACAAAGTGGTAGGCAAGTGGTTCGATCTCACGCAGTTGCTCATTGACCACAACCGATTTCACGCCATCCAGCAGCGTAGGACGAACATAGGGAGAGTAGCCGAGATGCGCATTCGGACCGCCCGAACCTTCAGGACGAAAGCATGACATGACGCCGCATAGGCGCTCTGCCCAATCGCTGGGGCGAAATTGCCGCCCATCGCTGGTCAAGCCCTGGATAAAGAATTCGCTTGCGACGGTCGTGTTTTTTGTGAATTCGGCCATGTGTGCGGCTTGCCTTCTCAGGAATTGCTGCCTGGTGCTACCTGCGCAATGGGTAAAGAGCGTAGGCAGCGATTGTCTGGATGCCATAATGCCGCATCAAGCTTTCAAAATTCTTGCATATTATATCTTATAGAAGACTTGTATTGAAACTATATTTCGCAATATGAAATATGCAAGCTTGGACTTCTCGTGTAGTAACGGTGTGCAAGCTGCTGGCAAATAAGACTGGCAACTGGAGTGAATACGGCTTTACGCTGGCTCATCTGTATAAGACGGCCTTGCGGGCTTACGGTTTCCATTGCCGCTGTCGCAAATGTCGTGAAGTGTGATGCGCTCTGCCGCTGACGCAGAGGGGCAGCCGTCTTGCGGCACGCGGCCTGCGGGACGCAAGAATTCAATACCGCCGTGAAATTGGCCTGCTTATCCCAGCCAAACAGCGAAGGACAGCAGCAGCAAAAGCAACATCCAGAGCAGCAATGCGCGCCATACCAATCCGACCGTACTCTGCAGCGCGCGCACGGTAGGCTCTTCGCCTGGCGCGATTTCCGGTTCGACGCTGATGGAATCGACCGTGGTCGCATCCGCAGTCGGCACGCTTGAAGCTGTTTCAACCGCCGTACCCAGCCTGAGCCCCATGGCGCCGCCGCCTGCCGAAAGGATGATGCCGATCGCCTCGTCCGGCCACCGGTGGGCAAAATTGCGCCATGCATAAATGGCATCTTCAAAATTGCCGACAATCGCAAAGGCGATAGCAGTGAGTCGGGCCGGAATCCAGTCGACGCAATAAAACGCCTTGGTCGCAAATCGCCCAAAAGCTTCGTTTTTCAAATGTTCCGGTTCATTCCACGCCCGCGCCAGATATTCCGAGACACGATACAGGACGGCGCCGGCCGGACCGAACGGCATGGCAAACCAGAAGAAAACGCCAAAAACATTCCGGTGGGTCGTTATCAGAGCTTTTTCGACCGCTATGCGCGAAATATCGGCCGTGGTCATCGCGGCAGTGTCCTGTTTGGTCCATTCTGCCAGCAGGCTTCGTGCAGTTGCTTCATCACCGCTGTTCAGTGCCAGTTGAATCGAGGTGAAGTAGTGGCTGTAGTGGCGAAATCCGAGCGTCAGATAAACAATGAGTATGTTCCAGAGTAACGCGGCCAGGGGATTGATTTTCAGGCACAGCCAGTACACCAGCATGGTCGGCACGACCAGAAGCAGCATGGTGACGATCCATGCCATGCGGCCGTGACCTTCCTGCCCGGCATTAAACGTGGCTTCCATGCGCGCTGCGAGTTGCTTGATCGCGGCATACATCGGGTTATCCGCGCGCAACGGTTTGAATTGTTCAAACAACAGCGCGAAAAGAATGGAGAGAAAGGTCATCGTCCTGCCTTGTTAGTCACACAACCGCTACGATAACGCAGCGCAACTCCTTTATCAAACCTGTCCGGAGGCCGAAGCAATCAGGCACGAATAAAGTGGAACAGGTTACGCAGCATTCCTGCCGTCGCTCCCCAGATAAAAAATCGCTCGTACGGCATGGTATAGAACGTACGGCGCCCTCCCCCTTCCGGTATCTGAACGGTACGCAACTGATGGTTGCGTCCATCCATCAGAAATGCAAGCGGCACTTCAAAGATTTCGGCGACTTCGAAGGGATCGGCGCGCAGTTCGAATGGCGGCTGGACCAACGCCACGACAGGGGTGACGCGAAAGCCGGTACCGGTGAAATAGTCAGGCAGGGTTCCTAGCACCTCAATGTGACGCCGGTGCACGCCGACTTCTTCCTCGGTCTCGCGCAACGCGGTTTCGATTGCCGAGGTATCGGTGTCGTCAACGCGGCCGCCCGGCAGGCTGACCTGACCGGCGTGATCGTGCAGATGCGCGGTGCGTTGGGTAAGCAGCATGGTAAGTCCGTCGGCATGCGCCACGAGGGGGATGAGCACCGAAGCCGGTGTGGGTTCGCCCGTCAGTTTGCGCATCCGGCGTTCGTCGAACTCTTCGCGTATCCATGTGGGAGGATGCGCGAAACGCTCACGTAGCCAATGAACACTCAGGCGCTCGGCCGCAACTGCCGGCTCTCCCGCCAACGAATCGACTGGCAATGCTTCAGGATCAAATGTCAGCTTGGCCAAATTAGTTTCCTTGAACGGGTATGAAAGAATACCCTCCTATATACATCTGCAATATGTGCAATCTTTGCAATTCGAATGCAAAGGACGGCGTGGTACGGTCGCACTTCAGAGCGTAGCAGGATTAGGAATATGCCGTTTGTCGCACGGTTTGTCGCACGTATGGTCACTGGTCCATACCACAAACAAAAAAGGGCACCGCAACGGTGCCCTTCGTTTGCATCCTCGCAGATTACTCCGCAGCCTGGCTGGCCGGACGGCGATTCGGCAGCTTTTCTTTGATACGTGCCGATTTACCGGAACGATCACGCAGGTAGTACAGCTTCGCACGACGCACATCGCCACGACGCTTCACTTCGATCGAAGCGATCAACGGGGAATACAGCTGGAAGGTACGTTCCACGCCTTCACCGGACGAAATCTTGCGCACGATGAAGTTGGAGTTCAGACCACGATTGCGACGTGCAATCACTACGCCTTCGTAAGCCTGTGCACGCTTGCGAGTGCCTTCAACCACGTTGACGTTGACGACGACGGTGTCACCCGGTGCGAAGTCAGGGATGTTTTTGCCCAGACGGGCGATTTCTTCTTGCTCGAGTTTCTGGATCAAGTCCATTTTTAGCTCCTGATGCCATCTTGCCGGCGCGAGTGGTTTGACACGAAAAATTGCCCGGTAGAGGATGGGGTTAAACATGCGGACAAATATCATCCGCGCGGCACTACGGTACTTCCACTACAAATTCTGCTGCTGCAAACTGCTCAAAAACTTTTCGTCGGCACGTGACAGCCTTCCGGCGTCGCGCGCTTTGGAAATCAGGTCAGGCCGCTTGGCCAGGGTTGCAAGCAAGGCCTGTTCACGCCGCCATTTTCCGATTTCGGCATGGTGTCCACCCATCAGCACCGGAGGAACCGCAACACCCTCGTACAGCTCCGGTCGTGTGTAGTGCGGACAATCCAGCAAACCGTTGACGAAACTGTCTTCGACGGCCGATATATCGTCGTTCAACACGCCTGGCAATTGGCGGATCACTGCATCCATCAAGGCCATTGCAGGCAATTCGCCACCTGACAAGACAAAATCGCCGAGGCTGATTTCTTCATCGACGCAACGGTCCAGCAAGCGCTGGTCAACTGCTTCGTAACGCCCGCACAACAGAACCAGACCTGGCTCCTGCCGCAGTTGCATTACTTTTTCATGGGTCAGCGCCCTGCCCTGCGGCGACATGTACACCACACGCGGATTTGGCAAACCCAGCGTGGTTTGCCGGCCTTTCGCTGCATCAATCGCAGCTTCAAGCGGCTTGGCCATCATCACCATGCCGGGACCGCCGCCATAGGGACGGTCATCGATCGTGCGATAGTTGTCCGTTGCGAAGTCGCGCGGATTCCAGAGCGACAATGCACATCTGTTTTGCTCGAACGCTCGCCGGGTAATGCCCGACTGCGTTATGGCAGCAAACATGTCGGGGAAGAGCGTGACGACATCAAATTGCATCCTGCTCACCCTCAACAAATTGCCGGAACAAAAACCGACGACCGCATAAGCACCGGCTAGCGACTAGAAGTCCAGGCCCCAGTCCACCGTGATCTTTCCTGCAGTCTGATCAACCGTCTTTACAAACTGATCAACAAAGGGAATCAGCCATTCCTTCGGCCTTTCGCCTTCCACAGCCGCAGGTGCAGGTGCAGTCACTCTCAGGATGGGATGCGCACCGTTGTCCATCAAATCGGCCACCTTGCCAAGGCTTTCGCCTTGCAGGTTCTCGACTTCCAAACCGATCAGATCAATCCAGTAGAACTCGCCATCCGACAGAGCCGGAAAATGGCTGCGACGCACCTGAATGGTTGCACCCTTGAGCGCTTCGGCCGCATTTCGGTCGGCCACACCCATCAACTGGGCAACCACATCATCACCGTGGGTCTTTGCCTGCATCATGTCGACATCACGCATGAATGGCTTGTCGATCCACCACGTCCGCGCATGCAGCAATGCGTCTGCGTCGGACGAGTAAGGCTTGATCTTGATCCAGCCTTGGATACCAAAGGCACCGGTCACATGAGCAACCAGCACCAGATCATCAGGGATTGCGATCCCCGAAGCGGTGTTCTCTGACAATTAAGCTGCGGCCTTGCTGCCAGCTTCTTTCACCAGGCGTGCAACGGTCGGGGACAGTTGTGCGCCAACGCCTTGCCAGTAAGCGAGACGATCTTGAGTGATGCGGAAACCTTCATCCTTGCCTGCGGCGACCGGATTGTAGAAGCCAAGACGCTCGATGAAACGGCCGTCACGACGGTTACGGGAATCGGTTGCAACGATATTGAAGAAGGGGCGCTTCTTGGCGCCGGCGCGGGATAAACGAATAACGACCATAATCTGCTTCCAAAAATTGTTCGAGGGCGGAAAAAGCCGGGAATTATAGCGTGTTTTTAAACACCCCAGCAAGCTCGGAAAGTGTTTTCCTTCGACGTTGCTTTGATGCCCGGCCTCATGCACACTACGCGTCGTCCGATATAACCCTATTCAATCGCATTCCACCACACAGTCATGGCCTGCAGGAAACGTAGACTGCTTGGCAGATGTGCAATGCTTTACCAGTTATGAACCAACACAAGAACAAGACGCTCGCCACCTTCCTCGCCACCTTTTTTGGCAGCTTCGGCGCGCACCGCTTTTATCTCCATGGCAAAAAAGACAAGTGGGCATGGCTTCACCTTGTACTGTTTCCGCTATCCATATTTGCCGGATTTATCGGGGCACTGATTATTGGCCTGACGCCAGACGAGAAATGGGATGCACAACATAATGCCAACTCCGGCCGTCAATCGAACTCGGGTTGGCTGGTAATCATTCTGGTTGTGTTGACTTTCGCCGGCGGGGCAACAGCCTTGATTGCAGCTATCGCCCGCACCTTCGATCTGCTGTTTACCGGCGGCGCTTATGGCTGACCTGCGCCATCAGGTCACTACGCTCCGTTCATAGCGCGTGGCTCAAAGGCCGGTCCACCGGCGGCGTTCCATCCTTGAACATCGATTTGATCTGCTGCCGGAATTCCGGTGTGTCTTCATGCTTGTGCACTGCAACGGCGTGCTGCACGGCAGCTTCCAGCAATTCCTGATCGGTGTCAGCAGCAATGGCAACCGAGCAAGATGTGTCGCTTGGAAATTCGCGGCAGTCGATAAATTTGCGTCCCATGGTATGCACCTCCTTGGAGATAGGTTGCTGGCATTCGAAGAAATGCCGGTGCGACGCTTCAACGGCTTTTGCGATATCGCTCGTCACACCGATCCGGCGTCACGCTTTGTTATAGGCAGGTCTACCGTCTGCATCAAGCACCGCAAAGGGCGTCTGCACGCGTCCTTCATGCTATGTTGAGGACGGTTGATCTGGATCGCATTATCCCTTTCGGGCGTCGGGTTATTGCCTGCCGTTTGCTTTGGTGCGCTTTGACAAGTCAGATGGAAATGCTGGTTGTTTCCAGCAACTGGCAGCCATCGATTTTCCAATGGCTGTTTTCGTCTTCCTGCATCCAGAAAACGGCCACCCACACCTTGCTGTAGCCATCGGTGATACGCACCATCTGGATCGCGTCGCCGTCGATTACTTCAGGAGTTGAGAAGATGACGCGCTGATAGCGGTAGATCGGATTGTACTGTTCCTTGATCAGCTTGAGAAACTTGTCTGGACTGCCGATCTGCATGCGCTTTTCAGATGTCGTCAACTGGAATGCGAGATCGGCATCATCGTTGGACAGCGCTTCCAGTTGCGATTGCACAGTTTCATGAATTGCAATCGCGTCCGCTGTTGTGATCGCATCGACCGCCACAGCGCTGATGCACCATGGACCAGCCAATCCGGCAAGTAGCATTAGTTTGGCCAACCACCGTTTCATGATCGCCTCCCGATCAGAAACACCATTGCACAATCGATTACCCGGCAAGAGCAAATTTCATCTACTGGCTCTCTCTGAGCAGATCGGCAAAAACGCCGGGAGTTCACTGACTGCAAACAATAAAGGCAACCCGCAGGCTGCCTTTTAGCGCTACATCAAGTGTTACGCTTCGATCAGAATTGCTCTTCCGCGATAGCCATGACACCGGCGCTGCCATCAACGATCGCGACGCGGTATCCGGAAGCCTGCGAGAGAATATGATCGGCGAAGAAGCGTGCGGTAGCGATCTTTGCCTGGAAAAACTTGACATCGCCGTCGCCGGCGTCGAGCTTGCGCTGTGCAACCAATGCCGCACGCGCCATCTGCCAGCCACCAAGAACCACGCCTGCCATCTTCAGGTAAAGCACGCTGCCAGCGAACACGCCCTTGATATCAGCCTTCATATTGCCGGCGACATAGTCGACGACTTCTTCCAGCGCACGGGAACCGGCCGCAAGCTGATTCCGGATTGCCGCCAGATCGCCCGAGGTGTAGGCAGCCAATTCTTCTTCGGTGCGACGCACCTGTGCCAGGACGCCCTTCGCGGTTGCACCGCCGTCGCGCACAGTCTTGCGTCCTACCAGGTCGTTGGCCTGGATCGCGGTCGTACCTTCGTAGATCGTCAGGATGCGTGCATCGCGGTAATGCTGCGCGGCGCCTGTCTCTTCGATGAAACCCATGCCACCATGCACCTGCACGCCGTCCGAGGCAACATTGATCGACATTTCCGTCGACCATCCCTTGACTACCGGAACCATGTACTCGTAAAACTCCTGATTGATCTTGCGGACGGCAGCGTCCGGATGGTGATGCGCCGCGTCGTGGGCCGCAGCGGTCACGTAGGACAATGCGCGCGCTGCCTCGGTATGCGCCCGCATCGACATCAGCATGCGCCGCACGTCCGGATGATGAATGATCGCCACCGGGCCGCTGGAGCCGGCCAGGTCACGCGATTGCACGCGGTCGCGTGCATACTGCACGGCCTTCTGATAGGCACGCTCCGCAACGCCGATACCTTGCATGCCGACCGCGAATCGGGCTGCGTTCATCATGATGAACATGTATTCGAGGCCACGATTTTCTTCGCCGACCAGCGTGCCGATAGCGCCGCCATGATCGCCGAATTGCAGGACCGCTGTAGGGCTGGCCTTGATCCCGAGCTTGTGTTCAATCGATACGCAATGCACGTCATTGCGCTCGCCCAGAGAACCATCGGCATTGACCAGGAATTTCGGCACGACGAACAGGGAAATTCCCTTTACGCCCTCCGGTGCATCCGGCGTACGCGCCAGCACCAGATGGACGATATTCTCGGCCATATCGTGTTCGCCATAGGTGATGAAAATCTTGGTACCCGAGATCTTGTAAGTGCCGTCGCCCTGCGGCACGGCACGGCTACGCACCAGCGCGAGATCCGATCCGGCTTGCGGCTCGGTCAGGTTCATGGTGCCGGTCCATTTGCCGGAAATCAGGTTTTCAAGGTAAATCTTTTTCTGCTCGTCGGTGCCTGCGGTCATCAAGGCTTCGATCGCGCCATCGGTGAGCAATGGGCACAAGGCAAACGAGAGATTGGCGGAATTCAGCATTTCGATACAGGGTGTCGCCACCAGCTTCGGCAAACCTTGTCCGCCGAACTCGACAGGGTGCTGCACGCCTTGCCAGCCTGCTTCACCAAACGCTTTGAAAGCTTCCTTGAAGCCTTTGGTCGTCGTGACCTTGCCTTCCTGCCAGAAACTGGGCTCCTTGTCGCCCGCAACGTTGAGTGGTGCAACCACCTCACTGCAGAATTTCGCGTTTTCTTCCAGAACCGCTTCAACGGTTTCCGGGCTCGCATCTTCACAGCCAGGCAAGGTATTCACTTCGGACAGGCCCGCGAGTTCGTTGATCACGAACAGCATGTCTTTCAACGGGGCGACGTAGCTCATTTCAGTCTCCAAAAAAGAAGGGCAGGATGGCGGGCAGTATGACGAAGCTTGGGAAATTTTCCTGTCAGCTTCGCGACAAACCCGGCATGCCTACCCGGTATTTTCATTTATTTCTTGGCAGAACCGAAGACGCACTAACGCCTCCCGCCCTGCAGTCTTGTGGCTTAACCCAGTTCGTTCACCAGTTGCGGCACCAGTTCGAACAGGTCGCCGACGATGCCGTAGTCCGCCACCGAGAAAATCGGCGCTTCCGGATCCTTGTTGATGGCCACGATGGTCTTCGAATCCTTCATGCCGGCCAGATGCTGGATCGCACCGGAAATACCGACCGCGATATACAGCTGCGGTGCCACGATCTTGCCGGTCTGGCCGACCTGCCAGTCGTTCGGCACAAAGCCCGCATCGACCGCTGCGCGCGACGCACCCATGGCGGCACCCAGCTTGTCGGCCAGCGGCTCCAGGATCTTGAAGTTGTCGCTTGAACCCATGCCGCGCCCGCCGGACACGATCACCTTGGCAGCGGTCAGTTCCGGACGGTCGGACTTGGCCACTTCGCGCGACACGAAGGCCGACTTGCCGGCATCAGCGGCTGCAGTGAGGGTTTCCACCGCCGCGTTACCGCCGGTGGCTGCCGCATCGAAGCCGGTGGTACGTACGGTGATGACCTTGACCGGATCCGCCGACTGCACGGTGGCAATGGCATTACCCGCATAGAAAGGGCGCTCGAAGGTGTCGGCGGAGATCACCTTGGTGATTTCCGACACTTGCCCAACGTCCAGTTTGGCCGCTACGCGCGGCAGGATGTTCTTGCCATACGCGGTAGCCGGAGCCAGGATGTGCGAATACGCGGAAGCGATCGCGAGCGCCTGTTCGGCGACATTCTCGGCCAGGCCTTCGGCGAAATGCGCGGCATCGGCGACCAGGACCTTGGCCACGCCGGCGATCTTGGAAGCGGCTTCGGCGGCGCCGCCGCAGTTGGCACCGGCGATGAGGACATGGACCTCGCCGCCGCACTGGGCGGCCGCGGTGATGGTGTGGAGGGTGCTTCCCTTGAGCGAAGCGTTATCGTGTTCAGCAATGACGAGTGCGGTCATGATGGTTTCCTGATCTGAATAGGGTGAAGGCGCGCGCGCTTAAATGACTTTGGCTTCGTTCTTGAGCTTGGACACCAGCTCTTCGACGCTCTTGACCATGATGCCGGCCGAGCGCTTGGGCGGTTCCGCGACCTTCAAGGTCTTCAGGCGCGGCGTCACATCCACCCCCAGATCGGCGGGCTTGAACGTATCGAGCTGCTTCTTCTTGGCCTTCATGATGTTGGGCAGCGTCACATAGCGCGGCTCGTTCAGGCGCAGGTCGGTCGTCACGATCGCCGGCAACTGCAGCGCCACCGTTTCCAGGCCGCCGTCCACTTCGCGCGTCACTGTCGCCTTGCCATCTTCCAGCGTGACCTTGGAGGCGAACGTGGCTTGGCCCCAGCCCAGCAGCGCCGCCAGCATCTGGCCGGTCTGGTTGCAGTCGTCGTCGATGGCTTGCTTGCCCAGGATGATCAACTGCGGCTGTTCCTTGTCGGCCACCGCTTTCAGCAGCTTGGCCACCGCCAGCGGCTGCAATTCGACATCGGTCTCGACCAGGATGCCGCGGTCGGCGCCGATCGCCATCGCGGTACGCAGGGTTTCCTGGCATTGCGTCACGCCGCACGACACCGCGATGACTTCGGTGACCTTGCCACCTTCTTTCAGACGGGTCGCTTCTTCGACCGCGATTTCATCGAACGGATTCATCGACATCTTGACGTTGGCGATATCGACGCCGCTGCCGTCGGACTTCACGCGGACTTTGACGTTGTAGTCCACCACGCGCTTGACTGGAACCAAAACTTTCATAGCTTTGCCTTTGAAAATAAACAATTGACGTTAACGTAAACCAAACCGTGATTATAAAGAGAACTGGACTCGATGCAGAATTTAGCACGACCGTTCTTTTAATTGGTAGAGAGTATGCACTAAATCACAGTAAAAATCCAAAAAACCAAGGGAAAACGCGGCTAAATTACTTCAAGGAAAGTAAAGCCGCGCGATGTGACAAGATGAGAATAATGCAATGCTTACGAGACGGTATGCGCCGCATCAGCATTATTTGCGCTTCATGAAAAACGTGAATTCTTTGTTGTTTTCGCTATGCTCGACCAGCTCGTTGCCGGTCTGGCGGGAAAACGCCTGAAAGTCGCGGACGGAGCCGGGATCTGTTGCCACTACACGCAAAATTTCGCCGCTGTTCATTTCCGCCAAGGCTTTTTTGGCCTTCAGGATAGGCAGCGGGCAATTTAGTCCGCGAGCATCAAGCTCTTTTTGGAATTCCATGTCGCTTTCTCAGGAAAGACTGAATTGGGTAATGCCAAAAATTCTACCCTAAATATGGGATGGTTGGTGCGTCGCAGCAAGCCGGCAAGAAACTTTACTTTTATGTGGATGGCCAATCCAGAAATTCCACCGGTAAGCCGCGCGCGCGCATCCAGTCGGCCATCGCATAGCCGGTACCGGCGCGCCATGGGCGCAGCTTTTCCGGCACTACCAGCCGATAATCGACCAGTTCTTCCGACAAGCGAATGTCACCGGAAGCCTTTACATGATAGGCAATGATGAGTTCGTTCTTGCGCATGAACTCATAGACGCCGATCAGAGTGACCTGGTCGGCGTCCAGATTGGTTTCTTCTTTCAGTTCGCGCGCGACTCCCTGCTCGGGCGTTTCGCCACGTTCCATGAAACCGGTGATCAGCGCAAATACCTTTTCCGGCCAGGCTGCATTGCGCGCCAAAAGAATTCGGCCTTCGACTTCGACCAGCGCGGCCACCACCGGAAGCGGATTGTCCCAATGCGTCCAGTGGCCGTCGGGGCAAGCCAGCCGGAGCTTGCCGGCTTCGCCTGTATCCGCCCGCTGAACCAGCAGTGCGGCGCACATCGGACAGTATCGGTAATCCACGCTGGCTCCTCTTATCAGGCGCGTTCGCGCACCCAGGCACTGACGCCGTCAAGCGCCTTCGACAAGCCGCTCGGATCGGTGCCGCCTGCCTGCGCCATGTCGGCACGACCGCCGCCCTTGCCGCCCACCTGCTGAGCGACAAAATTGACCAGTTCGCCTGCCTTGACCTTGGATGTCGCGTCCTGCGTGACACCCGCAATCAGGCTGACCTTGCCGTCATTGACTGCGGCCAGCACGATGGCAGCGGTTTTCAGCTTGTCCTTCAGCTTGTCCATGGTTTCGCGCAATGCCGGCACATCTGCGCCATTGAGCGTCGCCGCCAGCACCTTGATGCCGTTGATATCGACCGCCTTGCTCACCAGTTCATCGCCCTGGCTGGACGCCAGCTTGCCCTTGAGCGCTGCCAGTTCCTTCTCCAGTGTCCTGACCTGGTCGAGCACGCTGCCGACGCGGGCATTGATTTCAGCCGGCGTCGCTTTCAGGGTGCCCGCGACGCTGTTCACCGTGGATTCCAGCGACTGCAGGTAAGCCAGTGCGTTTTCACCGGTGACCGCCTCAATACGGCGCACGCCGGCCGCAACGCCGCCTTCGGCCACAACCTTGAACAAACCGATATCGCCGGTGCGCTGCACATGGGTGCCGCCGCACAATTCGCGGCTAGAACCGATTTCGAGCACACGGACCTCGTCACCGTACTTTTCGCCGAACAACATCATGGCGCCGGATTTTTGCGCTTCATCGATAGCCATCACGCGCGCCTGGGTTGCATGGTTCTGCAGGATTTCGGCATTGACGATGGCTTCGACCTTGCGAATCTGTTCCTGGGTCATCGGACCGTTGTGCGCGAAGTCGAAGCGCGTGCGTTCGGCATTGACCAGCGAGCCTTTCTGCTGCACGTGTGCGCCCAGCACTTCGCGCAGTGCCTTGTGCATCAGGTGGGTGGCGCTGTGATTCCGCACGGTACGCGCCCGTTTTTCGGCATCGACCTTGGCATTGACGGTGTCGCCAACCTTGATCGTGCCTTCGACGATGCGTCCGTGATGACCGAACACATCGGCCTGGATCTTCAGCGTGTCGTCGACCAGGAAACGCGCGGCCGCATTGCGAAGTTCGCCAGTGTCGCCGACCTGGCCGCCGCTCTCCGCGTAAAACGGTGTGTGATCCAGCACCACCACCGCATCGTCGCCGGAGTTGGCTTCGGTCCTGGATGTGCCGTCGACATAGATCGCCGTAACGCGCGCGGTGTCGTGGATCAGCTTTTCATAACCGTGGAAAGTGGTCGGATCGCCGGTGTACTCCAATCCCTGCGCCATCTTGAACTTGCCGGCTTCACGCGCACGCTGGCGCTGTTCGTCGAGCAAGGCATTGAAGCGGTCTTCATCGACCGTGACGCCGCGCTCACGGCAGACGTCAGCGGTAAGATCGACCGGGAAGCCATAGGTATCGTGCAGCTTGAATGCGGTATCGCCGTCGATCTGCTGCGCACCGGAACCGAGCGCGCGCTCCAGGATTTCCATGCCGTTGGCGATGGTGCGGAAAAAGGATTCCTCTTCCTGCTTGAGCACATCGGTTGCGCGCTTTTCGTTCTGGCGCAATTCGGGATAGGCTTCGCCCATGTCGGCGACCAGGGCCGCAACCAGCGAATGGAAAAACGGCTTGCGCGCGCCCAGCTTGTAGCCGTGACGGATCGCGCGGCGCGCAATGCGCCGCAATACGTAGCCGCGGCCCGCATTGCTTGGAATGACGCCGTCGACAACGGTGAAGGTGCACGCGCGGATATGGTCAGCGATGACCTTGAGCGACGGGGAATCCTTGTCGCAATCGCCGCCGCCAGCGGCGTCGACCGCCTGTTTCGCGGCCGCCAGCAGGTTGGCGAAGGTATCGATCTCGTAATTGCTGTGCACATGCTGCAGCACCGCCGTAATGCGCTCCAGGCCCATGCCGGTATCGACGCTAGGCTTGGGCAGCTTGTGCATCACGCCCGCTTCGTCGCGGTTGAACTGCATGAACACGTTGTTCCAGATTTCGATATAGCGATCGCCGTCTTCGTCAGGCGATCCGGGCGGTCCGCCGGCCACATCGGGACCATGGTCGTAAAAAATCTCGGTGCACGGACCGCAAGGCCCGGTGTCGCCCATCATCCAGAAATTGTCGGATGCATAACGCGCACCCTTGTTGTCGCCAATGCGCACGATACGCTCGGCCGGCACACCGACGGTCTTGTTCCAGATCTCGTAGGCTTCGTCATCCTCGGCATACACGGTGACCCACAGCTTGTCCTTCGGCAGCTTGAAGACGCCGGTCAGCAATTCCCATGCGTACTGGATCGCATCGTGCTTGAAGTAGTCGCCGAAGCTGAAGTTACCCAGCATTTCAAAGAAGGTATGGTGGCGTGCGGTATAACCGACGTTTTCCAGGTCGTTATGCTTGCCGCCGGCGCGTATGCACTTTTGGGAAGTGGTGGCGCGAGTATAGGGACGCTTGTCGAAACCCAGGAATACGTCCTTGAACTGGTTCATGCCGGCGTTGGTGAACAGCAGTGTCGGGTCGTCGCCCGGCACGACCGGGCTCGATGCCACGATGGTGTGGCCCTTGGATTCGAAATACTTCAGGAATTTTTCGCGGATTTCAGACGATTTCATGTTCGGCGGCGACTAGGGTTAAGCTTGCAAACCGTTGATTATACGTGATAACCCTAGCTGAAAGCCGGGCGCATCAGAAGGACAAATGTGGGCCACGAAGTCCCTGATCAGGCGGCAAAATCCGGTCCGATCAGGTCGATGCGGTCGGTGCAAAACGCGTCTACGCCCCATGACAGCAACTCGCGCGCACGTTGCGGTTCGTTGACGGTATAGCAAAACAGGCCGTATCCGGCTTGCTTGATGGCGCCGGCGAGTTCGGGGGTCAGCTTTTTGTGGTTGGTATGCAAAGCCACGGCATCCAGCTCACGCAATTGTGCCAGCCAGTCAGCCGGAATTTCATCGAGCAAAAAGCCGCGTGGGATCCCAGGCGCCACCATTTTTGCTTCGGCCAGGGCATCAAAAGAAAATGAAGAGAATAAGGGTAGTGCTGCAGGCCTCGCTTCTCTGCCGGGTTCGGACGCAAACAGGCGACTTGTCGTTTCGGCAACCACTTGCGCGGTGATCGCTTCAAATCCGGGTGCCGGTTTGATTTCCACGTTCATCCAGATGCCGTTTTCCTTGCAGAAAGCCACGACGTCTTCGTATAACGGTACGGTTTCGCCGGCGAATGCCGGGTTAAACCATGCTCCCGCGTCCATTGACGTCAGTTCAGCGGCCTGCGTCAGCGCCACCTGCCCGCTGCCCTTTACGGTGCGGCCAAACTGCGGATCATGTATCAGCACCGGAATGTTGTCCGCAGATAACATGACATCGAACTCTACCGCACGAAAACCGTGCTCCAGGCCGCAACGCAAACCGGCAAAGGTGTTCTCGGGAGCAAGGGTGCCTCCGCCCCGATGAGCAATGATTTTCGGATAAAACCACATGGATTGATCTATGTCTTGGAATGATCTCTAACCAGTCGTAGTCTAATGCCAATCGTTAATCTATCGGCGATCCCGTTTTCTGCCGTCTGCGAAGCGGTTATCCGACCACCGACATGCCTTCTGACAGTTCCTACAACACGCCGTTCGACACATCCACCTTCATCATTCCGGAGGAATGGCATGCCTTCTCCGACCTGCTGGGCGGCGCTGATACCGGCCTGCTGTTCCTGCGGGAAGGCGTCATTGTGCACGCCAATGCGACATTGACGGGTCAGCTCGGCTTCACGGAAGATGAATTGGCGGGCCAGCCGGTCGAAACACTGGTCGCCCATACGGCAGGAACGCCGCATACCGAAACCGAAGACGGCAGCCGGCTGCTTCTGCAGACAAAAGGCGGCATGCCGAAGCATTACCTGCTCATTGCCAACCGCATCGATACCTTGAGCGATGCCGGTTGCGTGATTTGGGTATTGCAGCCGGTCGCGCCGACGACGCAGGAAGAAATGGAGGAAACCGCGCAAGGCTTGAGCGACATGCCGCACCTGGCCGACCATCTGCCGGACCTGGTCGCGGTCTGCACGCCCGACTTCGCGGTACGTTACGCCAACCGCTCCTACCGCGAACTGGTCGGCGAGCAGAGCGCAGACCTGGGCCGTCTGATCCATGACGACGATCGTCCAAGAGCGCTTGAGGCGCTCAGGCAGTCCACTCCCGACGGACACGCCTTGTCGGTTTCCTTCAGACTGCGCAGGCACGACGGCATCTATCGCCATGTAGTCGGCGAAGTGCGCAATCTGCAGACGCAGGAAGAGATTGGCGGGTTCTTGCTTAATGTACGCGACGTCACCGACGATGTGCACCGCCAGCATGATCTGGAGTCGGAAAAAAAACGCCAGCTGCATTACCTGAACCGGTTGTTGCGCATCGCGCAGCATCCGCACGCCAATTTTTCGTCCGCGCTGAAAGTGATCCTGAAGTCGGCCGTCAAGGCGCTGAGCACGCATCGCTGCGCCTATTGGGATGTTCACGCCGATCCGGAAAAAACGCGCTGCATGCTGGCCTACGACGAGACGCGGCAAAACTATGTCGAGGAACAGCTGAATACCGCATCCGGCGCCTCCCTGCATCCGTTGCTGCAGCGCGTTCAGAGCAGCGAACATCAGCTGGTGGTCACAGATGTCGACCAGGATCCGCGGGTGGCTGTCTACTGCGAATACTTCCATGCCAATGCCGTCAAGGCGCTGATCGCCATGCCCGTGCAGCATGGCGATGGCGATTCCGGCGTGCTCGTGATTTCACATGTCGGCGAGGCGCGCGCATGGCGCCGTGACGAATCCGAATTTGCCGAAGCCGTGGCTGGCGTCATTGCGCTCATCCTCAAGGAAGTCGAGCGAGTGCGGATCGAAGCCCAGGCCAAGCATTTTGCCCGGCACGACCGGCTGACCGGACTGCCCAACCGGGATTCCCTGCTCGACCAGGCCAAGGACATCTTCCCCAAGATGACCACCAAGGCCAACACGCTGGCCGCTTTCTTCATCGACCTCGACGGCTTCAAGGAAGTCAACGACACGCTCGGCAAGGACATCGGCGACGAATTGTTGAAAGCCTCGGCCATGCGCCTGCGCAATGTCGTGCGCAAGAACGACATCATCGCGCGGCTCGGCGGTGACGAATTCGTCCTGCTGGCGATCAATCTCAGCGACATGCGCATCGCCGACGACATCGCAACCCAACTGGTCGACACCATGCGCGGCGCCTTTTCGGTAGGTGGCCAAAAGGTGCAGATCTCGGCCAGCGTCGGCATCGCCCTGTATCCCTTCGACGGCACCGACCTCGAAACGCTGATGAAAAAGGCCGATATTGCGCTGGTCGAAGCCAAGCGCTCCGGACGCGACCAGTACCGGATGTTCCGGCCCCAGCTCAACGACAGCATACCGCCGGCGCCGCGCAGCGGACGCAACTGACGTACGCTATCTGCCGGCGGGCTGGCTTGCATGCGGTTAGAATCGATCGCAGCATCGGTGCATTCGAGCGCTGCCGCACGGCTCGCAATGCTACGATGCATGAGGCTGTAGTATCGCCATCCGATTCACCGAGCGCCCGCCTTGACGCTTACCCGACCTCACAGCGAACATGACTGCATTGCCTGGCAAGAAAGCACTTGGACATATCCGCGTACTCGACCTGACCCGCGTGCTTGCGGGCCCCTGGTGTGCGCAAAACCTGGCCGATCTGGGGGCCGACGTGATCAAGGTGGAACGCCCCGGTGCCGGCGACGACACCCGTTCCTGGGGACCACCCTATTTGCGCGATGCAGACGGAAACGACACCAGCGAAGCGGCGTATTACCTGGCCGCCAATCGCGGCAAGCGCTCCATCACACTCGATATCGCCTCGCCCGAAGGGCAGCAGATCGTGCGCGAACTGGCGCGGCAATCGGATGTCGTGCTTGAAAACTACAAGGTGGGCCAGCTGAAAAAGTACGGCCTCGACTATGCATCGCTGAAGCAGGAAAAGCCCGACCTTGTCTATTGCTCGATCACCGGCTTCGGACAGACCGGCCCCTATGCGCAGCGCGCCGGATACGACTTCATCATCCAGGGCATGGGCGGCTTCATGTCGATTACCGGCGAACGCGACGATTTGCCCGGCGGCGGTCCGCAAAAGGCCGGCGTCGCCATTTCTGACCTGATGACCGGCATGTACGCCACGATCGCGGTCATGGCCGCCCTGACCCACCGCGACCGCACCGGCGAAGGCCAGTACATTGACATGGCCTTGCTCGACGTGCAGGTGGCAATGCTGGCCAACATGAATACCAATTACCTTGCCAGCGGCAATCCGCCGCGGCGCTGGGGCAATGCGCATCCCAACATCGTCCCGTATCAAACCTTTGCCACGTCCGACGGACATATCATCGTAGCGGTCGGCAACGACGGCCAGTACCGGCGCTTCGTCGAAGCCGGCGGGCGGCCGGATCTGGTAGCGGACGAACGTTTCGCGACCAATCCGATGCGCGTGCGCCATCGCGATACGCTGGTGCCCTTGCTGGCCGACATGGTGGCGACCAAGACCAAGCAGCAATGGATCGATGCGCTGGAAGCCGCCGGTGTGCCCTGCGGGCCGATCAACAATCTGGATGAAGTGTTCGACAATCCCCAGGTCGTCGCGCGCGGAATGCGCGTGGACCTGCCGCATCCGACCGGCGCCATCGTCAAGCTGGTCGGCAGCCCGATGAAAATGTCGGCCACCCCGCCCCAGCACGACATGTCGCCGCCTCTGCTCGGGCAGCATACCGACGATGTGCTGCGCGACGTGCTGGGCCGCAACGATCAGCAGATTGAAGCATTACGCAGCAAGCGCGTGGTCTGAGCCACACGGTATCCGATCCACCATGAGGCAATAACAAGAGCATGCAAGCCCGCGCCGCAAGATCTTAAACAGGGAGCAACGATGGTCGACTTCAACTGGAGCAACCCTTATTCGGGTACGCGCAGTCCGCTGTTCGCGCGCAACGTGGTGTCGACTTCCCATCCGCTCGCAGCGCAGGCGGGATTGCGCATGATGCTGCGCGGCGGCAACGCGGTGGATGCGGCGATTGCAGCCGCGGCGATGCTGACGGTAGTCGAGCCCGTATCTTGCGGACTGGGCGGCGATGCATTCGCCCTGTTGTGGGACGGCCAGCAGCTGCGCGGGCTGAATGCCTCGGGACCGGCTCCGCAGGGATGGACCCCGGAATATTTTCATCGGCGCCACGCTGGCCGCATTCCCTCTTACGGCTGGGACACCGTCACCGTGCCGGGCATGGTTGCAGGCTGGGTCGAACTGTCCGAACGATTCGGCAAGCTGCCATTCGCAGAGTTGTTCGAACCCGCGATTGACGTGGCCGAGCGCGGCCACATGATTGCTCCCGTCGTGCAGTCGAAATGGGAGCGCGCGATTCCCCAGTTGAAGGACCAGCCGGGATTTGCACGCGCCTTCATGCCGGGAGGCATGGCTCCCCGAACCGGCGAAAACTTTGTCTTCGGCGCCGCCGCGCATACCCTGACCCGCATCGCCGAAACCCATGGCGAAGTGTTTTACCGCGGCGAACTGGCCGAAGCCATGGCCTGGCATGCCCGTCAGCATGATGCGGCACTGACCGTGGAAGACCTCGCCACCTTTTCGCCCGAATGGATGACGCCGATTTCTCGCGATTACGGTGGTTACACCGTGCATGAAATTCCGCCCAACGGCCAGGGCATCACCGCCCTGATTGCGCTCGGCATCGTCGAGCAACTTGAAATAGGCCGCTACAGGCTGGACTCGGCCGACTTTCACCATCTGCAGATCGAGGCGATCAAGCTTGCCTTTGCCGATACCTACCGCTGGGTCGCCGACCAGCGGGCGATGACCGAGGTCAGGCCCGCCGATCTGCTGGACGACAATTACCTGGCAGAACGCGCGCGCCGGATCGACCTGCGGCGCGCCGGTACTCCCGCGCATGGCAAGCCGCCGCAGGGCGGAACCGTCTACCTGAGCGCCGCCGATGAAAGCGGCATGATGATCAGTTTCATCCAGTCCAATTTCCATGGCTTCGGTTCCGGCGTGGTGGTGCCCGAAACCGGCATCAGCCTGCATAACCGCGGACGCGGGTTTTCACTCGAACCGGGCCATCCGAACTGCGTGGCGCCGGGCAAGCGGCCTTTCCACACCATCATTCCCGGCTTTCTGACCCGGGATGGCCAGGCCCAGCTCAGCTTCGGGGTAATGGGTGCGAACATGCAACCGCAGGGGCATCTGCAGACGCTGGTCCGCATGCTGACGTACGGGCAGCAACCGCAGGCCGCCTGCGATGCGCCGCGCTGGAAAGTCAATAGCGGACTGGATGTCGATATCGAATCCACCATGCCGCCGGACGTCACCGCGGAACTGGCGGTGCGCGGCCATCGCGTCAATACGCACACGGACAGCCGTCATGATTTCGGTGCCGGCCAGTTCGTCTGGAAGACCGCCGACGGCTATTTGGCGGCCAGCGACAGCCGGCGCGACGGTCAGGCGGTAGGGTTTTAGCTGTCGCCCCATCCGGTCCATCGCTTTACTCCGGCGCTTTACTCCGAATTTATGGTGTTTTACCCCCTGCTTCGGCATTTCGTCGCATACAGGTTCCAACCAGCCCGGCAACTGCCGACAATGGCTCCATCGAAACGGTTTTTGTGGAGCGCATCATGGCACTTACCCCCATCGTCCTGACCCATGCCATCGCCGCCGGAAGCGCGGTCGTCGTCGGCGGCACCGCGCTGGCCGCCAGAAAGGGAACCTCCCTGCACCGCCTGCTCGGCCGCACCTGGGTCGTGCTGATGCTGATTGCCGTCATCACCTCGTTCGCCATCAAGACGCATGGTCACTATTCCTGGATTCACATTCTGTCGATCGTCGCGCTGACCGGACTGGCCGCATCAATTTTCGCCGTGATGCGAGGCAATATCCGCGCGCACCAGCGCGGCATGCGCTCGCTCTATATCAGCCTGGTCGTGGCCGGCACCTTTACGCTGCTGCCCGGCCGCCAACTCGGCTACCTGGTATGGCATGCGGTCGGCCTGGTCTGATCCTTAATCATTCATCGTGTTGAAAAATGGAGATTTACCATGCATGACAACCACGCATATCGGACCGCAAAACGCGATGTCGAGCGCAAGATGGGCCTGGCTATCCATGCCACCATTTATGTGGCGGTGAATACCGGCCTTATGCTGTTCAATTTTCTGATCGTGCCGCACAAGCTTTGGGCGGGCTGGCCGTTGCTCGGCTGGGGAATCGGGTTACTATTCCACGCCCTGGCCGTTTTCCTGCATGGCCCGGGTGCCGCCTGGAAGCAGCGGCTGATCGAAAAGGAAATGAGAAAACACCGGCCGTGACCTGAATGAAGACTGCCCTGTTACCCGCGATGAGCACCTACCCGCGTCTGCGCCGCTTTGTCATCGATGTGGCGATCACGTGGGTGTTCAACACCGTGATCGCCCTGCTCATCACCTTCGTGATGCGGATACATAGTTCGTTCTATATCAACTTTGTGATCTCGATGTGCATAGGCACACTGATGGTCACCATCATCGACGGTGGACGGCTGCTGCTGTGGGGATTGGAGAAGCCGCCCCGCATACCGTTTCTGGTCCTGTTCGCTGCCTCGCTCCCCGCTTCCCAATACCTGGGCAATGGCATTGCAAGCTGGCTGCTCGATATTCCGCGCGAAAACTTCGAAGCCGTGCGCGCCAACAATGTCGTCGGCTTCCTGGTGCTGTTTGTGATCGTTTGCGGCGGCATCACCTGGTTTTTCTGGAACCGCAGCCTGGTCGAGCATTTCAAGGCCGAAGCGGCAGGAGAAAAGGCCCGCGCCGCCGCCATCGAGAAACAAGCCTTGCAGGCGCAGCTGCAAATGCTGCAGGCGCAGATCGAGCCGCACATGCTGTTCAATACACTGGCCAACCTGCAGGGGCTGATCGCGGTCGATGCCGCGCGTGCACAGCACATGCTGGATCAGTTGATCCAATACCTGCGGGCGACGCTGGCTTCGTCGCGCTCGGAACAAACCTCGCTTGCGCACGAGTTTTCGCTGATGGACGCCTATCTTGGCCTGATGCAGGTACGCATGGGCAGCCGCCTGTCCTATCATTTGCAACTGCCGGACGAAATGCACGGCCTGAACATTCCGCCGATGCTGCTGCAGCCCTTGGTGGAAAACGCGATCAAGCACGGAGTCGAACCCAAGGTGGGCGGCGGCCGTATCGAAGTGGAAGCCTTGCGCGAGCAGAACATGCTAGTTCTGCGCGTACGCGATACCGGACTGGGACTCGGGGCGACGCCGGCCGACCAGCGAAGCACCCGTCTCGGCGTCGCCAATACCCGCGAGCGCCTGCGCGCGCTGTACGGCGAGGCGGCAACATTTTTCCTTGGCCCCAACGTCCCGTGCGGGGCGATTGCCGAATTGAGGATCCCCTTATGACACCGTTACGCGCATTGATTGCCGAAGACGAACCCATCCTTGCCTACACCTTGCAGCAAACCTTGCAGCGCCTGTGGCCGGAACTGCAGGTATGCGGGGTGGTCGACAACGGGGCAAGCGCGGTGCAGGAAGCGCTGGCGCAAAAGCCGGATGTACTCTTTCTCGACATCAAGATGCCCGGCAAGACAGGCCTGGAAGCCGCGCACGAGCTTGCCGAAGACTGGTCGGATGAAGGCCACTTTCCATTGGTCGTATTCGTCACCGCCTATGATGAATACGCATTGCAGGCATTTGAACAGGCGGCCGCCGACTACGTCCTCAAGCCGATCAGCGATGCGCGGCTGGGCAAGACGGTGGAGCGCCTGAAAGCACGGTTGCAGCAGCATGCTGAACGCGACGCGGAACTGGAACGCATCGTCGGCCAGTTGCGTTCGCTGGTGCCCGGCATGCCGGTCGCGAGCGAACGCCTGAGCATGATCCGCGCGGCGGTCGGCAACCAGATTCGCTTGATTCCGGTAAACGAGGTCCTCTATTTCGAAGCGACCGACAAATACGTCAATGTCGTCACTGCGGAGAGCGAATCGCTGATCCGCACCAGTCTGAAGGAATTGCTGCCTCAACTGGACGGCAGCCAGTTCTGGCAGGTGCATCGCGGCACTGTGGTCAATGCACACTGCATCCAGTCGGCAATACGCGACGAAAGCGGAAAGCTGTCGCTCAAGCTGAAGAACCACGAACAGATGCTGCCGGTCAGCCGCGTGTATGCGCATCTCTTCAAACAGATGTAATGCAGCTATAAGGCAGATTTGTTAATACCGTCCTAACCTACAGGCACAAGTCCGCCGCAAGCACCTGCAACACGGTTCCGCGCGCATCCTGCACGAAGGCGGCTATACCCAGTTTGGCTGGCACCGCGCCATCGGGTATGACCGGCATACGCGGCATCGCCAGCCTGCCCTCGGCATTGATCGCAAGCGGGCCTATCCAGTCACGCACCACATAGTCATGCTTCAGCGTCACGCCCCGGTTTTCGCCAGCCTTCACTTCGCTGGTCAAGCCATTTTCATAGAGCGCCACGAACAGCTTGCTGTCGCGCGGCGCCTGTGCGTCGATCACCAGCGGCAGAGTGTTGGCCGAGACACGGCCTATCGTCATGCTGATACGTGCCTGCGCCGGCTGCGCATTGGTGCGCCGGACTTGGTTCGACACACCGCCGCGCCATCCGCGCTGCTCCGCGCCGCCCACAAAGATCTGCGGCGTATAGACGGTCCGGCTGCCGGCCAATCCCGTCAACCAGCGTTGCCGCTCGGTGAAAGCAGGCTTGGCATAGACATCCTTCCAGCCGATGTAATCCCAGTAATCGACATGCAGCGATAAGGGAACGAGCTTGTCGCGCCCCATGCTACCGAGATTGCTGACAAACCGATCGGCCGGCGGACAGCTATTGCAGCCTTCAGAGGTATAGAGTTCCAGCAGCGCCACGGTGTGGGCAGGACTTTCGGCGCGGCAGCTCATCGCGGCCTGTGCCGCGCCGGCGGCAAGCAGACAGCTCGCAGTCAAGGGAAGTAGCAGAACCAGGCGGGACATGGCAGCTCCGGGTGAAGTGACATGCCCCTTTGTCTGGCGGGATTGGCAATCCTTACATATGCCTGATTCAGACCTGCTGCAACGCGAACACCGCGAGAGGCGCCGCGGTAAACAGCACCGTGAGCGAGGCACGGGTACGGCCGCCCAGTCCGTAGCGCTTGAACCATGCCGACACGCCGACACCGCCCAGCGCATAAAACAGCGTAATGAAGAAGAGTGCGCCTACACCCATCGACTGCACGGCGCTCGTCGTGAACAGGGTCGCAAGCAAGGCCGCTGTCATCAGTGCAAGCCCGATCACGGTCCACGGCAGCATCATGTGCGCGCGACCCGAGCGCAGTGCGTGTGCACTGGCGGCAAGCGCAAGCCGCTTCTTGTGCACATCGCGTTGCAGCAGGAAAACCAGCAGCGGATCGATCTGCCTGTATTGCAGCAAGCCTAGAGCGGCCGCGGCCACCAGGTCCTCGCGTCGAATCGTCATTCTCGCTCCTTCGATATTCCCACCGGCATTATGGGTGGCGTGGTGCGGTCGACGTCCGCTGCATGGCGTGCAACATCCGCGCATGAGACCTGGCAATCAAGAAGGCTTAGCGATGCCAAGGCGGACAAAATCGATCAGGCGGCATGTCGTGCATAGACATTACCAATATGTTTACATCATGTATTTAAACGAGTTTCCTGCAGCATCAAATAGATATAAATCAAGCGCTTACCAGCGAATTTCAGTTGATTTACGCGCCGTCAAATCCGAGCGACCGATAGTTAAAAAGCCAATGGATCCGGCTGTGTCGATTCGCTGGATGTGGGCGCATTGACATCCGATGAATAGCACACTTCACGCCCGGCGCGCTTCGATCAGCTCACGCAGATCGCGTGGCAGGAAGCCGCGCAAACGCGCCGAGATACGCGCCTCATGCTTGCTCCACCACACTCCCAAACCGATCAAGCCGAAGCCGAGCAGGGTCAGCACCAGCACAAAGGCCAGACTGTCCTTGAACATGCGCCAAGAAAGATCCCCCAGCACCAAGGCAATGCCGATACCGCCGAATACTGCAAACATGCGGCGTCCAAGCAGTGCGCCGATGAACACCAGCACGAAATTGATGCACAGGTAAACCAGCTTGCCTGCGAGTTGGCCGGAACCCATCAGCGACAGCGCACCCCAAAACGTCAGCAAGCCGAACAAATAGAGCCAGTACGCGTAATCCTGATGGCGCCGCGTACGCAAATCGACCGCAAAGGCCAGCAGCAGCATGAGCGCACCGAATGCGAGCGACACCACCTTGCGCAATTCCCATGCGGCACCACTGAACCAGTCGCTTTCATTGCCGCCGCTCTGCAGAATCAGGGCCGGCACGATGTCCATGCCCATATACCAGAGCGTTACCGCAATCGGCATCATCAGGAAGGGATAGCGGAATCGCCACAGCATGACGGCGCCCGCCGCCAGCGTCGACAATTCCATGACGAGCCAGCGCCAGTCGATATAGCGGTGATAGTCGCGGTAATGCTGTGCGCGCTCGCCGTCGGCCCAGAAACCGAGCAGATGCTGAAGGGCAAAGACGGCCAGCGGCACCAGTGCCAGCGAGAGCGTCGCGAGGATGCCTGCGGGAATGACAAATCCGTTTTTCTCAAGTCTGACGGCCAGCCACAATGCGCCGGCCGCGTACAGCAGCGACAGCACCAGCAATGCACCCATGCCGGCCGCTTCGATCGCCAGCGTTGCAAACAGCGAGGCTGCACCGATAGCCAGCATCCCGCCGAGGTAATACAAAACATGGGTACCGGAAAAGCGCGCCGAAGATGCTTGCGGCGACTTTGCATAATGCTGGTTGAAAAATGCCAGCAAGCCATCGATCTCGAGTGGGTTGAGCACGCCGGCATCGGCGGCTGCCTGCAGGTCTTCGCGTCTGATTTTCATGGATTGCTCCCGGGTTATGATGCGCAGGTAATGTAATACCAATCCCCGGCTCGCGCATTCTTTGCTACGCGCTGCCGCACCAATGAGGAACCGATGCTTGCCGCAAAGACCCTGTTTCTTTTTATCCTGACCGCGCTCGCGGAAATCCTTGGCTGCTATCTGCCCTATCTGTGGCTCAAGCAAGGTGCGACACCATGGCTGTTGTTGCCGGCCGCATTGAGCCTTGCGCTATTTGCCTGGCTGCTGACGCTGCATCCAAACGCCGCCGGACGCGTGTATGCGGCTTATGGCGGCGTCTACATCAGCGTCGCACTCGCCTGGTTATGGGCAGTCGACGGCATACGCCCGACCGGGTGGGATATCGCGGGTGTATCGGTGTCGCTGGCAGGCATGGCGATCATCATGTTTGCGCCGCGTGGCGCGTAGGCGGTCGCGATGCAGAAAGATCAGTGGCTGGAACGATGGATACCCTTGCTTGCGGCGTCGGCGCAGCCGCCGCTGCTGCTGGAGCTTGGTTGCGGCTCCGGTGGTGATACCGCCTTTTTGATAAAGCAAGGCTTTGCCAACGTAATCTGTACCGAGCTTTCCACCCAGGCATTGGCGCAATGTGTGCAAGCCGCACCGGCAGCGCTACACGTTCGCCATGATTTGCGGAAATCTTTGCCCTTTGCCGGACAGCGCTTCGACGCAGTCATTGCCTCGTTGTGCCTACACTACTTTGCATGGGCCCACACCGAGCACATCCTGCATGAAATTGCGCGTTGCATGAAGCCGGGCGCCTTGCTGCTATGCCGACTGAATTCCACTGCCGATGTCCACTACGGCGCGAGCGGTCACCCTGCACTTGCGCCGAATTATTATCTGGTCGATGGCATGCCGAAGCGCTTCTTCGACCGGGAAGCGATCGATCATCTGTTTTGTTCCGGCTGGGAGCGTATTTCCATTCAAGAGATGATCATCGACCGCTATGAGAAACCCAAGGCGGTCTGGGAAGTGATTGCGCGCGTTGCCCGCTCAGCAACAGCGGGCAACGCCGACGGCTGACAGCGCCGCTATCCTTTTACGTCAGCCATTGATGCACCGTAATTGATGTGAAAAACGTTGCCATCGATGACAAGCGCGGGTACCGATTTGACGCCGAGACGTTCGGCTTCGGCAATCCGGTCGCGTTGAGTACCGAAATGCACGACTTCGACGCTGTACCGGTTTCGGTCCAGCGCATCGACAAACTGTTGTTCCGCTTCGATGCAAACCGAGCAGCCGGCGTGGTAGAAAATCGCTTTGCTGGTCATAATGCCATTACTCCTTTTCATTAGTGCAGGTTGAGGGGTCGGGGTACTGGAGTGGTCGCCAAACTTTTCCAATACCCCGTTTATTCGGCTTTGCCGGGCAGAGAAAAAAGATCGCCCGACGCCACATCGAATACATTGACGACACAGAGCAGCGGCGCATGCGCGCTATCATTGCGCGCGCAGTCAGCGGGTTGCCCGAGAACTTGGGTGCGTAACCGGAACTGTTGATCAGCAGAGGGACGCCGGGCCAGGTTTTCGGCAATTTTCATCGTGTGCCCTCGGGAATATCCTTGACTTTCAATGCTCGCCACCGCATTCAAGGGTCTGCCTATTTTCCAATTCATATTAGGACTCCTAAACATATAAGCCAAATAAAACTCAGCTTGCAGCAAAGGTGGCCCAATTCCTGAACTGAACAGTTTTCTCGGCTTCTTCATGCTCCGGGCAATCCAGGCGGAGATGTTGATTACCGAAGGGTGCTTTCACGAAGTGACAATAGTGCGGCGTAAGAGCAGTGTCGCCCTCGTTCGGACCGAAGTACTTGCAAGTCGCGCACATCCGGTTGACAGGAATTTCGCCCCGTTCCTGCAACTCGCGAATCATCTTGACGATCAACTTCAGCAGCACGGCCTGTTCTTCGCTCGCCAGTGTTTGCGCGGCTGTGCCAAGAAAACTGCTCCAGTCCGCCACAGTGACGGCGAGCCGCGCGCCGGACTTGGTCAGCTTCAACGCGATGGCGCGTCCATCGTCGGCCGCGCGCGTCTTTTCGACCAAACCTTTGGTCACCAGCGCGCTGACCGCATCGCTAGCGGTAGCCGCGGTGATCGCGAGCTGCTCGGCAACGGACGACAGACGCAACAAGGCCGTGCGCGAAGCCAGCAGGTTCAGGATATCGGCCTGTGTCGGCGTAAGCCCGTTCGCTGCGGCTTGCGACCATGCCCTGGATCGCATGGCCGTGTTGATCCGTGCAAAGCCGTTGGCAATGCGCGATTCGATTGGCGTACTGATGCGGTCAAATATTGGCATGTCCGAATTATAAGCAAATTTACTTCGTTGTCCTAATTATTTAGATTGTATGTTTATTGCATGGGGGAAGAGCAGGAATTCATCTTCAGCCTGAACATCTTTCCTTTTAAACCATTGCGCTCCCGCCCCGCTCTATCCCGCTACGGTAAAATGCCCATCAATCCATTCATTTCAACGCATTTCGCGAAGCACATGAGCAACGATCCCAAGAACACCAGCAAACCCGCCGCCGCGACCGAGCATGCGCCAGCATCCAATTTCCTGCGCGGCATCATTGAAGCTGATAATGCTTCTGGCAAGTATGCCAACCGCAGCGATGCCCTGGGCCGTCCTTTGCCCGCCGTAGTCACCCGTTTCCCGCCGGAACCCAATGGTTACCTGCATATCGGCCATGCCAAGGCGATCTGCGTCGACTTCGGCATCGCGCGCGATTTCGGCGGGCGCTGCCATATGCGTTTCGACGATACCAACCCGACCAAGGAAGAGCAGGAATACGTCGACACCATCCTCGATTCCGTCAAGTGGCTGGGCTTCGACTGGAAGGATAAAAGCGGGGAACATTTGTATTTCGCCAGCGATTATTTTGACAAGTTCTATGAAATCGCCGAATACCTGATCACCGCTGGAC